>NZ_CP075339.1:0-600697 GCF_024399335.1 Leucobacter aridicollis
ATGTCTGACGAAGAACTCACCGAACTCTGGGAAGAGATTAAGCGTCATGTAAACGCTGATCTCTCCGTTGGACCCGTCTATGGGGCACAGTTGTTGCTCGCCACTCCGCGGGGTGTTGCAGCGGGCACGCTCTACCTTGCGGTCCAAACTGATTTCACCTTGAAGCTGCTAGACGGCCGCCTTCGCCCGCCGATCATGGGCGCTCTCGCCGGCCTCACGACGGCAGAGAGTATCGACAATTTCGTTGTGATTGTTGATGAAGACGCGGTGCCGGCCCCCGAGCCGGAGGCGTTTGAGCGGAGCGAGTTTGTTTCGCCGCCGGCCCAGGTACGCGTCGACCGACCAATTCAGGAGCCGCGAAGCAGGCACGCCGCGGCAGTTCCATATGAGGATCCGCACCTGAACGAGAAGTACGACTTTGATTCGTTCGTGATCGGCCAGTCCAACAGGCTTGCGCATGCGGCAGCGCTGGCGGTATCTGAATCTCCGGCTCAGTCATACAATCCACTGTTCATTTATGGCGACTCAGGGCTTGGCAAGACTCACTTGCTTCACGCTATCGGCCATTACTCCCGAGAGCTGTTCCCTGAGATCCGAGTTCGTTACGTGAGTTCTGAGGACTTCACCAACGATTTCATCAATTCGATCGCGAACAACCAGGGTGCCCAGTTCCAAGATCGCTATCGCAACGTCGATGTCTTGCTCGTCGACGATATTCAGTTCCTTGAGGGTAAAGCGGAGACACAAGAAGCGTTTTTCCATACTTTCAACACGTTGCACAGCCATAACAAGCAGGTGGTCATCACGAGCGACGTGCAACCGAAGCAGCTGCGAGGCTTCGAGGAGCGGATCACGTCTCGTTTTGAGTGGGGGTTGTTGACTGACATCCAGGCGCCCGACCTCGAAACGCGAATCGCAATTCTCCGCAAGAAGGCTCAGCGCGAGCACCTTGACGTCGATGACGCAATTCTCGAGTTCATCGCCTCGAAATTCTCGTCAAACATTCGTGAGCTCGAGGGAACCCTCATTCGCGTGACGGCGTATGCCAACCTCAACCGGCAGCGCATCGACATGCCCCTGGTGAAAACAGTCTTGAAAGACCTCATCTCGATCGATAGCGACAACGAGGTGCAGCCCACAGACATCATTAGCCGAACCGCCGAGTACTTCGATCTTTCAGTCGACGAGCTCTATGGCCCGTCACGCGCTCAGCAGATTGCGTTGGCCAGGCAGATCGCAATGTATCTCTGCCGCGAGCTGACCCAGCTGTCACTTCCGAAGATTGGCCAGCTCTTCGGTGGACGTGATCACACAACGGTGATGTATGCCCACAAGAAGATTGCCCAGCTCATTACCGAGCGGCGCTCCGTGTACAACCAGGTGTCTGAACTCACCACGAGAGTAAGGCAGAACGGGCGGTGACACTCCACAACCCACAGGCCCCCTGTGGATAACTGTGGATAACTTCGCAAAAATGTGGAGGGTTCGGGTTCGGCTGTGAATTACAGGATTTTTGTGAGTTTGCCGTCTTCATGCGGATCTGCGGCTATCCACCCCTTGCAAACAAGTCACATGGGTGTAGTTCCAAGGCAGGACAAGGGAACGACCAAGTTATCCACAGTTTCCACAGCCCTTATTACTATTACAAGTTTTCTAATTCTTGTAAGCGACTCAATCACGCTCCGCTTCGCACCGGCCGGTTTCACCAAACACCAAGGTGTGCAAAGATTGTGGGGCTGGCGCCCCGTGCGCCTATGAAGGGAAAACACATGCGATTCACCGTCAACCGTGACGTGTTCAGCGACGCAGTGTCGTTCGCGGTGAAGTTGCTTCCTCAGCGCCCGACACAGCCGCTGCTGAGTGGAGTGCTTCTTCACGCCGAGGACGCTGAGCTCACTATTTCGTCTTTCGATTACGAAGTGTCGGCCCGCACGGGTGTTGTCGCCGATGTCGCTGAGGCAGGTAGGGCACTTGTCTCTGGTCGCCTTCTTGGTGAAATCGCGCAACGACTGCCGCACGCCGACGTTCAAGTTTCCCTTCTTGAAAGCCGTGTAGAAGTACGCTGCGGAAGTGCATCCTTCAGTCTTCCGGCTATGCCTGTCGAAGAGTATCCGCAGGTTCCTGTCGTTGATTCAGTCTCAGGCGCAGTTCCAGCGCAGGACTTTGCTGACGCAGTGGCGCAGGTGTCTCTTGCGGCCTCAAAGGACGACGTAACGCCCGTCATTACGGGTGTCCAGTTCGAAGTTTCTGAAAACTCACTCACGCTCACCGCAACTGATCGCTACCGTGTTGCAACTCGTGGCCTCGACTGGGAAGATCGCGGTGCAGGCGAGCATCTCAGCGCTTTGGTTCCGTCGAAGATTGTCACGGAGGTCGGCAAGACTTTCTCAAACGACGGCGAAGTGCGAATCACGATCGTCAAAGATGGCGAGCGCGAACTCATCGCTTTCACTGGCGGAAGCAAGACGGTTACGTCGCTGCTCATTAAGGGTAACTACCCGCCGGTTGGGCGCTTGTTCCCTGAGAACGTCGATAACTACGCAGTCGTAAATACCGCCGAGCTCATTGAAGCCGTTGGTCGTGTTGGTCTGGTCCTCGAACGCGAAGCAGCGCTTCGCTTTTCCTTTGCTGAAGGCGCGGTGATGCTTGAGGCAGCCGGCACTGAGTCAGCTCAGGCAGTTGAAAGTGTTGACGTCCACCTGCAGGGTGACGAGATGATCGTCTCCCTCAAGCCTCAGTTCTTGCTTGACGGACTTCGTTCGACTCATTCGGAGTTCGCACGGATCGCATTCACGCGAACCGATAACCCTGGCAAGCCCGGGCCGGTGCTCATCACGAGCCAGCGCAGCAAGGACGAAGCCGACGATGCTAGTTTCCGGTATCTGCTGCAGCCGAACCTACTGCTCCGCTAGACAATGAGGGTCGCTCACCTTTCACTCGGCGACTTTCGGAATTACGCGGCTGCCGAGCTGACACTGCATGAGGGCCCGAACCTCATCATTGGTAAGAACGGCCAGGGGAAGACAAACCTCGTCGAGGCAATTTCTTACTTTGCGACGCTGAGATCGCATCGCGTCTCTACTGACTCTGCGATGATTCGTGCCGAAAGGCCGGCCGCAATCTTGCGGATGAGGGTCGTGGCTGGCGACCGGGATGTGCTGCTTGAAACACAGCTCAACCGGGTTGGAGCGAATCGTGCCCAGGTAAACGGCAACATGGTGCGCTCGCGTGTGTTAACGCGGTGGTTCACGTCGATTATGTTTGCGCCTGAAGACCTCAGCATTGTTCGAGGTGAGCCCGCGGTGAGACGACGCTTCATGGACGACGCGCTCATCGCGCGCTTGCCCGTTGCCGCAGGGGTGATTGCTGACTACGAGCGTGTGGTTCGGCAGCGAACATCACTCCTCAAATCAGCGCGATCCGCGTCGCGGGGGACCGCGGCACTGCAAGCGACGCTTGAAGTCTGGGACGAGCAGCTGATTGAGCACGGGGTAAAGATCATGCTTGCGCGACGTGAGCTCGTTGCCGACCTGCGTCAACCACTCATTGACGCCTACTCAAACCTCGTTGACGCGGATCATGCGCCGGGCTTAGCTCTGAGCGAGTCCGTCTACGACAGCGTAGATGATGTTTCACGTGGAACGACGGGACTAGCCACCGGCGATCAGGTTTCACGTGAAACACTCGCGTCGGATTTTCGCAGCGCACTGAGTGCCGTTCGGTCGCGGGAGATTGAGCGGGGTGTGACTCTCGTCGGGCCTCATCGAGATGACATGGTGTTGGCCCTGAACGCACTGCCTGTCCGTGGTTACGCGAGCCACGGAGAGTCTTGGTCGTTCGCGCTCTCCTTGAAGATCGCCCTTGCCACAGTGATTCGAGCAGAGTCACCGGCCGGCGACCCAGTGATTATCCTCGACGATGTCTTTGCTGAACTCGACAGAGGCCGGCGTCAGCGACTGATGGCCGTCGTTGGTGACTTCGAGCAAGTCGTCGTAACAGCAGCAGTCGAGGGGGATGTGCCCGAGGGGCTTCCATGGCACCGCATTGAGGTATCTGCAGGTACGCTTCTCGAGCGAGATGCCGTTGAGTAGCCCAATCGATTCGTTCTCGACCTCCGCATATCTGCGGGCAAAGAGCGTGTGGCGCGGGAAGATTCAACGCAAGCGCCCGAGAAGAGCAGGAGACGATCCACTCTCCCGGCCGTTCGGCAGCGGCCGAGACCCGCGGTCTCTTAGCCTTGTGCTTGAGTCTGTTGTAGTAGACATGGGCTGGTCAAGCGAGCTTGAACAGGCCCGAATCATTGAAGAATGGCCGACATTCGTCGGCATTGCCACAGCTGAGCACACGACGGTAACTGGCATCCGCGATGGAGTGCTCGAGATCCAGTGCGATTCGACGACGTGGGCGACGGAACTTCGCAGACTTCGAGCCGAGATGCTCACTCGACTACTCACCGAGTATCCGGATTCAGATATTCGTGATCTTCGATTCAAGGCTCCCGGGGCGCCATCGTGGCGTCACGGACCACGTGTTGTACCAGGGCGAGGGCCGCGCGACACGTACGGATAGCGCATTCAACGCCATTCCGACGAGTGTTGAGTTTTTTCGGGGACGATCCTTCCAAAAAAACGGCCACCAGACGCCCCAGAAAGCCGTTTTGCGGGGCGATTCTTGATAGAGTTGGGGTGAAGTGTGCCTCAGGCCAAAAATGGCCCGTGGTTATCCGGGAGAGTGTGCATTAGAAAATGACTTTAGAACAAACTGCGGCTGAAGAATACGGCGCTGGAGAGATCCAGGTCCTTGAGGGACTCGAAGCCGTCCGCAAGCGGCCCGGTATGTATATCGGCTCGACCGGTCCACGTGGCCTTCATCACCTTGTCTACGAGATCGTAGACAACTCAGTGGATGAGGCGCTGGCTGGGCATTGCGATACGATCAACGTCACGATCCTGAAAGACGGGGGAGTGCGTGTTGTTGATAACGGTCGCGGTATCCCCGTCGACATGCACCCCACTGAGGGACGATCGACTGTGGAGGTTGTACTTACGGTACTCCACGCGGGCGGAAAGTTTGGCGGCGGGGGCTACGCGGTCTCCGGTGGACTTCACGGCGTTGGCTCGTCAGTTGTGAACGCGCTCTCCACACGATTTGACGTCTCGGTTATGCGACAAGGTTTCACGTGGAACATGTCCTTCACCAATTCGGTCCCAGACGCGCCTCTCGCGCAGGGAGAACCTACAGAGCAGACGGGCACGTCGATCTCGTTCTGGCCGAGCGCTGAGATTTTCGAGACCATTGAGTTCGACTACCAGACGCTTCGGACCCGGTTCCAGCAAATGGCCTTCCTGAACAAGGGCCTGAAGATCACGCTCACAGATGAGCGGCCACAGGAACCCGTCGAGAACGAAAGCGGCGAGCTCGTTGAGCCCAAGGCACCTTCTGACGAGTTCATGTATGAACGTGGCATCGAAGATTACGTGCAGCACCTCAACACAGCCAAACGTGCCGAGCTTGTGAACGAAGAAATTATTTCGTTTGAACTTGAGGATCCGGAGCGCAAGATCTCTGCTGAGGTCGCGATGCAGTGGACGACTTCCTACTCCGAGAGCGTCCACACCTACGCCAACACGATTAACACTCACGAGGGTGGCACTCACGAAGAAGGATTCAGGGCGGCGCTCACAACGCTTGTGAATCGATACGCTCGAGAGAAGAACATCCTTCGGGAGAAGGATGACAATCTGTCGGGGGAGGATGTTCGAGAGGGACTCACCGCGGTGGTCTCGGTGAAGCTTGGCGAGCCCCAGTTTGAGGGGCAGACAAAAACCAAGCTCGGAAACACCGAAGCCAAGGCGTTCGTCCAGAAGGTCGTCGGCGATCAGCTCGGAGACTGGTTCGAACGCAACCCAGGCCCTGCGAAAGACATTATCCGTAAGTCCATTCAGGCCGCCTCCGCCCGCCTTGCAGCGCGAAAGGCGCGCGAGACAGCCCGTCGAAAGGGCCTGCTTGAGTCAGGTGGAATGCCAGGCAAGCTCTCAGATTGCACGAGCAAGGACCCCACTGTCTCCGAGATCTTTATTGTGGAGGGCGACTCCGCCGGTGGCTCGGCCAAGACCGGCCGAAACCCAGAGACACAGGCAATTCTCCCGCTCAGAGGCAAGATCCTGAACGTCGAGAAGGCCCGTCTTGACCGTGCGCTTGGGAACGCCGAGGTACAAGCGATGATTACTGCCTTCGGTGCGGGCATCGCCGAGGAGTTTGATCCTGAGAAAGTCAGGTACCACAAGATCGTCCTGATGGCCGACGCTGACGTCGACGGCCAGCACATCACGACGCTCCTCCTCACTCTCCTCTTCAGGTACATGCGCCCGCTCATCGACCTCGGCTATGTCTTCCTCGCTCAGCCTCCGCTCTACCGCATCAAATGGACGAACGCAGAACATGAGTACGTCTACAGCGACGCCGAGCGCGACGAACGGCTCGAGGCTGGCGCGGCCGCTGGCCGCCGCCTCCAGAAGGAGAGCGGTGTCCAGCGATACAAGGGCCTTGGCGAGATGAACCACGAAGAGTTGTGGGATACCACGATGAACCCGGAGACCCGCACGCTACTGCAGGTCACCATGGACGATGCGGCTATTGCTGATGAGGTCTTCTCCACGCTGATGGGTGAAGACGTAGAGGCACGCCGCAGCTTTATTCAGCAGAACGCGAAGGATGTGCGCTTCCTTGACATCTGAAAACACCACACCAGAAGACGTGGCCGACGAGGCCCAGGCCGAGCCACAGGTCGAGCCGAATCACGGTCGCATCGACCAGGTGGAACTCAACGTCGAGATGCAGCGCTCGTACCTCGATTATGCGATGAGCGTTATCGTCGGGCGGGCCCTGCCAGACGTGCGTGACGGGCTCAAGCCCGTGCACCGCCGTGTGATTTACACGATGTACGACGGTGGATACCGCCCAGACAAGGCATTCTCGAAGTGCACCCGTGTCATCGGTGACGTCATGGGCCAGTTCCACCCGCACGGTGACACGGCAGTATACGACTCACTCGTTCGCCTCGTGCAACCGTGGTCGCTGCGATACCCGCTCGCGCTTGGTCAGGGCAACTTTGGTTCGCCGGGCAACGATGGTGCAGCTGCGCACCGTTACACCGAGACCAAAATGTCTCCACTTGCCATGGAGATGGTGCGGGATATTGACGAAGATACAGTCAATTTCCAGGACAACTACGACGGCCGCACGCAAGAGCCGACGGTGCTCACAGCGCGTTTTCCAAACCTGCTCGTGAACGGCTCTGTCGGTATTGCAGTCGGCATGGCGACAAATATTCCCCCGCACAACCTTCGAGAGGTTGCAGCGGGGGCAAAGTGGCATCTCGAGCACCCCGAGGCGACTCGTGAAGAGCTGTTTGAGGCGCTCATGGAGCGCATCAGCGGCCCCGACTTCCCAACTGGCGCGCAGATTCTTGGAACCAGCGGCATCCGCGACGCCTATCGCACGGGGCGCGGCTCCATCAAGATGCGCGCGGTTGTGAACATCGAGGAAATCCAGGGGCGCACATGCCTCGTTGTGACTGAGTTGCCGTATCAGGTCAACCCAGACAACCTTGCCGTGAAGATTGCCGACCTTGTGAAGGAAGGCAAAGTCCAGGGCATCGCAGACATTCGTGATGAGACAAGTGGCCGCACCGGCCAGCGTCTTGTCATCGTGATGAAGCGTGACGCGATCCCGAAGGTTGTGCTGAACAATCTCTACAAGCACACGCAGTTGCAAGAGAACTTTGGCGCGAACATGCTTGCCATTGTGGACGGTGTCCCTCGAACTCTCGCCATCGATGGCTTCATCACCTACTGGGTGAAGCACCAGATTGAGATCATCGTTCGGCGCACCCAGTTCCGTCTGCAGAAGGCCGAGGCTGAAGCTCACATTCAGCGCGGCTACCTCAAGGCACTCGACGCGCTCGACGAAGTTATCGCTCTGATCAGGCGTTCTTCGACGGTTGATGACGCGCGGGAGGGGCTCATGAGCCTGCTCGGTGTCGACCAGATTCAGGCCGACGCGATCCTCGCGATGCAGCTCCGCCGACTGGCAGCGCTTGAACGACAAAAGATTCTCGACCTCGCCGCCAAGCTCGAAGCTCAGATCAAGGAGTACGAGGGCATCCTCGCATCGCCTGAGCAGCAGCGTGGAATTATCGTTGAGGAGCTCGACGAGCTCGTGACTCGGTACGGTGATGACCGCCGAACGACGATTCTGCACGGTTACGACGGTGACATGTCGATGGAAGACCTCATTCCCGAAGAAGAGATGGTCATTACCGTCACTCGCGGCGGATACGTCAAACGAACGCGAATCGACAACTACAGGTCGCAACACCGCGGCGGCAAGGGCGTCCGCGGCGCACAGCTGCGCGCTGACGACATCGTCGAACACTTCTTTGTCACGACAACCCATCACTGGCTACTGTTCTTCACGAACACCGGCCGGGTCTATCGCGCGAAGGCGTACGAGGTTGCAGAGGGTGGCCGTGACGCGAAGGGCCAGCACCTTGCGAACCTGTTGGCCCTCGCTCCCGACGAGCAGGTCACACAAATCCTCGACCTGCGGCAGTATGACGACGCGAGCTACCTGCTGCTCGCGACACGCGATGGTCTTGTCAAGAAGACACCGCTTACCGAGTACGACACAAACCGTACTGGCGGCATCATCGCGATCAAGCTCCGTGAAGGGGACGAGCTCGTCCAGGCTCTCATCGCGGGTGCAGATGACGACATTCTGCTGATCTCACGACAGGGCATGTCGGTGCGATTTACCGCAACTGATCAGGCACTTCGCCCAATGGGTCGGTCGACGAGCGGCGTACGAGGCATGAACTTCCGTGACGGGGACGCACTGCTTGCAGCATCTCGACTCAGCGACGACGAGGGCTACGTCTTCGTCGTCACCGAGGGCGGCTACGCGAAGCGCACAGCAGTCAGCGAATACAGGGTCCAGCAGCGCGGCGGTTACGGCATTAAGGTCGCGAAGCTTGACGAGACGCGTGGAGATCTTGCGGGCGGCTTCATCGTGGACGAAGGCGACGAAGTGCTCGTCGTACTGGCGAGCGGTAAGGTTGTTCGATCCGGCGTCGCAGAGGTGCCGGCGAAGGGACGCAACACCATGGGAGTGGTGTTCGCTCGCTTCCCAGAAGGGGATCGTATTATTGGGATCGCCCGAAACGCCGAACGCGGTATCGACGATGGGGACTCGGAGGAGTCCGACGCGGAGAACTCCGTAGAGAAGGAAGACGTGAATGAGTAACACAGTCGCAGACCGGCTTGCGAAGAAGACTCGCAAGAAAGCACCCGCGAAGCAGGTTCGCCTGAAGCTCGTCTACGTCGACTTCTGGTCGGCAGTGAAGTTCTCCTTCCTCGTATCCATTTGTCTTGCCATTGTCGGGATCGTGACTGCAATTCTGGTCTACGTTGTGCTGCAGACGACCGGAGTCTTCGGGCGCATTGATGCGCTCTTCATGGACATCGTTGGCGAAGAGAACAGTTTGATGAACTTCATCGGTTTCCCGCAGGTCGCGTTCTTCTCTGTCGTCGTAGGCGTGCTCAACACGATCGTCGGTACGGCGCTTGGAGCCATCGGATCGCTCGTGTACAACCTGCTCGTGCGTGTTCTCGGCGGATTCCAGCTCGGTTTTTCGAGCAATTAGGCCAAAAGAGGCAACTCGATTTCGCATTCTCGTCCGGAACCGGTAATGTTGTCTCTTGGTCAAGGGGCTATAGCTCAGGTGGTTAGAGCGCTTCACTGATAATGAAGAGGTCCCAGGTTCAAGTCCTGGTAGCCCCACTGAATTTCACAAAATCGGCGAAAACCGGTAGTGTTATTCACAACGGGTCCTTAACTCAGTTGGTAGAGTGCCTGCTTTGCAAGCAGGATGTCGGGAGTTCGATTCTCCCAGGATCCACAACAGATACAAGAAATGCCTCGCCTTACGGCGGGGCATTTCTTGTTGTGTGAGAGGGCCCGAGTTTTGTCTGGTTTCCCCGATCTACGCGACACGCCGAAGCGTGGATTTCAGCGGTCATTTTCCAAAACTTCTTCTGAAGTGCCCGAGAGGAACCCCGCAGCAGTTCAATGCACAAACTGTGCATTCGACACGCCCGGGCCCTCAACAGTCGTGCATATTCGACTGGGGAAGGCTCGTCGGGGAATGACGTCTCGCAGCTCCTAGAGCGTTGCAATCCATCGCCTGGTGTCGCCAGGGTCGATGACGTCGTCGATGTCGAAGACCATTGCAGCACTCAACGCGCGTCCCTCCTCGTAGAGATCTGCCAATAGCTCTGAGAAGCGCCTGTCGCGATCCTGCGAGCTCGAAGCCGTGGCGAGTTCTTTGGCGTATCCCAGCCTGACTGCGCCTTCGAGACCCATCGCCCCAAGCTCTCCGCTCGGCCAGGCCACCGTGAATTGGCTCTCGCGAAGGGATCCCGTCGCCATGGCCATAGCTCCAAGGCCATAACTCTTTCGAATGATGATCACCCCTACTGGCACACTAAGCCGCGCCCCGGCAGCGAACAATCCACCAAATACCTTCACTCCTGGCTCTTCCTCCGCCGCAGGTCCCACCATGAAGCCCGGTGTATCGATGAATGACACGACAGGAATGCCGTGCGCTTCGGCAAAGGTCAGATGCTCGACAAACGAACGCGCTGCCTCGACGTCAATCGCGCCACCCAGGTGCTGATTGTTGTTTGCGATAATCGCAACGGCACGTCCCTCGACTCTCGCAAGAGCTGTAATTGCGCCAGGCGCAGCAATTTCGCGAACCTCAAAGAAGGAGCCGATGTCAACGACGCTTTCAATGGTTGCACGCATACTGAAGGCGCGGAGCCTATCGTGAGGCACAGCTAAGGCAGCAGCGGTTGGATCAGGTTCGGAGAATGAATCGCTTCGATCGCCAAAGTACGCCAGAAACGATTGCGCAGCTTGAACAGCAGCAGCGTCGTCCGGGACTAAGAGATCTATTGCTCCGGTGCGCGCGTGCTGCGAGGCAGGTCCAATGTCCTCGGCGGACCATTCGCCAAGCCCTCCGCCTGCAATCATTGCGGGCCCACCCATCCCGATGTTTGCGTCCTCAGTGGCGATAATGAGGTCGCCCAGACCGGCAAGTGCGGCATTCCCAGCGAAGCACCGGCCAGAGACGATCGTCACGATGGGGACTTTTCCCTTGAGCGAAGCGAATGCGGCGAAAGTCTGCACGCCAAGATGCGATCCTGGCGCAATGTCGGTGTCACCGGGGCGCCCTCCGCCGCCCTCTGCAAACAGAATCACGGGGAGCCGTTTGGCTGCGGCAACTTGCAGGAGTCGATCAGTCTTGGCGTGGCCCCGGGCACCCTGTGTGCCTGCCATAACCATGTAGTCGTAGCTCATCACGACCGCTTGACGCGAGCCCACCGGCGTCTTGACGTGGCCAATGCCCCCGACGATTCCGTCGCCACTCGTGTTCTTGATGAGCTCTGAGACCTCTCGACGTGCGGTCTGGGCCGCGATTGCCAAGGGCCCGTACTCAACGAACGATCCGGGAAGGAGGAGATCGCCAAGATTCTCTCGGGCTGTGCGGCGACCCCGCGCGTGGACGGCTGCAATGGCCTCAGGGCGCGCGTCGTCGATGGCCTTCGCATGGCGCTCGAGCACCTCTGTGATGCCCGGATGGGGTGTACTTGTCTGGTTCGTTTGGGGGAGATGCTCCTTCTCCGCAGGAACGATTGCGAACACCGCCTGGCCGCTGGCTACCTGATCGCCGACCTCGACAAGAGCCCGTGCGGCGTCATAGGGCGGCGAGGAGATGGCGTGATGCATCTTCATTGCTTCAATGAGCCCAAGCTCGCCAGGAGTCTCCTCGAGGGAGACCACCGTTCCAGTGACTGGAGACACGACGACTTGTTCGCCAGGTTCGAGCACAACGGGGGGCTCAGCCTGCTGTGCATACCGAGAGCTCCAGGGTTCCTTCCGGTCGCGGGAATCATCGCGAATATCGAGCGGGGGAAGCTTCTCTCCCGACGCCGAATCGAGCAACTCCGGCAAGTGATCATCGACCCACCGGGTCGTGCTCTCACCGAGAGTCGCGCGCGAAAGCACGGCCATGAGGAACGCGGCGTTTGTCGCGACACCGGTGCATTCGAACTCCGAGAGCGCCGCTTGCGCCCGTCGTTTCAGCGTCGCAACGTCACGGCCAGAAACGATGACCTTCGCAAGTAGGGTGTCGTATCTCGTGCTGACCCGACTGCCCGGCCGCACCCACGTGTCAATCCGGATGCCCAGCCCAGTGGGAAGGCCGAGGTGGCGAACGACACCGGCGGCGGGCTGCGGTGTTCCTTCGGCATCCATTGTCTCCGCCGCAACCCGGAGCTCGACGGCGTAACCTCCGGCTGCGGCGTCCAGGCGAGCAGGAGGGAGTTCAAGCTCGTCGAGCGAACTCCCCAGGCCTATCTCGATCTGGCACGCGACAAGATCCACACCGGTGGTGGCTTCAGTAACTGGATGTTCAACTTGGATGCGGGGGTTGACCTCGAGAAGTACCCACTCTGAGCCGTTCACGAGGAACTCGACTGTTGCAAGCGAGGTGAAGTCAATCGCGGTCAGTAGCCGCCAGGCGGCGTCATGAATGGCCTCGCGAACCGACTCGTCGAGTCGCGGTGCGGGAGCGATCTCGATGAGCTTCTGACGCCTGCGCTGTAGTGAGCAATCTCTATCCCCAAGAGTGCGAACGCCGCCTGCCGCTCCAATGGCCTGGACCTCGATGTGACGCGCCCCGTGAATGAGTCGCTCGGCGAAGACGCGATCGTCTCCAAAACCATGCAGTGCCTCTGACCGGCAGCGGGTGAGGGCCGCAGGAAGGTCGTGTGCATCAGTGACAATCGCGATGCCGCGTCCGCCCCCGCCGGCTACGGCCTTGAGCGCTATACCTTCGGGATACCGCGAAAGCAGCTCGAGCGCAGCATCTGACGATGTGAGTACGGCCGTCGCCTCGGGCACCGGAATGCCGAGAGCTATGGCGAGGTCACGCGTTGCGGTCTTGCTGCCGGCGGTGAGTAGAGCGTCAGGGGAGGGACCGAGGAACGTGAACCCAGCATCGGCACACGCTCGGGCGAAGTCAGCAGATTCTGAGAGAAATCCGTATCCAGGGTGAACGAGTGTGGCACCCGCCCGGCGTCCAGTAGCAATGATCGCCGGCCCGTCAAGATAAGCGGCCGGGCCAGAACCGGGCAGCTCGACCGCTGTGTCTGCGAGCCGAACGTGCATGCTGTCTGCGTCGTCGAGGGAATGGATGGCAACTGTCGAAAGACCGAGGTCGCGTGCCGCACGAATGATGCGCACTGCGATCTCTCCGCGATTCGCAATAAGTAGCGATGTCACTTTGCAGCGACCTGCTTCATCAGGTCGACCTTGCGTATCTTCCCAGTCGCGGTCATCGGCATCGAATCAACGAGGACAATCTCTGGCACCTTGTTGGTCGCCATCTGTTCCTTCGCCCACACGCCGATACTCCCCGCGGAGACCTGGACCTGCGCGCGTAGCTGGACGAATGCGACAGGGCGCTGGCCCGAGTCAGCATCCTCACGGGGTACAACGGCGACCCGCTCAATGTGCGGGTGCGACATCATGAGCGACTCGATCTCCGTGGGGAAGGCACTCATGCCGTTCACTTTGATCATCTCTTTGCTGCGGGCGAGATATGAGAGTCCACCGTAATCATCGAACTGGCCTGCATCACCCGTGAGCAGCCACCCATCGACGATGGCGTTTCGGGTTGCCTCCGGCTTCTTGTAGTAGGCGCGCAACACCGAGGGAGAACGTACAAGGATCTGGCCAGGGACGCCGACATCGACAGGGTTCAGGTCTTCGTCGACGACCACGATCGCGGTCCCGGGCACCGGGTAGCCGCAGTAGGTCGGTTGAGCGCGGAGATCCTGGCTATTGATGTGGAGGCCGAAGGTGAACGTATCTGCGGTGTGAGTCTCGGTCATTCCGTAGGAGGCCTCATGAAGCACAACACCGGTTGCGGTGAGCCACTGCTCACGCAGCTCGCAGTCGAGTTTTCGCACGAATGAGATTGCCACACACTCCTCGAGCGACGAGGTGTCGGTCTTCGCGAAGCGAGGCGTATCCAGCATCTCGACGTAATTGTCAGCCTGCGCTGCGACCCAGGTCACCTTCTCGCGCTCAATAAGGGCGAGTGCACTCTCGGCATTCCAGCGAGTCATTATTACGACCGTGGAACCATCGATGAGTGGATTCAGCATACCCATGTCCTCACCCGCTATCCAGAACATCGGGAGGAAGCCGAGCGACACATGCGCCTTGCCAGTTTGCGCGCTGACCGTCCCGGGTTCCCGCCCCTGGCCTTGGAGTGTGCTGAGCGCCGTGTAGACCATGTGACCTTCCGTATGCTCGCAGCCCTTGGGCATCCCAGTTGTGCCTCCGGTATAGTTCAGCGCAGCGAGTGCTTCACGGTCGCAGCGCATCGGAGCGACGGGGCTCGTAGCCATGATTGACGACCAGTCGCTCGGTACCCCGCCATGCGCATCGGGGAATGGTGGCGGCGGTGTTGGGGGAGAGAGCAGCATGTCACCAAGCTGCGTGTAGGCGACGCGCATCGTGGGGTGTACTCTTTCGTGGGCGGCACCGGCAAGTACCTCCGACGGGATCGCTCGAGCTGCCTCGACGACGCCGACGAGAGCAGGATCGGCGAGCAGCACAGATGCGCCCGAATCTGCGAGCTCGTAGGCGAGTTCGCGTGCTTTGAACATCGGATTGATGGGAACGTAGACGGCGCCGATGCGCAAGATGCCGAGCATCGCAATGGTCAGTTGTGGGCAGTTGCCAAGGTACACACCTACCCTGTCACCCTGAGCAACGCCCTGCGCGAGCAACCAACCTGCGAACGCGCCTGCGCTGCGCTCAAGGTCGGCATAGGAAATATCAGTCCCGTAGAAGTGAATCGCGGTGGTCTGGGGCCGCTCACGGGCCCACCGTCGGAGGTAGTCGTTGAGACCCGCTGCCGGATCTGGGTCGATAAACTCTCTGGCGACCGTTGCTGGCCACAGGGTGCGCCTGGCGGCGAGAGCGATCGCGGCCTCGTTCCAAAGCGTTGTTCTTGGCGTCATTGCCACTCCTCAGGGATCGTATAACTCCCCGCCGTGGGTGCATCCCCTTGGTTCTTTCCTACCCGCGAGTGTCGAGAAACTCAAGGGATTGCTCAATGTGTGCCTCAGGGATACCGCTTCAGTAGGCGCGCAATCAGCGTCTGTTGCCCCTAGTTCAGTCGTGGATCGTAGCTTGGATCCGGAAGCGGCGCGGGGCAGCCAGCTGCCTGGGCACCGTCAACGATCTCGAAGTGCCAGGGCTCATTCTCGTAGAGCTTGCACAGGCCGTACTCGGAGCCGTATTCGGGGGGGGGGGGGGGGCATGCTGTCGCTTCCATCGGGCCGAGATCGACAGCGTCGCCAAGCACGTGTGCCGAGGACTCTGGTGTGGCTACCCAGCGCGCTGCCTCCGCTTCGGAGCCGTACTCGGAGATGGCCTCGGAAAGGAGCTGCTGTTGGTCCGCTGCGGACCGCCATCCGCTAGTAACTGTGAACTCGATGCCGGAGTCGCTGGACGCTTGCCGTAGCGTCGCGAGAAGACCTGGGTCGAGTCCCTCGATCCCGTAAAAGCCAGTGGCAAAGACACTCGTGCCATTCGGCAGGTCTCCCGACGGGGGCACATCGTCCGGCCCTGCGGCCGCTTCTTCATGCTGTGCCGCAGCTGGCTGCTGTGGAGTTGATTCTGCGTCGAGAGAAGACAAGCTGTCTGCGTGAGCCGGTGTCTCAGCTCCAAAGGGCCTGCCATCGCCGTCGATCCCCTCGACGATGATGAATCCCGCCGCAACCGTGGCGGCAACTGCGCCCACAACGAGAATGGGGATCCTCAGCCGGCGGAATCTCAGCTCGGCAACTGTGTATCGCATGAAACCTAGTCCACACGGTTGCCGGTTGTCGGAGCGTATTGCGTTTTCGATACGCTGCGCATACGCAGCGCTTCGTACGATAGAGACATGCGTGTCCTGATCGTCGAAGACGAGCCCTTCCTGGCCGAGGCGATCCGCGATGGTCTCCGTCTCGAGGCAATCGCCGCCGACATCGCGAACGACGGCGACACGGCGCTTGAGCTACTGAGCGTGAACGAGTACGACATCGCGGTGCTCGACCGCGATATTCCCGGTCCGAGTGGCGACGATGTTGCTGCGACAATCGTACGCTCGGGCAGTGGCATGCCTATTCTGATGCTCACCGCGGCAGACAGGCTCGATGACAAGGCGTCCGGGTTTGAGCTCGGGGCAGACGACTACCTCACCAAGCCCTTCGAGCTACAAGAACTCGTGCTTCGCCTCCGGGCGCTCGATCGTCGACGCGCGCACCACAGGCCACCAGTGCGTGAGATCGCGGGGCTTCGCGTTGACCCGTTTCGTCGAGAGGTGTACCGAGACGGGCGGTATGTAGCGCTCACACGCAAACAGTTCGCAGTGCTCGAGGTTCTTGTCGCCGCGGAGGGCGGCGTGGTGAGCGCCGAGGAGCTCCTCGAGCGCGCATGGGACGAGAACGCTGATCCTTTTACAAACGCGGTGCGGATCACAGTCTCGGCTCTGCGCAAGCGGATCGGCGAGCCAGCAATCATCGCGACAGTGCCGGGCGTCGGCTATCGTATCGACGAGAGTGCAGGGAAAGATGCAGCCGCGGCAGAATAGCGCGCGCGGTGCCAGCGCGAGGCTGAGGCTCACGCTCAGCTACGCCGGCTTCCTGCTCGTGACAGGTGCACTGCTGCTCGCTGTCGTCTGGGCGTTTCTGCTGCGCTACGTTCCGCCAGATGCGATCTGGAACAACCACGAGTTCTTTCCTGGCCGTGACGACCTCATTCGCGCGTTCGTGCCGCGCGCACTCCTGGTGCTGGCATTGCTACTGCTTGTCGGGCTCGTTGGCGGGTGGCTTCTTGCAGGGCGGATGCTCGCACCGCTCGAACGAATGACGAAAGTCACGAGGCAGGTCAGTGCTGGGACACTCGGGGCGCGCATCAGGCTCGAGGGCGCACCTGACGAGTTTCGCGAACTCGCCGATGCGTTCGACGCGATGCTTGACAGGCTCGAGGCTCACGTCGCCGAGCAGGAGCGGTTCGCAGCAAATGCATCGCATGAACTGCGCACGCCCCTGGCGATCACACAGACGATGCTCGAAGTCGCACGGAAAGATCCGAGCGGGGTGTCGCCGGAGTTCGTCGACAGGCTGTGGACAGTGAACGCCAGGGCGGTTGAGCTGACTGAGGCGCTACTGCTCCTTGGCCGAAGCGGGAGGCGCGGATTCACTCATGAAGCAGTTGATCTCTCACTGCTCGTTGAGGAGGCTGTCGAGACACTCCTCCCGCGTGCCGAGTCCCGGAAGGTCACTATCGAGGTCGCAGGCGACCCGGTGCTCGCCTCGGGGTCGCCTGCACTGCTCCTGCAGGTCGCAAGCAACCTCATTCTCAACTCGATTCTGCACAATCTCCTTGCCGGTGGGAACTCCACCATCACAACGTGGGAGGCCGGCGGTCGTGCGCTGCTGTCTGTCGAGAACACGGGTCCGCGCGTGAGTGAGGGGCTTGTTGAGACGCTCACCGAGCCGTTTCAGCGAGGGAATGAGCGAACTCGAGCAGACGACTCGGGAGTTGGGCTGGGGCTCGCGATCGTACAGAGCATCATCCAGGCGCACGATGGAACCCTGACACTGCGTGCCCGGCCGGGCGGAGGCCTGGTGGCGAGCATAGCCCTGCCTCTGGCCCCCTCACCTGTGGCAGGACTACTGGGCGAGAGACACGACGGCGAAGGCTGAGCCGACGAGCGTGACAAGCAGTGCAAATCCACTTGCCCGCTGCAGTACTGCACGGGAGCCAAACTTCGAGTGTGTCCGAGCGCACGCGAGAAGGGCGAGGCCCACGGCGCCACCAGCGGTATTCACGAGCACGTCGGTGACGTCTGCGGCCCCAACAGCGAACACGAACTGCAGCGTCTCGTAGGTCACACTGATCGCCGCAATGAGCAGCACGCGAACCCACAACGCGCGCCGGGGCCGGAGAGCTCCAAGCAGCAAGCCGAGCGGCACAAATGCAAGGAAGTTCGCCGCTACCTCGTACGGCGCGCTCGGACCGAAGACCGTGGTGGGCGCGAACGGAACCCATTTCACGGGGGAAAAGGTGTCGCCCATGTGGGGTAGCCGTAGCTTCCACACGATTGCCCAGGTGAGCAGTGCCAGGTAGGCGCTGAACGCCGCGATGAGCACGGTCTCGGCCGCCCCCGGCGCACGCGCAGAGTTCCGTGGTCGCGTTGGGGAACCCAGTGTGCGAGTCGTATCGAGCATGACACCAGTCAAGTGTGAGGGGTGTTGCGAGAGCGTTCAGAGTTTTCGATATGCTCACGAAACATCGGGCTGGCGCATGACAGTTCGCGCGATAGTGTGATGGCGTGACTAGCGTCGAAGAACCGAACCCCGAGAATCGGGTGCCGCGTGGCAGGGCTCGCAACGGGCAGTCTCGTGCATCGGTCATTGCCGCAGCGCTCAAGAGCTTCGCAGCGAAAGGCTACTTTGGGGCGTCGATGCGTGACATCGCCTCCGAGGCGAAGATCGGACTCGCTGGGATCTACCATCACTTCGGCAGTAAGCAAGACCTGCTCCAAGCTGTCATGACAATGACGTTGCAGGACGTGCTCGCGAGCACTCGGGCTCGCGTGGCCGCGGCTCCCGCGGATGATCCCGCAGCGAGGCTTGACGCCCTCGTCCGCGCCTGGGTCGAGTTTCACACGGTACGCCAGGAGGAGGCTCGGGTCGGAGCGTCCGAGGTACACTGCTTGGAGGGGCAAGGACGCGAGCGAGTAATCGCCCTGCGGGACGAGCAGGAGCGGCTCTTCGTCGAGGTCGTCGAGCACGGCGTTCGTCTGGGGGTCTTCACCACGCCGTACCCGCGAGAAGCCGCGCGCGGGATGATCAACATGGGAATCGCCGTTGCGACCTGGTATCGGCTCGATGGCGACATCAGCCCACACGGCCTTGCTGAGCGGTACGCGCGAATGTCGCTCGACATGGTGGGCGCGCTCGCGACACGGAGGTGACGGCGCCACGACGACCATCACCGTGCGTGTGCGTGTGCGTGTGGTGTGGCAGCGTGTGAGAAGACCCTGTGTGCATACGTGCACACGGTAGGTGAATCTGTGCGTGTTGTATTTGAACGATCGTTCGTTTACGCTCGCAGTAACCGGGGAGCAATCCACAAGATCGCCTCCGAGAGTCGATGACACCTGGCCCGAAGGAGCGCCCAATGACCACTGTCGCACACCCACCACATCCCGGTGAAGCGCGAGTGCTCACCCACTTCATCAATGGAGAGCACGTCGCCGGAACATCGGGAAGGTTCAGCGACGTCTATGATCCGAGCGTTGGCCTCGTGCAAGGGCGGGTGCCGCTCGCAAGCACGGCAGAAGTCACCGCTGCCATCGACAATGCCGCTGAGGCGCAGCTCGAGTGGGCAGCGCTCAACCCGCAGCGCCGGGCGCGTGTGCTTCTGCGCTTTCTCGACCTCATCGCCCGCGATACACCCGAGCTCGCAAAACTCCTTTCGCGCGAACACGGCAAGACAGTACCCGACGCGATCGGCGACATTCAGCGAGGCGTCGAGGTCATTGAGTTTGCCGTCGGTGGGCCACACCTGCTGAAGGGGGACTACTCAACTGGCGTCGGCACTGGCGTCGACGTCTATTCGATGCGTCAGCCTCTGGGCGTCGTCGCAGGCATCACCCCGTTCAACTTCCCGGCGATGATTCCGCTCTGGAAGGCAGGACCGGCCCTCGCGGCAGGCAACTCGTTCATCCTGAAGCCCTCTGAGCGCGACCCGTCCGTGCCGCTGCGCATCGCGGAGCTTCTGCTTGAAGCGGGGCTGCCACCTGGGGTGTTCAACGTCGTGAATGGCGACAAGGAAGCAGTCGACGCACTGCTCCACGACGATCGAGTGCGTGCGATCGGGTTTGTCGGGTCGACGCCGATTGCGCAGTACATCTACGAGACTGCCGCAGCTGAGGGCAAGCGGGCTCAGTGTTTCGGAGGTGCGAAGAACCACATGATCGTGATGCCAGACGCTGACCTCGACCAGGTCGCAGACGCCCTCATCGGGGCCGGGTACGGGTCGGCAGGTGAACGCTGCATGGCGATCTCGGTCGCTGTTCCTGTGGGCAAGGAAACCGCTGACGCGCTCGCGGCGAAGCTTGTCGAGAGACTCGGCGACCTCAAGATCGGCCCGGCGCTCGACGAGACCGCTGACTACGGCCCGCTTGTGTCTGCGGAGGCCAAGGCGAGAGTCGAACACTACATTCAGTTGGGAATCGACGAGGGTGCCACGCTGCTCGCAGACGGTCGAGGCCACGTTGTTGAGGGATATGAGGGCGGCTACTACCTCGGACCGACACTCTTTGACAACGTTACCCCCGATATGACGGTCTACCTTGAAGAGATCTTCGGCCCGGTGCTGGTGATGGCTCGCGCTGAGACCTACGAGGAAGCGCTTGCCCTTGCGAGCGACCACGAGTATGGAAACGGTGTTGCGATCTTCACCCGTGACGGCGACACCGCTCGCGATTTCACAGCCCGCGTGAACGTCGGAATGGTCGGCGTGAATGTACCGATCCCAGTGCCAATCGCCTATCACACCTTTGGGGGCTGGAAGCGGTCTGGCTTTGGCGACCTGAATCAGCACGGACCCGATGCGTTCCGCTTCTACACGAAGACGAAAACAGTCACGAGCCGTTGGCCGTCGGGCGCAAAAGAGGGCGCAAGCTTCGTCATCCCAACGATGCAGTGAGCGCCGCCATGAGGGATACCGCCGCAGAAGAACGCGAAGCGCTTGTCGAGGCCGTGCGCGGCTTCGCGAACGCCCAGCTCGCACCGTTCGCGGCTGAACGCGACGCGCAAAAGATCTTCCCCATCGACGCGCTGGCGGCTGCGGGGGAGCTCGGGCTCGGAGGCATCTACGTTCGCGAGGAGTATGGTTCGGGGCTTTCGCGGCTCGACGCTGTCGCTATTTTCGAGGAACTCGCGAAAGGTGACGTCGCTGTCGCTGCGTACATCTCGATCCACAACATGACGGCCTGGATGATTGACACGTTCGGTTCAGTGCAACAGCGCGAACGCTGGCTCCCCGGCATGGTGTCGATGCAGCAGTTGGGCGCATATTGCCTGACAGAGCCGGGCGCCGGCTCTGACGCCGCCGCGATCACAACGAGTGCTCGCCGCGAGGGTGACGAGTACGTCTTGAACGGAACGAAGCAGTTCATCTCCGGTGCGGGTGCCGCGTCTGTCTACGTAGTGATGGCTCGGACAGGTGGGCCCGGTCCGGCGGGAATCAGCACGATCGTTGTCGAGAAAGACACTCCTGGCCTGAGTTTCGGCCCGAACGAGCACAAAATGGGCTGGAACGCGCAGCCCACCCGCCAAGTGATCTTCGAAGACGTCAGGGTGCCAGTCGCCAACCGCCTGAGTGAGGAAGGTGACGGCTTTCACATCGCAATGCGCGGGCTCAACGGTGGTCGAGTCAACATTGGTGCCTGCTCGATTGGGGGCGCACAGTGGGCGCTCGACCGGGCGATCGCCTACGTGCAAGAGCGCCACGCGTTCGGTGCGCCTCTCGCGGCGAACCAGTCGATCGTGTTCACGCTCGCCGACATCGCGACTGACATCCAAGCTGGCAGGGCGCTGCTCGAGCGCGCCGCCGCCAAGATGGACAGCGGTGCGAGTGACACCGCAGTCGCATGCGCACTCGCGAAGCGGTTTGCGACGGACGCAGCCTTTGACGCCGCCAATAAGGCGCTGCAGCTGCACGGCGGCTACGGCTACTTGCACGAGTACGGGATTGAGCGCGTGGTGCGGGACCTACGGGTGCACCAAATTCTCGAAGGAACAAACGAAATCATGCGAACCATCATCGGACGTGACCTGCTGCGAGGCGGGAAGCGCTAGCGTGCACGGGCCGACTGGCGTTCAAAAGGAGAGAACATGACAACGATTGCGTTTATTGGGCTCGGGCACATGGGGCGGCCAATGGCGGCAAACCTCGTGGGCGCCGGATTCACGGTCCGCGGTTTTGACCTTGTGCCTGAGCTCTGCGAGGCGGCTCGGGCTGCCGGTGTTGACATTGCAGAATCTGCCGTCGCTGCCGCGACGGATGCAGATATTGTGCTGACAATGCTGCCAGCTGGACAGCATGTGCTCGCCGCCTACGGGAGCTCCGAGGAGCCGGGGCTGCTCAGCGCGGCGCGCCCAGGCACGCTCTTTCTTGACTGTTCAACAATCGCAGTTGACGAGGCTCGTCGTGCTGCTGAACTTGCCGTCGCCGCGGGGCATCGCCCGCTCGACGCGCCGGTCTCAGGAGGTGTCGTCGGCGCTGAGAAGGGAACGCTCGCGTTTATGGTTGGTGGTGAGAGAGCTGACTTTGAGGCAGCGGCCCCCGCACTTGAGGCGATGGGTGGCAGGATCGTGCACTGCGGCGGTTCCGGTCTTGGCCAGGCGGCCAAGGTGTGCAACAACATGATCCTCGGGATCTCACAGATCGCTGTCGCCGAGGCGTTTGTGCTCGGCGAGCGGCTCGGACTGTCACATCAAGCGCTCTTCGATGTTGCGAGTAACGCCTCGGGCCAGTGTTGGGCGCTGACGACGAATTGCCCCGTGCCGGGCCCGGTCCCGGCGAGCCCAGCAAACAACGACTACGAGCCTGGGTTCGCGGGCTCCCTGATGGCGAAAGACCTCGGGCTTGCTGAGCAGATGATCTCACTCACAGGGGTCGACGCGCGGCTCGGCCTGCTTGCACACGAGCGTTACGCAGAATTCGCGGCAGGGCCAGGAGCGCTGCAGGACTTCTCTGGGATCATCAACACGATCCGCGCAGAGAGCCAGGAGTGATGGCTCTCTGCGACTATCCGCGCGCGTAGAGCCGAGTGGTGTGCTCGACGAGGGCCTCGATGCCGCTTGGAGACTCGTCGCGCCACCAGACCAGCCGCACTGCGATGCGCGGCGCGTCGGTGATCGAGATGAAACGCACGCCTGCTCGAGCATGATGAACTGCCGTCGCTTCGGCAGACACGCCAACGGCCTCGCCCGCTGAGAGTGTGTTGAGCCAGTCTTCGGTGTCTGCAACGGTGATGAATGACGCCGGTGCGGGCCCGCCATCCCAGAGTTCTCGCTTTGTCGTGCCTGAGCGCGGCTCGGCTGCAACCGTGCGCCCAGCGAACTCCCGCATTCTGAGCGAGCGACGTTTCGCCCAGATGGGGTCGTCGGCTGAAAACACAGCGTGCCTTCGTTCGAGTCCGATCACGGCGCTTGAGAACTTGGTGGGATCCGGCGGGCTCCGCATGATGGCCACGTCGCAGCGGCCTTCGGCGAGGCCTGAAGTTGGCGTGAAGTGTTGCTCGAAGTGGAGCTCGATGCTCGGCTGGTCTGAGCGCCATTCACGCAGCAGCGTGGTTGTGTGCTTGCCGAGCGCTGACCAGGCGTAGCCAAGCCGCAGTCTGTCGTGCTCGCGGGCGGCGAGTGTGTTGACAGCGTCAACCTGTGCGAGGAGGCGACGGGCTTGGGGAAGGAGCGCCTCGCCAAACGCTGTTGGCTCGCAGCCGTGACGCCCGCGACGAAGAACCCGCTGACCGAGGGCCCGTTCGAGGCCCGCGATTGCGCGGGAGGCTGAGGCTTGCGAGATGTGTAGTTCGACGGCTGCGTCAGTGATCGTGCCAAACGTCGCGGCGACGACGAAGCAGCGAAGTTCGCGCAGTGACCATTCCATACGGTAAGCGTATGCAACGAGCAAAACTTGCACAATGCGAATTGAAGCCGACGCCCTATGGTTGATCCGTGACGACCCAGCGCATGCACCTACAGGACGGCTCTCAGAGGCCGCGGGGCCCGTCCGCGCTCAGCCGCGGGGTGGCGCTGACACAGGTCGCGTCACTCGGCAATCAACTCGGCGCGGCAACCGGCGCCCTCGCATTTCCAGCAATCGGACCAGTGGGCGTTGTCGCCGTCAGGCAACTCGTCGCCGCAGCGGTGCTCATGCCCGTCGGCCGCCCAAAGTTCCGCGCCATGAAGCGCTCGGACTGGCTTGCGGTGACGGCCCTTGCGCTCGTGTTCAGCATCATGAATACCTCGGTGTACATCACTATCGAGCGACTGGGGCTGGGCCTCGCCATCACACTCGAGTTCCTTGGGCCGCTCGCGCTCGTGATCTTGAGTGCGCGCAGAGTCATTGACCTTTTTGGCGGACTCTTTGCAGTCGTTGGAGTGGTTGTGCTCGTGAACCCGGGCCCGACTTCGGACCTGCTCGGCGTCGCGGTCGGCCTCGTCTCCGCGGCTGCGTGGGCAGCCTACATTTTGCTGAACAGGCGCATCGGTCAGACGCTGCCAGGGATGCAGGGAGTCGCAACGGCGAGCCTCATCTCGGGCGTCATCTGGATCCCACTAGCCATCGCGTGGTTCGCAGCACACCCTCCGCCGCTGTGGGCGCTCGGCTTGGCGGTAATCTGTGCGCTTGCCTCGTCAGTGTTGCCGTTCTCGATCGACGTGGTTGCGCTCAGGCTCCTGCCAGCAAGCCTGTTCAGCACGCTGCAGAGCATGCATCCGGTGTGGGCAGCGGTCGTCGGGCTTGTGCTGCTCGGTCAGCAGCTCACTGCACACGAGCTCATCGGTATCGGTCTTGTTGTTGCGAGCAATGTGCTTGTCACCTCGACAAACGCGGTCCGAGTTCGCCGCTAGCCTCCTTCGCCTGCGGGCAATCCGCTCCTAGACTGGCAGCATGATTCAATGGCGACCCGATGTGCTCGGCGACGGCTTTGAGCAGCTCACCTTTGAGCTTGGCGCCGACGACGATCCAGCCTTTACTGATGGCAAGGGAAGTCACGTTGGTGACGGGGACGAGCAGCAGCGGCCACGACTTGTCGCGACCCTCGTCAGGTCGCTCCCCACGAACCGGTCTCTGTGGCAGCGCATCATCGGCCGCGCACGAGATTTCGAAGACGTCGATGTGCTCTACGTGCACGGCTGGTCAGACTACTTCTTTCAGACTGATCTTGCGAGGTTCTGGACAGAGCGCGGCGCGAGGTTCTTCGCGCTCGACCTCCGGCGCTACGGAAGGAGCCTGCGGCCCGGGCAGACAGCAGGTTACGTCGACGACCTCGAGGATTACGACGTAGAGATTGACTTCGCGCTCGCAGAGATGCGGGCCTCGAGCCAACGCAATGCAGGCGAACGGAAGATTCTGCTGCTCGGGCATTCGACAGGCGGACTTGTGCTCAGCCTGTGGGCGAGCCGACACCCGGGCGTCGCAGACGCAGTTGTGCTGAACAGTCCGTGGCTTGAACTGCAGCTCTCGACGCGCGGCAGACAGATGATCGCGCCGATCGTGACCTTGGGGGCGAAGCTGAGTCCGCTGGAGGGGATTCCGCAACTTGACTACGGCTTCTATGCGCGCGCCATGCGCGAGGTCGGGCCGGATGCGGATGTTGCGCGCATCAACCAGGAATGGCGGCCCGAACAGAGCCATCCGGTCCACACCGGATGGCTCAAGGCTATTCTTGCCGGTCACGATCTTGTGTATCGCGGCCTCAACATAGACGTTCCTGTGTGCGTACTCCTCTCAGCCCGATCCGCGATTCCCGCACGCTGGAGCCCGGAGCTCACTCGTGCCGACAGCGTGCTCGACGTCGACGGCGTTGCCAGGGCAGCGCTTCGCCTTGGCCCGTCCGTGACGATTGAGCGGATCCAAGGGGCGCTACACGACGTATTCGTCTCGGCAGAGGAGCCGCGCCACGACGCGTACACGCGGATGGAGCGCTTCGCGAAAGGGTGGCGTCGGGCGGTTGAGTGAGCCTCGCGGTAGGCTCACTATATGGATCTACGGGTAGCGGCTTACGCGGTCATTGAGCGCCGCGGCAAGATCCTGCTTACCCACTGGCGTCGGGGGCACCTACACGGATGGACGTTGCCCGGTGGGGGCATCGATCCTGGTGAGGATCCGAAGGATGCTGTCGTACGCGAGGTCTTCGAAGAGACGGGGCTGCACGCGAAGCCCGGACGGCTGCTCGGTGTCGACTCCAGGGTCATGGTGCGCGAGGAAGTTCCCGAGGGCACCGACCCTGAGATGCACACAATCAGGATCGTATATCGGGCAACCGTACAGGACGGTCCGCTTCGCAACGAGGTTGATGGCTCGTCCGACGAAGCCAGGTGGGTCTCGCTCAAGGACGTGAGCTCGCTCAAGACGCTCTCGCTCGTGCAGACTGGGCTACGGATGGCGGGTCTCAGCCGCCGCGGTACAGGCCAGGGCCGTGGCGGGCAGGGCCGTGGCGGTGCCACGAAGTCTGGCGGGGGCAGGGCCGGAGCGGCGAAGCAGGGCTCGCCGAAGAACGCAGGAGCTAAGGGCGGTGCCGCTAAACCTGCTGCGTCGCAGGGGGTTGGAAGCACGAAGGCTAGCGCCGCGCGACCAAGCGCTGGACGCTCGAAATCACGCGGTCGCTAGCCAATCGGTAGCACTCGAAACGCGCTGTTAGCTTTCTGGGGCAACCCAGAGCTCGTCGTCGGTGCGGAACGCCTGCCAGAGGGCATACCCGACACCGACCGCTGCTGCGGCCCCGAGTGTGAGTGCGATGATGCCTGAGACGTTGCGCTTCTTCTTCACAGGCTCAAGATAGCCGGCGCGCACACCGAAGTCGCGAACCTGCGCCGCGGCCTTGGGATTCTCGATCTCGTCGAGTGTGCGAATCGTCGAGGCGAGCGCACTCGCGACGGCGGGAGCAGTCGCTCGGCGCACTGTGCGGGCCGCGCTTCGCGCTGATGCGACTCCTCGATCAACAACAGGGCGCACACGGTCGACGGCCTGGTTGACGCGGGGCGCTACGTGCTCATCGCTGAGCAGGCGAGCCTGGTGGCCGGCGTGCTTGACAACCGTACCCGCGTTGCCGAGAACCTCGAGCTGCTGGTCGAGGAGTAATTGGGCGTCAGAGCGCAGTTCGCGGAGCTCGCGACGACGCTTGCGTGAGAGTTTCATTCCGGATCCTCCTTCAAGTAGCACGGGACGCGTCCACTTGGCTTCCCACGCTACACCGTACACTTGTGACATGACCATTCACACCGCAGTAGCGACTATCCACACCAACCACGGCGACATTGTTATCAACCTTTTTGGTGATCATGCACCGAAGACGGTGAAGAACTTCGTTGACCTTGCAGAGAAGGGGTTCTACGACGGTGTGATCTTCCACCGCATCATCCCGAACTTCATGATCCAGGGCGGTGACCCGACAGGCACTGGCACCGGCGGGCCTGGCTACAACTTCGATGACGAAATCCACCCCGAGCTCGGCTTCACCAAGCCGTACCAGCTGGCGATGGCGAATGCAGGCAAGCGCCCGGACATGACCGGACGCCTCGCGGGCACGAACGGCTCGCAGTTCTTCATTACGACGATCGCTCCTGACTGGCTCAACGGCAAGCACACAATCTTTGGTGAGGTTGCCGACGATGAGTCGAAGGCGGTCGTCGACACGATTTCGGCAGTGCAGACAGGCGCGGCCGACCGCCCCGTCGAGGACGTGGTGATGACCGGCGTCGACATCGCCGCGGTCTAACACCTTGGCGACCAGCGGCCCGAGCTACGGGGAGCGGGCGGAGTACGGAGAATCTGACGTCTGCTACCGCCACCCCGGGCGACAAAGCTTTACGCTCTGTCAGCGCTGCGGACGAACGATCTGCCCCGAGTGCCAGATCGCCTCGCCCGTTGGGGTGCTGTGCCGGGAATGCGTGAAGCAGACGAGCGCGGCGCCAAAGGGCGCGGCACGGTTCAGTCGCTCAGCTCGGGTCGCTGGGCGGCGTATTGCCGCCCTTGACTACCCGGTAACGACCTCGATCATTGCGCTCAACGTCATTGTGTTCGCACTCCAACTCCTCAGTCATTACTTCGGTAAGGACGGCGTGACGAGTGCCCTCTGGTACGTGCCGACGTATTCACTCGCAGACGGGACTCACCAGGTTGCCGCGGGGGCATTGCCTGGGTATCCCGACGGAGCGTACCTCAACGCCGAGTTCCAGCCGTGGCGCATGCTCACGGTGATGTTTACTCACTCGGTAGGTTTTCTCCCGCACATCCTGTTCAACATGCTTGCCCTGTACATGTTTGGCAGGAACCTCGAGCAGCTCATTGGCAAGTGGCGCTTCCTGGTGCTCTACTTGTTCGCGGGTATCGGTGGCTCCCTTGGTGTCATGCTGTGGGGCTACGCCGACACGACAGGATTGTTCACCCCAACTGTTGGTGCCTCGGGAGCCATCTTCGGCGTCCTCGCTGCGACAGTTGTCGCGTTCAAATCAATGAACGCGAACGTAACATCGTTGATCGTGCTGCTCGCGATCAACTTCGGCATCGGGTTCATGCCAGGAGCAAACATTTCGTGGCAGGCGCACCTCGGCGGAATGGTTGTCGGCGCGCTCACTATGTGGGTCATTGTGCAGACGCGCGGGCCGCGCCTGAAGACACGCCAGATCGTCGGCCTCTCGGCAGTCGGTGCGCTGCTCGTCGCGCTTTCTTGCGCGTTCCTCGTGGTGTCACCGTTGTAGGGCAGTAGGGCTGCCAAAAACGGCGTACCGTACGAAAGCGGCGCGAGTGGGAATACCCACTCGCGCCGCTTTCGTATCTTGAGGTGTCAGGCGGATGGACGCAACGGTGCGCTCATATGCCCGGGCTCCGGGCCCTGCACAATCTCAAAACTTGTGAAAAGTTATCCACAGGGTTCTCCCCAGCTGGGGAGAATTACACCGATGTAGTTCAGACGAGCCTGTGGATTACTTCCACCAGGGAGTCATCAGAAACCCGATGAGCACGAAGCCGAACCCAACGAAGATGTTTGCCTGACCCAGCTGCGGAATCGGGAGCTGAAGGTTCGAGCTCGTGATGTAAAACAGGACGATCCAGAGGAGCCCGAGCAGCATGAAACCGAACATGACGGGCTTGAACCACACAGGGTTCGGTGCATCCCGTCGCGCGGCTTCCTTTTGCTCACGTCGTGCCGCGGCCTCCGCCGCGTTGCGCTTGCTTACTTCTTTACCAGCTGCTGCCATGGTGACAGTCTACCCAGTTCGTGGTGTCTGCCCAGTGTGCTCGGCTTAGAATGGCTACAAATGAACGATGTAACTCCACGCAGAGGCCGTCGCCGTCGCGCCCGGCTGAGCCCGTTGACGGTGATCGGCGAGCTGTTGATCGTCGCCGGCCTCGCCGTGTTCGGTTACATCGTCTGGCAGCCATGGCACACAGGTCTCGTTGTGACGGGCAAGCAACTTGAGCTTTCGCACGCAACTTCTGCTGAGTGGGACAAGGCTGCCGCCGAGCAACCTCCGTTCGACGGCACGGTCCCGGTTCCTGAGGTCGGTGGTCCCGGCGAAGTCTTCGGCCAGCTCCACGTGCCAGCATTTGGCACGACCTTTGTGAACAATGTCGCCCAGGGCACCGACCCATGGGAGACGCTGAATCTTGAGGACAAGGGAATCGGGCACTACACGAACAGTGCACTGCCTGGCGAGCCAGGAAACTTTGCGATCGCCGCCCACCGCTCCGGCGGCTACATTACGCCGTTCAAGGAAGTCATGAATCTCCGCGTCGGCGACCCACTGTTCTTCGAAACGCAGGACGGGTGGTACACCTACCGTTTTCGGTCGCTTGAGTATGTGTGGCCGACCGAGGGTGAGGTGCTCAACTCGTTTCCGCGCATCGACGGAATTGAGCCGACCGATCAGATCATGACGCTGACGACGTGCCATCCGAAGAATTGGGGCACAGACGAGCGAGCGATCGCGTATTCGGTGTTCGAGAGCTTCCAGCCACGCGCCGACGGCCCGCCGGCCGAGCTTATCGAGCTCAACCCCGCGATTATGGAAGGACGGGCATAGTGTTCTCACTACTCTGGCGATTCTTTCCAGGCCCAGCCTGGTTCCGTGTGATCGTGCTTCTCGGTGCGGCAGTCGCGCTCGTGTGGGCGCTCATTACATACGTCTATCCGTGGGCACTCGAAATGCTCCCCGAACAGGAATCGACGGTTGCAACATGACCCGCGTACTCGTTATCGATAACTACGACAGTTTCGTCTACACACTCAACGGTTATCTCCAGCAGCTTGGAGCAGAGACGAGGGTGATACGTAACGACGATGTGTCAGTCGGCGAGCTCGAACAGCTCGTCACGGGTTTCGACGGCGTCCTCATCTCGCCAGGCCCTGGCACCCCGGCAGCCGCTGGCGTCTCGATTCCGATGGTCGGTATCGCTGTGCGCACGGGAATCCCGTTGCTTGGCGTTTGCCTCGGCCACCAGGCGATCGCCGAGGCGCTTGGGGCGACTGTGACTCACGCCGAGGAACTCATGCACGGCAAGGTGTCGCGAGTGCGTCACGCCGACGATGAGTTCTTCGCGGGCGTGCCAGCGGAGTTTGATGCGACGAGGTACCACTCGCTCGCGGTTGTGCGCAGCACAGTGCCTGAGAGCCTCACAGTGACCGCTGAGACTGCCGGAGGCGTGGTGATGGCGCTTCGTCACCGGGAGCTGCCGATGTTCGGCGTGCAATACCACCCCGAATCGGTGCTCACTGAGGGGGGCTACCAGCAGCTGGGTAACTGGCTACGGGTTGTCGGCCTCGAGAATGCCGCTGAGATCGCGGCAACGCTCTCACCACTCATCGCAACCGAATAGGCCAGACGGGGCGTGCTTGGCGCCTGCTTCACGCTCCGTCCGGCCTAGCCGGCGCAGTAGCTCAGCGTGATCTGCGATCCCTGCGGGCTCGACCCCACGACAGTCTGACCAGTGATGAGCAGCTGCGGGTTGTAGGTGCAGCCGGTCGCAGACGCCATCTGGGCATCAATTGTCACGTCGAGCCCCAGTCCACTCAGCGCGTTCTGGGCGGTATCAAGCGACTGATTCACGACGTCTGGAACATCAACCTTGCCCGAAGCCACTGTGAGGTCAACTGCGGCGCCAGAGTCAAGTTTGCTTCCGGCCTCCGGTGAGATGCCGAGGACTCGTCCGTCAGGCGCAACCGGGTCGTCCTTCGTAATGACCTTTCCGACGACAAGGCCGAGGTCAGCAAGTTCTTTGGTGAAGTCGTCCTGCGACTTTCCAGCGAAGTCGGGCACCACGGCCTGAACCGGACCAGACGAGATCAGCACAGTGACCTCGTCACCGATGTTCACAGTCGTACCGGCCTCTGGGTCCGTTGAAATGACGTGGTCGCTCGCGACCTTCTCGTCAGGTTGCTCGATCTGAATGACCTCAAGATCGAGGGCAGTAAGCTTTTCGACAGCCTCAGATCGGGTGAGGTCCGTGAGGTCTGGGATTTCACGCACGTTCGAAGGGGAAATCTCGTTCGGCACGAGGTTTACGAGCCAGAAGACCACGGCAATGACAATTGCCGCGATTGTCAGGATCGCGGCCCACGTCCACATGACTGGTGGGCGGCTCTGAGTGCGGCTGCCGCCGCCTTCTGCGAGCTGACGAATCGCGAGGTCAGACTCGGATACCTCTTCGCCTGCGGAGAAGAGGACAGTGTTCTGGGTGTCGTGTCTCGGCAGGTCGGGCATCTTGCCGCTCGACGCGACAGCGAGTGCCTCACGGAACTCCGCTGCGGTCTGGAAGCGACGGGCGCGGTCCTTTCCAAGGCCGTAGAGCACGACGCGGTCGAGCTCTGGCGTGACCTCGGGGTTTCGTTCGCTTGCTGGCCGTGGCCGTTCGCTGACGTGCTGGTATGCAACAGCCACTGCGGTGTCGCCGCGGAACGGGACATCCCGGGCAAGGAGTTCGTACAGCAGCACTGCGGTCGAGTAGAGGTCGGTGCGTGCGTCGACTGATTCGCCCTTCGCCTGCTCAGGCGAGAAATAGGCGGCCGTGCCGAGTATGGCGGTGGTCTGCTGCAGCGTCGACGAGGTGTCCGAGACCGCGCGCGCGATACCGAAGTCCATGACCTTGACCTGGCCGGCCTTCGTGATCATGATGTTCGCGGGCTTGATGTCCCGGTGGACGATGCCCGCACGGTGCGAGTACTCGAGCGCGGTCAGCACCGACTGAACGATGCGGGACGCCTCGGTGAGCGACAGGTCGTTCTCTTCGATGAACTGTCTGAGGTTTGTGCCCTCGACGTACTCCATCACGATGAACGGCAACCGCTTCGCGCCCTCGGCGGTTTGGATCAGGTCGTCGCCGGCATCGAAGACACGCACAATCGTTGGGTGCGCCATCCGGGAGGCAGACTGGGCCTCCTGTCGAAACCGCGAGCGAAACTGCTCGTCGCCGGAAAGCTCCGACTTCATTATCTTGATCGCCACCTGGCGGCCAAGCTTGATATCGGTGCCCCGGTAGACGGTGGCCATGCCACCCTGCCCGATGAACTCGCCGATCGCGTAGCGCCCCGCAAGAACTCGCGAGTTTCCCCCGCTCGCGGTTTCCGACATGTTCACCTCTTCCGCACTCGTCGACATAACTGAACCAAAGTCTATTGCTTGGTCCCCTGATCAAAAGCTCGAATGGCTAGCTTTCTTCATCCTCGTTGCTGTCTTGTGGCTGAATCGTGACAGTCACGGGAGCCGACACCTCGGACACGCGCTGCTGGGGCCCCTCGCAGCGGTAGCTGTAGGTGACGTTGAGCGTGCCCGGAGCGGTAGCGCGGAGCGTTGCTCCACTCGCTGAGGCGTTGTTCGTCAGCTGCGCGAGCGACTCGTCGGAGAGCTGCACCTCGTAGGCGCCGAGCTGCAGGCCGGCAGGGCACGCGGATGCGAAACTCTGCAGCACGATCGGATCGCCGACCTTGACGGTTGAGTTCGCGACGCCGGGCGCGCCGGGCGTCTGGATCGTGCCGAACGCGATGTTCACGGTGACAGTGATGAGCTCGTTGAACTCGGCCTTGCCTGTCGGCGAGATGTCGGACACCAGGCCGACCTCGCCGTCGGGAACCGGGGAACCGTCCTTCTTTGCGATATTCGTGAAGCCGAGACCCTCGAGGTACCCCTTGGCCTCCTCGAACGACTTACCGATTACCTGGTTCGAGTCGATCGAGGCGCTCGTGACAGGCGGCGGGGTAGTCGTTTCAGTTGGCTTCGTGGTTGTCTTCGTCGGTTTGGTCGTCGTCTGGGAAGTCTCGGTGGGCTTCTTGTCACCGCCGTTGTTCAGAAGCGCGATGGCTGTGCCGCCGCCGATGAGCAGCAACAAGGCGAGAAGAGTGATGAGCGGCCACGTCCAGCGGCTGCGCTTCTTCTTCTCTTCCTCCTCGGACTCCTCACCAAGAGGCTCGCCGCTCTCAGTGAGTGCGACCGTCGGGTCGAGCACCTGGGTGCTTGGCATGACGGTGGTCGCAGCGTCTCCTCCGGGCTGCTGCATAACGACTGTCGCCGTCGGGTCTTCCTTCTCACCAAGGATCTGTGGCACGTAGCTCGCGGCAAGCTCGATGTTGCCACGGTGCAGCGCCGCAGCGGCCTGGGCGAGCTTCGCCGCAGACTCCGGGCGGTTTGCGGCATCCTTCGACAGGCAAGACATGACGAGGTTGCGCACGGGCTCCGGTACGTCAGCCGGAAGCTCCGGCGGCGTGTCGTTGATCTGCGCCATGGCGATGGCCACCTGTGACTCGCCGGTGAAGGGGCGCTTGCCTGCGAGGCACTCGTACGCGACGATGCCGAGCGAGTAAATATCGGTTGACGGGGTCGCGGCGTGGCCGCTCGCCTGTTCAGGCGCCAGGTACTGGACTGTGCCCATGACCTGACCAGTCGCGGTCAGGGGCACCTGATCAGCGATCCTGGCGATGCCGAAGTCGGTGATCTTCACGCGACCCTCAGGCGTGATGAGCAGGTTGCCAGGCTTGATGTCACGGTGCACGAGACCCGCGTCGTGGGCCGCCTGTAGCGACGTTGCTGTCTGCGCGACGATGCCGAGCACGCGGTTTGCTGGGAGGCGCCCTTCGCGGTCGACGATCGCCGAGAGCGGCTCTCCCGGCACGAGTTCCATGACGATGTAGGCGGAGCCCTGCTCCTCGCCATAGTCGAATACGTTTGCGATGCCCTCGTGGTTCACGAGCGCAGCGTGGCGGGCCTCCGCGCGGAAGCGCTCGAGGAAGCCGGGGTCGCCCATGTACTCGTCTTTCAGGATCTTGATGGCGACGGTGCGACCGATGATGCTGTCGCTTGCGCGCCACACCTCGCCCATACCGCCGACTGCGATACGGGAACTCAGCTCGTAGCGCCCGCCGAATGTGATCCCTGCCGCTGGTCTCATCCGTTCAACACCGCTTCCATCACTCGTTTACCTACTGCCGTCGGGAGTTCGTACGAACCTCCCTGAAAATCAAAGCTCTCGCCGCCCCCGTTAGCGATTACGACAGCGACCGCGACCTTGGGGTCGTCCACTGGCGCAAAGCCCGTATACCAAAGGGTATAGGGAAGATCGTTCCCGTTGGCGTCTATACCTGTCTGCGCCGTACCTGTCTTACCCGCGACGCGTACGCCGTCGATCGCCGAGAGGTGGGCGAAGCCAGTCGAATCGGAGACGCCCTTTTCCATCATCCCAGCGACGGCCTGCGCTGTCTCTGGTGAGATTGGTTGGCTCAGCTCCTCCGGATCGAACTCTTGCTCGACGCGGAGGTCAGGAGCAATAACCCGATCAACGAGCTGCGGCGTCATCACCTTGCCACCGTTCGCGATCGCCGCAGAGACCATCGCCACCTGCAACGGGGTGGTACGAACGTCGAGCTGGCCGATCGAGGAGAGCGCTACCTGTGCCTTGTCGAGTGGAGTCGGCGCGACGCTTGGCGTCACCTCAAGCGGAATCGTGAGATCGTGCTCGAACCCGAAGGCGCGCGCCATCTTGGGCACCTCGTCTTTGTCCATTCCCATCGCCATCTCCGCGATCGGGATATTGCATGAGTACATGATTGCAGTTTCGAGGGAGGCTTTCGCGCCCGTGCCGCAGGTCTGCTGGTCGGAGTTGCGCATCACGGCGTTTGACTGGGGGAGCGTGAGACTTGCTGGGTTCGCAAACTCAGTCGACGGCTTCGCCGCTCCGCTTTCGATAGCGGCGGAGGCTGTGACGAGCTTGTAGACAGAGCCCGGATGGTAGAGATCCCCGGCAATCGCACGGTTCATGAGGGGTTGCATCTCTTCGGCGCTGAGCGCCTCGTAGTTCGCGATGATCTCGCTGTCGTCGTTTGAAGAGAGCAGATTCGGGTCGTAGCTTGGCGTCGACACGAGCGCGAGGATGCGGCCAGTCTTCGGCTCGATCGCGACGACCGCGCCCTCGAACGAGTACTCCTGCATCGCCTCGTAGGCGGCTTTCTGGACCTTCCCGCTAATCGTGGTGTCGATCGAGCTTCCCTGCGGCTTCACACCGTTCAGCGTGTTCTGGATGCGGGTGAAGAACTGACCGTCGGCGTTGCCCGTGAGCTCTTTATTCATCGCGGCTTCGAGGCCGGTCATGCCCTGCTGCCTGGAGTAGTAGCCGGTGACCGGCGCGTAGAGCACGCCAGGGTCGTAGTTTCGGAGGTAGCGGAACGTGTCCTGCGTTGGGGTTGAAAAGGCGACTGGCTCACCGTCGACGATGATTGAGCCGCGCTCAACCTTGTAGCCATTCTTGATTGTCCGCTGGTTCAGCGGGTTATTGCGCAGTTCGTCGGCGTTCACGAACTGGATCATCGTGACAGAGAAAAACAGCACGAGAAACATGCCGAATACCGCGCGGGAGAGAAACTTCAGCTGCTTGTTCATGAGCGGATCACCAGCTTAGGTCGGTTGCGCACCGAGTTTGAGAGCAGAAGTAGCAGCACGACAATGATCCAGTTCGATACGAGCGAGGAGCCGCCGGCTGCGAGGAATGGTGCCGTCAGACCAGTGAGCGGGATCACGCGGGTGACGCCGCCAACGACGACGAACACCTGGAGCGCGATCGCGAATCCGAGACCCGAGGCGAGGAGTTTGCCGAAGTCGTCCTGCCCAGCAAAGCCGATGCGCAGCGCGCGGCCAACGAGCAACAGGTACGCGGCGAGCACTACGAAGAGACCGATCAGACCGAGCTCTTCGCCGAGGCTCGGGAAGATGTAGTCGCTCTCGGCGACAGGGGTATCTGCTGGATAGCCCTGGCCGAGCCCGGTTCCGGTCATGCCGCCGTTGGCCATCCCGAAGAGCCCCTGCACCATCTGCAGGCCCGCGTCGTAGGGGTCTGCGAACGGATCCAACCAGTTCGCGAATCGGCGCTGCACGTAGGGCAGCGTCTGGCTCGCCGCGATCCCGCCAACAAGGAAGAGGCCGACGCCCAAGATGACCCAGCCGATGCGCCCCGTTGCGAGGTAGAGCATCGACAAAAAGAGCCCGAAGTACAAAAGCGAGGTACCGAGGTCGCGCTGGAACACGAGAACGGACATGGCAACGAGCCAGAAAGCGAGCAGCGGCCCAAGGTCGCGGCCCCGCGGGAAGCGGATGCCCGCGAACTTCTTTCCGACCATCGACAGTGCGTCGCGGTTGCGCACGAGGTACCCCGCAAAGAAGATCGCGAGGAAAATCTTCGCGATCTCGCCAGGCTGGAATGAGAACGAGCCGACCTTGATCCAAACGCGTGCGCCCCACTCCTCGTGCCCGATAAAGGGCAGCATTGGCAAGAGCAGCAGTACAAGCGCGCCGAGGCCGAACAGGTAGGTGTAGCGGTACAACACCAGGTGGTTCTTGATGACGAGCAACACAACACCGGCGAGCACGAGTGCGATTGTCGACCAGAGCAGCTGACGAACGCTTGTCGCGTCCCAGCCAGTCAGGCCGCGCGCGAGATCGATGCGATAGATCATCGCGACGCCAATTGAGTTCAGCATCACTGCGATTGGCATGATCAGCGGGTCAGCGTCGGGCGCGATGCGGCGAACAAGCAAGTGCAGCCCGAACACCGCGAGAATGAACGGGATCCCGGTTGCAAGGAGCGCCGGGGTGACCTCTTGGTTCAGCGTGAGGTCGATCGTCACGACGGCGGCAATGCCGATGCCGAGGGCGAAAATCAAGAGCGCGGTCTCGAGGGTGCGGAGCTTGCGGGGCGCGCGGATCGCTGTGATCCGCTGGAGCACCGTCTCGCTCGTCCGATTCTTCTCGAAGCTGCGTGGTTCTGACTTTTTCGACGAGTTAGGCATCTGGGAGATCTCCCAACCTGTCGACGATGTCGCGCGCATCCTGCAGCGAGCCCGCGGCGAGCGTGCGCTCGATCGTACGCCGCTCGAGACCGTCAAGGGCAGCAAGCGGGATCCCGGTGTCCTCGGCTACCGAGTAGAGCGACAGCGAACCCAGATCCTGATTGACGCCCTGGTAGATGATGACTGTGTCGCCGTCTGTGCCAACGAAATAGCGTGTTTGCGTCCACTGGTACCCAACAAGCAGCGCGCCGCCGATTGCGGCGAGCACTGCGATAACGCCGAGAAGCCACATCGCGCGCCGGCGCCGGTTACTTCTTCTCGTTTCAGCGAGCAGCTCCGCGAGATACTCGTCGGCCCTTGCCTCAAAGTGGCTTTCTTCGACTGCGGGGACACGGCGAATGCGCCTGCGACTCGCGAGACGCGTGCGAGCCGTATTCGTCGTTCCGTCGCGGAGCTGTGGCGCGTTCGCGGCTGAGCCAACGAATCGCGGGTTTCGTGGGCCGACTGGATCGCCGTCCGCGTTCGTGAGGTCTGGCAGCGGGTCGTCGTCCTCGAACAGCCGGCCGCCGATCTCAAGCGTGTCTCCTGGGCGCTGCACCGATGCGGGAGCGTCGACCTCCAGCTCCTCGGCCTCCTCGGGTGTCGTGGTCTCCACGAGCACGACGGTGACGTTGTCTGGCGCACCGTGCGAGAGGCTCTTGTCAATGAGATCGTCGACCGCGCTCTGCAACGAGCGGCGGCGGCGGAGCACTTTTTCGATGTCGTCGTCACTGACGTATCCGCACAGCCCGTCAGAACAGAGCAACCAGATGTCGTCCGGGCGGGTGTCGAGCACCATCGTGTCGACCTCGGGGGCCGACTCGACGTCTCCAAGCACACGCATGAGCACCGAGCGACGCGGGTGGTATTGCGCCTCTTCTTCAGTGATCCGCCCGCTGTCTACGAGCCGCTGCACGAAGGTGTGATCCTTCGTGATCTGCTGGAGAACGCCGTCACGAAATAGATAGAGTCGCGAGTCTCCAATGTGTGCCGCAGCCAGCTGATCGCCGACGGTGAGAAACCCGACGAAGGTCGTGCCAAGGCCTGCGAGCTCGTGATGCTCTTTGACAGTGTCGCGGAGCATCGTGTTCGCAACGAGCAGCGACTGTCGGAGCCGCTCAGCGGCGTCTGCCGGGTTCCCAGTCTGCGGTTCGTCGAGCTTCGCGACGTCGCGAGTGACGAGCGCCGAAGCGACATCGCCGCCCGCGTGCCCACCCATGCCATCGGCGACGAGGAACAACTGATCCCCGGCGTACCCCGAGTCCTGGTTGTTCGCACGAACCATACCAACGTGCGAGGCGACCGCGCTCGCGTACCCGTATGACACGCCTACGGCCTCAGCTCAAACGTTGTCTTACCGATCGTAACCGGAGTGAACGTCGGCACATTGACTGAGCGGCGCACTTTCTCGCCATTGAGGAGCGTGCCGTTTGTTGAGTCGAGGTCAGTGAGCACCCAGTTGTCGCCAGAGCGGGCAAGGCGCGCGTGATAGGTGGAGGTGTACTCGTCGACGATGACGAGTGTCGAGTCCGAGCTTCGGCCGATTGAGACAAAGTCTTCGTCGAGTGGGATCGAGGTGCCTGTCGCAACCCCCGATGTGATGACGAGTGATCGAGCCGGGCCCGACGATCCAGCAGACGGAAGCGCCCCGCCAGACGGCGTAATCACTGGTGACGGGCTAGCAGACTGCGGGCTCGGAGCGGGCGCGGCAGCAGCGTGCTGGAGCTGCGGCGCCGGTGCCGGGGGCGCAGGCTGCACTGTCGGGCCCTCGGTCTTGAGCTTCCGAGCCGGGGCACCGAAGAGGTCGCTCCTGAGCGCATAGACGATCGAGAAGATGAAAAACCAGAGCAACAGCAGAAAGCCGATGCGCATGATGAGCAACGTGAGTTCGCTCACTTGGCCCCCCAGAAATCTTGGTCGACACTTGCTGAGCCGCGCGTTGACGAACCCGCTGAGTAGCCCTGCCGTGGTGCCCGGCTTCGACCCGGCACCAGTTGGAAGCGTAGCGCAGTCTGGCCAATCATGATCACTGACCCGGTTTGCAGTCGCGCCTCGCGGAAGCGCTGCCCCTCGATTTTCGACCCGTTCGTTGAGCCGAGATCGCGGGCAAGCCCACTGGCGCCATCCCAAATGATCTCGAGGTGCTTGCGAGAAGCTGCGCTGTCAGTGATGCGAATGTCGCAGTCGGAACCACGGCCAACGACTGTCGTGCCGCGGCGGAGCTCGTGGCGCTGGCCATCGACATCGATTGCCGCGACCCAGTCGACGCTGCCCTCAACCTGGGTCGCATCGACCTGCAGCACGCCACCAGTCAGTGATCCGTCAGACACGATCTCGACGTCTGGATCTCCAAGAAACTGGTAGTTCTGTCGAGCCGCGTGCTTGCGCACAATCTCGCGGAGCTCGTTCTCAAGGGTGTTGCCGAGACGGATCAGCCTGTCGGCGTCCTGCGGAGATACGCGGACGACGAAGCGGTTCGGGGCGAGTACGCGATCGCGGTCGACAACGACAGCTCCGATATCAAGCTCGCGTTTGAGCGCGGAGCCAATCTCAACGGGCTGCACGCCCGAACGGAATGTGCGGGCGAAAGCGCCATTCACGGCGCGTTCGAGAGAGCGTTCGACGCTGTCGAGAAATCCCATGTCCCGCTCCTTTCAATTCAACCGCACTACGAGCCTTGCGAATTCGCGCAGCAGAGATGATCCGCCACGCGGGTAATTCTGCAATAGTGTACTCACTTTGTCTTGGATTGCCGTGTGCTGCTAAGCTGTACGAGTTGTCCACGCAGCTCATGCGGGGGCGGCAGACTCGCGCAAGTGGCGGAATTGGTAGACGCGCTGGCTTCAGGTGCCAGTGCCCGCAAGGGCGTGGGGGTTCAAGTCCCCCCTTGCGCACGAGTATCGAAGCATAATGACCGAGAATCCTTTGGGTTCTCGGTCATTGTTCGTTTTGGCCTGTGAATGGCTCGCGTAGGGCCTATCGTCAAGCAAAGGATTCCCCGCTTCTCTCCAGTGGCCGCAGGATAGATTTGTCGGACGAGACGGCTGCGCTGACGGCGGGTCATGACCAAGGCTTGAACCGAAAGAACGACGAATGACAGCTGTTGACGTGAAACGCGGGTTGACCGAGGCGGAGGCAGACGCACGAATGCGTGCGGGCCAGGGGAACGCGTCGCCCGACGGTTCGAGCAGGTCCCTCGGTGAAATCCTTGCAGCGAACGTCTTCACAGTCTTCAACGGGATCGTGTTTGCCGGCTTTGGAATCTTGCTGGTGCTCGGGCGTTGGCAGGACGCACTGTTCGGGCTCCCAGCACTCTTTAACACTGTCATCGGGGTTGTGCAGGAATTCAACGCAAAGCGCACCCTCGACAGGCTCGCTGTGATGAACGCGCCGTCGGCCCGGGTGCTCCGCGACGGTGTCGCACGCGAGATATCTCCTGAACTCGTAGTCCTCGGAGACCTCCTCGTTCTCAGGCCTGGCGACCAAGTGACTGCCGACGCACACGTCGTACACACAGATCACGGCGGTCCACGCGGCCTTGAAGTCGACGAGTCGATGCTCACTGGAGAATCAGACCCGATTCGGAAAGCACCTGGAGACGAAGTGCTGTCTGGCTCGAACGTCGTGGGCGGAAGCGCGCTCGCCGAGGTTGTACAGGTCGGGGCAGACTCCTACGCAGCGAAACTCACGCTTGAAGCCCGACGCTTCTCCCTCGTGCGATCCGAGCTTCGCGGGAGTATCGATACGCTCCTGCGCTGGATTTCGTGGGCGCTGATCCCACTGATCCTGATTGTGGTGAACGGCCAAATGCAGGCATTCGGTGGCTGGGGTGCCGCGATCGCTTCGGGCGCGTGGCGTGAAGCAGTCGTCGGCGCCGTTGCTGCGGTAATCGCGATGGTTCCCCTTGGGCTCGTATTGATCACGAGCATCGCTTTCGCCGTGAGTGGCCTGAAACTCGCGAAAGACAACGTGCTCATCCAGGAGCTTCCCGCGGTGGAAGGACTGGCGCGAGTCGATGCCCTCTGCCTCGACAAGACTGGCACCGTCACGACAGGCGAGATCGTCTTCAACCACGTCGCACAGCTCGCCGAGCGAGCCGGATGGGAGTCCGTGCTTGGCGCGCTTGGCACTGCGCCCGATGCAAACGGCACTGCACAGTGCCTAGCGGATCCATTCGGTGACTTCCGCACGCCGCGTGTGTGTGGTGAGATCCCGTTCGATTCTGCGCGAAAGTGGAGCGCGCTCCTCACAGACGAGGCCGACGGGTGCGAGCCCGGCAGTTGGATCTTCGGCGCTCCCGAGTTCGTGCTCGCGACAACAGATACCGAGGAATCGCGGGACGCGCTGACGCAGGCAGGTGCGATTGCAGAGTCTGGCCTTCGCACGCTCCTCCTCGCCCATTCGTACGAGCCCGTCGGTGGCGGGGAGCAACCAGAGCTGCCCGGTGGCCTCGTGCCTGTCGCGATCCTGAGCTTTCGCGAGGAGGTGCGCACAGATGCCCTCGAGACGATGGCGTTCTTTGCGAAGCAGGGCGTGGTTGTGCGCATTATTTCCGGCGACGATCCACGTACCGTCTCGGCCGTCGCCCGAGAAGTCGGAATCGAGCATGCTGGTGGCGTCGACGCCCGAACACTCCCTGAAGACTTTGACGAGCTCGCTGAGATCCTCGAGCGTGAGCGCGTGTTCGGTCGTGTCACCCCCCAGCAAAAGCGGGCGATGGTCCACGCGTTGCAGAGCCGCGGCCATGTTGTCGCCATGACTGGTGACGGCGTGAACGACGCGCTCGCCATCAAAGATGCGGACCTCGGGATTGCGATGGACACGGCAACTCCCGCCACCAAGGCAGTCGCGCGGCTTGTGCTCCTCGACGGCAGGTTCGACAGGATGCCGGGCGTCGTGGCGGAGGGTCGCCGCGTGATCGCAAACATTGAGCGCGTGTCGAAGCTCTTCTTGACGAAGACCACATACGCCCTGGCGATAGGCGTGATTTTCGGACTTCTCGCGTGGGCATTTCCATTCCTGCCACGGCAACTCTCGATCACCGACGGGCTGACGATCGGTATTCCCGCGTTTTTCCTGGCACTCATGCCGAACGCGTCACGGTACCGGCCCGGTTTCATGAAGCGATCGCTGACATTTGCGGTGCCTGCCGGGATCATCGTCACTGTCGGCATACTTGCGCTTCACCTCGTCGCTCCACGAGTCGGCGATTTCACTGTCACCGAAATGCAGTCTGCTGCGACGCTCACGCTTGCCGGAATCGCGCTGTGGGTACTCGCTGTCCTCGCCCGCCCAGTTCATCCGTTCCGCGTGCTCATCGTCCTCTCGATGTATGCGGGCCTTGGGCTCGTTTGGGCCGTGCCGCTCACGCGAGACTTTTTTGCGGTTGCGTGGCTCCCCAACGCTCTGGGGCTGCTGGTGCTCACTATCGTCGGCATTGGGATCGTACTGGTTGAGATTCTGCGGGCCTGGCACACACGGCGGATCGAATCGAGTGATGTTTCATTAACATAAAGAATCAAAATCATGCGTAGTTGAGGTATACGCAAGTGGTTTCCATCGCATAGTGTGTGTAACAAATGTGCAGGCTTGCCATCGGCAAGCAGGTGAGTAGAACTGAGCGATGGGGACAACGTGGGGCGTTTTGAGAAAGCGAAAAGATCGGGCACTCGCGGCGTAGCACTCGCGATCGGTGCCGCGCTCACCGTTGGCATGGCAGTCACAGCCCCACAGGCAGCAAGTGCTGCCGAGACCTCGGCGGTGCTGGAAGTCAAGAAGACTGCATCGGCCACGGAGCTCAAGCCCGGTGAGACGATGGAGTATCGCATCGAGGTCGGTTGCTCGTCGATCACCGACCTGGGCTGCCGCGACGCAGTGCTCTCAGACCTCATTCCTGCTGAGTTCGAGATCATCCCTGGCAGCGTCGCGGTCTCGAACGTCTCTGCCGCCCCGCCCGTCGTTGACGGCAACCAGGTGACGGTCACATTCACCGAAGAGCTTGGTGACGGCACCATCGGACTCACCGACAACACTGACGGCGTCATTACGATCCAGGTGAAGCTGCGCGAGGACTTGGAATACGAAGAGCCCGCGAAGCCGATCGTGAATACCGCCACCCTCAACGCGGACAACGCCGAGCAGGTCTCGGACAACGCCACGGTCACACCAATTGTGGATCTCGACCTGCGCACGACGGTCGAAAAATCCTTCAACCCGAAGGCTGGCCAGGCCAAGCCCGGCCAGCAGACACAGCTCACGGTTACTGGCACCAACACCTCGAACGCTGGCGTCGACGCCCTCTCGCTCACTGACCCCATCGACCCGACGGCAACGCCCAATCCGTTCGACTACCTCGAGATCACCGCGATGGAGACCCTCACATTCCCCGAGGGCGCCACAGATACGGCAACAGTTGAATACTTCATCGACGGGAACTGGGTACCGTTCGAACTGAAGTCGAGCGACATGCCCCACGCTCCGCCAAGCGCAGACGCGAAGGGCGTACGAGTCACCTTCCACGCAGCAGATGGTTCAAAGATTCCCGTGAATGCGGGCGGCGGCTTCACACTGAACCTCGAACAGCGCGACGCCGTCGCTGAGCTCACCGAGACGACACAGGTTCTCAACGACGTTCAGAGCGAGGTCACCCTCGGCGACGAGAACAAGACCGCCGAGAATGAAGCCGACTACACGATCGCTGTCGAAGACCTTTCCGTCGGCGCGGCCAAGGAATTCGACACCGACGAGCTGCTTGCCGGCGAGACGACGGGTGTCACAATCTCAGGCACAAACACCAGCCTCGTCGACCTCGAAACCCTCACGATCCGAGAGCCAGCCACCGGCGTGTTCGGCGAGGTCGACGGGACGAAAATGCTCGAGTTCACCGGCTTCACGAGCACCGTCCAGTTCCCGAGCGGGGCCACGGGCGGCGAACTCACGCTGGAGTACATCGCCTCTGACGGCACGACACAGTCTGAGACCTTTACCCTGCAGGACGGGCAGCCGTTCCCAGAACTTCCAGGTGACTTCAAGTCGCTGAACTACTTCGAAGTCACATTCACCTCCCCGGCTCCCGGCTCGATCACCTCGGGCGGTTCGAGCGAGATCAAGTTCGATGTCGTGGCAACCGAAGACTCGGAGCCAAATGCCCAGGTTGTCAACGAGATTGCAGTCACCGGAACCAACGAGAACGGCGAAGCAAACAACGACGCCGACGACACGCTGACCTTCGCGGAGCAGCACCTTGAACTCGAGACCGTCAAGAAGGTCAACCCCGGCGAGATGTGGGGCTACAAGGGCGAGACGGCCACAGTGCAGCTGCCGACGACCCTGAAGAAGCCCGAGTCGAACGCAAACGCGCACCACATCGTCATCACTGATCCTGCGCTGACCGACCCGAGCGACCCCGACAGCGCTCCAGTGAGCTCTTCGTTCTGGGACTCATTCCAGCCTAAGCAGATCACTAAGACCGACGTGCCAGCGGGCGCAACGCTCACCATCCGCTACTACGACAAGGTCGATGGCGCATGGAAGGTCCTTGAAGGTGCCGAGAACATCGTCGGTGCCACGAGCTTCTCGATGACGATCCCCGAGGAGCTCCGTGATCGCATCGGCGGCCTCCAGTTTGACTTCGCGAACGAGGACCCTGGTTTCGCACCAGGAAACACAGTGCAGCCAAACTTTGCGTCCGAGCTCAAGGAAGGCCTTCCCGCTGTCGAGGCTCCAGGCGGTCAGCACGAGATCGTCGAGAACTGCTCGGCATCAGTCGCGACCGGCGGAGTCGGCGTCGAGCCTGGCGTCTCGCCCGAGAGCTGCAACGAAGTGCAGATCAACAACCCAATTATCGGCGTGCATGATCTGCTCGAGAAGCGGTGGATTGATCCCGCCGATCAGATCCTGCCGTCGCGTTCGGGTGCGCACGCCACATCGCGCCTGTACTGGTCGACAGGTGGACGCACAGGCGTTGACCAGATGGTTATTTCTGACTCCCGCCTCGCACCGGGCGGCGTCTTTGACCCTGCCGCTGGTCCGAGTGACGCCATCGAGAAGAGCGTCTACAACGCGCTCAACCTGGTAAAGATCAAGGCGATCACGCCCGAGCTCGATCCGTCGCTCAAGTGGGACCAGGTTGCCGACGTGCAGCTCTGGAACTCCTCGACAGGCACGTGGGACACCATTTCTGCTGCCGCGGGCAAGCTGCCATTTGTTGGCAGCGTACCTGAGCTTGCGCTCACCCCTGCTGAGCAGGTCTCGACCACAGCGGTGCGACTCATCTTCGAAGAGAATGCCGCCGCACGCGAGGCGTCGAGCGACCCGCTGGCCCCTGCCGTTGGTTCAGGCGTTGCGAAGACCAACAGCGCGAGCCCGATCTCGGAAGGCGTGCGTTCGCTCGACCTCGAGTGGGAGCTTCGCGACTCAAAGCGCTCTCCCGCGGGTGAGCCAGTACTGGGAACCGAGATCTTCAACACTGAGACCGAAGGCGATGTGAACAACATCGCGAGCGGTACCTCTGTTGATGGTGATGGAACCGTGCTTGGTCACGACGACGACGGTGACATCATCTCGATCATCGACAGGCCCGTCACTGTGACCCTGAACAAGGGGTGGGCAGGCGGCGCGCTCGGGGTGCCCCCCACGGATGTTCCACAGGATCAGTACCCGACGAGTCGTGTCACTCTGGTCGCAAAGAACACCTCGGTGACCCAGCTCGAACAGCTCGACATTATTGACGCGGGCCCCGGGGGCGCAGACCCATTCGATGTGTTCAATGTCAGCCGCATCGTGTCGGCCTCGAACAATGTCGCGGGAGCAGACCCCGACAAGACCGTCGTGGTGCTCACGGACGCCGCTGGGGTTGAAACCCGACTTGCGCCGGGACAGGCCGTCGCGCTTGCCGATACTGCTGCCGGGCGTGAAACTCTCGCCAGCACGGTCAAGGTGCAGCTACATCACGAAGGAAAGGCCGACGCTGAGGGAAACACGAACTCGATCCTCAGTAACGCAACTTCCACGCTCGTCATGGACCTGCAACTGCGAAAGACGCACCGTGACGGCGGGGCGCCAGTCACGACAGTCGATTCGCCGGTCAAGAACGGCGCGATTGCGCTCGCCTGCGATCTCTGCGGTCTCCCGAGTGCACCGACCGGATCGCACGCGGAGGCGGAGGATGACGCGCAGATCAAGCTCGACACATTCGACATCGCCGTGCAGACGACAAAGGGATTCGCGCCCGACCAGCAGCTCGTCGAATACATCCGCGGTGAACCCGAGTACGACGCTGAAGAGTGGGATGCGATTCAGATGAACCTCACCGCGCGCCCGACTGGTTCGGGCCGCGTGGACAAGCTTGTCGTGACGGACTCCGGCGAGAACCGCGTTGCGGGTCAGGCCTCAGCAAAGAGCTTCTGGAACGCCTTCAGGTTCGTCGGGTTCACGGGCGATACCCTCGCTGTGCCGGCGCCGATCACCCACGTGCAGGCCGAGGTGCTCTATGGAGACTTCAGCGAACAGGCCGGAAACCGACTGAACTTCACGCCGCAGGGAGCGGGCTGGGTCGCAGGGTCAGACGTTCCGGTTGCTGCCACTGGCGGCAAGATCGACGGCGCCCGCGCTGCGCTGTTGGCAAACGTCGCAGACGCCGACTTCGACAAGATCCGCGGCATTCGACTGACCTATACGCGTGTGGGTGCTGCAGATGCTCGCGTTGCCTTCGAGAACCCCGCGAACCCCGAAGTCAAGATTTCGCTTGATGTGAAGCGCCGCGCGTATCTTGTTTCAACTCCGACAGAGCCTGTGCCGAGTTCAGGGGCCGCGATCAGCGCTCCCGGTGAGCCGGCAAACGCGCCAGGTGGACTCTTCAACAACACCGTGGACGCTGACACCGAGAGCTTCGTAAAGCAGTCGGGGGGTTCCGGGCCCATGCTGACAGCTCACGACGATGCGACAGCTCGAGTCACCTATCTGTCTGACGGCATTGAGGTCGCAGTCGAGAAAACCCCGGTCGGCGCCCAGCGCCCAGGCGAGGTTATTCCCTTCAAGCTGAAGACGACGAACACGTCAAAGCGTTCGACTGATCCGGACGAGAATGAGGAGAGCGGCATTCTGGATCCGTTCATCATCGACTACTTCCCGGTTGCCGATGGCAAGCCGCAGCTCGTCTTCGATCCCGACATGGATCCTGAGAAGTACTTCAGCTTCGAGCTCACCAACCCGCTGTACCCGTCAGCTACGAAGGTGATGCCGATCGACCCTGCCAAGATCACCGTCACCTTCCTTGACGAGACCCTCGAAGGTCCGGCAGCGCCAGGCGACGAGATCTTCGGTGTGAAGTTCGAGTTCCCACAGGGCACGGTGATGTACCCCGAAGAGGCCTACACCATCACCGCGAACATGATGTTCCGTCCAGGTCTGGTCGCCGGTTCAGAGAACGCGGTGACGAACAGATTCGCCGTGGTGTCGCCGCATCAGAACTTCAACAGCTGCAATTTCGCGTCTGAGCATGAAAGCAAGGAGTGCTGGGCCGACACTGAGGTGTACCCGACTGAGTCGGGCGCGCTGCGTGGGAAGAAGTACGTGCGTGCCAACGACACCGAGCTTGGGATCGCCGACGTGCCAAACCCGGCCGCTGGCCGCGAGTGCCAGCCTCAGTTCGCCGAGGAGTACTCGTTCAGCAACTGTGTTCCGGTGACCAAGCCATTGGGTAAGGAGACCTGGCGCGAGGAGCTGCAGAACACGGGCACGCTGCCGATGGATACCGTCGTGACGATCGACTCGCTTCCGCGCGTTGACGACCAGGGTGCCATCGTGTTGCTGCCACGCAAATCTGAGTGGCAGCCTGCGTGGATCGGGAACTCGGCGATCGTGAGCGACACCGCGCCCGATGGGCAGAGATACCGCGACGACGTCACATTCACGCAGTTCTACTCGAGTTCTGCTGGCGCAGCATGCACGGCAGACCTGAAGCCGAGCGAGGCGGTGCAGTGCGACGGTTTCTGGCAGCCCCTCACCGCAAGTGTGGACCCGGCGACAGTGTTGCACGTGAAGACGGTATTCGACTTCACTGCGAAGCCGCTGGCACCTGGCGAGCGCCTCGCATACACATTTGAGACGCGCACCCCCGCGCAGTCTCCAAAGATGACCGCTGACACCGTCGCGTGGAACTCGATTGCTGTCGGTGGGCAAACTGTCGGTGGCGACGGGCGCACATCAAGCGTTCTCCCCACCGAGGGCATTCGCGTTGGCGTCTCCCTCGCAACGGGCCCGCTTGCCGTGGAGAAGCTCGTCACTGGACCAGGTGCCGAGTTCGCCCCCGACGAGTTCCAGGTTGAGGTCCTGTGCACGGTTCCCGCACGCGAGGGCGCGGCTGCAGTCACGCTTGACCCGATCTCGGTCACCGTCCCGGCCGGCGAGGTCGTGACGCTCGACGAGCAGTTCCCGTGGGGCGCTGAGTGTGAGCTGCGCGATGTTCAGGGCGCGAACGGCGAGACTTCCTCAGAAGCCGTCAAGGTGACCGTTGGCGCGGATGAGACCACGCCCGTCGCGACCCTGACAAACACCTACGAGGTTGGGTCGTTCGAGATTCAGAAGCAGGTTGAGGGCGCTGAGAACCAGGACCAAGAGGCGATTGATTACGGCGCCTTCCCGGTGAAGGCCGAGTGCACGTTCCTTGGCGAGGAGCTCGAGCTCCCTGTTGCGGAAGCAGAGCTCACCGCAGGCGGGCTGAAGTGGCTCGTGCAGAACCTCCCTGTCGGCGCGACGTGCACAATCACGGAACTCGACGCACAGGGCGGCGCCGCAAGCCTCACGCTCAACGGTGAGGTCGTCGCGCCGAATGAGGATGGATCGTGGACGATCACCGTCACCGAGGGTGAAGCGGCGCTCAACCTGCAGCTCACGAACGTCATGCCGCTTGGGCAGGTCGAGATCGAGAAGCAGCTTGTGGGCGAGGGCGTCTCCCTCGTGCCAGACGCGACAGTCTTCGAGTTCACAGTCGAGTGCACGTTCGAGGGCAAGACCGTCTGGGCTGGCGCGCTGGAGCAGACAAAGGCCGAGGCGCTCGCGGGCGAGAAGCTCACGATTGGGAAGCTTCCTGTCGGGGCCGAGTGCGGTGTGACTGAGACGGCGACAGGCGGTGCCTCGCAGGAGCCCACAATCACGCCTGAGTCGCTCACAATTGGGTCCGACGAGGGTGCCACCTTCGCTGTCGTGAACACCTTCGACGCAGGAGACCTGCACGTCACGAAGGAAGTTGTCGGCGACGGCGCTGAGCGCTGGGGCGCTGGCCCGTTCGAGGTGAGCCTTGAGTGCACGTTCAACGACACTTCGATTCCGGTGCCTGGCGGCGCGGAGCGCGAGCTCACCGCTGAGGGCGGCTTCGAAGCCGACTACACAGGCCTGCCTGTCGGCGCCGAGTGCGGCCTCACTGAGACTGTCACTGGCGGGGCGACCTCGAGCGAAATCCTAACTGCCGAGGGCGAGGCAATCACGGGTCCCGTCACGATCGGTGGCGGAGACGCACTCCAGCTTCGGGTCGTAAACACCTTTGATGTCGGGAGCCTGCAGGTGACGAAGCAGATCGCTGGTGACGGCGCGAGCCTCGCCGCCGACAAGGTGTTCACAGTTGCGCTCACCTGCTCGGTTGAGCGTGATGGTGAGACAGTCGAGATCGAGGTGCCGGAAGGCGCCGAACGTGAGCTGTCTAAGGCTGGCGGCCTCACTGCGACTTATGAGGAGCTGCCTGCCGGCGCGGAGTGTGAGCTGCGCGAAACCGACGCTGGCGGCGCGAGCGCCGTGACTATCACCCCGAATGCCGGCGATGCGGCGGTCGGTGCGGCGACGGTTGCTGCTGACGAGGTCATCGAGCTCACTGTGGTGAACGAGTTCGTGCTTCCGCCGGTCACACCTGAGCCCCCGACAGGCGGGAAGCTGCCTGGTACTGGCGGCGGGCTGCCGGTGAGCTGGCTGCTTGGCGGAGGCGCACTGCTGCTTGCCGGTGCGGTGGCCTTGGTGGGCACACGCGTGCGGCAGCGCAACAGTGCTGAGTAAGGCCTCTGTCTCGGCAGAGTAATGCGATAAAGAAGCGGGTGGGAGCCCTGAGTTCCCATCCGCTTCTTTGTGTGTGGAAGGCCACTCGCCAGTTGATGTGTTTTCTGCTTCACCGGATGGCGAACCGTGAATTCAAGCTAACTTTGTCCGGCGTGTGACGTTCGAGGGAAAAGTAGCGCTGCCACGCGTCAGCCCGATAGGATTTCCGACGGGGGATTCAGACCTGTTTGGGCAGGTCGAAACCAAATTCTGGGGCTGCTTGAGTGGCCCTTACGCAGGGACGCGTGTGTGTATTGCGCGTCCCTCTTTTATTTGTTTCTGGGGGGAAGCGACGATGTCTGAGTACATCGCGCCGCGTTCGCGCGCGCGCATTTTCATAAATTGGTTAGCGGGGGCACTTGTTGCGCTGCTTGTCGTCGGTGGCTTCAGCGCACCGGCGATGGCCGCGGGCGGCAAGTTCTCGGTGCAACAGCCCGAGTCAGGCGAGACGTACAACGGCCTTCCCGTTCTTGTCGAGGGCCAGACCTACGACCTCGTGTTCGGTTACGGCGTGATGGACGACGGCGAGGAAGTCCGAGTCACGCTGCCGAAGGGCATTTCGATACCCGAGTCCGCGCTCGTTGTGCAGCCGGGCAACAAGGTTGTCGAATCGCTCACGATGAACGACGCAGGCGAGCTCGTTGTCAAGTTTAAGAACCCGTTCCCGAGCGGGATCAACCAGGGCTCGTTCGGCGTTAAGTTCACCCTCGACACCCTCGAGAACGTCGGCGTGAGTGAGCTCGAGTGGGGCATCAACGGCGACCCGACCACGCAGACCGTGATCGTCACCACGCCCGACAACAAGCCGCAGAAGACCGAGACCTGGTCGGACAAGCGCGTGGGGATCAATTCGATCCCGCACACAGTCAGCGACGATGGCGTCGTCACCATCGACCAGAGCGTGCTCGACACCGAGTTTCCCTACACGGTTCGCGTCTCGAGCAAGGACGCTCGCACGGTGAAGCTTTCGGACGCGCTCGACGAGGGCCTTGCGCTCGTGCCAGCCTCCCTGACCGGCACCAAGGTGGTTCGAGATGAGAACGGGATGAGCCCCGTCGAGTCCGCAATCGACGGCCTCCCCTCGATCTCGGGCACGTCGTTCGACTACGAGTTCAACGCCGAAGCGAACTCCGTCTACACGTTCACCTACGCGGCGAAGATCGCAGACTCTGACGCGCTCGCGAAGATCCAGGCCGCGCTCCAGGCTCAGCACGATGCAATCGATGCAGACAAGGGTGGCGACTACAAGGTCACCCTGAACAACAACGTCACCATCGCGGGCGAGAAGAAGAGCGCGGGCATCACGCTTCAGGGCAACGTCAAGGCCGCTCCAAGCCCCGGAGTAGGCGAGGCGTTCACGAAGTCCGTGGATCCGCGCGACGTTGCGCTCGCCGACGAACTCGTCGGCGGCGCGAAGCTCGACGAGCCCATCAAGCTGGACTACACGCTCGGCGCAGATCTCACGGTCTTCAAAGACTTCGCGGACAACCCCAAGCACAAGCTCGCGCAGAACGTCGTCATCAGTGACAACCTGCACGCTCCCGCAGTGTGGACAGGCAGCGCGCCGGTCCTCACCGACGCCGCCGGCAACGCCATTCCGCTCACGGAGGCGACCGGCCTGACCGGCGGTATCGAGACGGCGATCGCCGCCGATGAGTACGTGAATACGTACCTCTTTGACGGCCAGCGGCTCTACGTCAACATCGGCAAGGACGTCACAAAGAAGTACACCATCAAGGTTGCCGCGGAGCTTCCTGAGCTTCCGGCAAATCCTGCCGATCAGACGCAGTACGTTCTGAAGTTCCGCGCCGACAACGAGGCGAAGTTCATCTACGGCGGCGACAAATCGGTCACTAAGTGGGCGACGACCGTCATTACGACGCCCAAGGACCTCGACGGCGCGGTGATCGACGACAACCAGAAGTTCTCCAAGACGACCGCCGGCGGACCAATCACCGTCGAGGAGGGCACCTCGGTCGCCGTCCCGTACACCTTCAAAGTCGGAGCAAAGGTTGGCGACGCGGCGAAGTCGCGCATCATCGATGCGGTCGACCACGAGATCTTCAACGTTTCTGCGGCGACGCTCCCCGAGATCGCCAAGTCGATCACTGGCTCCTACGGGGGCCACAAGCTCGACGGCACGATGTTCGACCTCTCCATCGACGATAAGCAGCAGCTCGTCATTGAACCGAACGACGCGTTCACGGCGAAGCTCAAGGCCGAACAGGACGCCGACGGGAAGCTGCTCGGCGGCTGGAGCATCAAGCTCGAGCTGTCGACTTACGTGCTGAAGGGCAAGCAGACCCTGAGCGTCAAGAACTCGGCTAGCTACGAGGGCAGCGATCTCGAGTACACGCTCACGTCGTCGTCGTCGACGAAGGCAACGAGCTACGGCGACGAGATGGAGGTGCGGAAGCACGTTTACGTTCCCGGCAGCGGTGGGAAGGACTTCACGACGAACTTCCGCGCTGAGGTCGACGAAAAGTCCGGCGAGCTCATCAAGGACGAGTTCACGTACCGGGTCGAGCTCGAGCCACACGGCAACTTCAACAGCATGGTGTTTGACGTTGCTGACGTACTGCCGAAGGAGCTCGAGTTCCTCGGGTTCGTTGCAGAGCGGGATCTCGACAGCAGCAACTACAGCGCGACGAACGAGTACAACATCCCCGGTTCGCAGCTGAAGGCGATCTACGACAAGGCAAGCAACACTCTCACCGTGCCGAAGGGCAAGCTCGAGAGCGGCAAGACCGTGAGCCTGTACTTCAAGGTCAAGCTCGTTGGCGCCAAGGAAAACGTCGGTGTCACGAACCTCATCGGAACCTCCGGTGCGACGATCACCCCGACGAACGACTACCCGTTGAGCCTGCTGAAGCGCGATAGCGCGGACGCCACAAAGCTCATTACCGACGAGGATGCGGTCTTCTCGGTCCTCGACGCCGACAAGAAGACTGTTGTACTCACCGACCTGCGCGTTGAGAACGGCAAGATTGTCACCGCGGAGGGCGGCACACCCGTCGTCAAGAAGCCCGGAACGTACTGGCTCCGCGAGGACGTTGCCCCTGGCGGGTACAAGAAGGCAGACGAGCTCCTCGAGATCGGGTTCAAGGCCGACGACAGCGCGAAGGAGGTCGTGCTGTACAACGACCGCCAGAACTACGCGATCGGTGATTTCACCTGGATCGACGCGAACCGCGACGGTATCCAGGACGCCGACGAGGAGATCCTTGCTGGCGTGACCGTTGAGCTCATTAAGGACGGCAAGGTCATCGCGACCACGACGACCGACACCGAGGGCCGCTACCTCTTCGACGAGCTGCCTGCGGGTGAGTACCACGTGAAGTTCACGCTGACGGAGGAGCAGCAGAAGCTGTACACCTTCACGACGCAGAACTCAGGAAAGAACGGCGCCGCCGATTCGGATGCGGATCGCGGGACCGGCCTCACCACCAAGATCGTGCTTGGTGAGTCAAACAAGAACCTGACAAAGAGCTATGAGCACGGCAAGGTGAAGGCAACCGAGGGCATCGACCCGACGTGGGACGCCGGCGTTGTGCTGAAGAGCTACGCGATTGGTGATTACACCTGGATTGATGAGAACAACAACGGCGTGCAGGACGAGGGCGAAGAGATCCTTCCCGGCGTGACCGTTGAGCTCATCAAGGACGGCAAGGTCATTGGTTCAACTGTCACCGACGAGAACGGCCTGTACCGGTTTGACGACCTGCCTGCTGGCGAGTACCAGGTGAAGTTCACTCTCACTGAGGAGCAGCAGAAGGAGTTCCGCTTCACTGAGCAGACCGTGGGATCCGACGACGCGGTTGATTCGAACGCGAACCCCGAGACTGGGCTTACCACGACAATCGTGCTCGGCGACACGAACAAGAACCTCACCAAGGATCCGAAGTTCGGCGAGCTGAAGGCCACAGAGGGTATTGATCCGACGTGGGACGCGGGCGTGATCCGCAAGACCTACGCGATTGGTGATTTCACGTGGATCGACGCGAACCGTGACGGTATCCAGGACGCTGATGAGGAGATCCTTGCTGGCGTGACCGTTGAGCTCATCAAGGATGGCAAGGTCATCAAGGAGACGACGACGGACGACAAGGGCCGCTACATGTTCGATCGCCTGCCTGCAGGCGAGTACGAGGTGAAGTTCACGCTTACGCCCGAACAGCAGAAGCGGTACGTCTTCACTGACAAGCTTGCTGGCGAGGACGGCACTGTCGATTCGAATGCCGACCCGAAGACCGGCCTGACGTCGAAGATCGTCCTGGGTGACAGCAACGAGAACCTCACCAAGGACTACGATTTCGGCACTGTCGAGGCGACCGAGGGCATTGATCCGACGTGGGATGCCGGTGTGGTGTTGAAGACCTACGCGATCGGTGATTTCACGTGGATCGATGCGAACCGTGACGGTATCCAGGACGCTGACGAGGAGATCCTTGCTGGCGTGACCGTTGAGCTTCTGAAGGACGGGGAAGTCATCAAGACGACCACGACCAATGAGCGCGGCCACTACATGTTCGACGAGATCCTTGCTGGCGAGTACGAGCTGAAGTTCACGCTCACGCCTGAACAGCAGAAGATCTACACGTTCACGAAGCTCACCGCGGGATCCAACGACGCGCGAGACTCGAACGCCGACAGGTCGACGGGACTCACCTCGAAGGTCGTACTCGGTGACTCGAACACGAACCTGACGAAGGACTACAAGACCGCTGCGGTGAAGGCGACCGAGGGCATTGACCCGACGTGGGATGCCGGTGTGGTGTTGAAGACCTACGCGATCGGTGATTTCACGTGGATCGATGCGAACCGTGACGGTATCCAGGACGCTGACGAGGAGATCCTTGCTGGCGTGACCGTTGAGCTTCTGAAGGACGGGGAAGTCATCAAGACGACCACGACTGACGACAACGGCCGCTACGTATTCGATGGCCTCAACGCCGGCGAGTACCAGGTGAAGTTCACGCTCACGCCTGAGCAGCAGAAGATCTACACGTTCACCGACCTTACGGCCGGCGAGAACGACGCCACGGACTCGAACGCTGACCGCGGAACAGGTCTCACGACCTCGATCGTGCTCGGCGACGACAACGCGAACCTCACCAAGAAGTACGACTACGCAGAGCTCGACGCAACCGAGGGAATCGATCCCACCTGGGACGCCGGTGTGGTGTTGAAGACCTACGCGATCGGTGATTTCACGTGGATCGATGCGAACCGTGACGGTATCCAGGACGCTGACGAGGAGATCCTTGCTGGCGTGACCGTTGAGCTTCTGAAGGACGGGGAAGTCATCAAGACGACCACGACTGACGACACCGGACACTACATGTTCGACAACCTCAACGCTGGTGAATACGAGGTTCGGTTCACGCTGACTGACGAGCAGAAGAAGGTCTACACCTTCACAAGCCACGTGATCGGTGAGAACGGTGCAGTGGACTCGAATGCCGACCGAAAGACCGGTCTTACGACAAAGATCGTGCTCGACGACTCGAACCCGAGCCTGACGAAGGACTACCCCTTCGGCACCGTTGAGGCGACCGAGGGCATCGATCCAACGTGGGACGCCGGTGTGGTTGTGAAGACCTACGCCGTCGGTGACGTGGTGTGGATCGACGCGAACAAGAATGGCGTCCAGGACGGTTCCGAGAAGGTGCTCCCGGGCGTCACCGTGGAGCTCTTTAAGGACGGGGAAGTCATTGCGACGACTACGACCGATAAGAACGGGCGCTACAAGTTCGATGACCTGAACGCTGGCGAGTACCAGGTGAAGTTCACGCTCACCAAGGAGCAGCAGAAGATCTACAAGTTCACGAAGCCGTCAGTCGGCTCGAATGGCGCTGTGGATTCGAACGCTGACCCGGAGACTGGCTTCACCGCTACGATCGTGCTTGGCGATAGCAACACGGATCTCACGACCGAGTACGAGTTTGGCGAGGTCAACGCGACCGAGGGCATCGACCCGACCTGGGACGCCGGTGTCGTCGTGATCGACATCCCAGCGACTGAGGTTCCGGGCGCTGAGAACCCGGGCACCCCGGGTGTGAACGAGCTGCCGCACACCGGTGGCCCGCTCCCGCTCCTCTTTGGCGGGATCGCTTCGCTGCTGCTGCTTGCTGGCGCTTCGCTGATGATCTGGCGACGTCGCACCGCCTAGTACTGGTAGGGCGTTTAGCGTAGCGCGGGCTCCTCTCGGCACATGCCGGGAGGAGCCCGTTCTGCATTCCGTGAGGATGCTGTAACGCACGTCTGCGTGTCAGTGGTCTGCCCTAGCCTGGCTGCATGGTGAAACGTCAGGTGAAACATACTCCGAGGGTCGAACCACTCGTGCTCGCGCATCTTGCCCCAGGCATTGCCGCGGATCTGACGGCGGGCGCTGATGTGGACGGCAGGCGGATCGAAGTCGATACAGTGACGGATTCGCTCGTGGGCATGACGCTCATGGAGAGCGAAGTCGTGGGGCTCGCGGGTGATCAGGTGGATCTCCGCGGAGCCCGCTTTATCGATTCGCGCCTGACGCAGTGGGCAGTGCCTGTGTTGTCGGCCCCGGGGAGTACCTGGCGCGATGCCGAATTGCAGGAGTCACGAGTTGGCGCGCTCGACATGAGTGACGCGGAGGTGCGGCGGGTCACGATTTCTGGGGCAAAGGTCGGGTGGATCAATCTGCGGGGCTCGGTTGTTCATGATGTGGTGTTTCGTGACTGCACGTTCGACGAGGTCGATCTCGGCGGTGCGAAGATTTCGAGGGTGGCCTTTGTTGACTGTGTGACCGAGAAGCTGTCGCTCACACAGGCTCGCGGAGAGGCGCTCGACCTGCGTGGCCTCGAGTTTCACGCGCTTGAAGGCTTTGAGGGGCTTCGTGGTGCAGTTATGACGAGTGAGCAGGTTGCATTCATGGCTGACGCGTTCGCATCTCACTTTGGAGTAGTTGTCGAGGGGTAGCCGCCGTGGCTGGGCGGGAATAGTCTCGGGTGAACATTGGTTCTGGTGATTGATACCCCTGGGGGGTATGTTTAGAGTGATCCAGAAGCAACCCGAGGGGAGTCAGGATGGACAACCAGCAGAACCACCCGACGAAGCACATCGATCATGTGGACCACGCCCAGCACGCCGACGATACGCCGCACACCCACGAAGCGGGGCACGCGAGCGGAGAGAATGGTGCGCATGCTGGTCACGAAGGCCATGAACGTTCTCGCGACCACGCAGGCCATGACGCGCACGCCGGCCACAGCGGCCAGGGCGGCCACGAGAGCCACGACGGACATGCAGGCCACGGCGGCCACGAGGGGCACGTTGCGCAGTACCGGCGCATGTTCTGGATCATGCTTGTGCTTGCGATCCCGACAGTCGCGCTGTCAGGCATGTTCGCCTCGATCGTTGGGTACAGCCTCCCCGAAGTGACGTGGCTGGCTTGGGTGTCGCCGATCCTGGGCACCATCATGTACGTGTGGGGCGGCAAGCCGTTCCTCACCGGAGCAGTAGATGAGATCAAGGCTCGCAAGCCCGGAATGATGCTCCTGATCGCGCTCGCAATCACTGTGGCGTTCCTCGCCTCTTGGGCTGCGAGCCTTGGCATCGTTCACCACGAGCTCGACTTCTGGTGGGAGCTCGCCCTCCTCGTCGTGATTATGCTGCTCGGCCACTGGATCGAGATGCGCTCCCTCGCGCAGACGACGTCGGCGCTCGATTCACTCGCCGCGCTGTTGCCGGATGAGGCTGAGCGTGTCGAGGGGGACGAGATCGTCACGGTGTCGCCGAGCGCGCTCCGCGTCGGCGATGTGGTCGTCGTGCGGCCCGGCGGCAGCGTCCCCGCGGACGGTCGAGTTGTCGATGGGCGGGCATCGTTTGACGAGTCGATGGTTACTGGTGAATCTCGCACAGTAGGCCGCGGCGTCGGCGAGCACGTGTCGGCTGGCACCGTGGCGACTGACTCCGGTGTGCGGATCGAGGTCACGGCGATCGGCGACGATACCGCCCTCGCCGGGATCCAGCGCCTCGTCACGGAGGCGCAGAACTCATCGTCGCGCGCCCAGCGGCTCGCAGATACCGCCGCGGGCTGGCTCTTTTGGTTCGCGCTCGCCGCTGCCGTCGTCACGGCGATCGTGTGGACGCTCGTCGGCAACCCGGACGACGCTGTGGTTCGCACGATTACCGTGCTTGTGATCGCCTGCCCGCATGCGCTTGGCCTCGCGATCCCGCTCGTCGTCTCAATCGCGACTGAGCGTTCGGCTCGCGCCGGAATCCTCGTGAAGGATCGCCTCGCGCTCGAGAGTATGCGCCTCGTGGATTCGGTGCTCTTTGATAAGACGGGCACACTCACGAAGGGCGAGCCGACAGTCACGAGCGTCGAGCCTGCGGGCGAATACGCGGCGGACGACGTCCTCGCCCTCGCCGCAGCCGCGGAGGGAGACAGTGAGCACCCGCTCGCTCAGGCCATCGTGCGAGCTGCGCGCGATCGGGGGCTCGACGTACCCGCCGCTGCCGATTTCTCGTCCTCTCCGGCGGTTGGCGTGACCGCGACGGTGGGCGGTTCTGTCGTGCGTGTTGGTGGGCCGTACATGCTGCAGGAAGAGGGTGAGCGCGAGCTCGACGTTGCCGAGGAATGGCGGAGCCGCGGCGCAATCATTCTTCATGTGCTGCGCGGCGGTGAGGTGATTGGTGCCCTTGCGTTGAGCGACGAGATTCGCGCGGAGTCGCGTGACGCGGTTCGTGCCCTGCATAAGCTCGGGGTCGAAGTTGTTATGATCACGGGCGATGCTGAGGCGGTTGCGAACACCGTCGCCGACGAGCTCGGGATTGACAGGGTGCTCGCCGGGGTCCGACCCGAAGACAAGGCCGCTGAGGTGCTCAAGCTGCAAGGCGAAGGCAAGCGTGTTGCGATGGTCGGCGACGGCGTGAACGATGCGCCGGCGCTCGCGCAGGCAGATGTTGGGCTCGCGATCGGCGCCGGTACCGATGTCGCGATCGCATCGGCCGGCGTGATCCTCGCAAGTGACGACCCGCGTTCGGTCGTGTCAGTGATCGAGCTGTCGAAGGCCACCTACCGGAAGATGCGACAGAACCTCTGGTGGGCGGCAGGCTACAACCTCCTATCGGTGCCGCTTGCTGCAGGGGTGCTCGCGCCAATCGGGTTCGTGCTGCCAATGTCGGTCGGCGCGATATTGATGTCGCTTTCCACAGTCGTGGTCGCGCTGAACGCGCAACTGTTGCGCAGGCTCGACCTTCGGCCAGAGGTCACAACGCAACGAGTGCTTCAAAGCTGACAAACGCGTGTGCCACCGGTAGTCTCGGTGGCACACGTAAAGTCTGTTTCTGCGGGTCGGGGGGCCTGCGAGGACGCAGACGGCAGAAGGGGGAGTGCCGTGCCAGAACTCGGCCAAGGCGAGCGGGAGATCGAGCTTGCCGATCAACTGACGTTTCAGCTCTACGCAGCGTCGCGGGCGATGGTCGCCGCGTACCGGAAAGAACTGCAACCGTTCAACCTGACCTACACGCAGTATCTGACGATGCGGGCGGTCTGGAGCGGCGACGGGAGGCCGGTGACTGAGTTGTGTGCTGAACTTGAGCTCGACTCGGGCACAATCTCGCCGCTGCTCACACGGCTCGAATCCGGCGGTTTTATCTCGCGCGAGCGTGTGGGGAACGACGGCCGCCAGGTGCGAGTGTTCTGCACCGAGCTTGGTCGTCACCTGCAGGCGCAGCTCATGCACCTGCCTGGCAGCGTCGCTGAGGCCTCCGCGATTAGTGAGCCCGAGATTGAGCGTCTCTGTGGCATGCTCGGCTCGCTGCGGGAGGCTGTTCGCGGGGGCGTTTAGCGCGCCTTGCCCCGCTAGTTGGGTGGCTCGATGCCGTCCACGTAGAACCAATTGCCGTGCTCGCGCGCGAAGCGACTGCGCTCGCGCTGCTCAAAGCGCCCCTCCGGGGTTCTGCCGATGGCGGAAAACGTAACGTACCCCGTGTCGTCAAACGGTCCGCCAAGCTCGGCCTCTTCGACGATGAGTCGCAGCCACCGTGTGGTCCCATCGAGCTCAAGCTCTCTCGGTCTCGTGCCCGGATGCCAGGTGCGCAACAGATACGCCTCGTCGCCGATGGCGAACGCACTGTATCGGGACCGCATGAGCTGGGCGGCGGTGGGGGCTGGGCTCCCGCCATGGATGGGGCCACAGCACTTCAGATAGGGGTCGCCAAAGCCGCACGGGCAGGGGGCTGATGGGTTGAGCGCGGTCACGGTTCCACGCTACCCGCAACGCGGCTTGCAATCTGTACCACTGTCGTAATACAGTGGTACATGACGGGTGCTAGCCCCGTCGAAGGAAGGATCACAGCATGCAACTCGACGATTCCCGGCCCATTTGGGCGCAGCTCGTCGACGAGTTCAGGCGACGGATCGCCTCGGGGGAATGGCCGACGGGCCTCAAAGTTCCTTCGGTGCGCGAACTCGCACTCGAACTCGGGGTGAACCCAAACACCGTGCAGAAGGCGCTCGGCGAGGTCGACAGGCTCGGCCTCACACTCGCCGAACGAACGGCGGGCAGATTCGTGACCCGCGACGAGGTCGCCATCGCCAGTGCGCGTACCGCGCTCGCCGCAGCCCAGGCAACCGCGTTCGTCGCGACCGCCAAGGGCCTCGGCATGACACTTCCTGAGACTGTGCAACTGCTTGAACAACGCTGGGCGGAAGCCTCCGACGCAGCGCAGACCGAAAGGACACCCGATGAGTGAGCACCATCTGCCACCGTCGTCACCCGCGATCGAGGTGAGGGGCCTCTCAAAGGCATACCGCGGCCGTCCGGCGCTTGCCGGCCTCGACCTGAGCCTGCAGCCCGGCCAGATTGTCGGACTTATGGGCGACAATGGCTCCGGCAAGACTACGCTGTTGAAGATCCTTGCTGGGGTCCTCGCCGAGTGGGAGGGTGGTGTGCAGATCGCGGGAAGTGAGCCCGGCGCGGCGTCCAAGGCGCTCGTGTCCTTCCTGCCAGACGCGTCGTTCCTGCCCGACGCCCACAAACCCGCCGACTCAATCGCTCAATACGCGAGGTTCTTCGAAGACTTTGACACCTCTCAGGCGCGCGAGATGGTCGACTTCTTCGGCCTCCCGTGGGACCGAAGCCTGAAAGAGATGTCGAAAGGCATGCGGGAGAAACTCCAGATCTCGCTCGCGATGAGTCGCCGAGCGCGTGTGTACCTTCTCGATGAGCCGATCTCGGGCGTCGACCCGGCGTCGCGCGATGTGATCCTGCGCGGGATCCTCTCGAACTTCGCTGACGACGCGCTCATGCTCGTCTCCACCCACCTCATCCAAGATGTCGAGTCGATCGTCGACTCGGTTGTGTTTCTTCGGGGAGGCAAAGTGCTTCTCCAGGGCGCCGCAGACGACCTCCGCGAAGAACACGGCGTGAGCCTCGACGCGCTCTTCAGAAAGGTGTACGCAGCATGATCGCCAAGCTGTTGAGCCAGGAATTCATTACAACCCGCAAGACACTCCTGACCACAGTCGGAATACTGCTCATCGTGATCCTGATGGGGTACGCGATCGCGATCTTGCGCGTACCCGTTCTCGACGGGCTCGGGCTCGGCGCGGGCATAGCCGGAACGATCGCGCTCACGCCTGTCGTGCTGGCGGTGCTCGTCGCGAGCTATTGGCGCACAATGTACGGCGCGCAGGGCTACTTCACGATGACTCTGCCGGTGAGGGGCAGAACAATCTTTGCGGCAAAGGTGCTCTACGGCATCCTCGTCTCGTTTGTCGCAGCCGCGCTGACTGCCGCCCTGCTCGCACTCGCGGCGGTTGCCCTCGCAGTGTCGAAGGGCGTCGCGCCGGCAGACTTCATCCGTGAACTGCTCACGACAGTCGACCCAGGGCTCGCCTGGTTCGTAGTGGTCGCGCTGCTCATGCAGCTCGTATTCGCAGTGATAGCCGGCGCCGCGCTCATGTCAATTGGCGCCGAGGGCCGTTTCAACCACCTGGGGTTCGCAGCCCCAGTGATCTTCACCGTGGTGCTCTACTTCGTGATGCAGCTACTCGGGCTCGCGGCGATGTTGTTCATACCGTTCGGCATCCGAATCGGCGGCCCAGACGCGGGCACGTTCGTCGCGCAAGGAATGTTCCAGGACTTCCTCGCAGCGCTGAAACCTGGAGACCCGGCGGGAGCCGACCCGAGCGTCCTCGGCCTCGGAGTGCTCTTCATCTCGCTCGTGCTCGGCGTGGTGCTTGCCTGGTGGGGCGCGCTTTCGGTCGACCGACGGACATCCCTCCGCTAACGCACGACCTGCAGCTCGTGCCGTACGGCGCCCCTGATCTCAGTGAACTCGGGCGCCGTACCTGCATTCTCGATGCCGTACACCGGCGGAACCGGGAGCGAGTTGTAGTGAAACGGGTTGCTCGCGTAGTAGGCGCCGGTGTCAAGAAGCGCAACGAGGTCGCCGGGTTCAAGAAGCGGAAGCTCGCGGCCGCGAGCAACGAGGTCGCCCGCAAAACAGCACGGACCAGCGACGTCCTGCACCTCTGTGATAGCTGTCGGCTTCGAACCGCCCGCGCTATCGAACCCCTCAACCCGAAGCGGCCACGCATCGGGCATGAACACTGTGCGGGTCGCGACCTGTGCACCCGCGTGAGTGATCGCCACCCTGCGGCCACCAACCTGCTTCGTGTACTCGACATACGTTGCGATGAAGCCATGCTTCGCGAGGATACTCCTACCGAACTCGGTGACAATCTCATAGTCGCCAGAGAACAGTCGCGGGGCGCCCTCTTCGAGCGCGGCGACGTAGTCGTCGAACGCCGAGAGTGGATTGTCAGTTGCAAAGTCGACGGGAAGACCGCCGCCGATGTCTAGGGTTCTGATTTGTGCATGCCCGGCACGCGCGTTCACCTCGTCGGCGAAGCGGACGAGCTCGTTCACGCCCTCGGCGATGAGCTCGAGCGGGCAGCCCTGCGATCCGACGTGCGTGTGAGCCCTCCGTAGCCACGGTGAGGCAAGGTATGCCTCGATGAGCTGCTCGCGCATTCCAGGGTCGCGAAGCGGCACACCAAACTTCGAGTGTGCACTTGCCGTGCTCATTGCGGCGATCGAGCCCGCCCCCACCTGCGGATTCAGGCGGATTCCGATCTCTGAATCTGATCCGGCGTCCGCGAGTAGCGCCCTGACGCGTGCGAGCTCCTGGAAGTTGTCGACATTGAGCGCTGCGCCAAGCCCGAGCGCCCTGCGCAGCTCACCCCACGACTTCGCGGGGGAATCAAACACGAGCTTGTCAGGAGTGATTCCGGCCGCCAGCGCAGCGCTCAACTCGCCATCGCTCGCGACCTCGGCTCCCATGCCAAGCTCCCCGAGCCGAGCAAGTACGGGCACAAGCGGATTCGCCTTCACCGCGAACGCGTGGAGTACCGGGATGTCCCGTGGGAAGGCGCCAAGCAGGTGCTCCACGTTGAGCTGCACGCGCTCCCAGTCGAGGAACGCCACGAGTGGCGAGTGCTCTTCGTGGAGCAGCCCCTGGGCACGGGCAGCGGTGAGGATCTGTGATCGCCGGGCTGAATCGTTCATGGTTGTCGGTATCTGCGCTCTCGTGCTCGCGGTTGTGGTGCGGAAAGCGGTCGTGTGACCCCGCCCGTCAGACCAGGCTAGGAATGAAATGCACACGGCGGATCCGTCTCACAGGATGAATTCTCGTCGCATACTCGTGTCCACCGGATGAACACCGACGAGGCTCCTCCTCGTAGGGTGAAACCAAGACGGCCGGACTGCACACCTGCAGCGCGTTGAAGCCGAAAGGGGGCGCTGGATCTGTGCAGACTCATCACCAGGTTCGTGCCCCTGCCATCGCTGCCCGCGGTACGCGTCGCCGCGACCTCACCCCGGATCGTGAGGGGGCGCTGGCCGAGCCGACAAAGATCGTGCTCGTCGAGGACCACCCGATCGTGCGGCTTGGTGTTGCCACTGTGCTCGGAGCACGCGACGACCTCACGGTCGTCGCTGAAGCTGCCAACTCGGCCGCTGCGCTCGCCGCCGTCGCAGACACCTCGCCGGGGCTTGTGATCTTGCCACTTCGGCTTGGCGGAGTGAACGGCGGACTCGAACTCTGCCGCGCGCTTAAGTCCACCGAGCGGGGCCCACGCGTGATGATGTACACGTCGTACACACACCACACGGACGCGACACTCGCGTTCCTCTCGGGCGCTGACAGCTTTCTCACGAAGGATCACCCCGAGGGGCGGCTGGTCGAGACTGTGAGAGCGACTGCGCGTGGCAACCGTGTGTGGCTTGTCGGGCCAGACGCCGAGGGAGAGACCCGAAGCATCGAAGCGCGGGTGCGGGGCGCCTCACTCACCCAACGCGAGCAGGAGGTGCTCGGATTCATGCTGCAGCGCTACACGAACCAGGAGATCGCGAAGGAGCTGTTTGTGGGGGTGCCGACGGTGAAGACGCACGTGTCGAACGTTCTGCAGAAGCTTGGCGTCAACAGCCGCAAAGCTCTCTTTGCGTGACCCAAGGCCCGGGGCCGGGCAGCCCTAGCTCTGCCGGGCGCCTCATAGTTCCGCCGGGCACCTCATAGCCCCGCGATCTGCACGTGCAATGCCCAATTCGGGCGAAACCGGCATTGGGTCTGCAGATTACATACGCTGTGGCTGTGGCTGTGGCTGTGGCTGTGGCTGTGGCTGTGGCTGTGGCTGTGGCTGTGGCTGTGGCTCGGTGGTGAGAGAGCTGTGGGGCGTCGCAGCGCCCCACAGCGACTACTCGGCGCGGCTGAAGACCGCGAGTGACTCGAAGTGGTGCGTGTGCGGGAAGATGTCGAAGGCGCGAAGCTCAAGCAGATCGTAACCAGAGTCGAGCAGTGACTTCGTGTCCCGAGACAGCGCAACAGGGTCACAGGCGACGTAGACAATGTTCGCGGGCGCAAGCTCGGCGAGCTGCTGAGTGACGTCTCCGCCCGCACCCGAGCGCGGCGGATCGAGCACAATAGTGCCGCGGCGTAGGCGATCGCGCACAGGCGCTGCCGCATCGAGGAGCTCGCGGAGATACTTGTCGACGCGAGCAGTCAGCGCGCGGGCCCCGACGATCTCGGAGAGGTTCTCAGCGGCGTTGTCTGTCGCATCGGGATCGGACTCGACCGAGGTGATCTTCAGCCCAGGCCCTGCAGCTTCGGCCACAGCGGCCGCGAGCAGGCCGGCGCCGCCATACAGGTCAAGGTTGCCGGCCGCGGGGTCGAACTGGCCCGCCTCGATGAGGTCGGAGATCGCGTCGTGCACCGCCCCGAAGAGCATCGCGGGTGCCTCGCGGTGCACCTGCCAGAAGCCACCGGCGCGTACGATGAAGCCGCGATCCTCGACGAGTTCGGCGACGAGATCCTTCTCTCCCCGACGCTCCTTCTGCCCGGTTTCGGTGATGAGCATGCGGGGGTCGTCGTTCGCGGGGTCGATAAGGTCGATCGTCTGCAGACCCTGCATTGCCTCAGTGAGCGGCGCAATCTGGTTGACGCCTGCAGTCGCGAGCGGCAGTGATGACACCGGGACGACTGTGCGGCTGCGAGCCGCGTAGGGGCCGACAGCACCGGTCTCGGGATCGACGTGGAGGCGAACGCGCGTGCGGTAGCCGAGGCCATTCGCCTCGTCGTCGCCGTCGGCCGGCTCGACGAGCTCCGCGAGGGTTTCCCGGAAGTCTTCGCCATCTTCGCCAGCGAGCTCGATGTCGCCGAAGCGCGCCATCGAGTCGACGAGAACTTCAGCCTTCAGTACGCGCTGGCGCGCGAGGTCGATGTGGCCAAACTCGGCGCCGCCAGCGCGCTCTGCCGGGTCACGCTCGAGCGAAGCCTCTGCCCACACGTGCTCGCGGCGATCTTCTGAAGCGTCGATGACGCGCGTGACGGCGGCACGGGCGAACGACTTCTTCTTCTGGTCGGTGACGCGCGCGAGCACGCGCTCGCCGGGGATCGCGTCGGCGACGAACACCACGCGCCCCTCGTGGCGAGCGACGCTCACGCCGCCATGTGCAATTCCGGTGATTTCGAGCTCGATCTCGGAGCCGATTTCGAGGGGCGTGCCCTCGCGCTGTTCAGACATGAAGACTATTCTCCCACGCCAGCGAACTGATCGCGCAGGGCACAGAAAAAGGGGCCAGGGAGTAATCTCCCTGGCCCCTGATCTGAGGTGTGAAACTAGCCCTGCAGTGACGATGCGTCTGCGATCTGGTCCTTCGCGGGAGCTTCGACCTTGACAGGCTCGCCCCACTTCGTGTACTCCTGCGTACCGGTGCCAAGCCCGCCGATGTTCGGCATGACGATACGGCGCGGAAGGTCATCGGGGCCGACGAACATGTCGTAGACCATCGACTCGCCGATAGTCGAAACGAGTGCGTCGATGTCGACGCCCTCCTGCGGCTGCGCCTCGAACATCTTGCGTGTATCGAGGGTGAGCGTCAGCTGTGTGGTCTTGACGCCGTCGATCTCTGGCCCCTCGGGGTCTGCCTTGAAGTCAGTGAGGGCTTCGCCGAAGCCTTCGACCTGGGAGCCCGGGTTGACCTGATCGAGGATCGCGCCAATGTCGCCGGCGCCGCCCGGCATCGTCGACATGTCAAGGAACTTGTCGCCTGAGAGCGAGCCCATATTCATGTACATCGTGCCGTCGACAACGCGGATGTCGCCATCCATGCCGCCAGTGTTCATCTTCATCTGCATCTGGACCTTCTTCGGGTCCTTATCAATGACGACGTCTGCCTCGACAGTGCCCTCAACTGAATCGCCCATCTGCATTGACATGTGCACCGAACCCGCCGCGAACTGGGCGTCTGCGATGCGCTGCGCGAAGTCGTCCTGCGTGAGCGGGGTGCCCTTCGCAGCGGGCTCTTGAGTGGTTGTCGAGCCGCCGTCGGCGGGGGTGGAGGAGGAGCTGCACCCGGTGAGCGCGAGCCCGCCAGCGAGCAGAATGGACGTGACAAGTGTGGCCCTGCGTGAAAGCTTCATGGTTCAACGGTAACCCGCACTGCAGACATTTCGCGATTCCCCCGGGTGAATTCAGTATGTATTGCATAGGCTTGCGCGTATGCATTTGATCCTCGCCTCAACCTCACCCGCACGGCTCTCGGTGCTGCGCGGAGCAGGGATTGAGCCCGCCTGTTTCTCGCCCGAAGTTGATGAGGAAGCGGAGGTACATGCGCGGGAGGCCGAGCTCGACCGTCCGCTCACCGCTCCCGAACTCACCGAGTACCTGGGGCGGCTCAAAGCTGAGGACGTGGTGCGGCGCTACGCTGACGAGATCGCCGCACTCGGCGGCGGGCTCGTACTTGGCGGTGACTCGATGTTTCTGCTTGGCGATGAGGTTCTTGGCAAGCCACACGTCCCCGACGTCGCGCTCGAACGCTCGAAGCAGCACCGCGGCCGTACCGGAACGCTGCATTCGGGGCACTGGGTCATCGACTGCACGGCTGGCCCAGCTGACGGTGACGCAGCGCGGCTCCAGCTTGCCGACTTCGATGGGGCTCCCGCCGTCGGCAGCGTTGACACCGCGACGGTCACCCTCGCCGCAGACGTCACCGATACGGAGCTCGCACGTTACGTTGCGACAGGCGAACCACTCGAGCTGGCCGGGGGCTTCGCAATCGATGGGCTCGCAGGCGCGTTTATCGAGAAGATCGAGGGGGCGCCGAGCTGCGTTATGGGCCTCTCGCTCCCAGCGCTTCGCCGCCTTGTCCGCGACCTCGGTCACGACTACACGGCGCTGTGGAGTGGCGGCTCCCCGCTCGCGTGATAGGGGCTAGGCGCGGTCGCGTGCGAGGAGCGCGACAGTGAGCGCTGCGATAGTTTCGCCATCGGCGAGGTCGGCGCCGAGCAGTTCTTCGATGAGGGCGATCCGCTGGTAAAACACCGACCGCGACAGCCTCGCTCGTTGCGCAGCGAGTGAGCGGTTCGTTGGGTGCGCGAGGTACGCGGCGAGCACCCGCACAAGGTCTCCAGAGTGCCCGGCGCCTGCACCAGCGTCGTGCTCGACAAGGGGCCCAAGAGCAACGGCTGCGAACTCCTCGAGTTCTGGCACCCCCGCCAGTCCGCGCACGAGGTAGGCGAGTGGCCTGGCTTCCGCGAGCTGCACCGTGACGCGCGTGGCAGCGTTCCCTGCCTGCCGAACTCGCGCACCTCCGACGGGGACCGCGCCTGCGGCGGCGACCCGCTCGAGCGAGGCGATGAGTGCGCGCGGCCGCGAGGCCCCGACACCGATACTGAGGTGTGCGTGCCAGCTCGCCGGAGTCGGCTCGGGGAGCATCATCGTGAGCTCGTGGGCGAGTCGTTCTGCAAGCGGGTGAGTAGCGGGAGTGAGTGACGCGCTCGCGCGCGGGTCGTTCTGCGGGAACGACAGTAGCGCGAGCAGCGTGCGTGGCCCTGCAACCCCTTCGGGCGCCGGCGCAAGGAGTACCCGGCCCTCGGGTGCGACAGCGCGCCGGAGCGCTGTCGAGAGGATCGCCGCCTCGAGCGACTCGTGCGATCCAAAGTCCCCTGCCCCCGTGAGGGTGGCCCCAATGAGCGCCCTACCCTCGACGGGGAGGCCGCCTGATGCGAGCTGCGCTGAGAGCTCACGCTCGCCCGAGAACCTCCCGGATAGGGCCGCATCGAGCAAGCGCTTCGAGCTGAGGTCGAGCCAGGTTTCACCGTCAGGATCGGCGAGCCGCGCGAGTGCAAGCGCGAACGCCCCGAGCTCGAGGACTGTCTCTCTCCCAGCCGCATGTGGGGGGCCGTCGAACGCAGTCAGCCACCCCCAGCGGTTTCCCTGTGCCTCAACTGGAACGCGGGTCGTGCCCGCAGGCAGCGACGGGTCGGAGTCGCCTGCCGCCTGAGCGCCCGCCCAATGGTCAAGCACGGTTGCATCTGATCCTGACCAGGCAACGACACGGTGGCCTGCGTCCTCCAGCACGACAGGGGCGCCGAGGGTCGCGGCGATCCTGTCGACGACGTAGTCGACGGGGCTTCTGTTGAGTCCGAGCTCGGTGAGCATCGCGTGCACTTCGGCACGTGCCTCGAGTGCCTCGTTCTGTGCAGCGAGCACGCGCTGGTGCACGCGTTGCGTGATCTGCACGAACCTGACGACCCGGTGCAGCACGATGAGCGGGATGCCGCGCTCGCCGCAGGCCGCAACGAGCGGCGCGGGAGCCTCGCCGAATCGTGCCCCAAGCTCAAACACAATCGCTGCAGGATCGGCATCGACAAGGGCGGTCACGAGCGCGTCGAGGGCCGCGGCCTGTTCGGGGGAGGAGGTGGTGCGCGAAGGATCGGCGCCGGCTGGGGAGGCCTCTCCTCGGCCGAGGCCTACGGGGTCTGGCCAGCCGGCCCCTGTCGTAAGTACGAGCTCGCCGCCGTCGAGCAGCGCGGGGGCGTCGCTGCCTGCGACGACGTGTGCCCAGCGCACGCCGCGATCGAGGCCCACTTCTCCGGTGACGAGTTCGGGGGCACCCGCGGTGAGTTCGGCGAGTCCGAGGACATCGCGGACCGAGGGGAGGGGGCTTGCGAGTGCGTTCACATACAAAGTGTACGAAACTTTGCGGAATTGGCGATACTTTGCCGGGTGCCTACGGAGTAATTCGCTGAAAGACTTGCATGTATGCGGGCATTGCGGCCCGAACACATTGCTCGAATGCGAGCGATACTCGAGAGGAACACAGAAATGGCGCACATTCCCCACGTCATCGGCGGCGAGAAGGTCGAAGCGGCTGAGCGCACTCAGCCCGTCTACAACCCGGCGACCGGCGAGCAGCAGCACGAGCTCGGCATTGCCTCGGTCGCAACTGTCGAGCAGGCAATCGCCGCGGCTCAGGCGGCGCTCCCGATGTGGCGCAAGACAAGCCTCACCAAGCGCGCAGACGTGTTCTTCAACCTGCGCCAGCTGCTCAAGCAGCGCACCCCCGAGCTCGCGGCGATCGTCACGAGCGAGCACGGCAAGGTGCTCTCGGACGCGGCGGGCGAGATCGCCCGTGGCCTCGAGAACGTTGAGTTCGCGTCGGGCCTCCTGCACGTGCTGAAGGGCGAGCGCGACGAGCAGGTCTCGACAGGCGTCGACGTGCACTCGGTCAAGCAGCCGGTTGGCGTTGTTGCAGCAATCACCCCGTTCAACTTCCCCGTCATGGTGCCGCTCTGGATGATCGCCTCGGCAATTGCCTGCGGCAACACCGTCGTGCTGAAGCCCTCTGAGCGCGACCCCTCCGCCTCGGTCTTCATCGCCGACCTCTTCCGTGAGGCTGGCCTCCCCGACGGCGTGCTCAACGTCGTGCACGGCGACAAGGTTGCTGTCGACACGCTGCTCGACAGCCCGACAGTCAAGGCGATCAGCTTCGTTGGCTCGACCCCCATCGCGAAGTACATCTACGAGCGCGCAGCAGCAAACGGCAAGCGCGTACAGGCACTCGGTGGCGCAAAGAACCACATGATCGTGATGCCCGATGCTGACCTCGACATGTCGGCTGACGCAGCCGTTTCGGCGGCGTATGGCTCGGCCGGCGAGCGTTGCATGGCAGTTTCGGTGGTTGTCGCAGTTGGCGGCACCGGCGACGCACTCGTGCAGAAGATCGCTGACCGCATGAAGGATCTGAAGATCGGCGACGGCACCGACCCCACCTCCGAGATGGGCCCGCTCATCACGAAGGAAGCCAAGGAGCGCGTCGAGTCGTACGTCGCGGGCGCCGAGGCCGAGGGTGCAACTGTTGTCGTCGACGGTCGCGAGACCAAGTTTGAGGGAGGCGGCTTCTTCACCGGCGTCTCGCTCATCGACAACGTGCAGACCGACTCGAAGGTCTACCGCGACGAGATCTTCGGCCCAGTACTCGCGGTTGTGCGCGTTGACACCTATGAAGAGGGCCTCAAGCTCATCAACGACCACCAGTTCGGCAACGGCACTGCGATCTTCACCCGCGACGGTGGCCTCGCACGTCAGTTCGAGTTCGAGGTTGAGGCCGGAATGGTCGGCATCAACGTGCCGATCCCCGTGCCCGTTGGCTCGTTCTCGTTCGGTGGCTGGAAGGATTCGCTCTTCGGCGACTCGCACATCTACGGCCCCGAGTCGATCCACTTCTACACCCGCTCGAAGGTCATCACCACCCGCTGGCCGAACCCGGACCAGTCGAAGGTTGACCTCGGCTTCCCGAGCAACAGCTAATTCAGGAAGAGAGGGAGAGACAGACATCATGGCTGACTACATCGACCTGAACGGTGCCGAGCAGGCATTCGGCGACACCGACGCCCAGCGCGAGGTGCGCGAGAACGATCGTGGCTACGTCTTCCACTCGTGGTCGGCGCAGGGCGCGATCAACCCGATCCCCGTCGCAAAGGGCGAGGGCGTGCGGTTCTGGGACTACGACGGCAAGGAATACCTTGACTTCTCGTCGCAGCTCGTCAACCTCAACCTCGGGCACCAGCACCCCGGCCTCGTGAAGGCAATCCAGGAGCAGGCTGGCCGCATGGCGACGATCCAGCCCGCGATGGCGAATGACGTGCGCGGCGAACTCGCAAAGCGCATCGTCGAGAAGTCGTTCGACGCTGCTCGCTCGGTGTTCTTCACCAACGGCGGCGCAGAGGCGAACGAGTACGCTGTGCGCATGGCGCGTCACCACACGGGCCGTCAGAAGGTGCTCGCGCGGTTCCGCTCGTACCACGGCTCGACCGCGACGGCGATCACCCTCACCGGTGAAGCACGTCGCTGGCCGAACGGCACGCCCGACGCCGGCGTTGTGCACTTCTTTGGGCCGTACCAGTACCGCTCAGAGTTCTACTCGGAGAGCCCCGAGCAGGAAGCGGAGCGCGCGCTCACGCACCTCGAGCACACAATCGAGCTTGAGGGACCGAACACGATCGCCGCGATCATTCTTGAGACCGTCACCGGCACCAACGGTATCTTCGTGCCGCCGCCCGGATACCTCAAGGGTGTGCGCGAGATCTGCGACCGTCACGGCATCGTGCTCATCTGCGACGAGGTCATGGCCGGCTTCGGCCGCACCGGCGAGTGGTTCGCGTACCAGGGCTTCGATGTGCAGCCCGATCTCGTGACCTTCGCAAAGGGTGTCAACTCGGGCTACGTGCCGCTCGGCGGCGTCGTTGTCTCGGAAGATATTCACAACACCTTCGTTGACAAGGCGTTCCCCGGCGGCCTCACCTACAGTGGTCACCCGCTCGCGTGTGCGGCAGGCGTCGCTACCTTCGACATCTTCGAAGAAGAGGGAATCATTGAGCGCGTTCGCGACCTCGCAGCGCGCGTCATCGAGCCCCGCCTGCGCGAGCTCGCGGCGAAGCACAAGTCGGTCGGCGAGTACCGCGGCACCGGCATGTTCTGGGCGCTTGAGCTCGTTGTGGATCGCGACAGCCGCGAGCCGCTCGCTGGCGACGCGTACAACGCGGTCATCGCGGCGTGCAAGAACGCCGGCCTGTGGCCGTTCGCTGCGGGCAACCGCCTGCAGATCGCGCCGCCGCTCGTGATCAGCGAAGAAGACCTCGTGAAGGGCCTCGACATCATCGACGCTGCGCTCGAAGTGGCAGATAGCTACTACACCGGTAACTAATTCGTCAGCACTGAGGGGCCTGGTTTGCAAAAACCAGGCCCCTCGTTGTTTGCCCCTGTTTCTTTCTGTGCAGGCGGGTCAGAATAGAACAGTTCCTCCAAAGGCGGGGGAAAGAGTTTCTAGGAAGGATCCGTTCATATGAGCGCTCTCGAAGATATTCAGAAGTACGCCCCGGGCGCGAGCCCAGCGGTTGTCGCGGAGCTGGAGCGCGTGTACGCGCTCGCACTGCAGGACGCCGACGCTCGGCTTGTCTCGTACAGCGACTCGGCTGAGCTTGCGCTCGTGCGCGAGAACTTTGTCAAGGGCAAGCTCGGAGTGGCCGAGTCTGACGCCGCAATCGATGAGGCGATTGCCACCGTCGGCGACAGGGTTCCCGGCCACAAGCAGCGCCTCACGGTCTACTACCTGCTCGCCGCGCACTACGGCAAGCTCGGCGTCTTCGGGGGCTAGCCGAGGGCGGACGGCGCAGCACAGGTACACCTTTCACTCGCGACCACGGGACATTTGGCCTCATTTGGCTGCGTTCTCGTGAGGTAGATGTGCTCGGTGTCGGTGTCGGTGCCGATGTGAAGGTCGAGGTGCAGACCGGGCGCCGCAGCCCACCGCGCGGCCGAGTAGGCTGGCAACAGACCGGCCACCCACGGAGGATCGCCCATGCTCGACGCCCTCACAGGTTTTGTGGTCGTGGGGTTTGCGATTTTCATCGGCTGGGTGCTCGGGAGGACTGGCGTCCTTGACGTCTCCTCCCGGGCGGTGCTCGCGAAGCTTGTCTACTGGGTACTGTCGCCAGCGCTGCTCTTCGTCGTGCTCTCAAGCGCCGACGTTGACGCGCTGTTCTCCTCGCTGCTGCCAGTCTCTGCGATCGCAGCGCTCACGGTAATCGTGACCTACGCGGTCGTTGCTCGTGTCGTGTGGCGCCGTCCGGCCGGCGAAACGGCGATCGGTGCGCTCTCGGCGGGGCAAGTGAACTCAAGTAACATTGGAATCCCACTGTCGCTCTACCTACTTGGAAGCGCTGCGTTTCCCGCCCCCGTCGTGCTCTTCCAACTGCTTGTGCTGACCCCCGTTGCGCTCTCGATTCTTGAGGTCTCGGCCGGCGGGAGGTTTCGAGTGAGTGCGATTGCGCGGGCGCTCGTGAGTCCGATTATCGTTGGATCTGCGCTTGGAGTGCTCGTCTCAGTGCTCGGCATCAAGCTGCCCGAGGTTATCTTCGCGCCGATCGAGCTCATCGCGAACGCGTGTGTGCCAGTGCTGCTCATCAGCTACGGCGTTTCGCTGCACGGCCAGCGCGTGCTGGGAGCCGGCGGCAGGCGAGGAGAGGTCATTCTCGCGAGCGCCTTGAAGTTGCTCGTGATGCCCACGCTCGCCTGGTTCTTCGCGACCGCAGTGTTTGGGCTCGGAGCGCAGGAGACGTTCGTCGTCGTGGTGCTCGCAGCCCTGCCGACAGCCCAGAACGTATTCAACTACGCACAGCGGTTCGGCGTCGGCGAGGATGTCGCGCGAGACACCGTGTTTGTGACGACGCTCGGCTGCATTCCCATACTCGTCCTGGCGACGGTAGTGCTCGGCTAGCCGAGCACGGACTACGGTGTTGATCCGGTTGCTACGGGCATGTCAGGGGTGTTCGCCCACTGCGACCATGATCCCGGAAAGAGTGCACCGTTCCCGCCAGTCAGCGCGAACGCAAAGAGCGCGTGGCTCGCGGTGATGCCAGAGCCGCAGGAGAATCCGACCCCAGACCCGGTTGCTGCTTCGAGTGAGAACCTTGCCCGGAGCGCCTCGGTGGGAAGGAACCTGCCGGCATCGTCGAGGTTCTCAGAGGTCGGAAGGTTGATCGCCCCAGGGATGTGTCCCGCAATGGGATCCATCGGCTCGACGTCACCCCGGTAGCGTTCTGGCGCACGCACGTCGAACAACACGTGTTCCTGAGCGAACTGCCCGACGTCCTCGAGCGCGAGTGTGGGGAGGTGGCCCGGGGTGAGGATCACGGTTCCCGGGGCAGGAGAAGGCTCTGTAGTCTCGAGTGCAAATCCGGCCCCAATCCATGCTGGGAGCGCGCCATCGAGCAGTCGAACGCGATCGAAGCCTGCGTCGCGCAATAGCCACCACAATCGCGCAGAGGCAAGATTTCCGCCCCCGTCGTATGCAACAACCGAGTCGTCTGGGTGGAGGCCCCAGCGACGGGCCGAGTGCGTGAGCGCTTCGCCCCCCGGCAGTGGGTGCCGCCCGAGCTCGGCGACGCCGTGCGCGGAGAGCTCGGACTCGAGGTCGACGTAGACAGCGCCCGGGATGTGCCCGGAGCGATAGTCGCTGTGGCCCGAAGGCTGCGTGAGCGTCCAGCGGACGTCAAGCACTCTGGTTCGTGGCCCGTCGCCCGCGAGCGCCTGGGTCTGGAGGATGTCGTGGAGCTCCGCTGGGGTCACGAGAAGGTCGCGCCGTGCGTCGTCGGTGGGGTCGCTCATGGGGCGATCGTACGCGATGGCGCTCCGCGCGCGCTCAGCCAGCGAGGCGAATAGTGCATAGCACTATTATGTAAATTCTGTATACTTGCACCGTGACCGAACTCAACCAGCCAAATCCGACGCCCGACCAGGGTCCGCTCGCGCTCGAACTTGCCCGTGCGGCCGCCCGCCTCACTCGGGCCGCGAGCAGGATCCCTGGCGTGACATACTCATCGATCGCGTGGCGCGTGCTTGCCGACCTCGAACGAGACGGCGCTGCCAGGGTCACGGAGCTTGCGCTCGCGCAGCGGGTCACGCAGCCGAGTATGACCACGCTCGTGCAGCGGCTCGAAGGCGAAGGCTGGATCGTTCGCTCACCCGACGCGAGCGATGGGCGCGCGACCCTCGTCGGCATCTCCGAGGCAGGCGTGCGAGCGCTCGCTGGTTACCGCGAAGGCGCTGCCGCGCTCATCGTGCCAGCGTTGAGTCGGCTGGATGGACCCGACCGTGCAGCGCTCGCCCGCGCTGCCGAACTGATGCTCCAGATCGCTGACGAGGTCTAGCAGGAGGCGCCGTTCGAACCTTGCTCTCCTTCACCGGAGCGCAGTGACCACGAACACCTACACCCAACCAACCCACACTCACAAAGGAACGCTTACGAATACAACGGAGCCCCGCACATCACTGTTCAGGCAGCCCACGGCAGTCTGGGCAATCGCATTCGCCTGCGCGATCTCGTTCATGGGAATCGGACTCGTAGACCCGATCTTGCCGAAGATCAGTGAAGCGCTGAACGCGAGCCAAAGCGAAACCATGTTGCTCTTCACGAGCTACCTGTTCGTGACAGGCATCGCGATGTTCTTCACAAGCTGGGTCTCGGGTCGAATCGGCGTGAAGTGGGCGCTGATTGCCGGGCTGACACTGATCGTCGTGTTCGCGGGCCTCGCGGGTCTCGCAGGCTCGGTCGACGCGATCATCGGCTTCCGTGCAGGGTGGGGGCTCGGCAACGCGCTCTTCCTCTCAACTGCTCTCGCCGCAATTGTGGGAGCAGCGTCGGGCGGATCGCGGCAGGCAATCGTGCTGTACGAAGCGGCCCTGGGCGTCGGTATGGCTGTCGGCCCGCTCGTTGGTGGAGCGCTTGGCGAGATCTCGTGGCGCGGTCCGTTCTTCGGAACGGCGATCCTGATGGCGATTGCTCTCATCGCCATCCTCGTGCTCCTGCGGTTCCCCAAGCAGAGCGCGGCTGAGCGCTCGGCCGCCCGCGCGGCGGCGCCGTCGGTGACTGCGAGCTTTCGGGCGCTCGGTAACCCCGCGCTGCTCTCGCTGTCGCTCGTCGCGGTCTGCTACAACTTTGGGTTCTTCACGCTGCTCGCCTACAGTCCGTACCCTGTCGAGGCAGCGGCGCAGGCGGCCGGCTTGGACTTCGGGGCGCACGAGCTTGGCCTCGTGTTCTTTGGGTGGGGCCTCGCGCTCGCCGTCACCTCGGTCGTCGTCGCGCCGATGTTGACTCGCAGGCTGGGGCTTCGGCCCGTGCTATTCGTGGCGCTCAGCCTCTTCGCGGTCTGCCTCGTGTTGCTTGGCGTGTGTGTTGCTTCGCTTGCAGCTCTTGTGTCGCTCGTCATCGTGAGTGGGCTTTTGCTTGGTGTGATGAACACTGCGCTGACCGAGGCGGTTATGGAGGCCACTGACCTGCCAAGAAGTGTCGCCTCATCAACGTACTCGGGTGTGCGTTTCATCGGTGGAGCGGTTGCGCCCGCCATCGCCGGCCCTGTTGCGGCAGCGCTCGGTGCGCCTGCCCCATACTGGATAGGCGCCGCGGCGGTTGTCATGGCGATCCTTGTGCTCGCGTTGATGGGAAAGCATCTCGCTCACATCGGCGAAGAGCGCGACGGAGGCTCGGTACCGTCGGAAATTGCCGAGGCCCAGGCTGTTGGCGTGGGAGACGCGAGCTAGCGGCCAGGTGCCACCGGCGAGTGCGCCGCATCGCGTTGTTCAAGGACCTGCCCGAGCCGAGCAGCCAGCACGTACAGGCGATCGTCGAGCTTCTCGAGGCGTGCATCGGTGGCGATGAGGCGCGCCTCGAAGCCATCGAGCCGTGCGGTGAAGGTCTCCTCGAAGCCGTCGAGTCGTGCGGTGAAGGTCGCTTTGAAGCCGTCGAGTCGTGCGGTGAAGGTCTCCTCAAAGCCGTCGAGCCGTGCGGTGAAGGTCTCTTCAAAGCCTTCCAGCCGTGCAGTGAAGGTCGCATCGAGTGCGTCGATCCTGCGTGTGAACTTCTCGTCGAGTGCGTTGGTTTGCAGGGCAAAGGTCGTGTCGAGTGTGTCGATTCTTGCGGTGACGTTTGTGTCGAGTGCGTCGATTCTTGCGGTGACGTTTGTGTCGAGTGTGTCGATTCTTGCGGTGACGTTTGTGTCGAGTGTGTCGATTCTCGCGCCGACCGCTCCGAGCCAACCGGTGAGCTTTGCGTCGAGAGTGTCGGCTTGCCCCGAAAGCCTCACGTAGAGTGTCACCATCTGGCGAGTGAGCTTCGCATCAAGCCCCGAAACGGCCTCGTCGAGCCTCGTCGCAAGGCGCCGTTCCAGGCGTCGAAAGCCCTGGGTCATGAGCCCGCCGAGGGTTGTGGCCGCGAGGGCGATTCCGAGCAGGCTCGCCACCGTATCGAGATATTCCAAGGATGCCCTCCTATCGCCGCGATCGAGTTGCTTTTACGCTACGCCTGTTGTGTCCAGGATGGGGGGGTGAAGTGCGATATCTGTGGAAAACTCTCCACCCTGGCCAGGTCGGCCGCGGGTGGAGAGCTCGGATTTGGTGCGCGACGAAGCTCTGGGCTTCGCAGCTCCGGTAGTGCGTGTGCGACGCGAGTTAGCGCCCGCCAGCCGCCAACCGCATGAGATCTGAGTCAAGGTTGATGCCGAGCTCGGTTCCACCGGCGCTGCCGTAGGAGTGCTGGTAGGAGTCCCAGCCCTCGCCGCGCGCGTTCTCACGGAATCCACTCGCGACGAGTGCCATGAGCTCAGTCGCCGCCCTGTCGACGCGCCCGCCGAACTCGCTGCTGTTCCAGTCGTCAGGCGAGCTGACGAGCGACGTCGGGGCCGTCACCGTACGCAGGTAGGAGAAGAAGCCGCGGAGTTGATCGTCGACGACAAGTGAGTGCCTGGGGCTTCCTGCGGTGGCCGCGAGGAGTACAGGCGTGCCGATGAGGAGATCGTTGTCGAGCACCTGGAAGAACGAAGTGAACAGGCCACTCGCGGCTGCCTTGTACACGGGCGTCGCGGCGATGATCGCATCGGCGTCGCGCAGGATGTCTGACGCGCGCTCAAGCTCCGCTGAGACGAGCTGTGTGGTGAGGGCCGCCATGATGTCGCCTGCGAGCGGGCGAAGGTCGATGACGCGGGCTTCCATCTCGATGCCGCGGCGCTTCGCCTCTGCGAGCGTTTTCGTGGTTGCTCGGTCTGCGAGCAGGCGAGTGGTCGAGGGGTCGCTCGTTCCGGCGTTAACGATGACGAGCTGTTTGGTGTCTGCCATGATTGGGTTCTCCTGCATTCTGCAATCGAAAGTTCGGGTTGTGTCGCTCGCGGTCACTCGGACCGTGAAGCGATGAGTTTCTGGGTGAGGCGTTGGAGCTCGCGGAGCTCGTCAGGTGAGAGCGCGCGCATGGCTTGGCCGACGTCGCGCCCGTGCGCGCGCCCAACCTCTCGTTGCACGCGCGCCCCCTCGTCGCTGATCTCGATGAGTTTCGCGCGGCCATCCTCTGGATCCGGCTTGCTCAGCACGAGGCCGCGCGTTGCGAGGCGATCCACCATCCGTGACAGGGCTGGCTGGCTGAGCAGCACCTCTTCCTGAAGGTCACAGAGGCGCATCGCTTCGCCGCGTTTGACGAGCGTGTAGAGCACGTCGTACTCGCGCATGCTGGCTTCGCCCCAGATTGGCTTTGCACTGAAGTCGCTCGAGAGGCGCGAGTGCGCGGTCATGAGTGACTCCCAGGCCTCGTTTGCGAGCCGGATATCGGTTCTATGACTGCTCACTGTCGTGATCCTCTCAGAGTGTGGTGGGCGCGTGGGGCAGCAGGTGCAGGCTGCGGGCTACAGGCCGAAAGCCGAGCCGGCCTTCGCTGGGCTGTCCTGGTAGGGCGAGCCGCCGGTGACGTTGTCGCCGCGGTTCGGGTTCGGGCGCGGCTCGCGGGGTGCAGCGTCACCGTACTTCGCCTTGATGAGATCCGCGTGCGACGGCGCCTCAGGCACCTCGGGGTCGCGGAGCTTCGCGAGCTCGGCGCGCAGCACAGGCAGCACCTCCGAGCCGAGCAGGTCGAGCTGCTTCAGTACAGTGTCGGTGGGGAGCCCGGCGTGGTCGACGAGGAACATCTGGCGCTGGTAGTCGCCGAAGATCTCGCGGAACGAGAGGGTCTTGTCGATGATCTCCTGCGGGCTGCCGACACTCAAGGGCGTCTGGTGCATGAAGTCCTCGAGCGACGGGCCGTGACCGTAGACGGGCGCCTCGTTGAAGTATGGGCGGAAGTCGCGAAGCGCGTCTTGCGAGTTCTTTGCGACGTATGCCTGGCCGCCGAGGCCGACGATCGCCTGCTTCGCCTTGCCGTGTCCGTAGTGCTCGTAGCGCTGGCGGTAGAAGTTGACGAGGCGCAGCGAGTGGGCTGACGGCGCGAAGATGTGGTTCGAGAAGAAGCCGTCGCCGTGGAAGGCTGCCTGCTCGGCGATCTCTGGGGTGCGGATCGAGCCGTGCCACACGAAGGGCGGCACGTCGTGAAGTGGCCGCGGCGTTGAGGTGAAGCCCTGCAGCGGAGTGCGGAAGTTGCCCTCGTAGTCGACGACGTCCTCGCGCCAGAGGCGGTGCAGCAGGTTGTAGTTCTCGAGCGCGAGTGGCAGCGCCGAGCGGATGTCTTTGCCGAACCACGGGTAGACGGGGGCGGTGTTACCGCGGCCAAGCATGAGGTCCATGCGGCCGTCTGCGAGGTGCTGCAGCATCGCGTACTCTTCGGCGATGCGCACGGGGTCGTTTGTGGTGATGAGCGTCGTGCTCGTCGAGAGCTTCAGGGTTTTCGTTTGCGCCGCAATGTATGCAAGGAACGTCGTGGGGGTCGAGGAAAAGAACGGCGGGTTGTGGTGTTCGCCGATCGCGAAGACGTCAAACCCAACGTCTTCTGCGTGCTTCGCGATTGTTGCGAGGCCCTTGATGCGTGCCGCCTCGCTCGGGGTGTCTCCCGTGACTGGGTCGCGGGTGACGTCAGAGACGGAGAAGATCCCGAATTCCATTGTGTGCTCCTGGGTGTTGGTGCGGTCTGGTGCGCGAGTGCGGTGTCCGGGAGGCCCCGTCCGCACATTTATATGCGCTTGCATGTAAATGTAACGGGGAATGCTGAGAACTATTCCCGATCCCGAAAAATCGAATCTGGGACCGGGGCGAGCGCGTGCCTAGAAGACCATTGGGCGGTCGTAGTCGTCTTCGAACGTGCCGCCGAGAAGGGCTGGGTCGATTTCGGTGACGACCGGAACGTGGTCGCTTGGCGCATCACCGCGGCGCTCATCGCGGTGAATGCTCGCGCCTGTCACCGTATCCGCGAATGCCTGCGACCCCATAATGAAATCGATGCGCATCCCCTCGTTCTTCGGGAAGCGGCCTGCCTTGTAGTCCCAGAACGTGAACCCCTCGGGCACGATCGGCCTCACGACGTCGCTCACGAGCGGGGCGAACGATTCGAACGCGGCTCGCTCAGCGGGTGAGATGTGCGTCGAGCGGCCGTGGACGAAGCTGGGGTCGCCCATGTCGGCATCGACCGGCGCAATGTTCCAGTCGCCCATGAGGGCGAGTGGCAGATCAGGATCCTCGTTGAGCCATGCCTCGGTGTTGTTTCGCAGCGCGGCGAGCCACTCAAGCTTGTACTCGAGGTGAGGGTCGTCGAGCGCGCGGCCGTTCGGCACGTACAGGCTCCAGAGGCGCAGGTCGCCGACTGTGACGCCGAGCGCGCGGGCTTCGAGTGGCAGGCCGTTCGGGCCGATACCTTGAACCTCTTCTTGGCCTTTGATGGGTTTGCCGAAGCCGGGCATGCCCTCAAAGCCCCGTGCCACATCGGTCATTTCGTGCCGACTCGCGAAGGCGACGCCGTTCCACTGGTTGAGCCCGTTGATCTCGAGGTGGTAGCCGGCCTGCTCGAAGGCTTCGGCGGGGAACTGGTCGGGGCGACACTTGATCTCTTGCATCGCGAGGACGTCGATATCCTCGCGCTGTAGCCAGTCAACGACGCGGCCGAATCGAGTGCGGATCGAGTTCACGTTCCAGGTAGCGATGCGCATGGGTCAAGCCTAGCCGGGTTGCGCTTCACAGAATGGGGTCGGGGTTAGCGTCGCACCCCAGCGAGCGCCGCGGCGTCGGCGCGAAGGGTTGCTCGGCGGGTCTCCGGGGTGGTGTCGCCGGTCAGGATCGTGTCTGCGACTCGCGACAGGGTCCACCATCCGACGACGAGTGTCACGATCGAGAGCAGGAGCTGCTCGGCGTGCTCGAGATCGGGGGTGGGGAGTGCCGCCTCGAGGCCAGTGGCGAGCTCGTGGCAGCTCAGCGACCGGCATTCGAGTGCGACGGCCTCGGTAAGCTCGAGGCTCTCCCAGGCCAGGAGGCGCGCAAGGCCTGGGCGCGCCTCAAGGCGATCGAAGAGTGCGAGCGCGTAATTGCCGACGGCCTCGGGCCCCTCTCCCTCGATTGGAATTCCCGCAAGCATGTCGGAAAGCTCGTTGTCGAGCACTGCCGCAAAGAATCCGCTCTTTGAGCCGAAGTACGAATAGACGCGCTCTTTGTTGACTCCCGACTCGCGCCCAATGGCGTCCATCGTTGTTCCGGCGAAGCCGTGGCGCGCGAAAAGCGTTGATCCTGCGTCGAGCAGTTGCCGTCGCGTCTGTTCGGTGTCCCAGGCCATAACTCCAGGGTACCCCAACTCCAAACGAGCGTTTGCAGATTCGTCGAGATTCCCATATTGTCATTTCCAAACGATCATTTGGAGAATGTTATGCCCCCGATTCCACTCGCCGCCCGCCTCGTCATTACCTGGCTTGCGATCTTCCCGCTCGTCGCAATCGCGCAGGCGATTCTGCAGCCGCTGCTCGCAGACTGGCCGCAGTTGCTGGTCACCGCAGCTGTGATGACCGTCGTCGTACCTGCCGCCGTCACTGTGGCGGTACCGGCGCTCAGCCGCGCCTACCTGGCGCTCACTGGACGGCGCGCGAGCGTCGCGGGTGACGCATGAGGGCGCTCGTCCTCGGCGGCACAGGGGCGGTCGGGACAGCTGTCGCCTCGGCCCTCGAAGCGCGGGGACACGTTGCCCTGCGCGGGAGCCGCCGAGCTCCGAACGGGCCAAGCGGTGTGCAACTCGACCTCGCGAGCGAGGCGGGTCGCGCGCGGATGCGGGAAGTCGCACGTAGTTGCGATGTCGTCATTGACGCTTCGGGCCGCGAGGATCCCGCGATCGCCCGCGACCTGACGGGCGTGCCCTACGTCGACACCTCGGCGAACACGGCGTACCTCGCCGCGCTCCGCTCGGCGGCCGGGGTCGCAACGCTCGTTCTCGGCGCGGGAATCGCGCCCGGGGCGAGCACGATTCTCGCCGCGGCAACCGATCCGCGACCCGGCGACGACATCGACATCTCCGTGCTCCTCGGCACGGGGGAGGTCCACGGGCCAGCAGCAGTGGAGTGGACGGCGGCTCTCGCCGGGACTGAAGTGTATGCGGCGCCCGAGACTGCGCCTGTGCTGAACTATCGCGAACGGCGCAGGATCCAGATCGATGGAAAGGCCCGGACGCACCTGCGCACTGACTTCCCCGACCACCTGCTCCTTGACGCTGCGGGCGCGCGCATTCGCACCTATCTGACACTCGGCAGCCCGCTCGCCACCGCGGGCCTCGCGCTCGTCGGTGCGGTGCCGGCGCTTCGCGGCATCCTCGCCGCGGCTCCGCACTGGGGCGACGACAAGTGGCGTGTGGCGGCAACAAATCGGCGGACCGGTGTGTCCCTTGCCGCCTCCGGTTTCGGGCAGTCGCGCGCGACAGGCGAGCTCGCCGCCCTCGCAGGGATTCAGGCCGCCGAGCGGCCTGATCTCGGAGCGGTGACGATGGCGATTCTGTTTGGCACGGAGGTGTTCGACGAAGCGGCGAGCGTTACCTCTCGCCGCTGAACTCGGCCGGCTCGGCCGCCGCGTCGCCCTGCAGCCTCAGCGCGCGCAGGGCGACAACGAGCTCAGCCGATTCCGCAGGGTGCGTTAACCGGCGGCCCGTGAGCTCAGTGATTCGCTGCATTCGGTACAGCACTGTGTTGCGGTGACAGTGCAGCATTCGCGCCGCCTTGGCTGTCGAACCACCCGCCGTGATCCAAGCCTCGAGCGTTCGTAGGAGCGGTCGGGAGCCTGCCTCGCCGAGTGCAAGCACGCCGCCAAGCACCGACACTGTGAGCTGTTGGGCGACGTCCGGTCCAGCCGAAATTGCGAGCTCGAGTGGCAGATCGCCGTAGCGGCTCAGTGTGCGCGAGCCCGGCGCGAGGCACCGCATCGCACGCCGGGCCTCGACTGCCCCGAGGGGCGCCTCGGCGAGCCGCTCGAAGGGGCGGCTCGCGCCCGTTCGAGTGACTGTGCTCGCAGCGATCTCCTCGAGGGCTGCCTCGAGGAGATCGCGGGTGCGCGCGCCGACGATACCCGTGTGCATCCCAGCGTCGAAGGTCCACACGACAGTCGCGCCGCGGGTTGTGATCCCGGCCGCCGGTTCAGCGTCGTAGCCCGAGCCCCCAAGCGCGGCGACGAGCACCGTGTACCAGCCAGGCGTGGGAAGCCCAAGCAGCTGTTCCGAATCAGCCGGGTGCGCGGTGCCCGAGAGGAGGGCAAGGAGGTGCAGTCGGCTCGACTGGCCGCTTCGGCGCTCCTTCGCGTCAACAACCTCGCGGTACGCCTCGACCGCGAGCATCGAATACCTGTCGAGGATCTGCCAGAGCTCAGATACAGCCCCAAAGACGGCGTCTGTGTCATTCGTGCCCGCCGTCACCTCGCGGATATCGCTGAGCACGGCGAGGCCGGCGAGCCTGTACGCGTGCAACAGGCTCGCCATCGATATCCCGTTCTCCGCCTTTGCGCGCCCTGCCCACTGCGCGGGAGCCGCCGACTCTGGGCCGCCGCACAACTCGGCGATGAGCGCGGTAACGTTCGCTTCGACGATTTCGTAGAGCTCCGCTCCGACGCGATGATCGCGATAGACGGCTTCGTTCGCGACGATCTCCTCGACAACACGGGAGACGAGGCGCTCACGCCGTGCCGATATTTGTAGCAGAAACCACGCTGGCGCTGGGCGCGTCGCCGTCTGCCGCTTCGAGGACTCCGTCGTGACCATGCCGCGAGTCTAACCCCGCCGAGGTGCAGAATTGTGACGCTGCACAATGCGGGGCCCAAAATCTTGAGCCCTGGCATCTGGCCGGGGAGCGAAAGCCGCGCCAGACTGTGCGTGTACGCAGGCACGGGCAGGAAACGGTTGCGTCTCCACGCCCAGCACAGCGCGCAAGCGATCATCGTCAGCGACGCTCAACACGCCATTCAAAGGAGAAGCCGTATGTTCAAGAGCCACCATCCAGACGTCGAGATCCCGAACCTCAGTATTTTTGACTACCTGTTTGGGAGCCTGCGGCCCGACGAACTCGACAGGATCGCGCTCATCAATCCGGCGACGGGGGCAGAGACCACGTACGGCACGTTGCGCGACCAGATTGAGGCCGTCGCCGGTGCGCTCGCGGCGCAGGGCGTCGGGCCAGGATCTGTCGTTGGCCTGCTGAGCCCCAACATCCCTGAGTTCGCCACAGTCTTCCACGGAGCGCTGCGCGCCGGCGCGACAGTCACGACACTGAACGCGCTCTACACGCCCGCCGAAATCGAGAAGCAACTTCTTGACGCGAAAGCGACCTGGCTCTTCACAGTCTCCCCGCTTCTCCCACAAGCGCAGGCGGCGGCAGCGGCTGTCGGGATCCCCGCCGAGCGACTCGTCGTACTTGACGGTGCCGCCGGCCACCCGAACCTTCGCGACTTGCTGACAACCGGTGCGCCCGCCCCAGACATCACGATCGACCCGGCGACAACTATCGCCGTGCTGCCGTACTCGTCGGGTACGACAGGGATCCCGAAGGGAGTCATGCTCACGCATCGAAACCTCGTCGCAAACGTCGAACAGAGCCGTCACGTGATGGATCTGAACGGCGACGATCGGGTGCTCGCAGTGCTTCCCTTCTTCCACATCTACGGCATGACCGTGCTCCTCAACATCGCATTGCACACGCGGGCCTCGCTCGTGACAATGCCAAAGTTTGACCTCGTGCAGTTTCTCGAGAACATCCAACGGTTCGAGTGCACCTACGTCTTCGTCGCCCCACCGATCATGGTCGCGCTCGCAAAGCACCCAATCGTCGACAAGTACGACATTTCGAGCGTGCGCACGCTCTTCTCGGGCGCCGCGCCGCTCGACGGCGCGACAGCCGAGCGAGCAGCCGCCCGGCTCGGCACGAAAGTGCTCCAGGGCTACGGCATGAGCGAGCTGAGCCCCGTCTCGCACCTCATCCCTGCCGAGCGCACCGATATTCCAAGATCGTCGATCGGCCTGTCGATTCCGAACGTCGTGTGCAAGCTTGTCGACACCGAGACAGGCGAGGAACTCACCGAATACGGCGAAGACGGGTTGACGAAGCCCGGAGAGCTGTGGGTGAAGGGGCCGAACGTGATGGTCGGATACCTCGGCAAGCCAGAAGCGACTGCCGAGTCAATTACTGAGGACGGGTTCTTGCGGACGGGCGATATCGCGGTGCGGTCGAAAGACGACTGGTACGCAATCGTGGACCGCGCGAAAGAACTCATCAAGTACAAGGGCTATCAGGTCGCGCCGGCTGAGCTTGAAGCGCTGCTGCTCACGCACCCCGAGATCGCGGACGCCGCCGTCATCGGTGTGACAGCGGAGGACGGCGAGGAAGTGCCCAAAGCATTCGTTGTGCGGGCCGAGGGGAGCGCGCTCGCGGAGACCGACGTCATTGAGTTCGTGACTGAGCGCGTGGCGCCATACAAGAAGGTGCGACGGGTCGAGTTCATCGACGCAGTTCCGAAGTCGAGTGCGGGAAAGATTCTTCGAAAGGACCTGCGTGAGCGTGAGAGGAGTCTCGCGGGCTCGGTGTGACCCGTCGCAGCCAGCTGTGACCAACGCACGTCACGGGTGAGCGCGGACGAGCATACCGGCTTCGCACGTGCAATGTCTGAGCTCTGAGTACTGAATCACTCACCCTGAGCTACGCACTTAGCGCGCTGGCCAGCATCCGTGCCGTCTATAGCGGCTTAACTGGAAGTGACCCCCGGCGTGAGCCGACAACCCCGCACACCTCGGTGAGCCACAAGTCATCCCGGCCGCGCATGTCCCGCGCGGCCGGGCAGTCCTGCAGGATCATGAGGATTCGGAATCGTCGTTATTGTAGGTATCCACTCACGTCGGGGGTCAACTCGGAGCTCGCTGCGCTTCCCATGCCGGGCCTGCAGGCGCGTGGCCGGTTGTATCCGCTAATCAGGGTAGGAGAAGGATCGAAGCGCGTCGACACTGCCCAAGTCGCGACGCTTTTCAACATTCGCCTTCTTCATGAGCCTGTGCATGTGGCTCTCGACAGTTCGCCGTTCAGTTGCGCGATACGCGCCCACCGGCAGAGAAGGTGCAATTGCTCGGCAGCCGGGGCATGAGGCAGTTTTTGAGGTACCGACCAAGCTCAGCTAGTGAGATGTGGTGAGCGGGGAGACATTGCGACTGACGCTTTACATGCAACTGCAGCAGGTCTTTGGGGATACCGAGCGGCCTCTGAGGATGAGTGGGGGCGTAGCCGGTGGCACCATCTTTCAGGGCGAGAACCCTCACCCGTAGCCTCGCCTAGCTATGGCGATGCCCAGCTCCTGCATAGAATTCAATGTGTTTGACTTGAGGGGATGCGTATGGGCGCTGTCGAACACACTCGCCGCCTCGGAGTTCGCAAGATGCGGCCACGGGACCCCCTCGAAATGTTCAGGTCATCGAGCCCCCTCGAACTGTTCTTCGACCTCGTGTTCGCGATCGCAGTGTCGCTCGCGTCAGCGCAGCTCTTCCAGGCCGAGACCAGTGCGCACGTTGGCGAGGGCATTGTGTCTTACCTGATGGTCTTCTTCGCGGTGTGGTGGGCGTGGATGAACTTCACGTGGTTCGCGAGCGCCTTCGACGCCGATGACTGGTTGTACCGCGTGCTGACCCTCACGCAGATGGCTGGTGCGATTGTTCTCGCGGTCGGCGCCACACCCGCCATGATCGACGGCGACTTCGGCCTCATCATCGGCGGCTACGTTGTCATGCGTCTCGCGCTCGTGGCCCAATGGATCAGGGCGGCCCAAAGCCACCCATCGATGCGGCGCACAGCGTTGCGCTTCGCATGCGGCATCGGCGTGGTGCAGGTGTGCTGGGTGCTGTTTGCGTTCGTCCCGGACTCACTGGCGAAGATCGTCTTCTGCGTGCTTGTCCTCGCTGAACTTGCGGTTCCGATCTATGCAGAGAGCGCAGGAACCACGCCGTGGAACGCCGGCCACATCGTTGACAGATTCGGGTCATTTACGCTAATCGTGCTCGCCGAGTCTGTCCTCGCTTCGGTGACCGCTGCCGCGGGTGCCGCCGAACAAGTCACGCACCTTGCTGATCTCGCGCTCATCGGAGTGAGCGGGTTTCTTCTTGCCGCCGGAATGTGGTGGGTCTACTTCTCAGCTGACGCGAGTGCATGGTTGCAGAGCCGTCGAAGCGCGATGGTGTTCGGGTTCGGGCACTACTTCGTGTTCGCCGCGGCCGGCGCGTTTTCGGCAGGAGTCAAAGTGTTGCTTGACTACGAAGTCGGGCACGCACGGGTGGACGGCACGCTCACCTCTGTGCTGCTTGCCGGCCCGATCGCGGTGTTCCTACTCGGGGTCTGGGCCCTGGTGCTCCGCCCCCACTTCAGCCGGCCGTATGCTTCGCTGTTCGTCATCGGCGCCATGCTTATCGGCCTGAGCCCGCTCGCGTCGGTGCTGGGGGCTGCCCCGCAAGTGACCGCGCTTGTCGCTGCCGCGATCATGGTGGCTCTCGTCGTTGTGATTGAGATATCCGGGATCCGGCGCCGAGCGTAGCGGCGAGAGAGATCACCCTACGCTGCCGCCATTGGATCGAGGAATGACCGTCTTAGACATGCCGACCATGTCGCTGCGTTGAAAACCGACTTACTCGTAGCGGGCCTGTTTTTCCTTGGGCGAGAACAGGGTTACCGATGCCGCAGCCGGGGCGCGCTCCGATATGAGTCACAGCGACCGTTCAAGCGGCGCCGTGCCAATTCCACCTCTCTGAAACTCAGGTTCGACCCTAGATCCTGACCCCGGCCCCGAGCTTTGCGGAACAGGCCTGGACGCTACTGAAGGGCTCTGGCTACCTACTGGGTGGGGCGGACGGTCATGACCTGCCCGGACCTTCACACACATTCTGGCCGGTAACCCGGCAACCTGCGAATTCGCAGGCCCGTCGGCTTCCGAAGCCGGAAGCAGGAAAACGAAAAATCCCCCGCCGCTTCCGCGACGGGGGATTCAGACGTGCGCCCCAAGGGATTCGAACCCCTGACCTATCGGGTCAGGCTTCCTGTTCGAGTTGCTTCAACTCTGTAGCTTCTTCAAGAGTAGCTGCGGGCGTGTTCTAGTGAGCCTCGATTACCCGTGGGAAGTCGCGGGTCTTCAGCACGAATGGCTGTGCGACGCCTATCCTGCCGCTGGCTTGAATGCGGGACCAGGCCACGCATAGATGCGTAATGCGTCTCTCGAACTCCCGCCGGGCAACTATGTCCGTCTCGGAGGCGAGCGCGGTCGGAGTCACGGACGCCTGTAGTAAATCGTTTCGTTCAGCTTCAGCGCCCTTGCTGTGTGCCTCCCGAATCGACTCCGGCTGGCACGTAAATCCCTGATCAGGGGTACTCTCGGAACACTGACGCGCCTCGAGAGAACGGGGAGGCCGGGTCTCTTTCGTGGTGGTCTTGGGCGTACTCGAGTGCTACATGTTTTGCCTGCTCGCGGTGAACTTTCGCCAGGTCCTCGTCGCGGCGAGTAAGCCGTGGATCAGTGCGTGACCCCCGCAGCAGACCGGCCAGAGGACTTCGTGAACGGCCCTTGGCTGGATGTGCCCGCGCCGTCGGTTTGCGCCATCTTACCGATCCCAAAATGCACAGATCGAGCCGGCAGGGCGCCCAGGTCCCCTTTGTTTCATTGAGCAGGTCGACCCGCAGCGAACTCACGTCAGATTACTGGGCAGAAAAATGTCTGATATCCAAGAGAAGTAACCATCGCTCAAGGTCTAGGGGGACTGTGTGAAGAAAACAGCAAGCAAATCGGCGCGTTGGCGCCCGAGCTTCCTGTCCTGGAGTATCGCCGTTCTGGCTATCGGCGGCATGGTGACAGCTCTTTACCCTATGACTGCATCATGGCTGTCTTCGTACAACCAGTCGCAGGTTATTGAAAATGCCTCGTTTGACCTTGAGAACCTCAACCCTGGAAAGACAGAGCAGCTTGAGCTCGCACGGGTATACAACGATGCTCTGGCTGCCGGAGTGAAGCTTGAAGCGGGCGGTAATGTCCCGGTTGGTACCGGCAATCTTGCCGGCACTGATCTCAAATACAACGAACTGCTCCGAGCAAGCGAAGACGGGCTGATGGCCCGAATCCGCATCCCCGCAATTGACGTGGATCTCCCCGTGTACCACGGGACATCGGACGAGACACTCCTCCGAGGCGCGGGGCACCTTGAAGGATCCCACCTGCCCGTAGGTGGGCCCAGTACCAGGTCAGTGATTACCGCTCACCGCGGGCTCGCAAATTCCACTATGTTCACGAACCTCAACGAAGTGCGCAAGGGTGACACTTTCTCCGTTGAGGTAATGGGTGAAGTACTCACCTACCAAGTTTTCGAGGTCGAGGTCATCGAGCCCACCGAAACGAGCTCACTTCGTGCTCGAGAGGGCGAGGACCTTGTCACACTGATCACCTGTACCCCTTTGGGGGTCAATAGTCACCGAATTGTGGTGACCGGCAAACGAATCACCCCCACGCCACCTCAAGGCCTAGCCGCTGCAGGTAAGCCGCCGGTTATCCCGGGCACCCCCTGGTGGGCCGTCATTGGCGCGGGAGGAACACTGGTGATTGCGGCATATGTCGTTCATCGAGGATTCATCGACCGTCGCGGCACCCGCCGCGACGGGTGAATACATTGAAAAGCCACAGTTCAGGCAAGGGAAACAACATAGATATTGTCTGAACCGCACATGTAATCGACCAAAACACACGAACCAAACTGCGCGCACCTCTAAAAAAACAAAAACTTAGAACCCCGCGTCAGATTACGACTGCGTGTATGGTCTCAATGGGGGACGCTGTTGAATACAGTTGCGTCAATTTCCCGAGAGCCATAGGGGCACTCTCTATTAGGAAGGAGACGTTCAGTTGACTGAACGAAACACACCGCGGCGGGTTGCCGCAACGATTGGCGCAGCCGCCATCGGGCTGACCGCTCTCTTCGGAACCAGCAGCGCAGCAGTTGCTGCACCGCAGAGCTTCGGGGATATCGACTTCGACCGCACAGGGTCGCTCACGGTACACAAGTACCTGCACCAGGTCACCCCGAAGGAAGGTGACATCAGCGAGGCTCCTGCTGACGGTGATTTCACCGATCCAGTCGAAGGTGTGATCTTCACCGCTTACCCCCTGCTGAAGGACGGCGTAGCAGTTGATCTCTCCGTCGCATCGAACTGGGACGCTCTCGCAAGCCTCACCCCTGGCGATAACTGCACGGCACCCGCAGGCTACGAGCTCGGTAGCGCAATCACTCTGCCCGGTACTGACGCTAAGGGTGCAGCAAACGTAGCACTCCCGATTGGCGCGTACCAGGTCTGTGAGACTGATGCTCCGGCACAGATCATTGACTCGGCAGCGCCGTTCATCGTGACGGTCCCAATGCCGCACGAAAACGGTTGGGTATACGACGTACACGCATACCCGAAGAACGGCGAAGCATCGATCGAGAAGACGATCGACCCGCAGCAGGACATGGGCCTTGGCTCAGTCGTGAAGTTCCCGGTTACCGCTCCGATCCCCACCACGGGCGAGGACTGGACTGGGTTCGCTATCCGAGACACCCTTGATTCACGCCTCACCCCGGTTGACCCCGCTGACATGGCTGTGACCGTCGATGGTGCGGCACTTGATGCGTCGTACTACACGCTCACTGTTGATGGCCAGCAGGTTACGATGAACTTCACCGCTGCAGGTCTTGCATGGCTGAACGAGGGCCCGAACGCCCAGGCCGGCAAGAAGATCCAGGTCGTGTTCGCAGGTACCGTCACCGAACTCGGCAACGGTACGATCACTAACCAGGCTGAGCTGTGGCCGAACAACCCCGGCTTCGATCCGAACACCAACCCGCCGGTACCTTCGAACGAGGTCAAGAGCAACTGGGGCAGCCTCGAAGTTCAGAAGCGTGCCGCCGGCACCACTGGTACCGAGGGTCGCCTGAACGGCGCAACGTTCGAGGTGTACAACGCAGTTGACCCGTACGCAGACGACTGCTCGGCTGCTGAAGCAACCGGTGATGCAATCGCCGTTGCAGGTGAGACTTCATTCACCTCGGCAGGTACCGGTGTCATCTCGATCCCTGGCCTCTTCGTGAGCGACAGCGAGAACCCCGTGATCGACGCGCAGCAGCGCTGCTACGTCCTCAAGGAGATCGCTGCTCCCGCCGGTTACGTCCTCCCGGACAACCCGTTCACTGCAGTGACCGTCAAGAAGGGCGAGACGACCGTATCGGATAACGTCGAGATCCTGAACACGCAGCAGGAAGTCCCTGAGCTTCCGCTCACCGGTGGTTCGGGCCAGTTCCTGATCATCGCAGGTGGCGTTGCCGCAGTCGCAGTCGCTGCTGGCCTTGTACTGATGAACCGTCGTAAGACCTCCATCCAGTAACCCCTTCGGGGATAGCGGAGGCGTCGACGATTCCATTCGCCTGCGCCTCCGCTGTCCTCTCCCTCGAGAGGTGCATGTACTCATACATCTACTGTGTCCCGTAAATGGGGGAAAGTGACACTTCAATGTCCACACCACAACTCGCCCGGCACAGAACACGGCGCTCTCGCTCCGGTTCTGCGCCCAGAACGTCCAGCCCGTGGAGACGGGTCAAGACCGTAGCTGCAACCATCCTCACCACCGCTCTTGTGGGCTCGATGGGGTGGGCTGGCGGCGCTACCGCAGCACAGGCCGACACGGTCTACGAGATCGTCGGCAACTGGCAGCCCGGAACGCCCGACACCCTGAAGAAGGGTGACAACGTAGCATCAGTCTGGCGATTCAATGTCAATGATGATGCGCCGGCTCCATCGAACGACCCCGTTGATAACGTCACCGTCACGTTTACAGCTCACGGCGGTGAGTTCACCGAGATCCCCGGCGCTTGCCTGACTGAGGCCGCGGATCCGGCGGTACCTCTCGATCCGGTGTCAGCGATCCAAGACGGCGGTTCCACGCTGGTCTGTAACGTGGGTACCCGAGACCAGGGCACATCAGAACTGATGCTCACTGGCCTCCGAGTCGTGGGTAACACCGGAGAAATCACTTTCGTCGAAGCTGAGGTCGGCGGTGTGACCGCGGAGCTCCCCCCGCTGAACATTGTGAATCCGTTCGCAATGGACATGAAGTTTGATGGCGGAGCTATCAGCTCCATCGGCGAAGGCTCGGAGCAGTTGATCCGTTTCCCGTGGTCACTTCGTCACGGCCCTGGCGGTGAGCCCGGCCCCGACTCGGTGTCATACACCCTGAGCTTTACTCATACCGGAGGCAGTAACCTTCGGCTGAAGCCCAACGCGTGCGCACCGATTGATCGGTCGTTTGGGAACCACCCGTTCTCAGACGATGCTCACGCGGCGGAGAAGACCGCACCATTCCCTGCGACCTGCACTCTCACCAAGACAACGGGTACTGACCGGTACATTTTGACGATTTCGGGTATCGATTATTCGAAGAACACGCTTCCTTCCGAGGACAGCATGAACGGTCAGGTCCCGCTCGAGCAGGGGTGGGACGTTGTTGCTTCGGGCATGATGCAGTTGGCAATCACCTACGGTGAGCCGGGCCAGGTGAACTTCACCTCCACTGAACCCACTTACACAGGCGCGGTCACGGGGACCCAAGTAACCGGCCTTACTGCGAACAACGCGAACCAAGTCGCAGTGTCACGCGGTAGCCGAACTGGCGGTTGGGTCTTGAACCAGGTCGGGCTTCCTGGCACTGTCTGGGCTGACACTTCTCGTGCTGCGCCTGGCGACCTCGTCCGTGCAGCGGTATCGTTCCGCCCGCCAGAGACCGCCGGAAAAACCAACTATGGATGCAGCATTCTCGACACCAAGTATGTAACCTTCGAACGAGTGACAACTGGCTCTCTAGGCGCGGGGTCTGAAGTGAATCCCTACCCAGGCTCAGGTGGTATCCGCTACTGGTATTACGTGGGGAATGGTGTCTCAAATAACGTAAACCCGAACAGCCCTAACTACAACCCGGACACTTTCTCGTGCGAGACAGGTTGGGGTACATCGGACTGGACGAATTCTCCCCCAGCGGACTTGGGGGCGGTTAAGGCCGTAAGAATTCACATTCCGTACTCGGCAGCAGCGGGTATTAACGAGACCGATAGTGCAGGCATAGCGCGGAACCAGATTGAGTCGCGCGTAAAGCAGGGTGTTGCTGCTGGGCAGGATGTTTGGACTTGGGCGGGATTCTACGACTCTGAAGCCAAGGACCCAAAGTGGCAATATCCATTTAGGCTCGCGAGCGACGGTAAGCCAGGTTATGGCGTGTATACCCCCGGGACGCGCTACCCCTGGACAAGCATTGGCCGAGATCTCCTGCGTGTGGTTTCTGCAAAGCCGGTGATTGAGAAGACTGCTGATCAAGACGTCACGATGCCTGGTGCAACAGTCCAGTTCTCGCTGACGTACAAGGCGGCAGCTTTGTCGACGTTTGACGCGCATGACGCTGTCATTGTCGACGTGCTTCCTGAAGGCACCGAATACGTGCCGGGGAGCGCCTCAGTTGAGCCGACTTCGGTCAATGGGCGCACGCTTACTTGGGAAATCCCCACTCTCCCGACAAACCAGGAGCGGGTACTCACCTACTCCGTGCGTGTATCGGATGATGCGGAGCCTGGACAGACGTTCACGAACAACGCCTCGTTCAGCATCGCCGGTCAGACGGCCAAAGCCTCTGACTCAGTGAAGATCCGTGACGGCGGATTCGTGCAGCTCACGAAGAACGCTGAGGCGGACAAGGTTCCGCATGCCTCAGGTACCGCGGAGAACTCGTGGACTGTGCGCTTGACGTCGCATGACACGCAGCCCACTGCATTTACTGACACGATCGATGTGCTGCCGTTTAACGGTGATGGGCGAGGTACCTCGTTCAGTGGCACGTACAAGCTGAAAGAGGCAGTTCAGGCAGTTTCAGGTGCCACTGTGTACTACACGACCGCTGACCCGGCTACGCTCGTCGATGATCCCAAGGACCCCAGTAACGGGGCCCCCGGGGACGTGTCGGGAAACACCGTGAACTGGTCGACCACGTACACAGAGGACGCCACTGCGGTTCGAGTGATCGGACCTGCGTTGAAGCCTTCACAGCAGCAGGAGTTCACCATTTCTGTGGTGACTGCGGATGCGACCTACGAGGATCGGTACGTAAACCGCGCTGAGTCGCGGTCTGCGCGCCATCAGCTGAAGATGCGTACCTCGAGTGCTTTCGAGATCGGGGCAGTGAACTCTGTCACGATCAAGAAGTTCGTGCAAGACACGAACGGTGTCTGGCATGACGCGAACAACATCGACAACTATCCGAAGTACCAGGCTGGTGACACGGTGCCATACCGGCTCGTTGTGACGAACACTGGCGATGAAACCCTGAAGAACCTCGTGATTGAGGATGACAAGGTGGATCTCGCAAAGCTCGACCCACTCCCGGAGGGCCTGACGTTGCTCAACGGTAAGGCGGTAATCGCTGAGCTTCTCCCAGGGGAAGCGAACCGTGTGGTGATCACGTATGACGTCACCCTTGCTGCTGGTACTGGTGAAGGTAGCCTGGTGAATATCGCATGTGTCGTTCCCGACGCAGAGGCAGAGGGCGCGCCCGAAGAGGACTGTGACCCCGCAGGTATCACGGTGCTGCCTTCGTCGCTCGCATGGGAGAAGATCGCTGCAGGAACTCCTGACGTTGAACGTCTCGCGGGTTCCGAATGGGAGCTCACCCCGGTTGACGCAAACGATCAGCCTACTGGCGATGCGATCGCAGTCACCGATTGCGTCGTAGTGTCAGCTGCAGACTGTGATGGTGCGGATATCGATCCGGAGCCAGGCAAGTTCCTGGTGAAGCCGCTCGATGACGGCCGCTACCGTCTTGTTGAAACTCGCGCACCAGCGGGATATCAACTTGACCCGACACCTCGTTACATCGATGTGCTCGGCGCCACAGTGATCGAACAGCCAATTGAGAACGAGCAGTCGACGGGCCCTGTGCTCCCCCTGACGGGTGGCATGGGCACCTTCGCCATCTTCCTCGGAGCTGGTGGAGTTGGAGTACTCGTGCTTCTTGGCTTGTGGCTGCAACGCCGTCGAGGTCAGGTAGTCCGGAACTAGCCTGCTATGAAAGCCGGATCTGTCTTCTCACGAAGCGGATCCGGCTTTCTTTTCCCCGGCAGATCGCTACCCGTGAAACCCGCTAAAACGAAAGTGCCCGCTTGCCGGGACGGGGGGTCCCCGGCAAGCGGGCATGCGATGTGGTTATTCGAAACTTCCGCTGGGGGGGGCGCGGACATCTCGCTCACACTACAGGCAAGGCGATGGACCAACCAGAGAGATTCATCACCCGACCAGATACATAGACGCATATGGCGCACAGAATCTGACGCGACTCTGAAAATACTTCAAGCACTAGTCCAAACAACTATCCAGCATGGGTTTATGCTGGACCGAACCCGCAGAGACAACAATGCCTAAAATTGACATCTCAAACGCATCCGACATGGCTCTTGTCGAGCTCACGCGAAGCGGCATCAATGACGCATATGCAGAGTTGTGGAAACGGCACTCACCGAATCTCACCGTCGCGATTCGATGCTTCACTGGGTTCGACGCGGACGATATTGCCCAAGAGACGTTCATGCGCATCCTCCAGCAGATCCAGGCCGGGAAAGGCCCGCAAACAGCATTCCGGGCGTACGCGATGATGACTGCGCGAAATATCGCTACAAACATGTCCCGGAGTAACGCCGAATCAGAGATCACAGGCAACGACGATGACGTGTTTGAACTTTCCTCAGCTGGATCGCCAGATATTGGCGACACCATCCTTGAGAAATCATTCACTTACCAAGTGTTCAATACACTCCCCACGCGCTGGCAGGAAGTTCTTTGGTACCGAGAGGTGGAAGACCTCCCTGTAAAAGACTTCTGCGTCTTCCTCGGAATGAACGAGAACAGCACCTCAGCACTGCTGCTTCGCGCGCGAGAAGGGTTTAAGCAAGCATGGATTGCAGCGAATCTTGAACCTCAATCAGATCTCCCCGAGGGGTGCAGGCGGGTTGTTGAGAAACTCCCGCAGCTCGCGCGTGGAAAAACTAGCGCCGCCGCAAAGAGAAAGCTGGACGCCCACCTCGTAGACTGCACAAGGTGCTCAATCCTTGCGGGGCAATCCGAGGAAGTCCACTCGCGCCTCGCCCTTGTATTGCTGCCAGGAATTCTCGGTGGAGTGGGTGCTCAACAGTTTGTCGCAGGGCTTCAATCGGCAGCTTCAGCACCTGCTGCAGCTGAAAGCTTCGCGGCCGCACTTGCGTCGCAGCCTTCACTATTGTCCCCCGAGGTCAGCCTCGCTAAAGCAGGCGCGATCAAGTCATTTACGACGCCCATGGCGCTGATCTCGGCGGGAGCCCTTGCTGCGACCCTTGCTCTCTCTGCGACGGCAGCAGCACCCACAACCGCTCCAATTAGTCGTCTACCGGGAACTCCAACGTCCATCGATACAAAACGATCCGAACAAACCGCTGAGGATCAGAATGACAACGCGACCAACGATCAGGAAGACGCTGCTGCGGATAGTGAGTCGGAGGTTTCAAGCGAAACAGAAGCTGCACGCCAAGACCCGATTCCAACCGACAATGCAACGCCTTCAGACGTAGGTGCCACTGATGCTCTCACGCCTCCTCAGCCGGCGGCGGTGGCCCCGTCACCTTTAAGCGCGATACCAGCAGATGGCATCGAGGTGGGCGTCTACCCCAGACTCGTTGGATCCGGAGCCCCACATGCTCGTATCGACCTCACGGTTACCAATGAACGAGGTGAGGCGTTTAGCCAGAGTATCGTGGCTGACGGGCAAGGACGTTGGGTCTTCACACCTACGAAATTGATGGGAACAATCACCGTCACCGGCGTCCAGACCTACTTGCACAAAGGCTCCGAGGTCACAGATGCTATCGCCAACATCGGGACCTATCAGGTTGGTAGGGGTCTTGCGATAAGTGTTGAACAGACAGCACCGCAACAAACCACGATTCGGGTCACGGGGCTTGATACCCCGACCCTCAACCAGGTGGTGAACATTCAATCGACCGCACTGGGAGCGCTTGCCACTCACCAGCCTGCAACGGGCCCCGGCGAGTACGTGCTGACAGTCCCCTACGCGCGGTCTGAGCTCGGAGATCTTCGATACTGGCAAGGGAACTCCTCGGTGGGGCCTCAGCGCGTCTGGTGGCGAATGGCGACCTAACCGGGCCCGCGCGATGAGTTGGTTCTGACGCACGTCTAGCTGGCGAAGTCATCATCGGTGCGGAAGCCAGCGACATTGCGGTTATGCCGGGCTTTTGGCCCGGCCGTGCCTGCAGTAGTACTCGATGGAAATAGCCAGCCGGCAATTCTCGGCGACATCTCCTTTGCCAGCGAAGAAGGAGAGACGCACCAGCTTGTGGTCGTTCTCGGCACGAGTAGAGCAGCACTTTCAAGTTGCTGGAACGCTGGGTGGTGCCAGGAGCGGGCACTTGGTAGACCTCAGAGCGGGTTCTTAGGTGATCGGCATCTCCTCAGATACGAGAGTCAGGTACGACTGGGCTGTCGTCCTCAACTCCCGGGGCGCGGGCTGCCTATAGTGGAAAAGGGTACAAAGCCCGTTACCTACCTGGCCGCGGCAACATGTGGGGTAAGTACGATGGTTCCCGCGGGTGCGGCTGGGGCGGCAGTGGTGGTGGCGTCATCAAATGGAGCAACGTCGCATGGACCAAACAGGTTCAGATGATGTCCGCCTCGGTTAGCTGCCGCGTCCAGGTGTGTAGTGAAGGGTGCTCTCGCGAGATCTGTAGTGCCCGAACATTACGCTGACTCCCAAGTGCGTTTCTAGATCGCGGCACCTGTCACCGGTCTGGTTCAAGTACTCACATCTAGGTCAGTAGACATGACAGCAGGTACAGGGCTCCCTATGCGCATTGCGCAACCCTTCAAATCGCGCTTCAATCCTTTAAGGCGGATTCGGGGTTAAATGCTAACGCGCTTAGGGCGCTCCGGGCGACACGCTACGAGCGTTGGGCGGAGAGCAATTCTCCTTGTCGCCCGATGGCAGCTCGTGCAGACACCGGGAAGTCTGTGATAATCGCGTGGACTCCCAATTTCGCAAGTTCGTACCAGAGGGCTGAATCGTTGACAGTCCAGGCACGGATGGTAATTCCTGCTTCCAGTAGTCCGACAACGGTTTGCTTGTCGCGGAGAGAAGTGAAGTGCGGATGCACCTCCTGGATATCGATGCCCGCGAGATAGTCCCACGGACGAATGAGGCCGTCTGCATAGAGCGCCGCGAGCGCGAGGCCCGGTGCGTGGGTGCGCAGGTCGAGGAGCAACCTGTGGTGAAATGCGCTCACCACGATGCGGTCTGCCATGCCGGAGGCCGCGACAGAGGCTGCGATTGTCTCGGCCATCATCGGGTAGCGGCGTTCGAGGTTCTTTGCCTCGATGTTCAGCCGCATGCCCGTTGGCCGGAGAAGCTCGTAGACCTCGTCGAGCCTGCTGACACGCCCCTCAGGGCCTGTGGTTCGCGGATCGACGTAGTGACTCAGCTCGGCATAGTCGAGCGCCCCGATATCCCAGGCCTTGCCGGCCTCGTCGTAGAGCACAGGGTCATGCGCGCAGACGAGGTGGCCGTCGCGGGTGCGGTGCACGTCGAGTTCAAGGCCGTCGGGGGCTTCGAGCACCGCCTGTTCGTAGGAGGAGAGGAGGTTTGCAATTGGGGCGCCCTCGCCTCGTGCGTGGGCCCAGATCTCTGTCATTCTGCGTCTTTCTGTGCGGGGCGAGCGTCGCGCACCCGGTGGTTGGTGACAATGTGCGCGGTCGCTGCAACGGCTTCTAGGGCCCGATCGTGGTCGAGCTGGGCGATGCGGGTGTAGAGAATATCGACGAGCAGTAGTTGCCCGTGTCGCGCGGCGAACGAGGCGGTGCGGTACGTTGTTCCGGTGCCCATCGTGGTGAGGTGCAAGTCTGCGACAAGCGCCACTGGTGAGGCCGGGTCGCTCGTCAGGGCGATGGTCTTCGCCCCGCGCTCTTTCCCGGTGAGCAGCGCCTCGTAGGTTTCGCGCGTGCGCCCCGAGGCCGAGATCGCGACGATCGCGTCGGAGGAGCTGCGCAGGGCAGCCGACGTGGCTGCGGCGTGTGTTTCGACCCAGGCCCGGATGGGCACGCCGAGGCGGAAGAGCCGCAGCTCGAGCTCTTGCGCGATGAGGCCGCTCGCACCGACGCCGTAGACGTCGGTGTGTCTGGCGCCGGCGATCATCTGGGCCGCGGCCTCAATTGCCGCGAAGTCGAGCTGGCGGGCGACGAGTTCCATCGCGTCAATGTCGAGCCTGGTGAGGGTGTTCGCGACCTGCTCCAGGCTGTCGTCTGGGCTGAGCCCGCCGACAAGCGGACGATTGAGGGTCGCGTTGCCGTGCCCGACCTCTTCTGCGACGCCGAGCAGCAGCGCCTGGTAGCTCGCGAGCCCGAGCGCCTGGCAGAACCTCGTCACGGAGGGCTGCGAGACGCCCGCAGCTGTGGCGAGTTGCGCGGCCGACAGGTGGGTCACCTGCTCGATGTTGCCGAGAATGTAGTGCGCGATGTGCTGATGCGCCTGCGAGAGGCGCGGCAGCGCGAGCTGAATGCGATCGGTGATGAGCGCACCGCGCGTGGCTTCGGCCCCTGCTGCTGGGGTGGGGTGTGTGTTCATCTTGGCTCCGATCGTAGACGCGAATGCGAGATTTCGTGCGGCGAAGTAGGCGGCTTTGACATTCAATTCACCCAGAGTTCACGCAACGTGTAATAATCATTCACACTCACCCGGTTAAGTGTATTAGAGATTCACTAGTCGTGGATCAGACGCATCAAAGGAGAACCTGATGACAGAACGCATCGTGGAGTTTCACGATGAAGTCGCGCGCCGACTCGCTCAGCTGACATGCACCGCCGAGGAAGGCGGCTTTGACGCCGCCATCGAACTTCTCAGTGAAACCGTCGCGGCTGACGGGGTGATCCACGCATTTGGCACCGGCCATTCCGAGGCTTTCGCGATGGAGATTGCAGGTCGCGCCGGTGGCCTGATCCCGACGAACAAGGTCGCGCTTCGAGACGTCGTAATCCGCGGTAATCGTGACGTCAGCGCTCTCACTGGATTCCCGCCGCTGGAGCGCGATCCCGAAATAGGCGATGAGCTCTTCTCCACGATCCTTCGCGAGCCGCAAGATGCTTTCATTATCGCCTCGAACTCCGGGGTTAACGGTTCCATCGTAGGTATGGCGTTGCGCGCAAAGGCTGCAGGCCACCCTGTCATTGCGGTCACGAGTCTCCAGCACACCTCACGGGTCACCCCAACCCACCCGAGCGGAAAGCGCCTGAGCGAAATCGCCGACATTGTTATCGACAACCTCGCCCCCTATGGCGACGCCGTGCTCTCCGGATCCACGCCGGTCGGCGCTGTCTCCTCGATCACTTCGGCGTTTATCGCGCAGCTGCTCACCGTTGGCATCTCGGAACGACTCGAGCGGGCGGGGCAAGCACCCCCCGTGTTCCTCTCCGCAAACATCCCTGGAGGCGACGAGCACAACCGCCGCCACGAAACCCACTATGGCGAGCGCATCCGTCGCATCGCCTAACGCTCTGCCCTAATTTCAACGGACTTGAAGGATCACCATGTATACACCACGTTTCACCATGTCCCGTCGCGTGCTCACGGCAGCAGCGGGAGCAACCGTGCTCGCGCTTTCCCTCGGCGCGTGCGCGGCAACGCCCGGAGGGCCAGCCGAGCGCCCGAGCCAGGGCAGCGACACCACGGGTGATGCGAAGAATCCGTTCGGCGTCGCGGCAGGCAGCACCGTCGACGCGGTGATCTTTGATAACGCGAACAACGTCGCGTTCTTCGACACCGTCACCCCGACCATGCAAGAGCTCCATGAGGTTGACCTGAAGGTCACCCCGTCGACGCAGATCGCCCAGCAAGTGCAGCCCCGATTCGTCGCTGGCACACCACCAGACTTGCTGCACTCCGCCGGCTCAGGTTCCATCCCCGTCGCGTCGATGCTCCCAGACATCGAAGACCTCACCTCGGTCACGAACGCGATGAACCTGGATGGCGAGCCCATCGCCGACACGCTGTACCCCGGCGTGCTCGACCTCGCAAAGTACGATGGCAAGCTTGCGGCGGTCAACTACTCGCTCAACGTTCATGCAATGTGGTACTCGAAGTCGATGTTCGACAAGTACGGTTGGGAAGCGCCAAAGACCTGGGATGAGGCCATGGAACTTGGCGCCGCCGCAAAGAAAGAGGGGAAGTACCTCTTCACCTGGGGCAAGGAGGGTTCGGCCTACTATCTCTCGCTCGCCATCGACAGCGCAGTGAAGGAGGGCGGCCGCGATGTGCTCGCTTCCCTTGCAAACCTCGAGGCCGACTCCTGGAGCCAGCCAGAGGTGCAGCAGTCGTTCACCGCCCTCAAGGAGATCGTCGATGCTGGCTACTTCATTCCCGGCGGCGCGGGCACGCAGTTCAAGGCGGCTCAGGCGCAGTGGAGCCTCAAACAGGAGGCCCTGATGTACCCGACCGGGTCGTGGATCGAGGGCGAGATGGGCGACGAGATCGCCGATGGCTTCGAGATGGTCGGAGCCCCGGCGCCGACGATCACCACACAATCAGCTCTGCCATATGAGGCGATGCGTTTCGCGGGCGGCAACCGCTTCGTAGTGCCGTCTGATGCCGCGAATGCCGCGGGCGCAAAAGAGACGCTCCGCGTCATGCTCTCTCCTGATGCGGCCGCAGAATTCTCGCGCATCAACAAGTCGCTCACTATCGTGAAAGACACCGTGCCAGCTGACGGATTCGGCTCCACATCGCTGGTGTCGGCCCGAGACCTGCTCGACAACGCAGGCGAAAATGCGTTCGCGTGGGATTTCACCGACGCATACCCCTTCGGCGACGACAAGACCCGCATCTGGAACGACTTCCTCTCGGGCAGTATCGACGTCGACACGCTCACAAGTGAGATGCAGAAGCTCTCGGACAAGATTCGCGAAGACGACTCGATCGTGAAGATCAAGGTGGGCAAGTGACCGAGACCGTCACCGCACTACCAGGGGCCCCCGGTCGCGCTCGCGCCCGGGGGCCCCGCGGGGGCTTTGACCGGGTCTCTATGCTCGCCGTATTCGTCGGAGTGCCCCTCGCGCTCTACCTCGTCTTCGTGATCTGGCCGATGCTGCAGGCGGCCGTCTACTCGTTCACCGATTGGAGTGGCTTCAGCGGCAGTTTCGGCTTCGTTGGGCTGAACAACTACGTCGAACTCTTTCGCGACGAGTCGTTTCTCATCGCGATCCGCAACAGCCTCATTATTCTCGCGGCGCTTCCAGTTCTGTCGCTCGCGATTGGTCTGCTGCTCGCGGTCATGGTCACTATCGCCGGTCCCTCCCGCGGCGGTGTGCGGGGCGTGCGCGGCTCAGCGTTCTACCGGGTGGTCGCCTTCTTTCCTGCCGTGATCCCGTCGATCATCATCGGCATTATCTTTGCGCAGGTCTACGACCCGAACAACGGCATCCTCAACGGCGCCCTGACCGGGATCGGGCTCGAACAGTTTCAATCCTTCGCGTGGCTTGGGGAGGCATCGACCGCGATGGCAGCGACAATCGCCGCCATGGTGTGGGCCACGTCGGGTTTCTACATGGTGCTATTCATCGCAGCGATTCGCGGCATCGACACCGAGCTGTTTGAGGCAGCGCGGCTCGATGGCGCCGGCCGCATGCGCATCACCCTGTCGATCGTGCTCCCTGGTATTGCCGCGAACGTGAAAACCTCGTACGTGTACGCGGGCATCGCTGCCCTCGACTCATTCGTCTTTCTCCAGGCGTTCAACCCGAGCGGGGGGCCCAAACGGTCGACCCTTGGCATCACCCAGGAGATCTACTCGACAGCGTTTCAGGAGGGCCGGTTCGGGCTTGCGTGCGCCATGGGTATCCTACTCACTCTGCTCACATTCGCTTTTGTCGGACTCACACACAGGCCACGAAAGAAGGCTGCACGGTGACCTCATCCATTTCTACACCGAACAGGGCGGCGCTCACACCGACTCGCGCGGCCGGCCCCCGCGCGCGCAGGAAGCGCGCATCGGCACCGTCAGAGCGGCTCGTCGGAATTGGCTCGCAGGCTGTGCTCGTCATTTGGACGGTGGTGATCGCCGTTCCGCTGCTCTGGACAGTCATGAGCTCGTTCAAGTCGAGCCGGGAGATTCTTGCCTCCCCGTTTGCCTTACCGAGCTCGTGGTCATTCACCAACTATGCGACCGCTTGGGCTGACGCACGCATCGGCGAGTTTTTCATGAACACGCTTGTTGTCGTCGGCGGGGCGCTCGCGCTCACGATGTTGCTCGGCGCAATGTGCGCATACGCGCTCGCCCGCTTCGAGTTCCCTGGGCGCACCGCGATCCGGAACCTGATTCTCGCCGGGCTCACGTTCCCCGTGTTCCTCGCGGTCGTGCCGCTGTTTTTCGTCGTGCAGCAGTTTGGGCTGATGAACTCGCTCGCGGGGCTCATCGTCACCTATACGGCCTACGCGCTCCCATTCACAGTGTTGTTTCTCACCGCGTTCTTTGAACGTCTTCCGCACGAGATCGCCGAGGCAGCTGCGATTGACGGCGCCTCACAGTGGCGAACCTTCTTCTCAGTAATGCTGCCGATGGCAGGGCCAGGTATGTCGGCGATCGCCCTCCTGAATTTTGTAGGCCTGTGGAACCAGTACTTGCTTCCCGTGATCCTCATCACCGACCCCAGCAAGTCAGTGCTCACACAGGGCATACAGGTCTTCGCGGTGCAAGCAGGGTTCAACGTAGACTTTGGGGCACTGTTCGCCGCCGCGGTGATGACTATCCTGCCTGTGCTCATCGTGTACGTCATCTTCCAGAAGCGGCTTCTCGCCTCGGTCTCACAAGGAGCGCTCAAATGATGCTCATTGCCGTCGATGCCGGTGGCACCCGCACTCGCGCTGCAGTCGTAGATGACACAGGAAAACTTCACGGTTTCGGCATCGCTGGCTCTGGTAACCCGACAGCCGTTGGTAGGGAGGCCGCCGATGGGGCGGTAGTCGCAGCACTGACGGCGGCTCTCGACGCCGCGGGAACACCGGGGGAACGCATCCTGGGGGGTGCCGTGTGCTCGGCCGGACAACACGACGCTGACCGAGTTCGGTCGATCTTGACTGGCGCGGGGATCCGCACGGAGACCCCAGTGGTGCTAGTGGGCGATGCAGTGGGTGCCTATCTCGCAGTCGCCGACGAACCGACCGGCCTCGCCCTCGTAGTCGGCACAGGGAGCGTCGCTATCCGAGTCGAAGGCACAGTAATCACGGAAGTATTTGACGGAGCAGGATGGCTGCTTGGCGACCTGGGCAGTGGATTCTGGCTCGGCCAGGCCGTCGCACAGGCCGTTGCGGCAGATATCGACGGACGCGGCCCAAAAACCTCGCTCACGCAGGATGTCCTCAAACGGATCGACCGAACAGACAGCTCGCACTGGGGTTCGGGTAGACATCCGGACCTGCTGCAGCTTCTACGGCACAGCTATTCAGAATCCCCTGTGCGCCTCGCACGCCTCGCCAAATTAGCTTTCTTGCACTCGCGTACCGATTCGGTGGCAGCAAAAATCGTCGACGTCGGCGCGAAACACGTGGCAGCGACGCTTCGGGCCGCCCGCGCATCGGACACTGACCTCCCTATTGCCTGCAGTGGGTCCATCCTCATTCACGGCTACCTTGGCGTCAAAGCTCCTTCGAACTCGCTCGCAGTCGAGCTTTCTAACGCCGATTTTCGGCGATGTGAGGATGGAATTGTTGGAGCCGCAGTGCTGGCACTGCACGAAGCAGGAGTACCGCGTTCTAAAGAGCTTCGCGAAACGCTTGGAGCTGTGTTTTCGCAGGTGAAGGCGAGAAGATGAGCGCCGCCCAGGCTGAAGTGGGCTTGCGTTCTGGTAACCAGCCGACTGCACGAGTGACTTCGATTCCGAGTCGTTGAGAGCTTGATGCGTCATCTCGCGGGGGTCTTCGGAGAGGTCGCGACATACGCTAGACCTTAGAACTAACCCGCCACCTCTGGCAGCAAGCGTCATGTGGGCTCTGTCAGACGGAGGCGAGTGCGCTCCGAGACCTGCCTACTCGATCTCATCAAAGCTCTTGACTTGGTCCTCTAGCTGATGGCGCATCACCGGGTGAGGGGGTAGAAGTCAACGATGACGAATCGAACTACGCGCAACGAAGCTGTATTCGGAGATTCACCGACGTCGCTGGCGCGGACAACATGCGCGAGCTCGGTTGGTGCCACTGAGCCTTGAGGCACCCGGGCGCGCCGACGCTGAACGTTCAGTTTCATGTATAACAAACCTCTCCATCTGTCCGACGGCTCAGGACGTTTCCACCTAAAGGAACGTCCGACGTCGATATGCCAGGTGGCGGCAAGGCATTCTGAACTCATCGGCGTTTGCCTTCTAGACGCCAACTGAGAGTGCCCCCTGTTGCTGATGCCTTTAGGACGGTGTTGCAACGGCATTTCGTTTGCCTGTGTCAGTAACGCCCGAAAGTCGAGATCCTGTTGCTGCCATGTCGCCTTCGGCTCGATAATTGCTTTGTGCAAGCCGTGCCTTGGCCGAGTCAGCCCACGACGTCGGCTCCATGTAACTCTCGGTGCCATCCAAGACCGGAACGCACATAGGCGCGTTCTGCGCACAAGACTCTGACCCGCTCGCACTCGGTGCGCGCCGCGCGACTCGACAACGCCTCACGCGCGCTCCTGAATCAGAGGTAATCGGCCAGAAATGAAGCGCCTCGAGGAAACCGGACAGATAGCTTTCCTTCTCGCTCATCTCGGACGTACCCGAGTGCGACATGGTTCGCTTGCACACGAGAGAGCTTCCGCTACGTCTTCGTCGACGTCAGAAGGTCGTGGATGAGTGTGTGGCAGCCTCGGCAGAGGGCCAGAGGTCTTCGTGTTCTTCCGCGCCGAGCCGGTCGTAGGTGATGTGGTGGAGGTCGTCCTGTTTGAGTTTCCACGGCTTCCCGCAGCCCAGACATACGATTGTGCCGCCGGCAGGCAAGAGGCCGGCTTCTTCTTCCGCCCACTGTTACCGTCTTCGGTACCAAGCTGGTGATCGCATGTAGCCGGCGTAGCTCTGGCGGTGCGCTTCCCTTCCGCCTGAGCGCACCGCCCAAGGGTTCAGCTCACGCACGGTACCCGGCCTGCATCTTCGCGATAGCGTCCCCGTACTCTGACGTGTCCCGTAGATGCTGTTCGAGATTCTTCGCATCTTTCTGACACTCCGCGAACCGGGGATGCTCATGAAATGGCCTGGTCTTCGGGAGGAACGGTGGCAGGTTTCGGTAGAACACGAATGCCATGCCCTTCTCAAGCGTCCGGATCTCGTGGCCCTCAAAGATCGCCCGCTTCTCTTCAGAGAGCTGCATGTGGGCAGGACCGTTCAAAGCCATTGAATACGCCTCCCGCTCGACCCAAGTCTCACCGATGAGCTTTGACATGTCTTCGAGCGCGCGGGGGTCACCGCCGCCGGGGAGCACAATCTTGGCTGTCGCCGCGTCCCAGAGGGTGCCTGCTCCTTCTTGTCCGCCGTACTGCTGCAGCTGCGATTTGGACTGGAATACCGCGACTCCGATGCGGCCGACGCCGCCGCCGGCGGTGATGAGCTCGTACATGCCCTGGTAGTCGAAGTTGCCTGCCTCATCGAGTAGATACGTGAGCGGCGGGTCAAGGCGGCCGCCGGGGGAGCCTGCGGCGATCGCTTTGGACACGTAGTCAACTTCTGAGAGAAAGCCGTCAAGGTTCCGGAGGAAATTTGCTGACGTCTTTTTGTCACCGATGAGGTAGACGGTGCCCTTCTGGAGGATGAAATCGGCGAAATTGAAGTTGGCATCGTCTGGTCCGACCTTCATCCAGTCTCGGGCGCTTCGGGAACCGAGAAACGCGAGCACCGTCGGCAGGACCGCCCACTGGGAGGCGCGCTGCTCTGCAGACATGTTGATGACCGTCTCAATCATGGTCGCGTGCCCTGGGGTTCTCGCCGGCAGGAGTGTCGCGCAGAATGACTGGAGATACCTGGTCGCTGAATGAAACTCGGCGTGTCGCAGAGCTTCTGGATAGCACCGTCGCCTTCATTGGGGGCGAGACGGATGACCCTGCTCGACCTAAGTCAGAGATTGAAAACGAAAAATCCCCCGCCGCTTCCGCGACGGGGGATTCAGACGTGCGCCCCAAGGGATTCGAACCCCTGACCTTCTGGTCTGTAGTCGCGGAAGATTCGGAAGCTTGCATGCGCTGTCCATGGTGCACCATTGAACTCCCCGATTGGGAGGCTAAAAGTCTGCATATGACGAGCTGTGAAGATGCCACTTTTTGGCGTCTTGTCGCGCCCACTCCCGACACTGCTGAAGCGCTGTGCCGGCCGTAGAGCTCAACCGCTAGAACCGATTCACCGTTGACTGAAGCAACGTCGCTTCTAAGTGAACGGGGCAAAACTTTTCGTCTGGCACGCGCGTACCCTGCTCAACAGACTTCCTCACGGCACCGAGGCTGCGCGGGGTTACTTAAGTACCGGCGTGCCGACCTTGAACCCAGGAACATCTGCCCCAATATGTAATGTGTCATACCTGACAATTTGGGGGGAAATACTTGACCTCAAATTAGGAACAAATGATCGACCCTCGCCGGTTACCGATACCCAGCATGTGGGAAAAGGAAATTCAGGGGTACCTCAAATACTGTCGAGCCTTGGGTCTCCGGGAACAGAGCATTCGAACGTTTGAGCAAAGACTCGCTCAACTTGCGCGAAACGTCGATTCCGGCCCTTACGAGGTGACTCAAGAACAGCTGACGGATTTCTTGGCAGATCAAGGCTGGCACCAAAACACGCGGAGATCACGACTCCAGACCTATCGTGGGTTTTGGAAGTGGGCGCGGGAATACTCCAAAACGGACCATGATCCTTCCTCGGGTATCCCAAAAGTGCGGGCCTTGCCGCCCTCCCCAAACCCAGTCCCATATGTTGTATACCTCGAGTCGCTCCTTCGCTCAGATGCTCGAACGCGTCGTGTACTTCGCCTGGCTGGGGAGAACGGTCTTCGTCGAGGTGAGATTGCCGTTGGGCACAGCCGTGACGTTCTAGTCTCAGCCGAAGGGCCAAGCCTCGTCGTTCATGGCAAGGGTGGGAAAACCAGAGTGGTTCCACTTACCGATGACCTGGCGCATGAATTACTCTCGCTGCCGGAAGGGTATTTCTTCCCAGGCAAAATCAACGGACACCTATCAGCACGAAGAATTTCCGAGCTTGCAAAAGACAGGCTTCCAAACCCCTGGACGATTCACAAGCTCCGACACATGTTTGCCTCCCGAAGCTTCGCAGTGAGCAAAGACATCGTCGCTGTTCAAACCATGCTCGGGCATGCGTCGATCGCAACAACACGCGACTACGTCGCTGTCGACAAACAAGAACTTCGATCCATCGTGAATGAAGTAGCAATACGATCACTAGACGAAGCAAATGACCGTTGGATCCGCGAAAACCCGACGAACGTCGTAACAATCGACATCGACACCGTTTCAAAGAACGAAGCGGCGCGGATTATTTCAATCCTGAGCCAGAAGCTACTCGCATCGACCGGGTAGACCAGTCCCCCACCCCATCCCCAGACACCAGCGAAAGAGCACAGGCCAATGAGCGCGACCCCCGACGATCAACCACGCCAGGGCAACGAGAGGAAGGCGGAACCCAAAGGTCACCTCTTGACTCCTGCAGAAGCACTGAAATCTGCGATAGTTCCCGGAACTCATGGACTCAGAAAGGGAGACTCGATCCGCCTCGCCTGGTGGTCAAACGTCGGCTACTGGCACGGCGCCACCAAACCAACATCTGGGCGCGTAATGAGCACATTTCTAGGGCTAGCTTGGTGGCCGGTCGCCCCAGTTCTGTTGATCGCATCTCCTCTGCTGGTGCATCGTCCCTCCGTCCGATACTTCTTCAGTGAACAACACGACGCATCTATCGCGATCCGCGCAACTGCAAAGGGGTGGACCATTGGGGAACATCAGAGTTCAAAGCCCGGAACCGGGCAGGGAGGGCGACTGCGAGAGACAATGATGCCTAGCCTGGTCAGGATTGCTGATGAAAACCAGGTGACAATCTACGCCGACGCGGCAACCCCGGACCTGGCGGATCGGTACATTGCGGGCCTGCCCGGCCTTGAAGACGTTGGCCCTGCCCTCCCTCGAGGCCGTCGACTACGCCGAGATCCCCAACCCGTTGACGGAACCCGAACGCCAGGCAGCTGAACCGGACCGCTGGGCCGCGCCAGGCTGCGCGAGGGTGCTCATCTTTCAGGTAGCGGTCCACCTGGACTGTTGAGACGTTCAGTGAAATGAGTACAAAAGATGCTTGAGCAATTCGAACTACTGATACCGATTCTTTTGGTCGTCATTATCGTGTGTGCTTTGTTAGTCGCTGCTTTCATGGACTCCTGGTGGTCGCTCCTCTGGGTTGTCGTGCTAGTAGGTCTACCCGTGCTGCTGTACTACCTGGTCCAAGAAGTTGAACTCGTGTAAGAAAGGCGGCCGCTCGCGAAACCCTCGAATGCGGAGATCTCCTCAATCCCGTCCACGGTTCTACCGCGGACGGGATTCGTTCATCTAGCGTGCTTCAGCGGTGCGACTTTGGTGAATGTCCGCAGCGGGACTTACCATTGCGTTCGAACATAAGTTCGAGTCGGGGGGGTTGTTGTGCAAGTCGTGGAAGTGCGCGAGCTTCGTGCAGACGCGCCAAGCGTCGTCGTTGCCATCGCGGGCGTCGACGCCGCGTGCGGTTTCCCTTCCCCTTCGCAGGATTACCAGACCAGCGAGATCGACCTCAATGAACATCTCATGCCGAACCGGCTCTCAACATTCGTGATTCGTGCTCGCGGGCACAGCATGACCCGTGCCGGCATCTTCGACGGCGACGAACTCATCGTAGACCGGTCAATCCGTGCCCAGGACGGGCACGTCGTCATCGCCGTGGTCGACGGCGAAATGACAGTCAAGCGACTCCGTATCGAAAGCGGCCGCGCTGTGCTCGCTGCCGAAAGCTCCCAGTACCCCGACATCGAGATCCCGGAGCTCTCGGAGCTGCACATCTGGGGTGTCGTCACCCGGAGCCTTCACCGTGTCAGTCGTGGATAGCGTCGCGCACACAGTCCTGCGTGGGCTGCAGTCTCCACAATTGCCAACCCCGTCGTCCGTGCGCAGAGCGGCATGCCACATTCTTGGAAGATGACATACCCGCCAGATGGATACATCATTCCCCACGGTGCACCCCCCTGCCCGGGCTGCCATGCTCCTTACATGTCGTGGTGGCCCGACCCGGCCTGCGGCGGCTGGTGGGAGTGTGTGCACTGCAATGAAATGAGGTTGCCGGAAGGGTGAAGTTCGCAGTGGCGGTCTTGTCGTGGAGGGCCCTGTGGGCGGCATCACGAATCCTTGCTGTAAAAAGTTGACAGGTGGGCGATTGGGCTGTAAACTATTTACAGAAGCCAAGGAGGGCGACGTGATTACCAGAACCGCCACCACAGGCGCCATCGCATACACCTACACAATCGACGGCATCGAAGTCTCCGAGCTCGTTCTCGACGTTGATACCCGCAAGGTCATCAATGTCGAAACCCTTGCCAAATACCAGGGTGAAGGCTTCGCGCGAGCCCTCTGGGACCACGCCAACACCGAAGCCGAAGCATTCCACGCCCTCGAGCACCACCGCACGCCCGAAGGTGACGCATTCGCACGCGCCGTCGGCGGCGAAACCATCGCCCACGAAGACGACTTCGTGGCCGAGTGCTCCATCTGCACAGGAGAGTAGCCATGCCACAGCAACACGAAATCACCGCATGGCTCGAGGATGCTGATTTGACCCCCGACCAGATCGAAGAATTCACGCGCCTCGTCACCCTCCATGAAGACACCGTGATCCCCGCGCGACCCGACTACGGCACCCCCGATTACTCGTCCGCCGACTATGCCGACGAAGATACCGCGGCATGGATCGCGGCCCTCGAAATCGTGGAAGGCACATTCGACCTCGAAGCACGCGGCAAAGCGCTGCTGGCAGCACGCGCAGACGCACAGCAAGGCGCAATCATGGCGGTACTCGCAGGCAATGAAGAAGCCCCGACCGCCAGGGCGGCCGCAGTATCCCGGCCATGGCTTCGCAAGCAGATCGGCAAGTAGATGCTGCTCACGAGTATCCCATCCGTCACGCTCGTATCCCGAGCCGAAGCAGCCCCGCAGCTCGGATACACGGCAGCGACCCTTGGCGCAGTCATGTCCCGCAACGCAGACGCCTGGCCAGCGCCCATCGCCTGCAGGCTCAAGACCCGAGCGCTGCAGTACGACCTCGACGCGATGCTCGCCACGGCACAAGGCGACGAAACGCCGCTGTCCAGGAAACCAGCCACCGTGACCGGCGCCACAGGGCTCATCACCTGCCTCGAGTGCGGCATCGACATGCGCTCACTGGGCCGCCACCTCGTGGCAAAGCATGAGATGAACAGTGCAGAATATCGAGAAAAGTACGGGATGCCGCGCACCGCCGCACTGGAAGCACCCGGCACGCGTCGACGCAGGGTCAGGACCGCCCGCGCAGACCTTCAGGCAAGGCTCGACACGCTCGCCCCGTACCAGTCTGCCGGGCACCTCGCGGAGCTCCAGGTGAAAGGCGTCGAGAATCTTCGCGACAGCACAGCCAATCGGGCGGTCGTGAAGCAGCACCGTGCTCCCGTCCAGCGCAAAGGGGTCGCAGCCATGCGAGAGGCCCGAGCCAAAATCTTCGAGGCCAAGATCATTGAAGCCGGTTACACGTCGCTCGAGGACGCGATACGACAGACAGCGCACCTGAGTGGAAGCGGCGCAGCGAAGCGGATCGGTATCGGGGCGACCTCGGTCAGGCGGTGGCGTCAACGCCTCCTGTAGGCACTCGTGACACTGGTGGGGCGTACACTGTTCGAACAAACTTTCGGACAGGGGAAGTCATGACGCGCACCGACAAGACCAATGACATCGAACGCGAACGCATGCCATACGTGCAAATCGAGACAAACCTATCGGCCGTCAGGGGCGACACCAAAGCCCGGAGAGCGACAGCGATCATCGGCGAAATGCCGACCCTGTGTGCCAGTCAGAATTTGGAGCCGGTCCGTGAACATCGCCCATCGTCGTTCAGGATGGAGTCATAGCCTTGGTGCGGGTACTTGACCCCCAATCGCTTGGAATTCAAGACGACACTCGCACTCGCGGGTCCATTGCCCTCGTCGACTGCGTATCTTTCTACGCCTCATGCGAGCGCGTCTTTGAGCCAGCGCTCGACGGCCGCCCCATCATCGTGCTCTCCAACAACGACGGCTGCGTCGTCGCAGCCTCGCCCGAGGCGAAACAGATCGACCCCGACATCATGGGCAAACCGTGGTTCAAGATCGAAGCCTGGTCACGCATGGCCGGCGTCGTCGCCCGCTCAAGCAACTACGAGTTGTATGGATCCTTGTCGGCGCGCGTCATGGCAATCATCGGGAAGCACTCGGCCTGGCAAGAGGTGTACTCCATCGACGAATCCTTCATCGGTCTCACCGGTGAAGGATTCGAGCTCATCGCGACCGGTCAACGCATCCGGTCAGAAGTCATGCAGTCCACCGGCGTGCCAGTCCGGGTTGCGATCGGCGCCACCAAGACCCTGGCAAAAGTCGCGGCCCTCGGAATCAAGCGCACCCCGGAAATGAATGGTGTCTGCGACTTCAGCGCGTACACACCCGCGCAGCAGTCACGCATTCTCGCGTCGATCCCCGTCACGGATCTCTGGGGTGTTGCGTCACGCACTGGGAAGAAACTCGCAGCGCTCGGGATCTTCACCGCGAAAGATCTCCGAGACGCCGATGCCGCGCGGATCCGCAAACGCTTCTCCGTCGTGCTCGCCCGCACCGTGCTCGAGCTACGCGGGATCCCCTGCATCGAACTCGAAATGCAGCCACCCGCCCAGAAAGAACAACTGATCTTCTCCAGATCGTTCTCGAGGAAACTCACCAAGCCTGACGAAATGGCGCAGGTCACCGCCATGTACGCCCAGCGAGTCGGGCAACGCCTCCGAAAGCAGGGCTCGCTCGCCGGCATGATGCAGGTCTGGGCCGCGACCGGGTGGGCCGACGAGGGCACGCCCCCACACAGCACGAGCGTGACCGTGCGACTTCCCGCGCCGACGGATGATCCGATCGAGCTCGCGAGAGCGGCAGCGTTCATCCTCCCCAAGCTTTTCCCCAAAGAACTGCCCGGTGTGAGGTATGCGCGCCTCGGCGTCGTCCTGAACGACCTTCGCCCTGCGGCATCCACTCCAATGCTTGACCTCTTCAGCGCTGACGATCGCGAGCTCGGGGCAACGCTCGACGGCATCACCCAGAAACTCGGACGCGACGCGATCGGCGTCGGCGTCGGAGGATTGAAAACCCCGCCCGGTTGGGAGATGAAACGAGCAATGCTGTCCAAGCGGGCAACAACCGAATGGGACGAACTGTGTGAGGCGGCCGCGTAACCTTCAAGGGTGAAACGGCGGGCAACTTGCCAGTCCAAGATGTAGGCAAGCCCGCTTCGCGGTCTTGCGGAAAAGCGAGGGCTTGGTGACGTCCGTAGTCATCGACGTGTGCACGATGCCGAGATTCGCTGAGCCTGAAATTGGGGTGCGGGAATCATTGACGCCGCGAAACAGATGATCGAGAGTCAGCGGACGAAGAGGAGGCCTTAGCGGCTGAGCTCTCGCGAGCGAGAGGCGCCTTGAAGGGCGACTGGTCGTTGTCCTGACGCGGACAGTGAATGCAGTACGGGTTACGAACTCGCGGGAAGGAGGAGCTCTGGCCCGTCGCCGCGCAGAGGCGCGACCTCGTACTCGCGCAACTGCATGCTCAACGGCATAGACGCCTCAGCCACCGCGTCGAGAAGGAGCTGATCGCCAACGGTACCTGGGTCGAGCCAATCGCCAAGCAGCTCATCGGCAAGGAAGACCGGCATTCGGTCATGCAGCGGCTCCATCACCCCAGCGGACGCTCGAGTGAGTATCGTCGCGGTCAAATGCCATCCCTCATCATCGCCCGCGTCGGGCTCGTGCCACCACGAGTACAGCCCTGCCATGGGAATGATCGGGTCAGGGCCGAAGATCGCGTGCGGGATCCTCGAAGACTTCGGACCAGTCCACTCGTAGAACCCTGTCACCGGAATCACGCACCGCCGGTTCTTCACCGACGCTTTGAACGACGCCTTCTCAGCCGCTGTCTCGGAGCGCGCGTTGAAAGTCGGAAACTTGGTCTTGAGCTCCTTTGACCAGATCGGCACGAGCGACCAGTATGCGTACTCGAGGCGTTTCGTGCCGTCCTTGTGATCCGTAAACGCTGCAGGGATCGGCTGCGTCGGCTTGAGGTTCCAGGACGGCTCGTAGCCGGCGGGGCGCTCCCGCATCCAGTCAGCGAGCTCGCTGCCACTCGCGACCGCCATGTTCTCGTCGTAGTCGACGATGACTCTCCCACACATGTCACCAGGCTACGTCGATACGTGGCGGACGGAAACCCTGAGTATCGCGCGACCCGCGTCGTAGGCCTGCAGCGACGGGATCGCCGGGGGATTAGACAGTTTGAACATGCAGCATCGTCCATCCCTCGGGGACAAGTGCTGCAAGCTCGTCCCGGGTCGCTGCGGAGATCTCCTGTGTCTTGTCTCGACGGTGGTAGGTGCCTACTGCGGTGATCGTGCCCCCGGTTGCCGTCATCTTCACTGGAGCTTTCACGAGCTCAAATCCATCAGGGCGCTGCTCAGCGAGCTGTGAATGCACCTCCTCGAGCGACTCCCCGGCCACCTCAACCTCACGGACTTCCACCTGACGAATCGTCGCACGCAACATAACCCTGAGGATACCGGCTCGGCGCCGCACATCCCCGGGCCTCGGCAGAGTCCGGCTGCGCACCACGCGAGGGGGCAGGGCCCCCTCCCGCACCCCCTCACACCGCTTCGCGGAAGGCATCCGCTCCGCTCCTGCCAGAAGGTCACGCGCTCCGCGCGCGGCTCAGCAGGCTGCGCCTGCAATCCTTTTGCCGGGAAGCAAGCGACAGGATAGCGCCGCTCCGCCTCCACGCCAGCCGGCCGGGGATCTCTTCCGCAAGCTCCAGAGTTCTCCCGGGCGTCGCAGTCTCGCTCGTCTTCCGCTGCGCTTCAGCCGCGCGGTGTCTGCTCCTCCTGCTGGCGTTCCGGCTTCGCGTCACTGTCGGCGATTCTCGCCTCCCCGGCAAAAAGAAATCAGGGGGAGGAAACAACACGAGAAACACTCACAGAAAGAGACACACAATGACTTCCACGACCACCCCCGGAATCATCGAACACCTTGACCCGGCCACCCTGCTACTTGAAACGAACGTCCGAACGGACACCGCGATCAGCGACGCATTCCTTGAAAGCATCAAACAACTCGGAGTGCTCACCCCAATCCTGGGCCACCGCGTCGCCGACGGCACCGTGCAAGTACGTGCAGGCCAGCGGCGGACCACCGCAGCAATCCAGGTGGGCCTGGCAACCGTGCCCGTCTACGTCGTCAACGCTGCAGGCGCAGAAGCAGAGCGCATCATCGAGCAGCTCATCGAGAACGAGCAGCGCACCGAACTCACTGAAACTGATCGGATCGAGGCATGGAAGCAGCTCGAATTTGAGGGCCTCAGCGTCGCTCAGATCGCCAAACGCACCGGCACCAAGCGCGACCGAGTAAAGACCGGGCTGAACGTCGCGAAAGCCGAAACCGGTGCGGCACTAGTCGACCAAGGCGTCACCCTCGACCAGGCAGCAATCCTGATCGAATTCGCCGACGATGCCGAACTCACCGAAGAACTCACCGGCGCCGCCGTCAACGACCCGGACTACTTCCCGCACGCCGTCGAACGAGCACGACGCGACCGGCAAGAACGCATCGCCGCGCAGCCACACATCGACGCCGCGCGCGCAGCGGGCTACGAGATCCTTGAAGAAATCGGGTACTACGACGAAAGCCCGTACCCGCTGCACATTCTCCTGACCGCAACCGGAGAAACGGTGCGAAAGAGCGACGTGGAAGGCAAAGAAGGGATCGCTGTCTACATTCGTTGCTGGAACGGCGAACCTAGCATCCGCTACTACGTCACCGACCCCACAGCACATGGGTTCACCATCAACAACCAGTACGGCGGCCGCCCGGCCAAGGGGCCGATGACTGATGACCAGAAGTCCGAGCGCAAGCAGCTCATCGAGAACAACAAAGCATGGGATGCCGCCGAAACTGTCCGCCGTGAGTGGCTCGCCCAGTTCCTGTCACGAAAGGCGCTCCCCAAGAACACGGTCAACCTGGCCGCGTGGGCGCTCACGGAGAACATCTACTCGGTCGCGAACAACCTCAGCGACGGGCGCACGCTGGCCTGCGAACTCCTGGGCGTCAAGTCAGCCGGGAACCACCTCGCCGCACAGCCAGGAAAGGCCGGGAACGTGCTCCTCGCCGCAGTGATCGCGACACTCGAAAAGTCCACAAGCAGGCAGTCCTGGCGCTACCCCGACGAGCATGTCGCGCACTACCTTGCCCAGGTCGCGGACTGGGGATACCCGCTCAGCCCAGTCGAGAAAATCGCAGCCAAGATCACTGACGAGACCGCAGACGAGCCGGACGTAGCCCAGCAGTAACCCGCCCGCAAAGCCCGGTGCTCACACAGTCACGTGGGCACCAGGCCAGGCCCGGCAGTGCGGCTTCGCCCCACGCGAGAGGGGCACAGCCCCCTCGCACACCCCCAGTGTTCCGCTTCGCGGGAGGCATCCGCTTCGCTCTTGCCAGAAGGACACGCGCTCCGCGCGCGGCTGAACCGGGCTACGCCCGGATTCCTTTTGCCGGGAAGCAAGCGACAGGGTAGCGCCGCTACGCCTCCACACCAGCTGGCCGGCCGATCGGTTCCGCTTCGCTTCATCGATAGTCCGGGCGTCGCAGTCTCGCCCGTCTTCCGCTGCGCTCCAGCCGTGCGGGCCCACTCCTCCTGCTGGCGTTCCGGCTCCGCGTCACTGTCGGCGATTCTCGCCTCCCCGGCAAAAAGAAATCAGAGGGAGGAGAAACACACAGACTGCGCGGCACCAAACATCACAGCAGTAGAGACACACCGGAGGAACATCATGAACGACAACACCAACCAGAACACTGACGTACTGGTCACCGTCTACTCCAAGCCTTCCTGCGTGCAGTGCACCGCAACCTACCGCGCGCTCGATACCAAGGGCATCGCCTATGAGGTCGTCGACCTTTCAGAAGACGACGCCGCGCTCGCACTCGTACAGGAACTCGGCTACATGCAGGCCCCCGTCGTCGTCGCAGGCTCCGTCCACTGGTCAGGGTTTCGTCCCGACAAGATCCAGGGCCTCGCGTAAGGAGCATGAGCATGTACACACAGTCGCTTGAACCCGGCACGATCCAGACCCTGCTCTTTGGCCGTGACGGACGCCCCGTCACAGGAGAACACCGCAGCTTCTATGAAGCGACAAGCCCACAGGTCAGCCTCAAATTCGGGACCATCCCCGGCCACGAAATGCACGTCGTCATCGCGAACGGCGCATACATCGTCGTCACCAGGTCACGCTCGTCATCCCGGCCCTTCTACGTCCAAGACCGCATTGTCGACAGCCTCCACGCAGGCATCGATTACATCCAGAGATGGCTCCCGAAAGACGCAGCTTCGTTTTCCGGTTGAGAGCCGGCCTCCCCGTCGACGGAACCAAACAGTCTTTCGATCCCGAGCACCCCATCCCACCTGGAAGGACATTCAAATGCAAACTTTTGGCCCATCGTGCACACCACGCCTCACGAGCTCAGTAAGGTCCCGATTCTCTGCATAGGCGCAGTGGAACAGGACAATTCTGAACGCCGCATGGCCGAGCGCGATACCCAGAGTGAGGAACGAAGTGGCAAGTATTGATGACAAGGTGGAGGCGCTCAATTTCAGAGCGCAAACCACAAGGACGGCCGAGCAGATCGCTCAGCTGCTTTCAGACGCGGCCGAGGTCGGAGGGACCATCGCGATCACCCGGGTGGGCTCCGGCATGTACCGGGGTTCAGTGCAGAACTTGGTGCGCGTCGAGCAAGCCGAATTCACGGTGAAACTCACGAAGGCCGCAGGCGGAGCCGTGTACGACGTCCGTTTCACCGTCGACGACTACCTGCGCGCTCGCTCCGTGATTGGGTTCACCCCTGTCTCGCCCTGGCGCGCGCCGGCATACGAGCCGCTGCGTACCTTCGCCGAGCGACTGCAGAACGGACTGTAGGCGAACTGATCATGACCGGCTCCCGAAAGCGGAGTTCCATCCAACGCCTGCGGTTCGGACGCACCCCAACCGCCACCAACGAACAGGACCCCTCATGAACACTCTCAACACCCGTCAGAGAATCACCGCATTCATCGACCTTGCCCAAGCCCTGATCGAAGCTATCGAAACCGAACAGGCGACACCCCTCAAAATCGGTACACCCGCATACCAGGGCAACTGCCGGCACCACCCAGCCGCATTCTTCCCGCTCCGCGCCACACGCTCCGGTGCCAGCGAAGACACCGCGAGCCACAGCCACACGGCCGGCAGCCACTACGTCGAGATCACGCAGATCCCTAACTGGGACCACGGCCTCACACGGGACGAGATCGACGACCTCACCACACCGCTCACAGTAGAAAGCAGGACCCACGAATGACTCAGAACCCCACTCCCTACGACAACGGCACAAGACTGGAACCAAAAACCTGGGTCCAAGACGGGACTGCCGGCAGCGACGACCCAAGACCAGCAACACTTGACGACTACGGCCGCGTCGACTTCGACAACGACGAAGGCGCAACCGAACTCACCGTCTGGGCGATCCCCACCGAAGACGGCATCGTCCTCCGCGTTGACTCCATGAGCGACACCCCCATCACGATCGAGACCGAAGCCGACCGGCTCACACGCGAGACACAGGTCGCATCCCTCCACGACAAGCTCGAAGCTCTCGCCGCGGAAGCACATGACTACGTCACGTGGGATGACGAAGGAGATCCCTCAGCGTTTTCCCCCGGACACTACGAACTCGCGTCATTCGACCCAGAAGGCGAGCAGTTCTACGTTGAGCTCACCTACACCGGTACGAACCCATACGAGGACGAAGCCGCAGTTCCCACCGGCGCCACCTGGCACACACGTTCCCTCGAGTGCGACGGACACGGCTCCCGCCGCCAGCTCTACTCTCCTAACACCTCAGTTCCCATCAGCGAGGCCGAGACCGTGGTAGCTGCAGCCAGAGAATGGGTGACCGCGGTTGCAAACAAGCACACCCAATACGTCCACACGCAGACTCCGCCGCAGTACATTGACGTGCGCGTCACCGGCCCCGGCCTGAGCTGACTGGCCATGGCAGCATTCAAAAGAGGCAGAGCCCGAATCGCGGCCGCGATCGTCACGTTCGGCGTCCTGATTACTTGCGCCCACGTGCTCGCCCTGCAAGACGACCCGCACTCACGAACAGAAACCCGAGCCCCAGCACGCGTCGGCGAGATCGCGACCGTTATCCGCGTCGTTGACGGGGACACCATCGTCGTCCAGCGCACCGGCACCAACGACACAGACCGCGTTAGGCTCATCGGCATCAACACGCCAGAGCTCGCCCACGGGACAGGGGCAGATGAGTGCTTCGCGGCCGAAGCGACAGCCATCCTCCAAGCCATGCTCCCGGAAGCGACCAAGATAGAACTCCGGAGAGATCCGACGCAACTCCAATCCGACAAGTACGGGCGCTTACTCCGACACGTCGACGCCGAAGACACCGGTACGAACATAGTCCTGGCCCTCCTCGAAGCAGGCGCCGGCCCCGAATACACATACGACAAGCCCTACGCCGGCCAGCCCGAGTACCGGGCCGCCGAAGCGAACGCCAAAACGCACGCCACAGGCTACTGGGGCGCTTGCCAGTAACAACCCCATTGAAGGAGAACATCATGAGCTACATCACACGCGTTGGAAACCTGGCCAGCGCCCCTACCCTCCGCCACAGTGAAAACGGACCATACCTGTACGCACGGGTACTCGTCACCGACCGCATCAAACGAGACGGCAAGTGGGTAGACGGACCTCTCGTGCCATACGAAGTGCTCGTGAAGGGCTCATACGCGACGCATCTCAGCGAAACAGTGGAAACATGCGGCAACGTTCGCCTGCACTTCTCAGGCCGGTACTGGACGGAGGAGTACCACCCAGCAGATGCGCCCGCGCGAATCGTGCACAAAGTGAGCGCTGACGAGGTATCTGTCTCGCTCCAGTTCACCGCAGTCACTGAAACCGGAAAGACAGAGACGCAGACCTCACCCGCTCTACTCCCATCAGATGCAGCCACTTCGCCTTGGGACACCGTCGCAGAGATCCGACGGGACCTCGAGGAAAGCTGACCCTGACTGACCCACGTTGTAGACCCCCATAGCGTGGGGCGAACCGCCTCAGAACAGAATTCCCCGCTACCGGCACTGCCAGTAGCGGGGAATTCTTGTTGAACGGGAGTGTAGGTGGACTCAGTAGGGGTTCTCGGTTCCTTCTCCCACTTCCACCTGCCCGGGATCAGCAAGGATCTCTATGATCATGTCTCCGTTCTCGCGGTTATCGATCCACCATCGTGCAGCAGTGACGAGGCGTGCCGGCGCCAACACGTCGGCCTCGAACCTGTCCTCATCGAGAGCTCCTTCCTCGACGAGCGAGGTGTATGCATCCCGGAGGAGTTCATACCGGACACGAAGCGCCCAGGAGATTTGTTTCGATGAGCCGATGAGAATTGGAAGCTGTGATCGTTCTTGATCCTCGAGAGCATGTTCCTCTAGCTCAGCGCGTTCAGTCTGGACTTCCTTGGAGAGCTTCCTGTCTTGTCGTTTCTTCCAGCATTCGGTACAGGGCTGGTTTGCGAGCCATGCAGCAAAGCCCGCGCGTTCGCCGGCGGGTTTGTCAGCAAGGTCTCGCTCCTGGGTGTGTCCGCATTTGTGCTGGACATTGAACTGGGTAGGGACAGCCATGTGGGCTCCTTGGTGTCGTCGTATGAGGGGGGACACCCCGACGGGGTTCAACCGTCGATGATGTCCAGCGCGCAGGTCGCGAGTGCGACAGCGAATAGGACATGACGGGACAGCTGCGTGATGTCGGGGACATGCACCCTGTCCATCTGCGGTGGACAGGGTGCGGTGGGGACTGATGGACGTCTTGGCACTTGTCGTCCGTTTGGTTGCGATGCTGGGCAGTGGCAGATGTCTCGACACCTGGTGGTGTCTATCTGCTGCTGTCCAGCACCGCGTATTTGGGGAAGAGGGGGAGGACACGCGTTGTGTCCGAGGGAGTACCGGGGTGTCCAGGGCGAGGGGACACCCCGGGGGTCATGCTGAGGGGACGGCGAGGGACACTTCGAGTGTCCCGAGTTTGAACCGGGGAGACATGAGCGGTGTCGCGACACCGGGCTCGAGGACAACCTCAGTGTTGTCCTCAGCGAGGACGGACACGCCGTTGACCGAACCGAGGTCTTCCACGCACCACTGTGTCCCGTCAAACCAGACGCGTGCATGTGTCCTGGACAGTGTCTTTGTCGCGTCGGGGAGCGCGAGCGTCTGGACATGCAGGGACGCTTCGGGACGGCGTCCCACGATCGTGTCCGTGGACAACGGATACTCGCTGCCGTCCGGAAGGACAAGGACACAGTTCGTCTCCGCACTCCGGGACACCATCACCGTATTGTCCATGTCCTCTACTTCTCGGCTGACCGCGACAGTCATCGCGGACACGTCCACCTCTGACACGCGGGACATCATCCCGGACGTCGCCGGGGACAGGAGCACCGGGGCGACCGGTGCAACTGGGAACGGGGCTGGCGAGACGGGCGCCAGCGGGGGGACACCCTGTGCGGGTGTCCCGGGTGAAGGCCGTACGGGTGCTGCGCTGCTCGCGGGGGTGTCCACCTCTTCGAGGAGCTGATCGAGTAGTGACGGGGTAGGAGAATCTGTCGGTGTGCTGGCTGCGAGATTGTCTCGTGTCGGTTCGTGGCCGAGCTGAGCAAGCAGCACGCCGACGTCAAGTGGGCGGAGGTGCGCGGGGACACTGAGGTCGAGCCCGCAGCGCGTGCAGAGCGGCGCCGGCTCGCCGTCGACGTACTCGTTCAGGGTGCTGCAGAACCGGCAACGCGCGAGTCTGTTCGCTGCCGCAGGTGGAAGGAGCTGTGGCTCCGGGGCGGGGGAAACGAATGTGTCAGTCATACCCTCCGACGGGCAGTGCTGCGCACGACGGAGAGGACGTCTGGCGAGAGGGACAGGGAAGTCCTTCTCAATTCCAACTGCACATTGTCCAGCTGCGCTGTGCTGCTTTTCTCGTCTCTCATTCTTCGTTCCTCGCTTCGCGCGTTCCTCCTTCGCTTCGCTCGTCCGTCACTTCCCGAATCCTCCTCCTTCGTCGGAGTTTCTCCTTACACGACTGGCATTTGAGGGGGAACGCGTCCCCCGTTGCGTGACCTCGGGTTCTCTGGCAGCATTCGAGCATGGCCAACAAGTACGTTGCAGCACTGCACTTGCCCTCTGGTGAGATTGTGACTCTGGCAGATGTCAACGACAGCTACGGAAACGGGTGGCAGTGCCCGACGGAGGGATGCACGGTCCCTCTGAAATTCACTCCTGGGAAGTACTCACATCGTGCTGGGAATAGATTTTGGGTGAGTGCGTTCTGGAGCACATTCGACGGCCAACTGCATATTGATGGCTGTTCGGCCGAGAACGCTTCGAGTAGGTCGACGACATATTTCAGCAACGACCTGGGCCGGGAAATCAAACGATCCGATACTGTGCTGCTCTCCTTTGGAAAGCGGACAATGCAGCAAGGTGGCAGCAAGCTTGAACCGCGTCGAGGGCCTGAATACGGTGGCGATGCCGCTGAGTACGCGGGCCGGTCTGGGACTCTAGGGAACTTGCTCTCGAAGTTTGCCTATCACGGCGGACACGATGGGATGCGGAAATACTTTTACACCCACGATGGCAGACAGTACACCTGGGACGATATCGCTTACGCCTCTACGGTCGAAGGCCACCAGCGTCTGGAGAGACAACTCAAGATAGTCGTGAACGATCAAGAGAACTGGCCTTGGATCGTTGGCGGCACCATCGGTAAAGCCGGTAAAGGGGCGAGCAACGGCCGGCTACAAACCAGCATCTATGTTCCGGGCTCAGATGTTCCGCTTCTCGTCTACTGTGACGGAAAACCTGAGCTCATCGACCACCTTTCCTCATTTCAAAACGGTGACCAGGTCGTCGTGCTTCTGAACAAAATCTCAATGGGCGGACCAAATCTCGCCTCGGTCACGGGTACCTTCTTCGAAAGCAACGAGCTCCTGATCGGGAAGAACCTCAAGTCCCCGAAGGGGACGCTCGTCCTTTTCTAAAGCGCTAAGCATCGGCATCATCGGGCGCACCAAGAGCAGGATCCTCTACAAACTTGCTCCAAAATTGTTTACGGTTGAGGCGTCCTGCTGCTGTGAGCTCGTAACCGCTGCCATTTCGCTTGATCGTTCCTTTGCTTTGCAGTGCGGCGAGTACGTCTGTGGGGAAAGCCATTACCGGTAGCGCGCAAAAATAGTCAGCCAGCGAGAGCAGAATATAACTGGTGTCTCCGCGCTCGCTTGTCGTGGTGTGTGCGCCGCGGTTTTCCCAGAGTTCGAACCAACACAACACGCGATTTTCCACGATGATCATCGGATCTGTGACGAGCGCGGGGGAAGACGCGAGCTCCTCACGCACGACTTCTTCCCAAGGACGAAACCTTACAGAGAATCCAGCTTGGCGTCTCAGCTCGTCAGCGGCCAGGATTCCGTCGATTGTGGGCTCGTAGCCGAGTCCCGTCAGAACTAGCCAACCTTGTTCATATGCGCGAAGTACACCACGCCGCGGTCCTTTCAACGGCGGCTTGCAGGGCCGGGGTCCTGGGTAAGTGACTCCTAGCCGGCACCAGAGCTGGAAGACAGTGTCCAACGCCACTGCATCGTCGTCGGAAAACGTTGTCGGGCCGTACATATCCCGCACGGCCAGGATCTGCTCGTGCTCTCTGGCCTCTTGCGACCTGATCTGTTTTTGCGGCTTAGTCATGCTTTCTCCGGTTCTGGTGGGAGCTGCTCGTTCGCAGCGTCGGCTGGGACTGGTCGCCTCTTCGTCCAGCAACCTTCGACCGCATTGGGTGCGCAGACGCGTCCCGTTCTGCGTGACGTGTGCGCGGAGGGTCCGGTCGTAGGGATGAAGGCGGCACACTGTCGCCTCCCAAACAGAGGAGAAGCGATGATCTTGATATCCGCGAGTTCCAATCTCGCAGGCACCATTCTCACGGTCGTTGGGGCAATGGAAGGGGATAGAAAGCTTCGCGAGTCTGAGCGTGAAAACTATGTTGTGCCTGGTGATGCTCACAAGATTGCGGAGGAACTCAACAAGCGGCCAGGGACGCGTCTACTGAAAGCGATTGCGATGGATTGGGGTCTCGTCCCCAAACGTTTCACCTGGCGAGACTTACCACCTGAAGCTTTTCGGGTGCAGGTGGTATCACCTGACGAGCAGAGAGCAGCTGAGGGGCTCACAGTCGAGGAACGTGACTACATTTTCGCCTCTGCGTTTGAACGGTACGAGATCTTCGAGGTCATCGTCGACCGTTATAAGTCCGAACGGATGCAGGACAAGGCGGATCGGGCCGCGAAGATTCGGGCAGACCTCGATGCGATGGTTCCCATCAACGACGACAAGAACACAGACCAGTGAAGTCAACCGACCAGGAGCGAGGAACGACAATGGCGACACAAAGTGCAGGACAGTCAAGCACCGGTTCAAAGGCAACCGTGAAGCAACGATTTCGGGCCTGGTGGAGTGCCAGCCACGACGAGGTGTTTTGGGGGCTGCGTCATGCAGCCGGGACCATTATCGGAGTTGTTGGCCTGTTCGCTATCGGATATGTGGCAGGCAGAGTCTGGGCAGCTGCAGGCGGCGACACACGGATCGAGGGAACGCTGATCGCAGGGGGATTTTGGGTGTTGGCTCTCGCCCTCCTCTTCCAGAGGAACTTCGGGATGCTCGGGGCCCGCAGTACCGTCACGAGATCGGCTGCAGCACCTCACGGTGCCGCCCGTCTTCGTGCAGAAGGTTCAGGAGTCATGCATCGTGAGGCGCGCCACGCGGCCCTCCACATTGTTGTCGGCTGGCGGCTCGGGTTCATCATCACTTCGTCAGACATTCGCGACACCAGCTGCCTCTACGGTTGGTCCTTCAACGCGTCCAACAGCTCTGGCGCAGATGCTCGCTTTGCAGGTATCACCCTCCACCTCGCAGGGCTCACTGAGGGTGAGCCAGTCACCCTGGCGCAGAGCCGCGATGCAGTCCATGCTGTTTCCCTCGCCACGGAGCTCGTCGCAGCGGGTGAACGTCCGAGCGGCTACGAGGGTGTGTTTGAGATAGGGAGCCTGATCGAGGCTGCGGCTTCCAAGGCCCGAGAAATTGTGGCCGAGGAAACAGGACTGATCGCTCAGATAGCGAACGTGCATGCGCACACTCATTTTCTCGACGAGCGACTGATCGCGGAACTTCTGACGCCGTTTCTCGCCGAGTCGACCCGTGCGTGATGAAGACCGCCGCACAACGTCGCTATGAAGCGTCCCTCCGCCGAAACGCGATTGCGCATCCCGCGGCGCCTGCAGAGGACAGCGGGTGGAGCATCACTTGTGAACGCACCGGCTGTGACACCACGTTTGTGAGTCCCACCAGGCAACGAAAGTACTGCAGCGAACCGTGCCGGCGTCTTGTTGAGAAAGCTCGCCAGCGCCGCTTGTCCTTTGTTGAAGGGCTGTTACTCATGGGCTGTGCCGCACCGCGGTGCCGAGAAGTGTTCGTGCCTGTCTCGCCGGAACATCAGTACTGCTCATCGAAGTGTCGTAAGCGTGCGCACCGCGCCCACTCACACCTCGGGGCGACCAAGTGCGTATGGTGTGGCACTGCGCTTCCTGAAACAGCCACACGACGCCGGAAGTACTGCGGTGCACGGTGCAGACAACGAGCCGCTCGCGCCAAGCACACATACCGGAAACCCGTGCCGAAGCTCCCCTGAACCGGCATTCTGCTCAGCAATAGCTTTCTCAGCTCCCCCAGCACAACTACCTCACAGAAACGGAACAACCATGACCATTCCCAAGACCACCATCACGGTCAAAGCCGCACCAGTCACAGCACATCGCCTCGAATTTCCCGAGATCTACGAGGAGACCGGGCAGCCATATACGAGCGTCTGGTACGACTCTTACGATGAGGCCGTCAGGTCATGGGCTCGGCACGGCTTCACGCGTGTAGAGACCGCAGACATGCGGGTCTATGAACTCAAGAAGGTCGTTGATCAGCTCCAGCGCGCGTTTGACGAGGGCGGCAGCGAAGCAGTCACGCTCGAACTTGCTCGCATCCAGCGTGAGCACGCTGAGGACGACTACCTCGAAGCAAGCGCAGACATCGAGATGGGCGTAATTGTCCGAGACGACTTTCCGATACGCGTTGCATACGAACGCGCACTCTACTGCGACACGTTCAGGGACCCGGACAACGACGATTGGCTGATCGCTGGCCTGTCCATGATGGTCTTGTTCGACCAGGAATTTCCGCCGTCTAGAAATAACGACGAACCAGCCGGGGCTCACACACTCCAGTCAACTTTGCGGGTCTCATACGATCAAGAAGGTGGGCTTCAGTTCCACCCTGAAGCGTCCACTCCGAAGTTCAGCGTGCACCGGTACCTAGTGAATGTCGAAACCTCGGCCGCGATGTTTCATACGTTCGAGGTTGAACAGTCGACGTTTGAGTCGATCCTCGAACGGCATAGGGACAAGTTCTCTCCAGACAGTCACCTGCAGTCAGGGTCCTACGAGATCGTGCGCGGGGATCTTCCTCCAGCGCGCACCACTCTGTGCAGCCCGGAGCTGCTGCACGATCTCGCATGGTGGCAGCGGGTCTCAGGGCAGGATGAGGAATACATGAACCAGTGGACTACCGGTGAGTGGGAAGCCTGGAGCACGTCCATGCGGGCGGACCCCGACGGCGACAACCCCGCACTGCCCGACTGGGTTCACCCGCTCATCCGTACACGCTGGTATGGGGACTTCTCAATCCCGTTCCCCCACCTTGCTACGTTGCACCCCACCGAGCACAACTGGTTTCAACTCGCAGATGAGCATCCTGAATTCGAGCTCTTTCTCGAAGTCCCGGGAAACGAGGGGTTCGAGTTGAACGACCTGCGTGCCGCGTTTGAAACGGCGAAAGAGCGTGGTTGGACACCGCTACTTACAATGCGTCTGATCCCGATGGAGACACGTGGAACCTTTGCTGGAGCGATAGAGGCCTTTCACGTGGCCGCGCCAGAGGCTGACTCGGAAGCCGTCGAAGCGCTCCTACGCAAGCACAAGCTCCCCCGAATCAGCACCACGCTAGTCGCCCCCTACCTCAACGCAGCCCATCTTCTCGGCCGTGACGGGACTGGATTGGTCACGTGGGCGTCCGAGTGGATGTATGTCTAACGCCGGAATCCTCCGCCATGAGACCGGCTCATCTAACGGTAGACACATTCACCATGCAGATATCGGAGAACACTCTTGCTCACAATGACCACTATCGGTGCTGACCGAAACGCGTGGGGCTACCTCATGGGAACCGTCTCTACCGAGCACACGCTCGACCGGGCAGACAGCCGCGCCGCTTACTACATGGCCAATGGCACCCCGCCTGGAGCTTGGGCCGGCAACGGTGCGGCCGAGCTCGGACTCACCACCGCTACCGGGGACGTCCGGAAGGAAGACCTCGAAGCACTGTTCGGGGAGGGCACGCACCCGCTCACGGGTGCAGCCTTGGGGAAGCGGTTCATCACCAAAAGCGCTGTTGAGGAAAACGGCAAGAAACGGCAGTCAGTTGCAGGGTTCGAGTTCGTGTTCTCACCGCCCAAGTCCGTGAGCTCATGGTGGGCGCTTTCGGACCCGGACTTGAAGGACAAGATCCGTGCCTGCCACCAGGCCGCGATCGACGCGACGATCCACAAGCTCGAGTCAGACATCATCCGTACCCGCACCGGCGTCGACGGTGTCGCCCAGCAGCACGTTGAGGGCATCACTGCGGCGCTGTTTGACCATTGGGATTCACGCGACGGAGATCCACAGCTCCACACGCACATGCTCGTCTCGAACCGCGTCCAAGGCGCGGACGGGCGGTGGCGGACGATCGACTCGCGCTGGTCACTGTTCCCAGCTGTCGCAACGGCCGGCGCCTACTACGACACGGTTTTGATGGACGAGCTCGCGATGCGGTTCGGTGTGGATTGGACGACGCAGGCTGTCCAAGAGCATCCCACGGAATACCAAGGATGGCTGGCTGACACAGCGCGACCGGACACCGCGTCGGCGCGGCACCAGTTCGCACTCGAGCAAGGCGAAGCACCGGGGTCTGTCGCGTGGCAGATCGCCGATGTGCCGCAGGATCTCAACCGAGAGTACTCGACCCGCTCACGAGACATCGCGGCCGCGAAGGACCAACAGATCGCAAACTACGTGAAGAAGCATGGCCGGCAACCGACCGCGAAGCAGATCATCAAGTTCAGGCAGCAAGCGACACTCGCCACACGCAAGGCAAAACAGAACCGGTCGCTCAAAGCCCTCACATCACTCTGGAGGGAACGCGCGACGCGTCACGTGGGCGAATCCTTCCTATTCGCAGATCGAGTCCACGACGCCGGCAAAGCGCGGCTTGATGACCTCCCTCTGTGGTCATTCAGGCACGATGACGTCGACACTAACGCGGTGCAAGACGCGGCCGCGTGCGCGCTGACGGCGCTCTCGATCGGGAAGTCTACGTGGGGCAGGCGCAACGCCGAGACAGAAGCGTTGCGCGCGATCGCGGGCTGGCGGTTTAGGTCACCCGCGGACCGCGACCAAGTCGTTGCCAGGATCGTCGACCAGGTGCTCGCTGAAGCGATCACCCTCACCCCGAGAAACACACTCCGAGCCCCAACACGGTTCCGCACGGAATCCGGCGAATCCACGTTCCACCCTGCCGCACGGGATCTGTTCACTACTCGCGAAGTATGGGACGCAGAAGAACGCATGATCGAAGCCGGCCGCACCGTGAGCGCGGCCGCCATCGACCAGGAGCTCACGAACGCACTCGTCCACACGAAGGTCGCAGGCAGCGACCTTATCCTTGGTGCGGACCAAGCTGCTGCAGTGCAGAACATTGCCTGCTCCGGGAGGCTCGTCGACGTGCTCGTAGGCCCCGCGGGATCTGGGAAGACGACGTCGCTTGAGAAGCTCCGCGAGATCTGGGAAACACAGTACGGTGCCGGGAGTGTGCGTGGCCTCGCCCCGACAGCTCGCGCTGCCGAGGTGCTTGCCGAGTCGCTCGGGATCCAGACCGAGAACACCGCGAAATGGCTGCACGAGACCGGGCAGGGCACTGTCGAAGCAGACGGCTTCTCATATGAGCTCAATGCAGGCGACCTCATCATCATCGACGAGGCATCCATCGCCGGAACGATCGCACTCGACACCCTCCGTGCTCAGGCCGAAGCAGCAGGGGCGAAGCTCCTCCTCGTTGGCGACTGGGCGCAGCTTGCCGCAGTCGACGCCGGCGGCACGTTCGGGCTCCTCGCGGCAGACCGCGACGACGTCGCCGAACTTACCGAGCTCCACCGGTTCAAATCCGAGTGGGAAGCTGACGCGTCAAAGCTCTTACGTCTCGGGAAAGCCGCCGGCCTCGCTCAGTACATCGAGCAGGGCAGGATCACGCATGGCCTCGACGAGACCATCGTGCAAGACGCCGTGGACGCGTGGAAAGCGGACGAGCAGACACCCGGCGGGGACGGGACACTCGTGTCCCTCCTCATCGCACCTACGAACGACATGGTCGAACGGCTCAACCAGATCGCCCGCGACTGGCGGATCGAGACCGGACACGTCGACGGGACACACGAGACACGTGTCCAGTCAGGTGTCGCGTCACCGGGGGACAGGATCGTCACGCGCCGAAACGAGCGGACACTCAGGACAGACCACGACCGGTGGGTGAAGAACAACGACGAATGGGTTGTCCAGGACATTAACCCGGACACCGGGGACATTACGGCAGTGTCCGGGGACGAAACCGTTGTCCTCCCTGGCGAGTATTGCCGGGAGCATGTCCAGCTCGCATACGCGACAACCGCACACCGCTCCCAAGGACGAACAGTGGACACCGCTCACGCGATCATCGACTCCTCCGCCTCCAGGGAGACGTTCTATGTCGCAATGACTCGTGGCAAGTACTCCAACCGGGCGTATGTCGTCGACGATGAGGAAAGTGTCCTCGGGGACAACGCGGCGCTAGGGATGGAACGCGATTGGAAGGACACCCTGGAAGCTGTCCTCCGTAAGCAGAGCGCGCCGTCTGCTCACCAAGCTGCCGCCGATGAACTCGAACGAGTGTCCTCGATCCGGCAGCTCGTGGCCGAATATCAGACGCTGATCGCGACACAGCTCGAGGACGAATACCTGCCCCTCCTCACTGACCTAGGGGTTCTAGATGAAGAGGCTCACGAATCGCCATACCTCGGCCCGGTACTCGCGAACGTTCGACGTATCGAACAGCTCGGGTATGACCCGCGCGACACCATCGAAGAAGCCCTCGCGAGCCGCGAACTGGGGTCCGCGCGGGAGACCATCGCTGTCCTCCACTATCGGCTCGGGAAGCTCGTCGACGACCACACAGAGCTGGACTACCTCGCAGGCGAGTACGCGCCGATGCTGAACAACTTCGGCATCGATCTCACCAGAGAAGACCCCGCCCAGTACCGAAGCAGTCTGAAACTCGCGCGGACCCTCGCAGCGCTCGACGATCAAGGCACAGTTCCTGTCGAGGGTGCCGTGCGCGAAGCGCTGGAATCGATCGACCGACAGGAGACGAAGAACTTGCCGGCGCGCCTCGCCGGGCTGCTGCAGGCACGTCTTAATCTCACTGTCGATGCGAACATGACAGCCGCGAGACACCGAGGGGCTGGCAGGCTCGTTGCCGGCCTCATCGAACGAGCACCGGCGCATCCTGATCCTGACTTCCAGGCCGCGCTTGAAGATCGCGAGCAAGCGATCCTGTTGCGCGCCGAGCACCTGGTCGAGCAGGCGATCGCCAATAAAGAGCCATGGCTGTCAGAACTTGGGGAGCCAATACCCGGAGCATCGGAGGAGTGGCGTCGACGGGCGGTGACTGTCGCTTGCTATCGCGAACTCTACGGTATCGATAGCGAGACGGCACTTGGACCTGACGTGCATGTTGCCCGCAATAGGGAACGAGACCGGGCGATTGCGGGAGCCTCGCTTATGAATCCGGTTGTCGTTCCTCAGGCCGCTCCTAGCCAGGGACAGGACCGACTGCACTATTCGCAGCCTGACCGGTGGGTAGCGCCTACACCGTAGAACACGACAGCGGGGCGGGTACGAAATGTCGTACCCGCCCCGCCGCTTCTGTGTTATAGCCCGAGTGATGGACCATTCTCAACGATCTGATCGATGTTCGGCTGGTGAGGGGCCGGCTCAGGCTGAGCCGGCCCTATGGCTTCTTCCTCGAGCTGCCCGAGGATTTCAGCAAGTTGCGACTGCACCGCGGCAAGCTCACCTCGTTTCGGCCACTCTTCTTGCTCTAGGCGACGCAATTCCGCGACTTCCTCGGCCGCGGCCGCCACAGTCTCTTCGTGCTCCTTGATCAACCGGGGGAGGTCTCGAGCCTGCATTTCGAAGGACTGTGCGATGCCTGAAGCGTCGCCGTCTTGGATGCGTGACCAGGCCATGCGGAGCTGCATCGCCTTGTGCGTGCGACCTGCCGAGAATTCGACGATCGGGTCTGACTGCTTATAAGCATTCCACCTGAGCTGGGTTTCCCACTCGAGCCCAGCAACAGACACTTGGATACCCAATGGCCTTGGGTAGGCAGCATTGTTCGATGTAAACCCGTACGGTCCCAGCGCGTCACGTGCTCGTTCGACGGCAACCCTGAGTGCTTGCCCGAACTGTTTGCGCTCACGGTAGTTCGGTGCTTCCGCCCAGCTCTTCGGCCTGACTCGGCCCGTGAAGTTGTCGCCACGGGTATCCACGACGTTCGGCGCGAGGTTCCGCATGACTTCAAGGTCATGCTTTGCAACTTCCATGCCCTGCCCGAGTGCAAGCCGGCGTGCCTGCACCGATGAGATCTTCCTCGAGTGCGCGCGCTCCTGCCGGGACAGCTTCTGCACCTCGTTCTTCAGGTGCGCGGCTTCAAGAATGCGCATGTCGCCGGCGGCGATCGCCTGCATCTCGGAGAACTGCAACGCCATCTCGGTCGAGTTCTCGACCTCTCTGACATCGAGCCTTCCCGTGAGGACTTGCTCGATGAACGTCGCCTTCCGCGCGAGAATGCCCCACATGTACGAGTCGAATGATCCCTCGGTCGCGTAGCGGAGGATCCGAAGTTCGTCGTTCTGGTTGCCCTGCCGAATCGCGCGCCCTTCACGCTGAGTCACGTCCGCCGGTCTCCACGGTGCGTCGACGTGGTGCAGTGCGACCGCGCGGGCTTGCACGTTCGTCCCGACGCCCATCTTCTCGGTCGACCCGAAAAGCACCTGGACGCGGCCGTCACGCGCCTGCTGGAACAGTTCAGCCTTCGCCTTGTCGTTGCCGGCCTCGTGAATGAATCGAATCTGCGACGCAGGGATCCCCTTCTGGATGAGTTGCTCACGGATCTCCGTGTAGGCGTCCCAACGGCCGTCCGTCGACGGCGTCCCAAGGTCAGCGAACACGATCTGCAATGCCCCTCGGTTAGCGGCGATCTCGCCCCATTCGTCGAGGTACTCACGGTCCCGGTTTTCGGCCCAGATGTCGTACACGTTGTCGGCAACAACGTTCACTTTCGTGGTTTCCCCTTCCGCAGGCTCGCTCCCGCCGTAGAGGCGGGCGTCGAGGGCGAGTGCTCGCCCGTTCGACGTGATCTTCAGCATGTTGTCCGTCTCGGGCTGCACCATTCCTCGACGGACTGCGTCGCCCCGCTCCACCAGATCAGCCATACCCGCGGCCTGTTCCTCATTCGCCGGGACAATCACCATCTCGGGGGATCGTTCCCCGTCGACGTTTCTCGCGATCGCCGGCACAGGCAGCGCGAGATCCGCCTGCGTCTTCACATCGCCAGGCACGTGCCACATACGAAGCAGCTCCGGAACGTTCCTGAACTTCGTCGTGCGAGTTTTCACCTGGAAGCCGCCACCATCGGGTTTCGCCTCCACGGCGGTGACTTGCTCGGTGAATTGCTGCGCCCAGTCGTCAGCCGAATAGACCTGTGCGTCTTTCAGGAGGTCAGGCCGCATGTACCGCATCATGACGTACATTTCGATGATCGAGTTCGGCAGCGGTGTCGCCGTCGCGAGCGTCGCGACCCTGGATTGTCCGAGGTGTTCGCGGTGGTACCAGAGCTTCATATCGAGATCCGTCGTCTTGTCGTTGCCCTGTTTTGCGAGATCTTCCACGGACGACTGAACCGTGATGTTCTTGTACAGGTGGGCTTCATCGATACAGAGATAGTCGATGCCGGTCTCGTCCCAGGTCACGTCCTCGTCGTGGTCGAGATCAAGCATCTGCTTGAGCTTCTGTTCTTGCTTGGACAAGCTCTCCTCGAGTCGTTTCACTGACTTGTCTGACAGCTCGGACGCTAGCTTCTGCTCGAGCACGTCGCGTAGCTCATCAAGTCGCTGTTGCGCGTAATCGGCTCGCGCGGCGCCGAGCCCAATCTTCCCGAACGCACCATGCGTCATGATGACGGCATCCCAGTTCCCGCTGCGGGCCCGCGCCACGAACAGCTTGCGGCCGTCCTTCCCGCCAACGCGGGCAATATCCTCGCTGCCGGCAGACAGGACACGTGCTCGGGGGTAAATCTGCTTGAACTCGCGTGTGAACTGCTCAAGCATCTGATTCGGGACGATGATCGCAGGCTTCTCGGCCATACCAAGCCGCTTCAGCTCCATCACCCCGAGCACCATCTCAGCCGTCTTCCCTGCCCCGACCTCGTGGAACAGTCCGACTGCCGGCTCTGCGAGCATACGCGCGACGGCCGCGTGCTGGTGCGGCCGCGGGTTGAACGACTTCGCCTTGCCCGGGAACACGAGCTCGACGCCATCGTAGGAGCGGAGCGCGATCCCGTTGTACATGTCGTTGTAGCGCTCTTGCAACCGGATCACACGTTCCCCGTCCCGCCACAACCAGTCCTGAAAAACGTCGTGCAGCTCGGTTGCGCGTTCCTGTAACGCTTCGGTCGCGACCTGGTCCAACACGGACGGGCCGTCCTTGTCCGGCCGGTACCGCAGCTCCAGCTTCTCGCCGTTCATTACCTTCTTCATGACCTGGGCGGCGCCCAGTTTCACGTGGTCACCGGAGACGCCCCACTTCGCTTCAGCAGTCTCAGGAGATTTACCTGCGAGTTGGAACTTCCATTCCCCGTCGATGCGTTCGATCGTCTTCACGCCCCGCTTGAGCTCGTGCTCAAGGAACGCAGACACGTCACTCACGGGCACCCAGCCGGCACCGAACCGGACGTCGATCTCCGCTGGCCCCACCTCTACAGGGATGACCTCGGTGAGGGCGTCGACGTGGCGCTGGAACGTCGCGTCGACGACGGCGAGCTCGCGCACTTCCTTGAGCTTCTTCCGCACGTTCCCGGAGAGGTACTCGGCCGCTGGCAGATACCGGGTACGGTCCTCAGGGTCGAGAAACACGAGATCTGCGACCTGGTCGACCGCGGCAGCCTCGTCGACGTCAAGGAGTGAAGCAACAAGTGGTACGTCGACGTAGCCGGTGCGCTCGAGCGACACTCGGATTGCGTCTTCCGGGGTATCGACGCGGTCGACCAGAGTGACCGCTCCCACGACACGTTCACGGAAGATCGTCGCCTTCCTGGACGTCTGGGTGTCCTCGTTGTAGTGCTCGAGTGCTGCGACGGTGGCGTAGTGCGGGTCGATGCGGAGCGCACGGATCGCGGCCGGGAACCGCCTGGTGATCACCGGGTCTTTCCCTGGCCGCTCGCGAACAGTCGTGGTCGATCGGCCGATCGGGCCGTACGACTCGAGGTAAGAGTCGTAGATCCGGTTGAGATCCTGACGCAGGACAGCAATGTGCTCGGTGTCTTCCGCAGACGATGCTTCTGCTTCGAGGAGGGACACCGCAGCGGATCTGAGGGACACCAGGTGTGAGAGCTCACGCATTGCATTCTTTGGGACATTCACCGGTTCAAGCTCGGTGACGCCCTGCTGCATGAGGACACCGTCCTGGACGCTGATATGCCCGATGGACAGTTTCGAGTCCTGGACGATGCCTGCGACAGGACGGTCGGACACGACCTGCCCGTCTGCCGCCCATGTCCGCCCGGTGACTTGGGCGTCCTGGACAATGTCCCGGAGCCTGTCCGCAAGGAGCGGCGCGACAACGGTGGGGGAGACGTCGACAGCGGATACGGACACTTCTGGCCCGAACTGTCCACTCCGTGTCCCAAGCCGGCCAAGCACGTGTCCTGGACGTTCGTTGAAGTAGCTGTTGACGCGGGCTGTCCCCGCGTCCCCGTCGATGTCCACTGTCCGAAGCCAGGCCGGCTCGCCTTCAGGTGTGTCCCCGAGGTGCCTGCGGAGGACCAGGACATCGACGACTGCGTCTGTCCCCGCTGTCTCTCCGTGCGCGCCTGCAGGCATCCTCACCGCGCCAAGGAGCTCCCCGTAGGTGGAGATCTCGCGGCGTGCTTGTTCGGCCTTCGCGTCCATCGTCCACCTGGACGTCATCACCATGACGATGCCGCCAGGTTTTGTCTGCCGGAGCGCTTTCACGATGAAGTGGTTGTGGAGTGAGAGGTTCGCCCGGTTGTAGGCGGGATCGTAGAGCCGGGTCTGCCCGAAGGGGACGTTCCCGATGACGGCGTCGTAGCCGTCATGCGTGAGGAACGTGTCCCCGAACGACTCCGCCCGAATCACCGCCTGCGGGTTCAGGACCTGCGCGATCGCGGCCGAGGTGGGGTCGAGCTCAACGCCCGTGACCTGGTGCGTGCCGGCTGCCTTGATGAAGTTGCCCGTCCCGCACCCAGGCTCCAGTACATGTCCGGTCTCAGGGACGCCGAGGGCGTCGAGTGCTTCCCACATCGCGGCGACGTAGGCGTCGTTTGTGTAGTGGGCGTTCAGGACCGTGCGGCGCGCGGCCGCCCACTCTTCCTCGCCCCACAGGTCCGTGAGCTCGTCGCGTTCCGTCTGGTACTTCGAGTGCTTCGGGTCGAAGAGTTCTGGAGTAGCGCCCCATCCCGGGAATCGCTGGAGCTCTGCCGTTTCTAGGGGAGTGGGTGTGCGGCCTTCTGATAGAACTCGCTGGAGAGTGCGGACTGCAGACACTCCGCCTGCCACCCGGGAGACTTGTTCAAATCGTGGTCCAACGCCCGCACGACGAGCATCAAGATCGTCGCCTGGGTGAGCGTCATCAGCGGCGCCGGGGATCCGTGACGGGCCGCGGTCTGCTTCGCCCACTCGACGAGCTTCTCCTGCAACTCCGGCAGAGCCCACAACATCGCGTCGTACTCGTCGCGGAGCTCCAGAGGGGGCGACACTTCGAGAACCTCCGGAGTGGACTCCTCGCCCGCTTCGTACAGTTCCTCCTGGTCCGTATGGAACTCGAGAAACTTCGGAACCGTCAGCCTCGACTGAACCACGATTCCCTGTTGATTCAAGAACCGGAGAACTTCCATCGCTGTCGGGGTCTTCATAAAGTCGTCCTCGCTGTACCCCAGGAGTTCCAGCCATGACGGAATGTGCTCGTCCGCTGCTTTCATCTCCCTGAGTACCATCAGGTCGTTGTTCAACTGTCCGAGCTTCGTCAGGTAGTCGGTCGTCTCCGGCCACGTCGCCTGCAGCTTCGCGAGCATCTCCTGGTCGTACATGTGTTTCCTCCTGGTCTATGCTGTCGAATTCGCCCCAGAGGTCAAAAGCTAACTGGGTATCAGCAACACGCTGCCTTCTGGCCATTCTCGGTCTAACCTCCGACACATCCGAAATTCACTATCGAAAGGTCGACGTAGGAGCTCGCGCAGACTGACGCCTTGTGTGGGCTGCACTTTCTGCTGCAACGCGCAAGGAGAGGGGCTAGTACGATATTGCAGGTGCCTGCTGTTGTGGCGCTGGATGAGTGAACAATGAGGCATCCACTGCAGAAGGCGGGAGATGGGGCATTGCTGAAATTGCCGCGGGCACGCCGCGAATGTTGTTGAACGGCTCTCGAAGGTAGGTTGCGTGCCCTTCCCACAGGCCGCAACCTTGAGACGCCTGGTCGAGGCTTCGCCAGACCGAAGTATTGGAATGATCGCGTTCTGAGTGCAAAGCAAGTCTGAGATCTGAGGCCTGCTGGTCGGTGACGTATCCGTGCTGTACTAGCGCCTGGATTCGTGCTGCAACGTCCGCGCGAGCGTCTGCTACTTCTTGAACGGACACCTCACTGCCGTGGATCCGAAAAGTGCTTGTGTCAGTCAGCGTCCTATACAGCTCCATACGAGCCTCGTCCTGCACGCCGGCAGCCAGCGCTTCCGCCCACAGCGACGGGCCAAAGGCCTCCGCAGCTTCAACGGAGGCAAGCATCCCGTCAGTGCGCGTTTGATGATAGATGTCCTCCAGAAAACGCGGGTATGCAAACGACTCGGCGTCGCTATTGTTGGGAAGCGATTGCGCCTGCTCAACTGAGACCTGCCCGAGCTCGACATCGTCGTCATCGTCAGGATCTATATCCGCAAACACCACCGCGTCCATCCACGACCTTCGCTCACCCAGCAACTCAGAATACATGTCGTGGACAGTGATGAGCTTGTCGCGGACCTGCGCATCCGGGATTCCTTGAAGCGCGGCTCGAGCGATTGCAGGATCAGCCGACTGGTTGATTGCATCAACTTGTGGGCGAGACCACAAAGACGCTTGTTGTAAGGAATCTTCCCACAAGCGCGCAGGAGCTCCCGCCACATAGCGGTCGTCATAGACCCGGCTGAGGAACTTCTCAACTGCTCGGCCTTCGGTACTGTCTCTGGGGAGGCTATTTGTGACCTTGACTAGATGGGAAGCTAACGACGTCTTGCTCCGCGCACTGAAATCGTGAGCGTGGACGAGATCGTCGCGTCTGATTACGTTGGCGCTGCGGTCCCCACCCGCTACGGGGATTTCTTTCGGCAGCCCCGACAGCAGGTGACGCCGTTCTTCAAACGCTGTTGCGTTGTCCAACCGGATCTGAGGAAACACTCTCATCGGAGGGCACCTCTGTAAGCGTGAATGTTGTCCATAATCTTGTCCTGTCGTAAATGCGAAGCCTGACCTTCAGGGTTCACTTACTTGACGGATGCGCGCGCGCAGTGGCGAGGGTTCGACTTCCGCGCAAACGGAGACTGGACAGCGAAGGGGGCCGTGCCTTCCAACACAGCCCCCTTCATGTTTCAATGCTCAATAGGTCATTGCTGGCCTTGACTTCGCCACCATCTCGTGAGGCGGTACCGTGGGGACACGGTAGAGCGCTTCGTTTGCCGGCGCCGCACTCGCCGCACTCCACGACATCGGTTCCCCTCCCTCAGTGGCACTCTTTGGTACAGACTGCAGGTACTCGCGTTCGGCCCCGCTGATTCCGCGTCCCTCGCATACCCTGTCGACCTGGGTCGCCCAATCGTCGACAGAGACTTCGCTGGAGGTCGCATTGTGAAGCGCTGTTGCGTTGCTGACTGACAGCCGGTTTGCCTCTGTGAGCTCCTGCACACGTGCCCTGAAATGCCGTTTAGCGACCACAACGTTCACCGTTGGGCTGGGGCCGAGCGAGCTGGTGGCGTCCCGTTGGAAACTGTCCTCGTGCTCGGTGTCGAAGGGGGACACTAGGTAGTTTCTGTCTTCTTCCGTGAGGTCGGAGCGGTCAAGAGCGGAGCTCACTCTCTCCCACACTGGTGTGGCGTCATCCAACTGCAGCGAGTCCTTGATTGCTGCGGCGTCTGCGGTATTGAGGTGGCCCCTGGCTTCGAGCCCGTCCACGCGAGAGAGGACTGTTGCCCTGATGTCGGCCACTTCGGTGGGCGTAACTTCGGCGCCGTCCAAGCGAAGGTATGCGGTGTCGACGAGCACTCGATACTGTTCCATGCGGAGTTCGTCTGCTTGGCCAGCCTCAAGCGCTTCGCCCCATATTGCTTTCGCGTCGTGCTCGACAGTGTCCGGGTTGAGGAGTCGACCGTCAGTTCTGACTGGAGAGTAGATGTTCTCGAGGAATCGTGGGTATGCGAAGGAGAGGGCGTCGTCCTGGTTGGGCAGGTGCTGCTGTTGTACTCGAGCAGCTTGCCCTCGGACGTCCTCGACACCCCACACCGGATTGGAAGCGCCGAAATCCACTTCCTGAAACCAGTCAGTTCTCCCGTGGGACTGTTCGGAGAACTCATCATGGACCGAAATCAAAGCGGCCCGAACATCTGGGTCAGGGACCGCTTGTAGGGCGGCTCGCACATGTCCGATCGGCGCCGATGCAGACAAGTTCGAATCGGTGTTGGTGCCGGCCGGCTGCAGCTGCTCCCAGAGCTCCTGAGGTGTCGGCGGAGCGTCGAGCGCATGGGACTCGGAGTCGTACACATCGAGCAGGAACTCACGCACTGCCGCACCGCCGCGGACATCGGGCTGGACAATTTTCGCGATCCGGTTGCGATGCTCGTCGAGTGACTCGGCAAGCGCTGCGGCTTGGTCGTGGAGCGACAGCAGGTCGGAGCGTTCGATCCTTTGAACACCTCCGAAGCCGTTGGGGAGCACGACTTCCTCTGGAAAGCCCTGAAGGTACTGCCGGCGTTGCTCGAGGTCCTGCATGTTTGCAAATCTGTGTGTCGGAAAAACTCTCATAATGATTCCCTTCTGTTGGATAGCAAAGGTCCCCCAAGCATGGTTCGGGTTGGTTTTGTCAGGTTTGGGGTACCTGAAAGAACGACATGGGGTCTTGCGCAGTGGACGCACGTGGGGGCTGCACCGTGCCGGCGCAGCCCCCGGTGTCCTACATCGCTAGGCCGTGTGTTTGAGGCGATATGGAATGGGCCTCCGGCCGCTGAACCGCTGCCAACTCTGCTGACTGGCTCGACACTGGCGCGCGCTCCTCAACGAGCCTTGTGTACTCCTGCAAGCGCTGGTACTTCGCGAGGTCTGTCACCGCCCAAGCTAGCGTTATCCCCCACATTGAATCGGAGCCCGTGTCGTATTTGTCGCGATTTGGGGAATTGCAGTAAATGCCGTCGGTGTATGCGGTGATTGCGAATTCCTGAGCTGATATGCCAGTCGGCTGCAGGTCTTCCAGTCGTGACGGGAACTCATCGAACGGGACACGGTCACGCACAAGCTGGTCATGCCGCTGAATCATGTTGTTCCTGACATCCTCGTCAGGAATATGACTCAACAGAGTCCGGCTTTCCTCCGCGTAGTGCAGGTAATCGAAGTCTCGCTCATAGTCAGCGAAGCGTGTCATCTTGATCTCTTCTCGGTAGCGACTGAGCGCGAATCGCCCAGCTTGGCAACCGACAGCCCGCGACGCGCATACAGCGAGTCAGAGGTAGTCCCGAAGCGCCGCCGAACCGCGAGGGAACGGAGTCTTCAGCTTTCCTTCGCGCTCATCACGGACATACTCGAGTGCGACAGAGTTCGCCTGCGACCGGGGAAGTTTTCGCCATGTCCGTGTTGACTCGAGTAGATCGTGAATCATCGTGTGGCAGCCGCGACACAACGGCCACAAGTCCTCGTGTTCTTCTGAACCGAGGCGATCATAGGTGATGTGGTGCAAGTCGTCCCGGCTGAGCACCCACGGATTACCGCAGCCGCGGCAGACAATACCCGCGCCTTCCGGTAGGAGGCCGGCTTCGTCCTCAGCCCACCGAAACCGGCGCCGAAACCATGCGGGGGAGCGCATATATGCGGCGTAGCGCTGACGGTGCGCTTCCCGTCCGTTGGAGCGCACCGCCCACGGGCTCAGCTCACGCACGGTACCCGGCCTGCATCTTCGCGATCGCGTCCCCGTACTCGGACGTGTCCCGAAGATGCTGTTCGAGGTTCTTCGAGTCCTTCTGACACTCCACGAACCGGGGATGCTCGTGAAATGGCCTGGTCCTCGGGAGGAACGGCGGCAGGTTGCGGTAGAACACAAACGCCATCCCCTTTTCAAGTGTCCGGATCTCGCTGCCCTCAAAGATCGCCCGCTTCTCTTCAGACAACTGCATCTGGGCCGGTCCGCGAAGCGCCATCGAATGCGACTCCCGCTCCACCCACGTCTCACCGATGAGCTTCGACATGTCCTCGAGCGCGCGAGGGTCACCTCCACCCGGCAGCACAATCTTCGCAGTAGCCGCATCCCACAGCGTGTCAGCGCCTTCCTGCCCGCCGTACTGCTGCAGCTGCGATTTCGACTGGAATACCGCGACTCCGATGCGGCCGACGCCGCCGCCGGCGGTGATGAGCTCGTACATGCCCTGGTACTCGAAGTTCCCTGCCTCATCAAGTAGATACGTGAGCGGCGGGTCGAGCCGGCCGCCGGGGGAGCCTGCCGCGATCGCTTTGGACACGTAGTCAACTTCTGAGAGAAACCCGTCGAGGATCCTGAGGTAACTTGCTGACGTCTTCTTGTCACCGATGAGGTAGACGGTGCCCTTCTGGAGGATGAAATCGGCGAAATTGAAGTTGGCATCGTCTGGTCCGACCTTCATCCAGTCGCGGGCGCTTCGGGAACCGAGAAACGCGAGCACCGTCGGTAAGACCGCCCATTGAGATGCGCGCTGCTCTGCAGGCATGTTGATGACCGTCTCAAGCATGGTCGCGTGCTCAATGAGCCCTTTCGGGTGGTCTCGGATCAAACGAACAGCTTCTTCTGCTGCGCGTGGCGAGGCGACCCAGCTCCAGATGTCGTCGACAGTGCGGCCGCCACACGCGGCCGCGTGAAACAGCGCGGTCGAGAGCTGCTTACCGAGGGTATCCCAGTGACCACCGTTCGTGGTCGACCCGGAGAACGCGTCAGCAGGGATGAGCCCGTTGATCCGACGAATCAACGTTTCTTCGTTGACGCAGCCGGCGACGGCGTCCCACTTCAAGACATGGCCGAAGTCTTTCCCGCTCTGGATCCCCGGGGCGAAAATCCACACCTTCGACCCTGCCCGTTCACGCGCCTGCATCGTCATCTGTGCGTTGTCGAGTTTTGAGGTCGTCGTCACGACAGCACCTGGTGCGTCCATGATCCACGGAAGCACCAGATTCCAGCCCTTGCCCGCGCGGGAGGGACCGATCACAATCATGGGGTCTTCCACCCGCAGGAAACACTCGATGCCCCGGAACATTCCGACCCGGTACCCAACGTCTGTGGCAGTCAGCCGTGAAGCCGGAAGCGCCGGCCGGAGCACAGGTGCTCGCTCTGCGAGAAGCTGCTCCTCGCCGAGCTCCTCACGGACTTGCTCACGTGATGCGAGGCCGGGCCTGCGCTGTGGGTCCTTCCTGCGCTTCGACCCTGCGCGTACAAACAGGAACACGACGGTTGCGATCGCAGCTGAGATGCACACGATGAGTGCCCAATGCAGCACGCCGGCACCGTTCACCCCATAGCGTGCTGCAGGATCCGCAGCACCCCAGAGCCCGAAATAGCGGAACACGGGAAGCGGCGTGAACGACTCTGCCCCGGTGAGGAACGTCACGAGCATCTGGACGAAGAACTGCAGCCCCAGGAGCACAGCTGCCGGGAGACCGATCACGAGCGCGAGTATCTCCGCGAAACCGAAGGTACGCAACCGTTTCTCAAAGCCCGTCGCAGGGGCGGTACGGTCTTGGAAGTGAGACATGGTGTTTCCGTTCTAGTCGTTGGCGATCGCCATCGGGGGTACCGCCCGTACGAGGCAGTCGGTGAATACGGCGCCGGCCCGCACGGCGAGATCTAAGACGTCGACGACCGGGCGCGACTGTCGGCCTTCCGCCCGGATGAGGTACTCACCGAACGCTGACGCTACTGCCGGCACCTCTGTGAGGAACGCGACGAGCTCAGTACTGTCGTTCGTGTCTGCGATGTAGCGGCCTGCAGCGCGCAGCGGCCTTGCTGCCAGGCGCGGCACCCTGAGCGGGGATCCCTCGATCACGTTCTCGACCCGCTCAAGGTGAGCGACGTAGAGCCGCACTTCCGCGGCCGCCGAGAGGAACGGTCCGTGAGCCTGTTCAAGGAACCGGGATCCTGCTTCGTTGGTGACGGACACACACAGCTCCCACACCTCACTCAGCAGCGGGTCGTCGCTGGTGGCGGAGAGCTCCCTCAGGGCCTTTCGTGCTTCGGTCGTGAGCACTGTCACGCTGTCTTTCGTCATACTGTTTCCCCCTGCATATGTGTGTTGTCCGTTTGTCCGCCAGGTTGGTCGGTGTCGCGGCCGAGATGCCGCATGGCCGCATCAGTGTCAAAGAGTCGCCGTTCCCAAGCCGTTGACGTCGGGTTGCCGTCGATGACGTAGCTGCGCTCCCCGGCACGGAACATAAACTCGCCACGACCGAACCCCTTGATGAGGTTCGCCTCACCCTGACGGAGTGTGCCGGCCTGGACTGCGCGCTTGAGCGTTGATTCGTTTTGATAGAACGTGATTGTGTTCGCATAGCCTCGGAGGAGTTTCTGGGCGAGGTTTCGTTCTTCGTCCCCGCCGGTATCGAAATCGCCGTCCTCGTGGACGATCATCATCATCGTGATGCCGTACTCTCCAGACAGTTTCAGCTGCAGCTCGTGCGCTTCGAGCGCCGCCTTCGTCTTCATGTCACGCCACCCTTCCTCGCGGATGACGAGGTGACGGCGTCCTGACGCCTTGTTCGACACCATGTTCTGCACCCATGAGTTCGTGATGGTTTGCGTGATCGCGAGTGCGAGGTCTCCGCGCTTCTCCATCGCGTACGTGTCAAACACTGTGTACGGGGACTCTGGGTCGAGTTGGATGGTGCCTTCGTCTTCGAACATGCCCGACAGGTTTCCCTGGAGGAGGAGGTCGAACATGAGCACCAGGTCGCGCGCCATGTCTTTCTCAAACATGCCGCCGCGGGCCGTGGTGAGCTCCGGTGAGTCGATCTTCTGGATGACTTTCCGGATTGTCGGGTGGTCGTTCGTTTCTCGAATCACTTCGCTGAGTGCCCAATTCAAGATCGCAATCTCGGCCGGAAACAGGTTCCTGGAACCGGGGGAGAGGAGTGCGCCGATGAGCTGGAGCACTTGCTGCCGAGATGCGAGCATGCGCTGTGCGTGCTCCGCTTCAGATTCTCCGAAGTGGCGCTCGCCTGTCTGGAGGGGATTCACGCGGATATCGGTGCCGAACGACCCAACTTTGAACACCTGTCCGCCGAGCGCTTCCGCAACAACACCGTGCTCGCCTTTCACATCACTCGTGTTGATCGAGTACACGCCAAACAGGGCGAGAAGTGTGACGAGCCGCTTCACGATGAACGACTTACCTCGGCGGAGGCTGCCCTTCACAAGAATGTTCGGGGACGACACCATGCCGGACAGATACATGTTCCATGGATGCATCACGAAACCGCGGCCTCCGGATAGCCTCTCGACCCCAATTACGGGACCGACAATCTGAGGGAGGTCTGAGGCCGCGAATGGATTTGCTGCCGCAAACTCCCACCCTGTGCCTACATGTGGTGGAGGGCTCAAGCGTCCGATGGAGCGGAAACGATCACCCATTTGTAGAAACGGAAGATCATCCACTTCCGGTGTTCCGACGGGCTCGCCGCGCGTGAGCTCGTCCTGCAACTCTCTGAGGATCCTTCGTTCTTTCCGGGTGAGTGTTCCCGGGTCGAACATGACTTGGCTGCGGCCCACTACTTCATCCCCATCCCAGTGGGATACGCCACAGAGATCAGACCGGCCTGTTGCTCGTATGCGAGGACAAGCAGTTCGATACCAGCGTTCGCGGCCGAGATCTCCATCGCCGCGCACGCTTCCTCGAGCTCGTCACGAGTGACCGCCGTGACAACGAGGTAGCCGGAGAACTCAAGCTGTCCCTGCCCGTCAACAAGATCTTGCTCTCGCGCGTCAAGATTGTGCCAGTCCGCATTGTCCGCGATCGTCGTTCCGGCACGATCTTGCTTGAACCTCGCGTTTTGCCGCCAGGTCTTTCGCTCCTGCGCGATTCGTTTCATCGCGTCCTTCATCAGTACGGGTGTGCCGACGAGTGAAAACGTGTGCCGAACAGCGAACCCGTGATGCGACTCCGCGAACGCAACATTTCCCATAAACCCAGGGATCGTCTGGATACGGGGCCATTCGGCCACCCAATACGTGCGGTGAAACGCGGAATCTGTCTCCGCATAGTCTTTGTCCTCGTCAAGCGACATCGGGCCTGCCAGTTCCGGCGCGACTCCTTCAAACGCTTCCCCGATGCGTGCATCGATCGCTGTCTCCCCAACAGGGTCGACGGTTCCTCGCCCGGCCGCTGCCCACTCACGTGGCGTACACCATGCGACACGGGTGAATCCTGCCTGCATGAGCGCTTCAGTGGTGGACCCCATCTCTTGTTCGCACACTCCGAGCACGCCAGCCTTCCCCCCGCCGTGACTCTTTACGAGGGAGCGGCCTTCGCGGCCTCCCATGTCGAGCGTGAGGGTGATCGTGGAGGGCCTCCACACGACCTCCTGCGCGAGGAGGTTCAATGCTTCCTGGTAGGACTCCGCGAGCGGGCCGGTTTTCTTCAACGCGTCGAAGTGCTGTTGCTCAACAACGATGGAGCCGGGTCTGGTGCGTTCCTGCACCGTGACTTTCGCGATCTGTCTGCGTCTTGTCCACGCGCCCACAACGGTCATCCAGCCAGCGATCAGTCCTTCTCGTTCCTCTGGGGTGGCGACAGACACCGAGTGTTGAGCCATACCGGGAGACGCGACCACGCACGTGATCGATGCATGTTGTGACTGTTTGTCCCAGATCACGACCGAACCTTTACTTGTTTCCCAGATTTCGAATCGGTTTGGGTATCCAGGAAGTTCCAGCTGGCCCTTCACGATGGGCCCGGTTTTCTTCCGGTACTTTGCCATGCCAGTTGCCTTTCTGCGATGGAACTTGAGAATCTTCAGGACTTGGACCGTCCAAGGGATGCCTGCTTCGGTCTTGAGGAACCCGCCGAGTGCAAGCGGGGACATGATGAGGGCTGCAGTGAGCGCGCCGCCAAGGTTTCGCGCGACCAAAAAGACGAGCACAGGGGCGATCGCGATGCCGATAGACCACACCCCGTACTTGTCGATGCCGAGGATGACGCCTTGGGTGGGGCGCCTGGAGTATTGAACTTTCGCGATCTCGTAACTGTCGGTACTCATCGGACACCCCTCGTGGGTTTCGGCGCTGCCGGCCGGGCCCGTTGCCCCGGCGTCTGCCCTTGGCCTTGCGTCTTGGGGGCTGGTGTCTCAGGTGCACGGCCCCTTTGTGCGGGAGCTCCGCCCTGCTTGGGCGTTGTTGGCGTACTGCCCGGGGCCTGCTTCCCCGAAGGCCCCGTGCTGCCTGGTTTAGCGTTCTGGCTAGACTTCCCGCCCGTCTTTGACGTGCCCGAAGTTCCCTTCGGGCCTGCCGGGGCACGATTCCCTGTACTACCGCTGCCGCCGCGCGTTGCCGCGCCGCCACCGCTGCCACCGCGCGTGAGTACAGACGTGACGTTTCGCACGGCGGTCTTTGAAGACTGGCTGACGCTACGGCCCATCTGAGAGCCGGCCTGGTCGCCGGCCACTCCGTCTGCTCCGAGGAAGTCGAAGAACTTCACGACCATGAGTGGCATAAATGCCGTCATGAACAATCCAATCCCCAACGTGAGAGTGCCGCCGTCAAACAAGGTTGCGCCCTTGGTTGCACGAAGAATCATCGCGAGGAGACCAAACATGAGCGGTTCGGCGATGAGGAGCGCGATTCCAGCGTTCATCCACTTTTTCGCGAGGCCCCATCCGCCCTTCGTGGTGACAGCCATAAACGCCAGCGGCGCGAAGGCAATGAGGACCATGATTGCGAAGTTTCGAAACGCGAGCGCAAAGTTTAAGACGATCATCCCGAGGATGAGTACCAGCAGCAGGATCAGCATCGGGAGAAACCCCACGCCTAGCACTGAAAGGACCGCACCGGTTTTGTCGCTGCCTGTGCCAACCTGCATTGTTGTGCGGATCGCTGCGGCAAAGCCGTCACCGCCTCCGATCCGGTTCAGTAAGTCCTTGCTGATCTCTGCGGACACTTCCAAAAGTTTCCCACCGACCGTCAGCGCCAATATCGTTGACGGGATGCCCGAGAGCACTCCGATGATGGGCCACTTGATGTCACCTTGGAAGACACCCCGCATAATTCCCACGGAGAGGATGCCGAGGGAGACCACGATTGCGAGGCCGAACCAGTACCCGGACTCACCAATAGCGCTGTCCCAGAGCTTTGATCCGGGGGCGATGGAGTGGTTCCCGAGAGTGATATCGGCAACCCACGACAGGAACTCCGTGAGTCCCTGCGTCTGGCTCTCAAACGATTTACAGATCAGATCGACCGGGCCGCACTCGAAATCGATATCGAGGGTGTCTTCCATGTGGCGCATACTGTGCTCCCGCTAGAACAGCGGGATGCCTCCCACATACGTCATCGCTGCCGTAGCAGAACCGAGGAGCATCACGCCGCCGAGGGCAGACGCCAACACAATCCAGCCGATGTGCTGTTTGCGTTCACTCAGCTTTCCGACCGCCAGCAGAATGACTGAGAGAACCACAGCGAGAAGACAGACAGCGGTAGCGATAGCAGCCGCCATATTCACAAGGTGCATCACTGCACCCACGCCTGGAGCTCCGAAGTCTGGTTGAATATCCGGCACCTTGATAGCGGGCAGGACACCAACAGCGTCAATGAGTGAGGGAATGAAATCCATGTGAGTCTCCGTTTTCGTACCGCCACCCGGTGTGGCGCTACAAAAACGACGGGGCTGCAAGCGCACTTGGCGCTCACAGCCCCGACACATGGGACACGTGCCTCTACAAGTTGATTCCCCGCGCCGACATGACAGGTCTCGGGTCAGTCGGGATTCCATGGACGAGGGTCTCAAAGTGCAGGTGCGGGCCCGTCGAGTTTCCGGTGCTACCGACATAGCCGACGTGCTGGCCGGCTTTCACTTTCTGTCCGACCTTGAGCGCTGTCTGCCTGACCATATGTCCGTAGAGTGTGGAAAGACCCCCGGCATGCTCGATGACGATGTACCAGCCATATGAGTCCTGCCCCGCCCAATGCGTCGCAGTCACTGTCCCGGAAGATGCCGCGTAGATCGGTGTCTCCTGCGGCGCGGCAAGATCCATGCCGGTGTGCCCGTAGTAGCCCCACCATTCCGTCGTGATGATGTACGACTGCACAGGAGACGCCCAGTCCCCAACCACCGGCACCGTACCGGGAGGTCCTGGTGGCGCTACTTCCTCGGTCTCGTCCGTCGCCTGCGCGACCGCGCCAGCCACGGTCGTGCCGATGAGGACGAAGGGCAGCATGATGATCGTAAGAATGACGGCAAGGACGCCCAGGATGATGTTTCTGCCGGTCTTGCTTTGCGCGGCATGGACCGCAACTTTGACGGCTACTGCTGGCGCTGCCATTGCTTCGGGTAGCTCTTTGTCAGTGCGGCGACACCGCAGATACCGCCGTTCTCTGGCGCGTCACAGTAGATGAGCATCGACGTCGCGTTCCGGACCCTGTGAACGCCCGACCCGGACTCACCGCCAGAGTTGATCGCGCTCTCCACCCGCACCCAATACTTCGAATACGTGCCGGGAAGTGAATCGGCCTCCCAGGTCTCCTCGATGGTCGTGTTCACGTCGTAGCCTTCAGCGACCGCTTGCTCAGCATTTAGAGCCTCGATTGGGTGAGACGTGTAGGCGATGCCATGCCCGATGAGTGCGTTGTACCGTTTCTCATCGCCAAGCTCCCACCAAGCGCCGCCGTCAGGGTTCCACGTGGATTCCCTTGCCACGTCCACTTCAGTGTCGACAACGTTGCCCGTCACCCATTCAGTGTGGCCGAGGTTGGACTTGGAACGGTCAATGGTCGACCGGATCACGCCCTCAGCACCTACATAGTCAGGGGACGGATGCATGACCCGCGTGAGCGCTTCATTGAGGAAGTCTTCATAGAACGGCTGTTTACTCGCGTCCACAGACCACAGCACCCTCGCCGCAGATAAGGCTGCTTGTTCCGGATCTGTCGTAACCACCATCTCGGCCATCCCCGTGCTGTCAAGCTTGGCTGGCTCCCACAATGACATGTCCGGCTCCGAGTCCGCCGGTGCGTCATCATCGCCGGTTTTGCTTGTGTCAGTGTTCGCGCCAGGTGTCGGCCTTTGCTCCGCCTCTGACCCGTTCGGGTTCATGTCGCCGCCAGGTAGTAGCAAGAAGATCGTGATGGCGATCGCGGTGAGAACCACCACTACGCCGGATACCACACCGATCACCGTGTTCCGGTTCCACTGCTTCTTCACCATCACTCCTTCACGCCCGCGTTGCCCGCGCGGACTGTTTTCACGTGGTCTTCGAAGTCGACGACCCAGGTACTGTTCCGCACGCTACCCGGCACTACCCACACTGCGGGCGTCGTATCGTGGTGCTCTGCTGAGTTGCATCCCGTCGACGTCGTCCAATTCGTGAGCCTGCGGATCGCGAGATCGAATTGGTAATGGAAATCGAGCATCGCGGACGGCGGCGCCGTTGGTTGTACCTGTTGCTGGTTGCGGTACTGAAACAACGCGAGGAGTTCTTGTACGAGGGCTTCGTGCAGATACCAGCAGGGAGGCACGACCGAGTCGCGCAGCCCGTACCTGAGCATGAGCGTCGGGACCCACTCACCCAGCACTTCGAGTGTCTCTGCACGCTCCTCGTCGTCCAGCTTCCACCAGTCAATCGGAGAAGGGAGTGGAGCCCGAGGGGGCAACGGCGGCGGAGGAGGAGAATCGTCCTTGGGGCGGTTGCCCCGTTTGCGGCCTGTTGTTACCAACGCCTCTTCTGGCCTGCCGCCGGCCTCATGAGTTTCTTTCACCTGAGTTCCCTTCAATATCTCGTTTCCTTACTCGATGCCTGCTTTGGCGCAGGGGAACGGAGGGGAGGGAATTGTGAAGGTTTGTAGGGGAAGAGGATCTCATTGCCTGAGATCGGGCATCAAGCTGAAGGCGCCGCCCACAGAGACGTGGACTACACGGAGCTCAGCATGCCTTGTCTCCACCTCTTTGGTGGCCGGTGCGGACTGAGGCTGGTAATCGGGAAATAGCGCGGAACGCTCAAATGTGTGTAACAGACCGCTTGCGTGCCGCTTTCCACGCGGCGACTGGAAGGCCTCCAACGACTCCTGCCCCGGTAGTGGCGCTTCCGACATACATCACCTGCATGTTGTTGTGATGTGGCCCGTAGCCTTGATAAGCGCGAACTATAAAGACTCTCCCCCTTCTCGGGTTGAAGCTCCAGAACCACGCATCTTGTCGAGCCCCATCACGGTGCTCCACAATGCACTTTGTTCCGCGACGTGCGACCTGATAGACGTGGATTACGCGCACCATAACGAGGTTGTGGGCGAGGGCCCAGCTCGTGGCATCGTCGTATTGAGTCAGCAGGTGCGCATTCCGGCTGCGGGGAGCAAAAATGCCCCACCGGACAGGCCCTTTTAGCCACCATAGGACGATGCTGGCCGTGATACACGCCAGTATCGACACAACGGTCAAGGCGAGAGCAAACATGCTCACCAGCCTCAGTGCGTAAGCCCAAGAAGATGAGGGGAGAAAGCCAGCAGCGACCTGCAGCACAAACATGACAAGTAGGCATACCCAGCCGATGACGAAGGAGACCCTCCGGAACTTTGACCACAGTTGTCGATCCATGCGTCGCTTCATGTTTTGGACTGTAGCATCAACGGTTCTTTACGCAATCGTCTCGAACGGTCCTTAGAGCCGTATGCAGTGGCTCTAGCCCCCTTCTTAAGGGTCGACTGGAAGGGCAGCTGTTGGCGCCGGCGCGTACGTATCAGGCAGGAGCAGTAGAACAACGACGGCCCAGATCATGCCTGAACAGGCAGGATCGTCTGAGGCGCAGAGGCAAAGTCCTCCTCGGTGTTAGCCAAGCCTTAGGCGCTGAGATCTGTAAAAGTCAGAGATGCCGTTGAACGGCAGCAGTTCGCAGAGTGCAGCTCTCCGAAATGGGCTGTGCCCTCCCCAAGCAGCGGGGAAGGGCACAGTCTCAGAGTTTCAACGAGCTATGTTCTACGCGCCGTCCTCCTGGAGAACAGGGACGCCAGCAGCTTTCCGCCGACGCTGCACAGCGAGCAGGCCGACAAGCCCGCCACCACCCAGCAGCGCTGCAGCGAGCACGCCGAGGCTGACCGCGCCGCCGCCAGTGACCGCGAGGGGCTTTGCGGGCGCCTTCGCGTTCCACGGATCCGAGTCTGTGACTTTCTTCCCCGTGTACACGGATTCGCCAGTCACTGTCGCAGTGTCGGAGTGCACGTCGCCGAGCCCCATACCTTGCAGGATGCCGGTGCAGTTGATCGACTCGCCAACAGCAAAGGTGTTCTTCAAGCCGTCCTCGAGCGAGTCGCCTTCGGGAAGCACACACTCGATGTCCTTCACGGTGCCGGCCTTGCCCTTGTCGGTGAGATCCGAGAGCTTCACGTTCACGAGCGGCACGTCACCCGTGTTCGTAATCCGGAACCCAACCTTCACTCCATCCTTCAAGTCCTTCTTGGAGAGCGGGAGCGCTTCAGCAGGCTTGTCACGGTCGCCGTCCTTCACGCCCTCAGAGAAGGTGTACTTGACGAGCTCAACCGCCGGGTGCTCTGGCGTGCTGGTGACTACCTCGTTCGATTTCCTTTCGACCTCGTTGTAAGTTTCGGTGTGCTCGTTGACCACCTTGTCAGCGGGGGCGATACGAATCATCTTCGTGTACGCCGACCACTGGTGCTCCAGGTCATCACGCGAGTTCACCAGCCGGAAGAAGTCCTCCTGCGCGGAGATCTCGAAGGTGTAGCTCGCCTCATCAAACGATGCCGCGAACAGGGTGTCCGAGACACCGCCACCGTCCGAGTCCTGCAGGAGGTCGCCGGCCTTCGCAATCAGTTCATCACCGTCGTACAGGTCGGTGTCTGCGTACACAGCCCACATTCCCGTGTACTGGTCATGCACTCGGTCGAACGTGTCGAGGATCGACCACTGGGAGGCTTCGTATGCGCGCTTCGCGGGGAGCTTTGACGACTGCAGACGGTAGTTGAACTGGCTGTCGAGCTTCAGGGCGGTGCCGTCGATCGACTCGTCAGTGCCGGCCTCGATCACGACGTCCTTCTTGGGGTTGATTTCCTTGAGCGGGTTCGAAACGATCTTTGTCTGCTGGTGGCTGTTCTCCACGTTCTGCACCGCCTGGTTCTCGATCACATACCCGTCAGTGGTCTTGATGACCTTGGCTGGCATCGTGATCCAGTAGTGCTTGCCCATGATGTTCTGGTCAATGATCGGAGTGACTGACGGATCAATCTCGGCCTCGTTGTACGCCTTGAGATCAGTGGGCTGGGGGTCGCCCTTGATCTCGTCACCGTTCGGGCCAACTGAGTCGACCTGCTTCGCGAAGACGTACGCGACACCATCCTTCACCTGGATGTTGAACTTCCCGGTGACGTCGGCGCCGGTGGCCTTTTCAGTGATGCGAATGTCCTCAGCGTTGACTTCCAAGTATTCCTCGTCGTAGTCATCGACCATGCCGAACTTGTGCACGTTGTATGCGAGCTCGGAAGATGCCGGCATCGCGTCGAGGAGGATGCGGTACACGATGGTGTCACCCAACAGGACAGTCTTCCCGTCGATGTCGACGAGGTTCGTGTTCAGGTCTTCCTTGTCCGGCTTCGGGTTCGGGATCTTCACCTCGGGGATCTCTGTCGCCGTCGAAACGCCGTTGAGGATCTCAAAGCCCTGGTTCTTCACGGTCGACCCCGGGAGTGCTTCCTTCTTCACGGTGCCCGTGAAACGAGCCGTGAGCCAACCCTGGGTGAGCCATTCCGAGTTCGGGCCGAGGTTCTTTGCCAGCCACTCGTCAGTGAACGTTGCCGTCCACGAGTGCTCCTTGTCGTCCCACGACAGCTTGTACGCCGAACGCGGGAGCGGCTTGGGGCCCTTCGGGTCACGAGAGTCCCAGAACTCGACGCTGTCCTTGTCCGGGGTGAACATGGGATCGAACACGTCCTTCACCGCGAGCGACTTCACACCACGGGCGGTGTTGCCCGGGATGCGCAGGTCGATGCCGAGCGAGTACTCGAGCTTCTGGCCGGGCCACACGCTCATGCCGTGGATGTCCTCGTGGCCATGATCGCCAGACTCGCTGGTGTTTCCAAGAACCTGCTTGTTCGGGTCAGGAGTCCACGTGTACACGGGAGGCTCATTCGTTGGGATCTCTTCGTTGTTCCAGATCTCCGAACCGTTGTTGTGCAGCACAACGGTCTTGCCGTCGGTGTCGTAGTCCGTGCGGAACTCACCCGAGATCACGAGCTTCACCGCGCGATCGGCAGACTGGTCCTTCGTCTGGGACAGGAACGCCGGCTTCGCGGTTGCGATGGTGCGAGTCCCGTCTACCTTTACCGTGAACTGGTCAGTGACCTTCGTGTACTTCTTCGATCCAGGAGCGGTCTCGTAGAAGACGTTTGCTTTCTTCGCGTCACTGAAATCGACGTACTTCGCCGCCTTCGTCCAGTCGTCGATGATCTGATAGTTGTCGAGGTTCGAAGGCAGCTTGCCCTTCACCTTGCCATTCACCACAGCCGACACAGCGTCACCCTGGAGGAACACCTTCTCGTCGGCGCCCTCCTTGTTCGTCCAGTCAGGATCCTGCGTCGTGAGCGCGCCGTTCTCGTCAAGGACCCACACCTTGTCCGGTGTCGGGGTGACCTTGCGAGTCTGCTCGGTCGGCCCGTCAATACAGTCCTTGTCGGTTGCGGTGTAGCACACGCTGGACCTGTCCTTGATGGTGTAGTCCGCCTTGGTCGGCATCACATACGTCGGCACGACCAGCGTGTACGGCAGGTTCTGGAACTTGTTCGGGATCGACTTCACCGAAGCCGAAACCGTGACCTTGCCGCCGGCACGGTCAAGCTTCACACTCGCGCCAGAGACTTTCTTGCCGTCCGGGTCGAGCACATGGACCGCGTTCGAGTCGTCCTTTGTAGTCGACCCGACGTACACGTCAGAAGTCTCAACCAGATCAGTGATCGTCATCGACGATGCGTACCCGTTGGGGTAGGCGGTAATGACTGCGTTATGCATCATCCCGGAGGCGAGCACGTCCTGGTCGGTGAGCTTCCGGCTCATGTCCGCCGTCCACAGCTCCTTCTCCGGCGCCACTGGCGTGAGCTTCCACGTCTCGCGGGGATCCCGGTCAGGAGTGTTCACGCCGGCACTCATCATGCCCTGTTTCGGGACGATGACGTCGAACCAGTGTGTGCTCTGTGGCCACGTGCTCCAGCCGAAGTCGGCCGGGACGAAGTTCGGGCTCTTGGTGTCGCCGTGGTTCTTGATTGTCGTGTTCTTTGTGACCGAGCGGGCGTTACCTTCAACGCCATCCCAGTGCATGACGACCTGCGCGTCCACGTTCTCACGAATGTCTGAGGACCCGGCAGAGGCGTGGATCGTGTCAGACACCGCCTGAGTGCCGCCGGCCGCCGTGAAGCTCACGTTCTTGTCCGTGGTGATGGACAGGTTGTATTCCTGTGGAGGCTCGTTCTGGTTCAGCGCGATGCACACCGCAGAAGGAGTCGCACCGCCACCAGCGAGGCCTTCAGGCCAGTACTGCTGCATGAACGAGCCGGCCTTGGTGTAAATTCCGGGGAAGCCCTTGCCTGCGACTTCCTCGTTCCAGCGATCCTGGAAGAACGAAGCCGACGCTGAAGCCTTGTCTGCCCACGGGCTTGTCGGGGTGCCAACCCACATAATGCCGACGACACGGGACTTGCCCTGGTTGCCCCCGCGCGACTCGGCCCGGTTCAGCGCGATCGAGCACGCCTCACGAATCTTTGTCTTCGCGCCCTCACCCTGTGAAACATTTCCACCGTTTGAAGCGAGATTCGCGAATGAGTTGATAAACCACTCGGTGGATGCGCCCATCGAGCCCTGCATCGGAGCGTTCTGGTGCAGCTCGTCGTATTGGAAGTTGTAGAGCATGAAGTTGCCGTTGACGATGCCGCCTCCGCCAACTCCGCCGCCACCTCCGCTGTTTGCGTTCGCAAGGGACGCAGGCCCGCCGACGAGGAGCGCGGCAAGCGCAACAGCTCCGACTTTCTTCGCCAGGTTGCGGGCGAGATTTGGCGCTCTCCCGCGCTTCCTGGAACTGAGATTGGTATCCAAAATGGATCCTTCCGTGTATCCGTGAGTGCCTAGGCGGGCGCGCAGCTCACAGATACAAACAACTGCGCGCCCACAACACAGATGTGAAGGGGCGCGCAGCTTGCACAGAAAGGCTTTGGCTACAGGTAGCAGTTTCCGAGACAAACCCCGTCGCCGCCCTGCCTCGGCGGAATGACAGTGCCGCTTCCACCCCCAGTGCCTGAGCCACCGCCGTTACTGGGTGGTTGTGGTGCGGCCGGCGCAGATCCGCCACCGCTGCCAGAGTCACCGCCACCGCCAGTGCCGCCGTTTCCGTACCCGTAATCGGTGTAGCCAGGGTCGACATACTGCTCTGCCGGCGCAGTCCACTGCTCGGCTGCAGCCTGCTCGGCAGCGGCCTGTGCCGCCCGCTCCGCGGCAGCCTTCGCCTCCGCAGCCTTCTTCTTCGCAGCTTCCTTTTCCGCAGCAAGCCGTGCAGTTTCCGATTCCTTGAAATCGGTGACCGCAGCTTCGAGCTCCGCAACTGCTGCAGAGAGAACCGCGGCATCATCAGAGAAACCCTTTGCCTCGGCCTGCAACGCCTGGGCGGCCTCGCGAGTATCGCACTCAAGCGTGAGCACCAGGCCCACAGTGCGTTTCTCACCGTCCTGGACAGCCTGGATGAGCTCAGCCGCCGACGCCCGGGCCGTGATCTTCTTCTCTTCGTCTGCTTCAATCGCTGCAACCTTCGAGAACGCGGCCGCGCCGGGCACAGCTTCCTGAACAGCTGTGTCGGACGCCGCTTCAAGCGCCGCCCGCGCGTCCTCCGCGCTCTTCATGAGCTCGTCCTCGAACGCGATGGACTTGTCCATCATCGCCTCGGTGCACAGGCGAGTGGTCTCGGCCTTGTGATTATTGACCGCAATGGCCGCGGTCACCGTCCCACCAGAGAGGACAAGGCCGGCAGCGACTCCCACAGCGATGAGTGTGCGCTTCCTCAAGGCCGGCCGCTTCGACACTGCGTCAGGAGCGGCAGCTTCAGTAGCTGGGAGGTGTGGATCTGGGGTGATGTTCGTCATTGCTCTTTCACTCTCGTGACAAAAGTTGTTCTTTCCCCCTACAAGACACTGTAGAGGATGATGGAGACTTTCCTGGATGAGGCAGTAGCAACCTCACACGTCGAAGCAGTGAATCAAGCCGCAATCGAGACTTGAGGCTCCGCGTCGGTATCAATGTCATCCCATGCCAGTGGAGGCGCCCAGCCGTGTCGCCGGGCGTGACCTTTGGCACGGCTCGCAGCCCCTTTGTCCGCAGATGTCGCAAGCGGCGGGGCCGCGTCCCACAGATCATCAAACAGGGCCTGGACTGCGCGATGAGTGCGGACCTCGACCTGCCCGCGGCGAAGCATCGCTGACAGGTTCTGCACTTCCCATCCCAGCTGTGCGGCCAGTTTGGAAAGCGACCAACCGTTGTACACCAGCGCCTGTAACCGGCGGTGAGTACCTCGAGCTGAGACAAGCTGCCCTGCCGCGAGAAGATCAGGCGACGGCGTGACAGCCATGATCCGGTCAGCGGTTTCTCGCTTCACACGCTTCAACCACTCGCGATTGCGTGGCCCTGGCGCAGACCGACCGTTGAGCAAGTTCCGGACAGCGGTCTGTCCGACGCCAGCGAGCTCAGCAATCCGCGCGTACCCCAACCCGGAGTCTCTCAGAGCATGCAAGTGATAGCGGACGGGAACGGCGTCGACGAGGCCCGAGTCGTACCGGCCGTATGCCTGGAGCTTGATGCGGCGATTCGTGCGCTCCTTGTGCGCGACCCGACATTCGAGACAGCCGCATCGGTGCGTGATGTAACAGGTACTGCTTGCATCATGCCGATGCTCTACCGGGCAAATGGGTCTAGTCAATGTGACCCCTCCTCGCCACTCACGTGGGCTTCATAGAAACCCTTCCCCGGGGCGGTGCATCCCGACGCAGTAACCACGTAGGGGCTTTCCCGCGTACCCTCCCCTGAACACCGCGGCAGAGACGTACTTGGAATGAGGCCAAACAGAGTGAAGGCGACTAACACACTCATGAGTGCTGAGAAGAGAGCAATGGTACGGGTTTGCCCCTCCGGGTCTACGTCGTCGGGCCACTGAAGCATTGCTGCCGGGACCGAATGGAGCTCGAGCCGAATCAGCGAAGCCGTCATGCCAGGACCCCCGAAACATTTGCTGACACACTGACCGGCTCGGTCGCTGCCGTCAGGTCACCGGAATCCTCGAGCTTCTGAAGGAACCGCTGACCGGTCTTGTAACTCTTGCCAAGCCATTCGCCAACGATCGCGCCCGTGGGCTTCTCTCCATGCTCTGCGATATGGGCGAGGACTTTCTCTCGCACCTCAGCCTGATCAGCCGAGGCAGGTTTCTCCTGCTCCACGAGCCGTAACGACGTGGCCGGCGCAGGGGCGGCGGCAACTGCTGCTGCAGGCGCTGCCGGAGCAATTCGAGCGGCTGCCGGCTGCTGGGCAGTCTGACGATGTCGCGCTTCGGCCTCGGCCTGCTTCTCGCGTACCACCTGCAGCTTCGCGCGTTCTTTCTCATCCGGGATGAGCATCATCACCAGGTGCGTGATCGCGAGCAGCGCCGCAGGCGGGGTTGCCGCGAGGATCGCTGCCGCCCACGGTGTCGTGACCGTCATGTCTGCTGCACGCCACGCGTGCGACGCGTTCGCGACGATCGACACCGCGGACAGGGCGATGAACGCGACGTAGGCGAGCCAACGCCCGTCGATACCGCGGAGCCTGAATTGTGCGGCCGCGATCATCGTCGCGACCGTTCCGACGTCGATGAGGACAGGGAAGAGCTCCGGGAGCGGGAGCCCGTTCACGCGAGCAACGTCGATGAGGGTCGCGTAGGAGATCGCCATTGCGGAAGCTCCGACGATGGTGAGAGGGATCCCGAGCGTGAGCACGAGATGCCAGTTGCGTGACGGTTTCTTCACAGCGCACCTCCAAGAGCAACGCCGCTGTCCGTGTTTTGAGTGCGGCGTTCAGCGAGTGAGATCGAGGCGTAGAAGTGCACTGTCAGCGCGACAATCGTCGCTGTGCCGATGAACATGTTGAGCCCCAAAGCGGTGAACTCGATATTCAGCTCCTCAACGAAGCGCCCTTCTCGCATTGTCGCTACGTGCGAGTTCAAGCTCAGCAGGGCCGTAGCACCGGCCCAGAAGATCCCTAACGCGCCAGTCAAGTCAGTTCCGAGCCTGATGGCGGTCATCTTGAACTCGAGGCCGAGCATCCACCGAGCAACGAGGATTACAGCCACACTGGCCCAGACGAAGAACACCCAGCGAATCACCACACCGGCGAAACTGAGTCCCGTCTCGACTGCCTCTGAGGCCATCCCTTCGAGGAGTTCTAGAATGAGATTCACAGTGTCATCTCCAATCTGTGAGCATGCGCGAGCCGCCTTCGCCCGCACGCATCTGCTTTTTGAAATATGTGAGCGCCCGTGCATGTGTGGGCGATTCTGAGGGACGGAAGAAGTCATCGAGCAAGTACTGCCCGAATAAGCTTGTGTCCGCCTGGCGGGGCCTGCCGCCCCACGCGATATTCATCACGGCCGTGACCTGCATAATCGAGAACGCTGGCGCGAACCGGTGCGCTGCGACCTTGTCGCCGGTCTCGTAGGAGAGCCGCTGTGGCGGGTTCGTAGCAAGCCACCGCAACAGTTCCAGAAGCTCCGGGTGGAGCCGTTCAGGAGTATGGGGTGAGAGTGTCTCGAAGGTGAGCCTGACGACCTCTTCGAGGGGGGTCAGATCGTCCTCCGGTTTGCCGCCTGCCGGTACGACGTCCTCGAGAGTTTCGAGTGAGCTGCCGCGGTGTCCCCACTGCTGACGTGCCCACCCTTTGAGGCACGTGTAGAAGTACCCCCAGGGCTCTCCATCGGCGGATGCGATGTAGCGGGAGATGCGTCCGTCCTGCTCGGTGAGGAGCAGGATTGCGCCGTTGACGACGTCGTCGGGTTCGAGGACGAAGTCCATCTCGCGGGCTTCCCATACGATCATGTTCGCGGTACGGTGCCGGATCTGCTCGATGAGCGCAGCACCCTCGGCAGTGTTCAGAAAGTCGGGGCTGTCGGCGAGAGCTGTGAATGCCATGCGTTGTCGCCACACGTCGAAGTACTCGATCTGGGTTCCCATGTCACGCCCCCAGCCCAAGCTGTTTGACCGTCAGCATGTTGAGGAGCTCAAAGACTTCCTGGCCGACCGTTCCAAGCGCCGCCGTCGCGTCCTGAGACGCCCGGCACTCCACTGCGATCGCGCCAGCGAGCGCGTGAGTGAGAGCGACTCGGATCGCGCGCACGCTCTCACCTCCAGCTGGAACAACGCCGGCTGCTTCCACAAGATCGCTCCCAAGCTCACCGCTGTACTTCTCAGCAAGGAGCGTTGACTCAGTGACCTGCTTATCGAGCGTCTTCTCCAGAGCTTCCGCGCGACGCTCCGTTGGGGCTTGCCCCTTCTTGTTGAAGGCTTCCTTGAGCTTCAGGAGTTCCTTGTGGACCGGGTCGACCTTCGCCCCAGGCTTCGAGAGCTTCTCGATACCGCGCTCGGCAGCGGCCTTCAGCTCTTGTGGTGCAGTTTTTGATTCCGCGAGGGCACGCACGTCGGTGACTTTGTTCAACCAATCGATATCGCGGCCGATAGTCTCGCGCGCAACCGTAACGATCGCAGGTCCCCTATCCACGGTATTACCGTGGATAGGGGTTTCACCCGCACGGACGCCCAGGTTCATCTGGTTTGCCCGTGCCCGCTGCCTGGCGGCTGGTTCGTAGTGTTCTTTCCAGATGCGCTCAAGCTCGACCGGGCTGAAGTCCTTGCGAACGATATTCGCTTCGGCTTCAAGGATTGGCCGGTCTTCCTCGGTGACGCCGGTCCAGATGAGTGCGGATATGAACTCCCACCCTTCACGGCTTGCGGCTTCGAGTCGGTGTGCGCCGTCGATAAGGATCATTCGTTCATCGAGCACGATTGGTTGCAGCTGGAGCTGTCCACCAAGCTCTTGGAACGAGCGCCGGATGCGGTTGACGTGATCCTCATCATGGGCGCGGAGCCGCTCCTTGACGATCACGTCATCGAGACGGACGAGTTTCCAGTCTTGCTGGATTGGGGTTTGGATGATGCCGTCGTTCATGACATGACCTTCCTGAAATCAGTGACCATTTCTGGCGTTGAGATTGCGTCCCAGACGAGGTTGGCCGCTTCTCGGTTGTGTGACGTGCAGAGGGCTGCGCGCTGCGGGTGTTTTCGGCAAGTGCAGTCCCAGCAGCGGTCTGAATGTTCGAGACAGTACGTTCGAAGCTGTGGGTGGAGTACAAGTGACCAGCCGAGCGAAACGAGTCGTTCGAGCTCCTGCAGATGGTCATGCCATGTTCCGGACGCGGGGTACCCGAGATGGGTCCGAACGATCTGGTCACAGCTGCGGAGTTCGCAAGTGAACCCGACGATCTCGCGTTTGATGATCCTTCCCATCAGTTGCTCCCTTCGAACATGCGCGCTTCGATCGCCGCGTAGTCCGCGTCGACCCTGCGGCGGGCCGTGTTGCAGCGGGCTCGCACGCAGTAGCCGCGGTCGCTTTCGGCGAGCCAGGCATCGCCCCAGTCGTGTTGGCCGGCGGCGCATCCTGAATCCTGAAAGGGAGTTGGCCGGTGGTTGTCTGGTTCTTCGAGTGAGCGTTCGAGTTCAGTGAGGCCGAGGTAGGGCTTCGAGGACACCCACCGGCGTGGATCCGCTACCAGACTCTTTGCGACGTACGCGGCTGGGTGGGTTACCCCGCCGGGCTTCTTGTTCGCGTTGAGGATCTCGATGCAAGCGAGTGCCAGATCGAGCGATGCAATATCCACGCGGCCACGTACTTGGTGGGCGATAGCTGCGTAGCTCAGCGTCGGGTGGATCGCATTGAGTTGCGCATCGAGGTCGCCGCGTTCAGGAACCCCGTGTGCGGGATTGGACTGGGATGGGATGGGAGTTGTTGTCTTAATCCCATCTCTAATCCCATCCTCTTCTCTGCCTATAAAGGACTCTTGATTTTCAAGAGTGGCTTGCAAGTTATCCACAGGGCCCTTGGCTGACTCTTGATTTTCAAGAGTGGCTGCGACCTGCGGTTTTGGCGCCCACTCTTGATTTTCAAGAGTGGGCCGTGAAGCCACTCTTGATTTTCGCGAGTGGCTTTGACCTGCGGTTTCACCACGAAGGCTGACGGGCTCATTGGCCTCGACGATCGCATCCTGAAGCTCTACGAGTGTCCCTTCTGGTGGGTCTTGCAGGACCAGACGAAACCTTTTCTGGCCCCCACACGGGGTGCCGTCAGCCCTGCGCGCGTTAGATGGGTACCGATCGCGAATTTCGATCAGGAAGCCTGCCTGCATAAGGTTCTCTTTGGCGCTGCGCCAAGCAGATTGGCCAAGCCCAATCGAGTTCTGTAGCTCGGTTTGGTTGATCTCATGGGACTGATCGTGTGAAAGCAGCGCGAGGAGCACCTTGATGGCGTTTCCGGTGAGTGCGTCTCCACGGACCCACCAGTTACGGTGCTGGCCAAACTCGCGTTCAAAAGAGAGCCTGGGGCGGAAAATCGTTGTCTCGCTCATCGCAGACCCTGTCGAGCTGGAAGACTAGGGCCGTTGTTGATCAACTGGCGAACTGCACGAGACAGAACAACGGCCAAGAAGGAAAGCCCGATAGCGGCAACGAGAGCAAGCCCAGTTCCCGCAATCTGCAGATCGGGTTGCTCTGGGTTAGATCCGATCGCTGAGGCTGTGGTCCACGAGAACCTAAGGAACAGGATGATTAGTAGCTTCACGAAGGTGACAGCTACTGCAAGGAGCGCAGCGATCCACGCAAGGCCTGCGCAGTACATGAGCACGTAGGCCTTGAGGAGGAATCCAACAGGTTCGTGCGGTGAGGTGGGAAGATGGACTTCCTCGGGTGCATCACCTGTGCTGCTAGGCCCTGGTTCTGCGCGCGAGGCAGTGTCATTGGTAAGTGACACGAAGATATTCCTCTCTGGTTTATCTCTGAGCCCTCGGAGCTGCAACTCTGGGGGCTCAGTTGTTTAGAAGGATGCGGGGGTCATGCAGGCACGTTTGCTCCACGCAATTCAGCGATCTGGTCGATTGATTTGCGGATTGACGAGTACTCGTTCACACGCATGTCGACAAAGCCGTTAAGTCTCCTGCTGAGCCACGACTCTGTTACCCCCATGTGGCGAGCAACTGCTCGCGCGGTAACTCCGCGAGATTTGAGCAGAAGCGAGAGTTCTGTCGCGGCACTTTCGTTCGATTCTGGCATTTCTTCACCTCCATAATTTCTGCTGAGCGCAACTCTACGCAATTATTTGCGTTGAGCGCAAGTCGCGCCGTCTTGGCGGATAATGGAAAAGATTGCAGTATGCGCAATTTGTGAGATAATTTAGCCATGACGATGATGATTCCGGACCACGCAATTGAGCCCGACGTGGACGACGTGCTGAATGGCAGGCTGTCAGCTCTGATGATTCGAAAAGGCGTCTCAAAGGGACAGCTCGCGGAGACGATCAATGTTTCGCCTTCTGGCGTGACTCGCCGCTTTCGAGGGCAGACCGAGTGGACCCTGCAGGAGATGAAAGCTGTAGCTGGCCTTCTCGGTACCTCTGTGGGCTTTTTGCTTGGGGAAACCGACGTTTCAACTGTGTCCGAGAACGCAGAAACCCCCGCCGCTTCCGCGACGGGGGTTTCTGGTGATGCTGTGCGCCCCAAGGGATTCGAACCCCTGACCTTCTGATCCGTAGTCAGATGCTCTATCCAGCTGAGCTAGGGGCGCAGTGTTGATCTCTCAACTTGGAATACGTTACACGAGAATTCTGTGGAACTCAAAACGAGACGGGCGAATCTGCGGCAAACCGTTCTCTCAGCTCGCGTTTGAGGATTTTGCCGCTCGGGTTTTTCGGGAGCGTCGCGACGACGTGCACGACTGTTGGCACTTTGAACGCGGCGAGCCGCTCGCGCGTGTGGGCCCGCAACTCTTCCTCGGTAGCAGTTTCTCCCGCGGTGAGCACGACTGCGGCTGTGACTGTCTCGACCCACTTCGGGTGCGGTGTCGCGAATACGGCGCACTCGGCGATTGCGGCGTGTTCGTAGAGGGCTTCCTCGACCTCGCGACTTGCGACGTTCTCGCCGCCCGTATTGATCATGTCTTTGCTGCGGTCAACGATTCGCAGCCTGCCGTCTTCGTCGAACACTCCGAGGTCGCCCGAGTGGAACCAGCCGCCGCGGAACGCCTCGGCTGTCTGTTCGGGGGCGTTCCAGTAGCCGAGGGCAAGCTGGGGGCTGCGATGCACGATCTCGCCGACTTCGCCGACGGGCACCGGGTGACCGGCCTTGTCGACGACGCGGGTCTCGACGTGCAGCACTGGGCGTCCGGCAGAGCCTGCGTGGCTGAGCTGTTCGTGCGGCGGCAGGATCGTCGCGACGGGCGCGAGCTCTGTCTGGCCGTAGAAGTTCCAGAGTTGCAGGTCCGGTAGTCGGCGCTGCAGTTCGAGCAGCACCTCGACGGGCATGGCTGCGGCACCGTAGTAGCCCTTCTTGAGGCTCGACAGGTCGGCGCTGTCAAACTCTGGTGAGCGCAGGAGCGAGATCCAGACGGTGGGAGGGGCGAAGAACTTCGTCACCCGGTGTTCAGCGATCTTGCGCAGGATCGTCGCCGGATCGGGCGCGGGGAGCAGGATGCTCGTCGCCCCGAGCATGATGTCGGGGCCAAGGAAGCAGTCGAGCTGCGCACAGTGGTAGAGCGGGAGCGCGTGCAGATCGACGTCGTCGCCGTCCATGCCGCCTTCAACAACCGAGCTGAGGTATTCGGATCCGAGCGAACGACTTGAGTGCACGGCGCCCTTCGGCCGTGACTCGGTGCCGCTCGTAAACATGATGCGAATAGGGTCGTCGGCGGAGAGCGCCAGATCTGGCGCATCGTCGCGCGAGGTCGCGAGGATCTCGTCGAATGGGATCCATCCTGGTGAAGCGGCGGTGGCGGCTTCGGCGATGATCTCGACGAGCGTTGCAATGGCCGTGCCCGATTTCGCTACCGCCAGTTCTGCGGTCTCAACGAGCTCCGTCTGGGCGATAAGGATCTGTGGCTCAACAACCTCAAGGAGCGGCCCGATCTCGCCTGCGGTCAGCACGAAGTTCAGCGGGACGAGGATCGCGCCGGCCCGCACCGCCCCGTACGCTGCGACGGCGAACTGCCAGCAGTTGCGGCTGAGCAACGCGATCCTGTCGCCGCGACGCGCGCCACACTCGGTGAGCGCGTTCGCGAACCTGTTCGCGAGCCGATCGAGCTCCGCGAAAGTGAGCGTCGTGTCGCCGTCGATGAGTGCGATCTTGTTTGGGCGACGGGCGGCGGAGCGCCTGAGGTGCTCGCCAAGCGTGTCAGCTCGGGCGGAGGAGATCGTGGCCGAGAGTGCCTCGTCAAACAGCAAAGTCATACCTCACTTCGTCGTAAAGTACTCGCCCGGTCGGGCGGGGTGCTGGCAACGATAGCAACGCTCGCCTGGGACTACCACCCTCGTCGGGAGGTACGATGAAGTACGTGCCTACGAACACTGACAGTAACGAGCTTGCGATGCCGCACTTCCCTGAGCCGAGCGCCGAGCTCGCGCGCGCGGAGAAGCTGATTCTCGGGATCCCGGACCACCCGGCGCCGGGCATCGTCTTCCGCGACATCATGCCGCTGCTCGCTGACGGCCCGGCGTTCAAAGCGACAGTCGATGCGCTCATCGCCCCGTTTCTCGGCACGTTCGACGTGATCGCTGGGCTTGAGGCGCGCGGGTTTCTGCTCGCGAGCGCAGCTGCGTACTCGACGGGTGCCGGGCTGCTCCCGATCCGTAAGGCAGGCAAGCTGCCCCGCCCGGCAGCGTCGGTGGGCTACGAGCTCGAGTACGGGGTCGCCGAGGTTGAAGCTCACAACGACTTGCCCGCAGGTACCCGAGTGCTGTTGATTGACGATGTTTTGGCGACTGGCGGTACGCTCGAGGCCGCTCGCGAGCTCGTCGAGCTGCTCGGCTACACAGTCGCCGGAACCGCTGTGCTGTTTGAGATCAACGGGCTCGGCGGTCGCCTCGCGGTCGCAGACCCGAACCTGCACACCGTGTTCGCGAGCGGCGAGTAAGCGCGCTCCGGGCAGCACCAGGGACGGAGTCGGCGCGTGAAGCGAAAGCGGGAACAGTCAAGCGCCGTCGCCGAACTTCTCGATCTCGCTGGCTCCGATCCTGATCTGCTGCGGTCGGGGAGGATCCCGGACCCGCAGCCGGCGCACACGCCGCTCTTTCGATGGCTCGCCCGCGTCCTCGGGACGCTTGAGGCGTTTCTCCGCGCGCGCGGCGGTACGGTCTTGCGCAACGCGATTCGCGTCTTCTGGGCGGTGCTTGCGGCCGTCGGAATCGTGCTCCTCGTTGGCCCGGTCATCAACAAGCCGATGGACTTCGACGAAGTTATCGCTTCGGCCAAGGTTGCGGATGTGAAGTGGGTCGCGCGCGACGCGGCGATTGACTATGAGGTCGCGCGTGAGCCTGACGGCACGTTTTCGGCAGTGGTCACTGAACGCTTCACCGCGAGCTTCGTGAATGGGCCTGAGCGCAGCGTGCTGAGAACGCTCGTCACCGAGGTCGACGGGAAAGACACAGAGTTCGCGCTACGGGAGGCAACTGTCGATGGTGAGCCTGCGCTGACGGCGGTGACACGCCACGCGACAACAATTGACATCACGCTCCGCACGCCGAAGGGTGAGGCGTTCGAGGGTGAACGCGAGATCGAGCTGAGCTACGAGCTGCACCACCTTGCGCGGCAACAGACCGACGTGGCCACCGGCAACGCGGTCGACGCGTGGCAGTGGCCGTTGTTTGCCCCGAGCTGGCCGCAGGCCACGAAGGGCCTCGCGGTGTCGGTGAAGCTACCGGGTGAGCTCGACAGGGCTCTCGTGCGCCAGCCACACGCCTCCGTCGGGTGGCTGCTAGTCAGCGGAAACATCTGGCTCACGCCAGGCGAGACGGCCGGGGGCGCAGTCACCTATTCGTTCGAGAACGACGATTCGCTCCCGCCGCACTCAGACGTGTGGGTCGAGTTCACCTTCGCCGAGGGCACGTTCGCTGAGCCGCCAACGACGGCGCTCTTCTGGGTGCAGACTTGGGGCCCGGTGCTGCCGCTCGCGGTGCTTGTCGGACTCATGCTGTTTGCGCTTGCGGCTCGCTGGGTGGTGTGGGCGGACTCTGCGGGGGACCCGTGGTTCGTCGCGCGTGACTCGGCCCCGCATGGGATCTCTCCGCTGCTTGCGGCGGACCTGCTCGGTAAGCCACGGTACGCCGAGCTCGTCTCCGCGCTCGCCGCAGCCCCCGCGCGCGGGACGGCGGACGCCACCGACAGGTGGCTGCGATCCGTTGCCCGTGCCGGGCGCCGAGCTGGCAGGGTCGGTAATCTCCCCGCGGTTGTGGGGTGGCGTTCGCGGTGGGCGCGCGCGGGCGCGCCGGTGGCCGAGAAGCTCCGCTGGGTGCCCGACAGCTACGTGCGTGACACATTCTTGCTCGCTCCGCTCGCGGTAACGCTTGTGCAGTGGGGCATTCTGCGGCAGCTGTCGCACCAGGTCATCTTGAGCGTCGTCTGGTGGCCGGCGGCGTTCGTGCTCGGCTCGACCGTGATCGCGGGCGTCACGCTGTGGGCAGTCTGGCGTCCGCGCCCGCTCACGAGAGCTGGCGCGCTGGCCAAGCAGCAGTTGAGCGGCATCGCTGTCTTTGCGCGGGGAACCCGGTTGTCTGAGCGGGGTCCTGTCGATGATCCGCTGCTCCCGTATGCCGCGCTGTTCGAGCCGCCGCGCCGAGCCGGGAACGCCGTCATTGAACTGGCCGCTCGCGAGACCGGCGACCGTCGCGTCTCAGCCGGGTGGCGCGGCGAGCATTTTCTCTCAGTGCCAGCGATCTTGGCCACAGTCGCGGCTGGAGCGCTCGCGGCGGGATCGATTGTGCTCGTGAGCACGCAGCCGGCGCCTTACGGGGAGGCCGAGTACCTGACGTGGCCGTCATCGGAGGCGAGCGGGGTCATCTGGACGCAGACCGAGGGTTTCGAGATTGAAGCCGAGCTCTCGCGCGGCGACGATGGCGGCGCTCGGCTCGACGTGACTGAGCGGCTCACCGTCGGGTTTGAGCCCGGCGGAGCATCGGTGCCCCAGTTCGAGCGCGAGTGGCCGCGAGAGCGGCTGGGTCAGGATCTTGGCCTCGTCGTGGAAGAGGTTCGCGTCGACGGGGCTGTGGTGCCGTTTCACGAGACGACGGGTAGTCGGACGACGAAGGTGACGACGAAGCTTGGCGAGGTGCTCACCGGAGACCTTCCTGTCGAGGTGCGGTACGCCCTCACGAGCCCGGCCGTTGAGGTTCGAGACGGCGGTGACACCGCCCAGCAGGTGCGATGGACCGCAATGCACTGGTTCTGGGATGACACGTTCTACTCGAACCAAGCGAATCCGTACGACGGATCCGAACCTGTGCGGCCGCTCCGCGTCCAGCTCACGATCGCCCCGGAGCTCGCGGGAGAGCTCCGATCGGGCGGGTGGATCAGTCACGGCGATGCCGAGCGGGTGCCTGGCGAAAGCGGGCAGGGGTTCGAGCCGTGGGTCGCCGAGCGCGACATCTACAACGACTCGGGCCGCGTCGAGCTCGTGGTCGGGTCTCAGGCGACGGGCGCCGATGGGGAGCTTGTCGTCACGCTCGATGCGGCTGCCGTCGAGTCTCGCCCCGCACCGCTCCCTGGCGATGGCGACGGAGAACCGGGCGAGCCATTCGCGATCGACGCGGCCCTGAACGCGACACTTGGCCAATACGAGCTCGGCCTCACGGGTGACCTCGGCGCAACGCTGAACTTTACGGCCGACACGTTCTCGAACGTCGTCGATGGAGCTGCCGAGCGCTACAGGGTCTCCTACGGCGCACCGCTTGCCCTGCTCGTCGGCCTGACAGTTGCAGCGCTCGCCGCTGCGGCCGCCGTCTTTGTCGCGGCCGTGCGCCGCGGTAGGGCTGCAGGATCGTCGATCGCGCTCGTCTCGTTCGCGGCCGTTTCCCTGCTCGCCGTCGCTCAATCCATCGTGTTCTGGTGGGTCACCGGGCCGATGCCTGGCGACTCGGCTGTCGTTCCGGCGATGGTTGCCTGCTCGCTCGCGATGTGGGGCGCGGTCGTCGCGCAGTGGGTCGCGGTGGTTCGTGCCGGATCGGCCGTTGGGAAGGCGCCGGCGAAGAAAGCCGCCAAGGCGCAGTAGCGCATCACCTGGGTTACGATTGTCAATCGATTGTTGCGCTCGCTCGAGAATTCGCGGCATCCCCGTAGTCTTGGGAGGGTGAGTGACTCCTTTTTTGCAGCAAGAGATCAGCTTCTCGACCTCCAGGGGGACCCCGCACGGGCGCGGGCCGAGTTTCGCTGGCCAGACGTTGGCGACGCGTTCAACTGGGCCCACGACGTGTTCGATCGCATCGCCGACGGCAACGATACGACCGCGCTCTGGATCGCCGAGGAGGACGGCTCGGAGGTCAAGCGAAGCTTCCGCGAGCTGAAGCAGCGTTCCGACCAGGTCGCGAACTGGCTGCGCAGCCTCGGCGCGAAGCGCGGCGACATCGCGATGCTGATGCTCGGCAACCACGTCGAGCTGTGGGAGATCATGCTCGCCGCGATGAAGCTCGGCGTCGTGATCCTGCCAACCTCCGTCGTCCTCGGCCCGCAGGAGCTCGTCGACCGGGTGGCGCGAGGCAACGTGAACTGGGTGTTCGCCGGCCCGCAGGACGCGGTGAAGTTCGCGGGGATTCCTGGCGGCTTCCGCGGCGTTGGCGTACGGATCGACTCGGGCACGATGGATCAGCGTGCTGCACTGTATGACTGGGCGCGATTCGAGGAGTCGCGCTCGGCGTCGCTTGCGCCGATCGTGAAGCAGACGAAGAGCGTGGATCCGGCGCTGCTGTACTTCACCTCAGGCACGACGAAGCTGCCAAAGATCGCCGTGCACTCGCACACGAGCTACCCGCTCGGGCATTTCACCACGATGGCGTGGCTTGGCGTGCGCCCCGGCGACATTCACTCGGTCATCAGCGCACCGGGCTGGGCGAAGCACGCCTGGTCGAGTTTCTTCGGGCCGTGGAACGCTGGCGCGACTGTGTATGTCGCGAACTACGGCAAGTTCAAGGCCGAGCGAATCATCGCCGAGCTTGATCGCGTTGGAGTGACGAGTTTCTGCGCGCCGCCGACTGTGTGGCGCATGCTCATCCAGAGCGACCTTGGGCAGAAGCCGTCGGGGCTCCGTGAGGTTGTCTCGGCGGGCGAGCCGCTGAATCCCGAGGTGATCTCGCGCATCGAAGAGAGCTGGGGTCTCGTGCTCCGCGACGGCTACGGTCAGACCGAGACAACAGCCACTGTCGGCAACATGCCTGGCGACCTCGTCGTGCCGGGCGCGATGGGTAAACCGCTTCCCGGCGTAGACATCGTGCTCGTCGACCCGATGACAGGAGACGAGGGCGACGAGGGCGAAGTCTGCCTTCGACTTGGTCCTGAAGACGGCGGCCAGGGCGCCGCGCGTCCCGTCAACCTCATGAGTGGCTACTTCGGCAACGCGGAGGCGACGGCCGAGGCGCTCGCGGGCGGGCTCTACCACACGGGCGACGTCGCACAGCGCGACGAGCACGGGTCGCTGACCTTCGTTGGCCGCACCGACGACATCTTCAAGTCGAGCGACTTCAAGGTCTCGCCGTTCGAGGTTGAAAGCGTCATGCTCGAACACGATTTCGTCGCCGAGGCGGCAGTGATAGGCGCCCCAGACGACACCCGCCTGAACGTGACGAAGGCGTACGTATCGCTTGCTGCCGGCGTTGAGGCATCTGAAGCGACAGCGAGGGAGATCCTGTTGCACGCGAGGCGTGCGCTTCCCGCGTACATGCGTGTGCGCCGCGTTGAATTCTTCGAGCTGCCGAAGACGACCTCGGGCAAGATTCGCCGAGTCGAGCTACGCCAGCGCGAGGAGGCAGCCCATGCCGCAGGCGAGCGGGTCACCTCGGAGTGGCGCGAGGAAGACTTCCCTGACCTGAAGGCCTGACAGCCTCAGCTGGGCAGGCCGACGGGGTCGAGTGCCTCGTAGCACCGCTCGATCCGATCCCGCCACCAGCGGGTCCGCTCGGGTGGCGCCGCGAACCTGTCGATCGCCGCGCTGTCGAGCGTCGGGCGTGTCAGCGGAAGCTTCCCGTCTACTGGAATGAGGGGCGCAACCGCGACGTCGCCTTCGAGCAGCGCGACGGTGCCGAGACCGCACGCACCGGCCAGCAGGTGGTTGGGGAGTGCTGCCGCGAGGTGTAGCCCCATCGAAATGCCAACCGAGGTATCGAGGGCACTCGACACGATCACGGGAAGCCTGGCCTCCTTGATGATCCGCAGCGCCCCAGCAATGCCGCCGAGCGGTTGCGCCTTCGCGACGATGAGATCTGCGGCGCCGGCGCGGGCAACCGCGAGGGGATCCTCAGCTTTTCGAACGCTCTCATCGGCTGCGATCCGCACCGCGATGCCAGCGCTGGCGAGCAGCGTGCGCAGCTCCGCGAGCTCCGCGACCGACGCGCACGGCTGTTCAGCGTACTCCAGGCCAAACGGGGCGAGGCGCGCGAGCGCGGCGAACGCCTCGGCGACGGTCCAGCCGCCGTTCGCGTCGACGCGAACCGCCCCATCGGGCCCGAGCGCCTCGCGCACCGCCTGTACGCGGGCCACGTCGTCAGCGAGAGCCTGCCCGCGCTCAGCGACCTTCACCTTCGCGGTGCGGCAGCCGGGGAACCTGGCGAGAATCTCAGGTACGGCCCCGGCGGGAACCGCCGGCACCGTTGCGTTCACGGCGATCGCTTTGCGGTGAGGCAGGGGCGGGCGCTCCCAGCCGAACTCCATCGCCGCTGCGAGCCAGCGCGCGCTCTCAGCGTCGTCGTACTCAAGGAAGGGTGAGAACTCACTCGCGCCTTGCGGCCCGGTAAAGATCACGGCCTCCCGCTCGGAGATGCCGCGAAACCTGGTGCGGGTTGGGATCGACACCACACGAGCCGTGTCGAGGAGCTCTGAAAGCGTTGGGGCGGTAGCCATGTTCCGATTGTCTCACCACCCTTCGCTGCTCGACCCAAACCAGCGAATCATCTGACTAAGGTAAGCCTAAAAAATGTACTCTGACCAGGGGAAAGGCTAGCCTTCCCTTGCTTGCGGGGGTGGCGAAACAGGAGCACACTGGAGCCAGAACAACCCGCACGACGGGGGAGGGATACCCATGACACTCGAAGCAACTCGCGGCAGCAACATCAACTCCGTGGCGCCCGCTCAGGCGGCCCAGCACCCAGACTCGGCGCCCGAGCACGCAGACCCGACTGCCGGTGAGCCGCGCTCGGCGCGCATCGGCCAGAAGCTCAATTGGCTGCGCGCTGGGGTGCTCGGAGCGAACGACGGCATCGTCTCAGTCGCAGGCGTCGTCATCGGTGTCGCGGCGGCGACGCCGGGAAACACGGTGGCGGTCGCGACAGCTGGCGTCGCCGCGCTTGTCGCGGGCGCGTTCTCCATGGCTGGCGGCGAGTACGTCTCGGTGAGCACGCAGCGCGACACCGAGAAGGCACTCATCGACCAGAAGCGCCGCTCGCTCGCGTTGCGGCCAGCGGAGGAGCTCCGCGGTCTCGCCGGCTTCTACCGCCGCCGCGGTGTGTCCGCGGCGCTCGCGACCGAGGTCGCCAAGGAGCTCAGCGCGCACGACGCCCTCGCTGCACACGCTGAGGTGGAGCTCGGTATCGACCCTGACGAGTACACGAGCCCCTGGGCCGCGGCGATCTCCTCGTTCATTGCGTTTACTGTCGGCGGGGTGCTGCCGCTCATCATGATCCTGCTGCCGCTCGGCGCCGGCAGGATCCCCGCGGCAGGCTTCGCCGTGCTCCTCGGCCTCGTGCTTACCGGTTGGATCTCAGCAGCGCTTGGGGAAGCGCCGCGGGCCCGGGCGATCCTCCGCAACGTGCTGATGGGCGGGGCGACGATGATCGCGACCTACCTCATCGGCCTCATCTTCGGGGTCGCCGTCGGCTAGGCACAGCAGCACGGAAGTGCCCCCGGCCGAATAGGCTGGGGGCATGACCACACAGGTTTCTGACATCTTCGACCCGAGCGTCTGGGAGATTGCCCCCGGCGCCGAGGGCTACACAGACATCACCGCGCACCTCAGCCTTGACGGGCGCATCGCCCGCATCGCGTTCGACAGGCCTGAGGTGCGCAACGCGTTTCGTCCGCACACAGTCGACGAACTGTTTGACGCCCTCGACCGCGTGCGCGTCAACCCGAAGGTCGGCGTCGTGCTGCTCACAGGCAACGGTCCAAGCCAGAAAGACGGCGGCTGGGCCTTCTGTTCCGGCGGCGACCAGCGCATCCGCGGCCGCGATGGCTACAAGTACTCGGACTCCGAGACCGCTGTCGGGCCCGAGGCTCTCGCGCGGGCCGGCCGCCTGCACATCCTCGAAGTGCAGCGCCTCATCCGCTTCATGCCGAAGGTTGTCATCGCGCTCGTGCCAGGCTGGGCCGCCGGCGGCGGGCACTCGCTTAACGTGGTCTGCGACCTCACGATCGCGAGCCGTGAGCACGCAAAGTTCAAGCAGACGGACGCCGACGTTGGTTCGTTTGACGCTGGCTACGGCAGCGCCTACTTCGCGAAGCAGGTCGGCCAGAAGAACGCGCGCGAGATCTTCTTCCTCGCACGCGAGTACGACGCCGAGCGCGCCCGCGAGATCGGCGCCGTGAACGAGGTCGTGCCGCACGCAGAGCTCGAGACGACTGGCATCGAGTGGGCCCGCACGATCCTCGGCAAGTCGCCGACCGCGATCCGCATGTTGAAGTACGCGATGAACGCTGTCGACGACGGGATCGTCGGCCAGCAGCTCTTCGCTGGCGAGACGACACGCCTCGCATACGGCACTGACGAGGCAGTCGAAGGGCGAGATTCGTTCCTCGAGAAGCGCGATCCTGACTGGTCACCGTTCCCCTACCATTTCTAGGCAGCGGGGGAGGGGCGGCGCCCGCCGCGCCCGTCACCCATCCTGGCGCGGTACCCTAGGGGGGTGACGGCACACCACGTTCTTCGCGCGATCCCAGTTGAGGATCGAGCCTGGCTCATCGCCGCGCTCGACGACGCTCTTGCGGGTGGGGCTCCAATCCTGCCGCTCGCGCACGGGGAGGATCCCGGGGCGAGCGACATCGAGGAGATCAGGGCACTGCCGCTCCCTGAAGACCTTGCAGTCGTCGTGCGCACGTCAGGATCCAGCGGGGTTCCTAAAGCCGTTGCGCTCTCGCGGTCGGCGCTCGTCGAGAGCGCTGTTGCGACGCACGAGGCGCTTGGCGGGCCGGGGCAGTGGCTTGTCGCGCTCCCCACACAGCTCATCTCCGGGCTGCAGATGCTCGTGCGTAGCTCTGTCGCGCGCACCGAGCCCGTGTTCGCGCCAGAGGGCGCAGACGCCCGCCAGCTGCTCGAGGCAGCCGAGCAGCTCGATCACGAGCGCCGCTACGTTTCGCTCGTGCCCGTGCAGCTCGCGCGGCTGCTCGACCTTGCCGAGGGTGACGCTGAGGCCGCCGAGGCGCTGCAGCGATTCGACGCAGTGCTCGTTGGCGGCCAGGCAGTCTCGCTGGAGCTTCGCAGGCGCGCGCACACGCTTGGCGTGAGCCTTCGCCGTTCCTACGGAATGACCGAGACCGCGGGCGGCTGCGTCTACGACGGTGTTGAGATCGGCGACACGCTCGTGCGCATTCGCGGCGGCGAGGTGCAGCTCGCGGGGCCGACGCTCGCGCTCGGCTACCTCGGCGATGAGGCACAGACCGACGAGCGCTTCATCACCGAGCCGAACCGCGCGGGAGAAGATATCCGTTGGTACCGCACGGGCGACGCTGGTGAATTGCTTGGCGGAATGCTCACTGTCACGGGAAGGCTCGACAGGGTCGTGATTTCTGGCGGCGTCAACGTCTCGCTCGACGAGATCGAGCGGGTTGCGCGGGAGTTCCCGGGCTGGGGGAGCGCAGTTGCGCTTGCTACCGACCATCCAGAGTGGGGCGAGCGGCCAGTTCTCGTCGTCGAAGTTGACCCGGCGGCCGCGCCGTTCGACGAGGTGCGCGAGGGCATCCGGGCGAAGCTCGGGGCCGCAGCTGTGCCAGAGTGGGCGAACGAAACCGAGCGCCTGCCGCGCCTGCCGGGAGGCAAGCCAGATCTTCCCGCGATCCAGGCGTGGCTTCAGACACTGCGGGCAAGCTTTGCGCAGTTGCGCGATGACCGGGCCGAGACGCCTCGCTTGGCCGACGAAGGGGAGACAGAGTGAGCACGAAGAACCCGAAGCGGTCAGGCAACCCGGCACTGCGAGCTGCCGCCGATAGCCTCATCGAAGCAGGCGAAACCGCACACGTCACCTGGCGTGACTGGGTGTCGGGTGCTCGCCTTCGCACGCTTCCCCTCGCGGTCGCCCCGGTCGCTGTCGGCGCCGGAATCGCGCACATGCTGCAGGCGTTCTCGCTCACGCTCAGCCTGCTCGCGCTCGCCGTCGCGCTGTTGCTGCAGATCGGCGTGAACTACGCGAACGACTACTCGGATGGGGTGCGCGGCACCGACGCGTTTCGTGTCGGCCCGGCGCGGCTCACAGGCTCGGGCAGGGTGAACCCGAAGCACGTGCTCACCCTCGCGCTCGTCTTCTTCGGCCTCGCAGCAGCAGCGGGCCTCGCCGCAGTCGTGATCAGCGGCCGGTGGTGGTTCCTCGCCGTTGGTGTCGTCGCGATTATCGCGGCATGGTTCTACACCGGCGGCAAGCGGCCGTATGGCTACGCTGGCCTCGGCGAACTCGTCGTGTTCGTGTTCTTCGGCATCGTCGCAACAGTCGGTACCGTGTGGCTACAGACTGAGATCTCGAACCAGGAGATGTGGGTCGCGGGAGCAGGCGTCGGCTTCTTCGCGGTCGCGGTACTTGTGGTGAACAACCTGCGTGACATTCCGACGGATCGGGCCGCTGGTAAGCGCACCCTCGCCGTCAGAATAGGCGAGCGCTGGACCCGCGTGCTCTACGTCGTGTGCATGGTCCTGCCATTCGGGGTGCCGCTCCTCTACGGGTGGGCCTACTCGGGCATGCTGCTCGTCTGGTTCGTGCTCGCAGCAGCCATCCCTGCGATCATCATCACGCTCACTGCGCGAACCGCGCGCGAGCTCATTATTGTGCTGCAGCTCACGAGCTTTGCCGCGCTCGGCTACGGCCTGCTGCTCGGAACCGCGTTCGCCTTCTGACGCCGCTCGAGGCAGATCACGATTGCCGCCGCAAGTAGGGCGGCTCCTGACAACCAGGCTGTGAGGGATCCGGTCGCTGCGAGGATCACGAGCACACCGCCAGCGCCGCTCAACACCGCGAGCGTTGTTCGTGCTGCTGCGGGGCGTGCGATGAAGCGGAGCCCCGGGAGTATGCGACGCTCGAGACGTGTCGCGGCGGCGACTGAGCAGGCGACGACTATCGCTACGGCTACAAGCCAGACCGGCCGCGACAGCCACCAGTCGGCGCTGAGCGGGCGGGAAAGCGCCGCCTCAGCGTCGCCGCCAAGGTGAGCGGTGACGAGCAGCGCGCCCGCGAGCAGCACTGTTGCCGGCATGTGCCACGAATAGATCGTCATCGCGCGCCCGTTGAGCGCCGCAGCGCCCCAGCTGATCGTTGGAAGGGTCGCGAGGCGCGCGAGCGCCGGTCGCACAGCTGTGAACACCGCGAGCTGAATGACGCCGAGGAAGGCGAGTGCTGCCGTCGGTGGGTTGAGCGCCTCGAACAGGTTCATTGGAGACGCCCCGATAGCGATCCACAGTGCCCCACCCGCGAGCGCGGCCACCGCGGTGCGCGGCCCCACGATCACCCCGTCTGCGAGGAGGAAACCGAGCTGTTGCACAAACAGCCAGACGAACCCGAGGTTGACGAAGCCGATCGCGTCGACGCCTGTCGTGTGCCGCGCGAGGTCCACGAGCATGACGCACACTCCGAGTGCCGCGAGCGTGAGCCGTGGTGCCCGCTCGTGCAGGGCGAGCATCGCCGGAACGAGCGCTGAGCACAGCACGTACACTCCGAGGAACCAGAGGGGCTGGCTGATCCGCCAGCCAGCAGCCGCAACGATCTCGGGGCTTACGCCAGCAGCCGAGAGCCCAGCAAGCACACACGTCGTCGCCATTGCCGCAAGAAGTGGGACGGGGAGGAGCCTGCCGAGCCTCGCCGTGACGTACCCGGACGGTGTGACTCCCCGCGCGCGGAGCCGCCTATAGTGGGCCGCCGACGCGAAGCCGCCGGCGATGAAGAACAGTGGCATCATTTGGGTAAACCACGAGAACACGGTGAAGCCTCCCCACGATTCGAGGGCGTTCTCAAGCACGACCTCACCACCCTGCACGCTGACACCGACCATGAGCGCGTGGACAGCGACGACCGCGAGCAGACAGGCGGCCCGGATGAGGTCCACCGCGGAGTCGCGTGCGGTGCCGTCGCCTTCGGGGTCCCTGCCTGGGGACGGGGCGGTCGGGGCCGGGGGAATGCTGATGAGCGACATGGGGTTCCTTTCGGGCGGACCCCTAGCGTCCCGTCACGGTGTGGGGTGGCGCGTCACCTGCGCGAGCGAATCGGTGCCCCTACCTGGGGACTAGGGGCGACCCTGAGTTGGGGCAAGCCGGGCCCCTGCGCGAGGCCACCCGGCGCCGCACTGGCCTGGCCCTGGCCCCCGCCCCCTGGCCTGGCCCCCAGGCCGCCCCATCCAGTCTCCATCCCCTGGCTCCACCCACGCCGCGCCTGGCCCGCCCACGTCGCGCGAACGAGCACTTTCCCCGCAGGATGCCCCCTTCCCAACCGTCGGTATGGGGGTGTTCTGCAGGGAAGGTGCGAGTTCGCGAAATGCGGGCGCGGGTCCGCTGGGCCAGACCCCCTGCGCGCGGGCACCCGGCGTGGCGAACAATTGGTGCTTGCGTCGTCTCGCGAGATGTGGGTAGGGTGTCTTCTTGGAATCCCTACGACCTGGAAAGGAGAAGACAATGTTTGAAATCATCACGTTCACGAAGTCTCTCCGTCCAGGCAACCCGCTGACCGGACACTAGACCTCGGCCGTTTCTGGCCCACTCTCACTCCACAGCATTCCGCGCTTCACGAGCGCACCTCTCTCGTTTTTAGGGACCATGTCTTCTTCATCCACTGCTTCACTGTCTCTGCCCAAGGCGCTCGCCAGGCTGATTCCCTTCGCTAAGCCCGCCAGGTGGTGGGTACTTGCGGGGCTGCTCGTCGCACTTCTCGGGTCGGTCGCGAGCCTCGCCATCCCGATCGTCCTGCAGGAGGTCGTTGACGGGCCACTCCTCACCGGCAACCGTGCCGCGATCCTGTGGGGCGTTATCGCCGTGCTCGCGCTCGGCGTCGCCGAGGCGCTCTTTATCTTCCTGCGCCGACGCTTCGTGCTCCGCCCCATGACCGAGGTTGAGTTCACGATCAGGCAGACCTTTTACGAGCGTCTGCAACGCCTGCCCGTGGCGTTCCACGACAGGTGGCAGTCGGGCCAGCTGCTCAGCCGAATGATGCAGGACATCGGCATGATTCGCCGCTGGCTGACATTCGGCATGATCATGCTGATTGTGAACGTGCTCACGATGCTCATCGGCATCGGGCTCCTGTTCCGCTGGCACTGGGTGCTCGGCACGGTGTTCTTCGTCTGCTCGCTGCCAATCTGGATTGTCGGGTACAGCTTCGAGCAGAAGTACGGCGTGCTCTCGCGGCAGAGTCAGGATCAGTCTGGCGACCTCGCGACCGCTGTCGAAGAGAGCGTGCACGGCATTCGAGTGCTCAAGGCCTTTGGCCGCGGCGCGCATTCGCTGCAGCAGTTCCGCGAGCGGGCTGAGTCGCTGCGGGGAACCGAGATGCGCAAGGCTCGCGAGGTTGGGCTGATCTGGTTCTGGTACGACCTCGTGCCGTTCCTCGCCCTCGGCGCCTGCCTGTTCACGGGTATCGTGCTCGCGAGCATGGGGCAGCTCTCCGTCGGTGAGCTCTTCGGCTTCTTTGCGCTCGCCGCTGCGGTGCGCTGGCCAATGAACTCGCTCGGGTTCCTGTTCTCGTTCATGATCGATGCGCGTACTGCGACGGACCGCGTCTTCGAGGTGTTCGATGCTGAGATCACGATCACCGACCCGGAGCACCCGCGCACAGTCGAGCACCCTCGCGGTGAGCTCGCGTTCCGCGATGTGCACTTTAGGTTCCCCGACGCGCGCGACAGCGAACGAGACCTTGTCGACGGCCTTGACCTTGTGCTGCGGCCGGGCGAGACGATGGCGCTTGTCGGGGCGACGGGCTCGGGCAAGACGACACTGACAGCGCTGCCGACGCGACTCTACGACGTGACGGCTGGCTCGGTCGAACTCGACGGCGTCGACGTGCGCGAGCTCAGGCTCGAAGAGCTCAGGCGACGCATTGGCGTGGCGTTTGAGGATCCGATCCTCTTCTCGGCAAGCGTGCGCGACAACGTGCTGCTCGGTCGAGACGATCTCGACCCGGCCGGGCCCGAGGCCGACCGAGTGCTGCGAGAAGCGCTCGAGGTCGCGCAGGCTGGGTTCGCCTACGATCTGCCTGACGGCCTCGACACCGAGGTGGGCGAGGAGGGCATGAGCCTCTCTGGCGGCCAGCGCCAGCGCCTCGCGCTCGCCCGCGTGGTTGCTGCGGCGCCCGACGTGCTCGTGCTCGATGACCCGTTGTCGGCGCTCGACGTTGACACCGAGGCGCTCGTTGAGGCCGCGCTGCGGCGGGTGCTCGCGAGTACCACGGCGCTGATTGTCGCTCATAGGCCGTCGACAGTCTCGATGGCGGACCGCGTTGCGGTGATGCAGCGCGGCCGCGTCGTCGCGGTGGGCACACACAGCGAACTGCTTCGCACGAGCGAGCACTACCGCTACCTCATCACCTCGCTTGAGGCGGGTGAGGAGCCAGCGTCGGAGGAGCCCGCGGCCACCTCGGATCGGCACGCCGACAGCCCGGGACTCGACCGCACGAACGACACCAAACCGACAAACGATCCAGACACGACTGGCACCGAGGAGGTGGCACGATGAGCCCCGAGAGCGTCCGCGGAACGCGCGGCGAAGACCGCAACAGCTACACGCGCGAGGAGAGTCGCGCCATCAGACGGCGATCGCTGAGGCTGCTCGCGTCGCTTCTTGGGCCGTTTCGGCGGCTCATCATTCTCACCGCCGCGGTCGTCATCGCGTCGGCAGTGTTCCGCGCGATCGGGCCATCGCTCATCGCGTTTGGCATCGACGAGGCGCTGCCGCGCGCGGTCGAGCAGGGCGACTGGGTGCCCGCGATTGGGATCTCGCTTGCCTACCTCGTGATCGGGGGCGGCGGTGCCGCGCTCGTTGGCTGGTACGTCGTGCTCATCGCGAAGCTCACCCAGGCGGTGATGCTTGAGCTGCGCACGCGCATCTTCAGGCACACGCAGCGGTTGAGCCTCGAGTTCCATGAGGGGTACACGTCGGGACGCATCATTTCGCGCCAGACGAGCGACCTCGAGTCGATCCAGGAGCTGCTCGATGGCAGCCTTTCAGAACTCATCGATGCTGTGCTGCTCGGCTCGTTCACGCTCATCGCGCTGTTCCTCATCGACTGGCGCTCAGGGGTGCTGCTCGTGTGCATGGGCCTGCCGCTCGGCTTGCTCATGTGGTGGTTCGTTATCGAATCCCAGAAGGGCTTCCGGGCGACCCGCACCGTGAGCGCCAGGCTTATCGTGCAATTCGTTGAGACGATGACTGGCATCCGCGCAGTGCAGGCGTTCCGCCGCGAGAAGCGCAACGACAAGGCGTTCGCGAAGGTGTCTGACGACTACCGCCGCGCGAACCTGCGCGTCGTGAACCTCTTCGGTGTCCTTGACCCCGGGCTCGTGCTGCTCGGCAACATCACGATCGCGGTGGTGCTGCTCTGGGGCGCGTTCCGTGTCACAGATAACGCGCTCGCGGTCGGCGTACTGCTCGCCGCCGTGCTTCACGTTCGCAACTTCTTTGGCCCGCTTGAAGACGTCGCGATGTTCCTGAACTCATACCAGTCGGCTGTCGCCGCACTTGAAAAGGTGTCTGGTGTGCTTGAGGAGGAGCCGACTGTGAAGGATCCCGAACAGCCTGTCGCTTTGTCTGAGGCTCGCGGCGAGCTGAAGTTTGACGGCGTGAACTTCCGTTACGGCGGAGCAGACGACCCGCGGGTCGTGCTTGCGGACTGCAATCTCGAGATCCCGGCAGGGCAGACGATCGCACTCGTCGGAACGACGGGTGCGGGCAAGTCGACGCTCGCGAAGCTCGTGGCACGCTTCTATGACCCGACCGAGGGCAGGCTGACACTTGACGGTGTCGACCTGCGAAAGCTCGACCCTGTCGATATGCGTCGGGCGATTGTGATGGTCACGCAGGAGGCGTACCTGTTCAGCGGCACGATCGCGCAGAACATCGCGCTCGGGAAACCGGACGCGACGCGGGATGAGATCGTCGCGGCGGCCGCTGCTGTCGGCGCCGACGAGTTCATCGAGGCCTTGCCTGACGGCTATGACACCGACGTGAATAAGCGCGGTGGTCGAGTTTCGGCAGGTCAGCGCCAGCTCGTCTCGTTTGCGCGCGCGTTCCTCGCAGACCCGGCTGTGCTGATCCTCGACGAGGCGACAGCGTCGCTCGATCTGCCGAGCGAACGCCTCGTGCAGGATGCGCTGCAGCGCTTGCTCGCGGATCGCACAGCGATCATCATCGCGCACAGGCTCTCCACTGTCGCGATCGCTGACAGGGTTCTGGTGATGGAGCATGGCCGCGTGGTCGAGGACGGTTCCCCGGCGGAGCTCATCGCCGCGGGCGGCAGGTTCGCCGGGCTCCATGCGGCCTGGGAAGACTCGCTCGCGTAAGGTGGAACCGTGCAAAAACGGTGGGGCGAGGGGCTGCGTGCGCTCATAACGAGCACGCAGCCCCGCCTCCCGTGGCGCAGGATCGCGTTCGCCGCCATCGGTACGGGCGCAGCTGTCGCCCTGCTCGGGGCGCTCGGCACGTCGATGGATCTCACGCTGTTGTTTCTCGGCTTCGCGCCGAGCTGCCTGCTTGTTTTCGCGTTGCCAGAGGCCCCCGTTTCGCAACCGATCGCTGTCGTCGGGGGGCATATGGTCTCGGCGGCAGTTGGGCTCGGCGTCGGCGCGATCCCGCACACGGGGTGGTGGAACGGCGAGCTCGCCTCCGCGCTCGCGGGGGCGCTCGCTGCCGCCCTCTCGGTCGTCGCGATGCTTGTGCTGCGGGTACTTCATCCACCCGCGGTTGCGAACGCGGTTGTCGTGTGCGTCACGGGTGCGGGGTGGAGCTACCTTGTGGCGCCCGTGCTGCTGAGCGCGGTGTCAATCGTCGTGATTGCGCTCGTCTGGCACCGGATCACCGGCGCGACCTACCCGCACCGTTCCGCCATTCGCTGAGGCCCGTGTGCCCCGCGGCGCGTGGCGCTATAGGTACGGGTGAACGGTCGCCCGCTCGGCCTCAGTGTCGCGGATGAGCTGCGGGTCGGTCATGCCTTTGCGCGGGTCGGCGTCGGGGTCGTCTGCCTCGGTCGCGCCGTCGAGCACGGGCTCATCGACGGTATCCGGTGAGTCTTCGTGTTCGGCTGCGGCAGCCGCGGCCTTGTCGGCGTCGTGAGTGCGCTTGACATTCATTTGTGCCTCCTAGGTTTTGCGTGGGTTGCCACCGTAGAACGCGAAGCTGAAGGATTGCGCAGTAAGAGCTGAGTGCCGCCGGCCTATTCCTCGCGGCTTGAGTTCCAGAAGAGACGTGATCCATCGGCCTGCGTCGCCTGCCAGAAATCACCGCACTTTTCGGTCTGCTGGATGCCGACGTCCATGAGCAGCAGTAGGCTCGCGTACGGACCAGGGCCGTCGGTGCTTGGCACGCAATCGGCATCGATCGGGCTGCCCTTCCAAGAGGCCGCGACCTGCTTGCCCTGCTGCGCGACGCGAACGTCCTTGGCGTCTGACGGGAAGCCCTCGGGGAAGGTGCCGTCGGCGATGAACTTCTCGATCTCTGCGGCGGAGGGCGCCGAGTCCGTCGGTGCTGCAGGCTCCCCAGTGCCGGAGCAGCCCGCAAGCAGCGAGCCTGTGAAAACGATTGCCGCGACGGCGGCGAGTGGGTGCTTCATGTCGTGCCTCCCGGAGTAGCGGATGCTCAACGCTATCCAAGTACCCTGTGGGATTCACAGGCGATGCCTGAGAGAACCCCTGTTACAAGCGCTGCCGTGAACCGGCGATGAGTGTCATGCCGAGAATCGCTGCCCCACCCGCGATAAGGATCGTCAGCAGCGCCGAGGGAGAGCCGGCCCGAGCGATCCGGGGATCCTCAGCCTCCTCAGGTTTGGAGCCCTGCGGGGGAGGCGAAGGGGAGGGCTCTGGGGTGGCCCGATCCTGATCTGGGTTGTCATCCGGTGTCGCCGCGGCGTCGCCTCGCGAGGGCGCATGTGCGTCTGGTTCGGTGTGCTCGCGCTCCGCCTGTCCCTGAGGTTCCGGGGGGCCTTCGACATTGCTCTCCGCGGGGGCCTGCGCCCCGGTGTCGCGCTCCACGGGCTCGACAGTAACCGAGCAGCCGGCGACCGTGAGCGCGTGCGGCGCGCCCGGCACCCAGGCCCCCGACCCGCTGTTGAACGTCGCGTCGGTGTGGCTCGAAGTGAGACCGCTGAACAGGACGACCTCGCCGGCGGCGGCGTCGGGGACGGTGAGTGTGAAATCGAGCACGCCGGCGGACGCCGCCTTGAGCTCTGCCGCCTTGCCGCCAGCCTGTGGCGTGACCTGGCTGCCTCGCTCGTCGCTGCGCGCATCGATGTCTTGCAACCAGGTGATCGAGTGTTCTCCGACGTCGACGCGCTCCCACGGGGCGGGCTCGAGCCGGAGGTAGTTCGCGATCGGCTCATCCGTCGCGGTCCCCGCCGGCTCGAGTGCTACTGCCTGCGAGATCGACACATCTGAGACCGCGAGCCCGTCGCCAAGCTCGACCGTATTGGTGCCGACCCGCAGGTTCGGCTCAAGCGGTAGCGGCGCGAAGGCATCACCAGTCGGGTTTGGTTGGGAGACGAGCGTGAAGTCGGTGATCGCGACCCTGAAGCTGCGGCCGGCGAGCCAATCCACACGAACGTGGAACGAGTCGGCCTCGCCGCCCCAATACGAGCAGACCGTGCCGGGGTGATCGGCGTGTGCGGGAGACGGAGACGCGGCGAGCAAGCCCCCGCCGGCCGTGAGGCCGACGACGGCCACGGTGATGGCGCCTGCAAACGTCTTCCGCATCACTCCCCCTGGTGTGAGTGCCTACACGCTACCCCAATGCGTCGGGAAGGTCGAGGATGCGCGCTGGGAGTTACCATTCGCTGCGGTTACGTGCCGCACAAACACGAAGGCCCCGCTCCGAGGAGTGGGGCCTTCGTGTGTTACCTGTCTATGGCGGAGACGGGGGGATTTGAACCCCCGGTCGAGTTTAACCCCGACCCTTCATTAGCAGTGAAGTCCGTTCGGCCGCTCCGGCACGTCTCCATGAGCAGGCAACGCCACTTAGTCTAACGGGAAAATCCTGAGCCAGGAAATCCTTGGACTAGTAGTTTGTGCGACCCACCGAGCAACTTTCGACATCTGGCTTCAGGCCGGTGATCTCGGGGGGCAATTGCACGCGGTCGCCACCGCTCGAGGTGCCGCCGTCGGTCGCGGGGGTCTCGCCCTCTGGCGTCGCGGGAGCTTCGGTGGCTGGCGCTTCCGTCTCTGGCGTCGCGGGGGTCTCAGTTGTTGCGTCGTCTGGCGTTGCGACAGCGCCACCGGTGCCGGTGACATCGAACGCCTCACCGCTCTGCAGCGTCTCCATGAGCACCGCTGCAAGCTCGGTGTTCGGCAGGAGGCGGCCCGACTGGTATGGGTGGTCGACAGTCGGGTACTGCACGAAGTTGATGTTGCCAAGATCGATGTCGCGAACAGTTCCAGCGGCAGCTTGCATGAACTGGATGCTCTTCATGCTTTCGGAGAGCAGCATGTTGTCAACGGCTGCCTTTCCGAGGTTCCAGACCTTGAACGGGTCAGACAGCGTCTCGGCGCTCTTCAGCTTCCGCATGAGCGAGGACATGAAGACCTGCTGGTTGTTGATGCGCGAGATGTCGCTGCCATCTCCAACGCCGTAGCGGGTGCGGAGGAACTGGAGGGCTTCCCAGCCCTCAAGCGTGTTCATGCCCGCAGGTAGATCGAGGTCAGTCTTCGGGTCGACGAGTGGCTCGGTCAGGCAGACTTCGACGCCGCCGACTGCCTCCGAGATGCCGACAACGCCGTCGAACGTGATCATGGCCGCATAGGGGATATCCATACCCGTGAGCTCAGAGATCGTGCGCGCGACGCAGGGGAGCCCGCCGTAGCCGAGCGCAGTATTAAGCTGCTGCTCGCTCATCGCGGGGTAGTAGCCCTCCTCGCCGTCCTCACTCGGGCAGCTCGGGATGGGGACCATCAGGTCGCGCGGGAAACTGACAACCGTGGCGTTCTTGTGGTCGGCGGAGATGTGGAGCAGGAGGTTGACATCGTTGAGCTCGCCCTCCTCACCATCGTCGTAACCCTGGCCAGCGCGCGTATCAGAGCCCGCGAGCAGGATCGTGAGCTCGCCGTCGATTGTCTGCTTCCCGGCTCCGATGGCCTCGTTTGAGGTGCCAAGGTCAATTGTCTTTGCGCTGTTGACGAACCCCCATAGCGCATACGCGGCAGTAGCGACGCCCGAAAAAGCGATCACGAGGACAGTGGTGAGCAGAAACCTGCTGAAGTTCTTGACTGAGGAGGAACGGGAGAGCTTTCCATGGCGTACGACTGATCGGCGCGGCTGTTCTGCCTGCGTCCTTCTCGCCATGCGGTGTTCCCCTTGCTAGTCGCTGCGGCACAGAAAAGTCCCGCAAGATTTCCCTAATTTACCCGACAGCCCTGAGGGCAGCCTGAGGCGAGCCGGGAGAATCCTGTCAATGAGAAAGCCCCCGACCCCGGTACGAAGTACCTGATCGGGGGCTTTCACCTGGCGGAGGGTAGGAGATTTGAACTCCTGAGACGGGGTTACCGCCTGCTTGTTTTCAAGACAAGTTCCTTCGGCCGCTCGGACAACCCTCCGCAGAAGAGCCTACCAAATGTTCGCGGGGAATCGTTCCACTCGGCGTGAAAGGGGTTACAGAATTCGGGTTCGGGCCATGCAGCCAGGCCCGGAGCTAGGCCGAGAGGAGCTCGGGGAAACGCTTGCGCAGCGCGAGCAGCAGCCCGCCAGCTTCGGCGGATGCAGTGACCTCAGTTGCTGCAGCCTTCACTTCGTCGACGGCCTGACCCATCGCGACCGAAACGCCAAGCCGGCCCGCCCACTCGAGCATTTCGATGTCGTTGCGGCCGTCGCCGGCTGCGAAGACGTTCGCTGCGTTCACGCCGAGCTTCTCCCGCAGTACCTCAAGGGCGCTCGCCTTTGTTACGCCGTCAGGCGCGATGTCGAGCCAGGAGCTCGTGCCGACAGCGTAGGAGACGTGGGTGAGACCGAGCGACTCGATTGCGCTCATGAACTCCTCGACGCGATAGTCGGGGGAGAACACGATGACGCGGGCGGCCTGAACGCCGAGGAGATCCTCAAACGCGACGCGGCGCTGGTTCGCTGGGAGCGTCCCTGACGGGATCTCCTTCGTGTAGAGGAATGTGCCGTCTGCGAGCTCGACAGCGAAGTGCGCGGTGGCGAGCTGCGGGCGAATCTTCTGCAATGCATCGGTCGGGTTGAACGCCTCCACGTACTCGCGGCGGTACCCGCGGGTGCCGAAGGGGTCACGCTTCAGCGTGACGGCCCCGTTCGCCGTCACCACCCACTCGGGGCGAATGCCGAGGCGTTCGACGATCGGCAGCGTCGCGTCGACCGACCTGCCTGTCGAGACGATGACCTCCTGGCCGGCCTCGTGTAGCGTGCGGATCGCCTCAGCGAGCTCGGGATCGATGATCCCACCAGCGGCATGGTCACCCGCGCCTTCAAACCCGTGACGCAGCACGGTTCCGTCGAGGTCGAGGGCGATGATGTGGCGATCCTGCATTGATTACGTTCCTTCTACCGGGCTAAGTACTTCAAGTCCACCGAGGTACGGGCGGAGCGCCTCGGGTACCGTCACGCTGCCGTCAGCGTTCTGGTGAGTTTCGAGGATCGCGACGATCCAGCGAGTCGTTGCGAGCGTGCCGTTCAGCGTCGCAACCGGGGCGGTCTTACCGCTTTCGGTGCGGAACCGCGTCTGGAGCCTGCGCGACTGGAACGTCGTGCAGTTCGACGTCGATGTCAGTTCGCGGAAGGTGCCCTGCGTCGGCACCCACGCCTCGATATCGAACTTGCGCGCAGCGCTCGAGCCGAGGTCGCCAGCCGCCACATCGATCACGCGGTAGCTCAGGCCGAGCGCCTGCAGCATCTCTTCCTGCCATGCGACAAGGCGGTCGTGCTCGGCCTCGGCGTCCGCGGGGTCGGTGTAGACGAACATCTCAAGCTTGTTGAACTGGTGAACGCGGAGGATGCCGCGTGTGTCCTTGCCGTGCGAGCCTGCCTCGCTCCGGTAGCACGTCGACCAGCCGGCGTAGCGGACGGGCCCACGCGAGATGTCGAGGATCTCGTCGGAGTGGTAGCCGGCGAGCGCGACCTCGCTTGTGCCTGTGAGGTACAGATCCTGATCCTTGAGGTGGTACACCTCGTCGGCGTGCTCGCCCAGGAAGCCGGTTCCGCCCATGATCTCGGGCTTCACAAGCGTCGGGGTGATGAGCGGCGTGAAATCGTTGCGCATCGCGAGGTCGAGCGCCATGTTCATGAGTGCGATCTCGAGGCGAGCGCCGACGCCGCGCAGGAAGTAGAACCGTGCGCCCGAGACCTTCGCTCCGCGCTCCATGTCGATCGCGCCGAGCAGCTCGCCGAGGGCGAGATGGTCGCGTGGTTCAAAATCGAATTCGGGGACCTCGCCGACAGTGCGGAGCGTGACGAAGTTGTCTTCGCCGCCCTCGGGGACACCGTCGATGACGATGTTCTCGATGCGCGATGCGATGCGTTCGAACTCCTGATCAGCGTCTTTCGCACGAGCCTCGGCCGCTTTTACCTGCGCGGCAAACTCCTGTGCCTTGGCGATGAGTGCAGGCTTGTCTTCCTTCGCCGCGGTCTTCACGGTTTCGCCGACCGACTTCTGTTCCGAGCGCAGTCGCTCGAACTCGCCACGTGCCTCACGGCGCGCAGCATCAGCCGCAAGCGCCTCGTCTACAACCGACTCATCGTTGCCTCGGGCGCGCTGTGAGCGCTTCACGACGTCGGGATCGTTGCGGAGAAGTACTGGATCGATCACCCTCTTAGCCTAGCGCGCCGGGCTCGCGGCTACGATTGATCCATGACCATGGTCCCCAGTCGTACGCAGCCGCACGCCGCGGTCGTGTACCACCCGCTGAAAACTGACATCGCGGGGCTGCGGAGCGCCGTCGAAGCGGCCGAGTCGAAAGCCGGCTGGTCGGGCACGCGATGGTACGAGACTGAAGCCGACGATGCTGGCCTCGGTGCGGCGAAGCGAGCCGTCTCCGACGGCGCGAGCGTCGTGCTGGGGGCGGGCGGCGACGGCACGATCCGGGCGATCGCCGAGGGGCTGAGGTACACGGAGGTGTCGCTCGCCATCGTGCCCCAGGGCACCGGGAACCTCCTCGCCCGCAACATTGGCATGCCGCTCGGCGACCTCTCGGCCGCGGTGGAGGCAGCATTCTTCGGGTCTGGCCGGACAATCGACCTCGGGAGTATGACGATCGTGCGCCCTGCGGATGAGAGCGGTGCCTCGGAAGAAGAGGAGCACGCGTTCCTCGTGCTCGCCGGAATGGGCCTCGACGCCCGCGCCATCCGAGCGACCCGGTCGAGGCTGAAGAAGCGAGTCGGTTGGCTCGCCTACGTCGACGCGGGCGTGCGGACGATGGTCAAAGATAAGCCGCTCGAGATCCAGTACTCGATGGATGGATCTGAGGCGAAGCGCCTGACCGTTTACACGGTGATGATCGGCAACTGTGGTTTGCTCCCTGGCGGCGTGCTCCTCATTCCCGACGCGAGCCTAGACGACGGACTCCTCGACGTGGTCGCGCTTCGGCCGCTCGGTCCGTTCTCGTGGATCAGGATCTGGAACAAGATCGGTTGGGAGAACGGCGTGCTTCGGAAAACGAAGGCGGGGCGCCGGATCATCGACCTCGTCAACGATACGAAGAATGTGACCTATGTCCGCGCCCGCGAGTACGCGCTTGCCGTGGAGGGCCCTGAGCCTGTTCAGCTCGACGGCGATGACTTCGGCCTTGCGGTCAAGGTCCGAGGCCAGGTGGACCCGGGTGCCCTCATCGTCCGCGTGCTTCCCGGGTGGCAGCGGCCTGAATAGCATCTCACTGCCTCGCTGTGGTCTGATTCGCTGGCGTGACTGCGGAGGTCGTCGTGGCGTCGGGCGGGGTCGAGCCGTCGGCTGGCCGCTGTTGCCGGGTCGCTCCCTCGGCTAGTGTTGACTCCTCCCCCTGCTTTGCGCCCTCGGTGATGTCGCCCTCTGCCGCGGGGTTGTCGCCTTCCTCGGCGCCGTCGGCCGCCCCCTCGGCGCTCGCCGCCGGGTCGACACAGTCGCGAGACAGTGGCGGAAGTTCGCGCTTCTGGGGCTGCGCGGCCGCGGGGGTGCCTGCCTCGCCCGTGACGTCGGAGTAGGGCGCGTTGCTGAGTGGGAAGACGTTCCACGCCTCGGCATCGCGGGCGGCGGGGTTGAATGAGTGCGCGTAGCTGCGATCCTCAGCTTGAACCCAGCTGTCTGGCGCAGTCGACTCGTCTTCGCCCATGGTGGTGATGGGCTTGCCGTCTTGATCGTAGAGCCGAACCGAATCCAGGAGGTTGCCAGCGCAGTCATACGCGTAGATGTTCGTGACCTGGCCGCCGTTGTGTGCGAGGCCCTGAGTGCTCGCTTCCTCGACGACGTAGTCGTAGTGCGGAGTGCTGATGTTGGCCCACCCCGCTGCGAGGAACGGCACTGTCAGGATCACCGCTGCGACGTTGGCGATGTCGCGCACCCGCACGATCCACTGCTGCGGCAGCCATCGGCCCCGGCCCCACTGCACGCTTACGACGATCAAGCCGAGAGTGAACACCAGTGACCAGAACGAGACCGGGAAGCCGTTCACGAGTGGGTGCCGGAGGAGCAGGAGAGCAACCCAGGCGCCGACGACAGCACGGAGTACCCACCAGACAGGCCTCAGTGAGGCCATCAGGTCGCGGAAGCCCTGCCTGCCTGGGGTCGCGTCGAACCAGTCTGCGGCCCGCTGCTTCAAGCTGGTGAACTTCTCGGCGACTGTGACCTTCGCGGGCTTCTCGGGGCCGCGGGGCGGGAGCCCGGCAGCCTGCCGGAGCTCTTCGGCGTACTGGGCTGCATCCCCTAGGGCATCGCCTTCATTGAGGCGTTCGGTGAGGTCTGCGCCGAGACCGTCGAGCAGTTCGTCGAGCTCGTCTGCGGGGAGGTCGCTCAGGTGAGCCCGCACCTCGGTCGTGAACGCCTCGGCCCGCTGGGCGTTGGTGAGTGAGACGCTGGCGTTCATTCGGTGACTCCTTCGGGGCTCGTCTGGGGAAGTGATGGCTGGGGGTGAGGCGGGGGCTGGTGCGTCGGCTGCGGTGAGATCAATGCGCTGAGAGTCTCGGAGAACTGGTGCCAGCTGCCACGCTGCTCTTCGAGCAGTTCTCGCCCACCCGGGGTGATGCTGTAGTACTTCCTGTGGGGCCCGCCATCAGAGGGAACGACGTATGTCGATAGCGCCCCGGCTGCGTAGAGTCGCCGCAGCGTGCCGTAGACCGAGGCGTCGCCGACCTCGTCGAGTCCAGCCTCTCTGAGGCGCCGCACCACGTCGTAGCCGTAGCCGTCTTCGCGCTCGACTACCGCGAGGACGGCGGCGTCGAGTACGCCCTTGAGTAGCTGCGTTCCGTCCACTCGGACCCCCTCATATGTTCGCTGTTACGCACTAGTGTGCATTACGCAATAGTGCGCTGTCAAGAAGACTAGGCGCTATGGCACAGGTGCGTTCTGTGGGTCGTTCGGCTGTCGGGCGGCCTGCCTGTCTGTCGGCCTGCCTGTCTGTCGGCCTGACAGCCTGTCGGCCTGACTCTGCGGCTACGCGCCTGTTCCTTGGCTCGCCGACCAGGCCGACCTTGCCCCAAAGCTGCGCCACTCCGGCACATGGTTGTAGCGAGCGCACGCCTTGCACAGTTGGTTCAAGGTGTGCGCTCGAGATGTTTGTGCGCCGAAGCAGATCAGTCGGCGAGCCTGCCGCTGCGGACGGCTCAAGCGCTGGTTGGTAGCCCGCTTGATTTTCTGGGCCTCGACTGAAACCAAGGCGACCCTCAGTGTCGTATCTTGCTACAAGCGATATTAAATTGAGAGATATTCATCGCCAAATGTGAATTAGAGTGTTCGTACGTGCTCCTGTTCCGGCCTGCCAAGTGGCGAGGGACGCCCGTGGCATTTCATCAGAGCAGCAGCCCAGTCAATTTCAAGAAAGGGTTATGTATGCGCCTAAATTCACACGGTCTCTGGTCGCCACTGTTGTGACGGCACTCGCACTTACGTCTCTGGGCACTGGTGTTGCTAGCGCAGCCGAGCCTCCGGCAGGCGAAACCCAGGTCTCATACGATCAGGTAGGCAATGAACGGTCCGCTTACCCTGCAGGAGATGGCCTCAAGCTGAACATAGTTGAAGGCGACTCTGTAAACATCACTGACGATGTGGCTTTGTGGAGGGATGAGAATGGCGCCGTCATCGCTTCAATCGAACTCGACAACAAAGGAAACCAAAATATCACGTTCCGTTTCGATGAGGAGACGCAGACCATTCTCGCTGAGCCGAAAGGCGGCCAAGGGCCTAACGGGGCAATTTCGGCTCGGGTCTGCATGCCAAAGTGGGTGGCCTGGGCGTTTAATATCGCGTGGGGCGGGCTTGTATGCATTCCCGCAACACTTGGCGCCAGCGGTGTCGCAACTCCGATTGCTGGCATTGTAACGGGCGCTGCCTGTAATGCTGCGGGAGGCGTCTTGACTACTGCAATCTCTTGTTAGGGGGAGGCCTGTCTAGAAGGAGGGCGCGTGAGTCCATGGGAAAACTTACGAAGGCGAATCACGTATTCAATGTGCTGATCGCGGTTGTCGCGACTGCAGTAATAATCCCTTTTCACCCAGGTATCCCTTGGTTTGCGTGGATCGGAGCGTTTATGCTTTTCCTGCTCAGCGCTGAGTTCTTTTCGACCCTCATTCAACCCAAGGATCAAGAAAACCAAAAAAGAAGCAACCTGACGGCCTTCTTCATCGCCCTTGTAGCAGCGGTCGCACTGGGGCTCCTGGCGGTCGCTTATCTTATGTGGTGACGGAGGGCTCTCCAGGGAAATGGGAGTAGCTTTTGGATCTGCTTCGTAACTGCACGCGTCAAATTTCCGCGGGGAGGGGCACGCGAACTCGGCTAGCCCCTCCCCACGGCGATTCGCCCGCCACACCGCACACGTATAGCTGCAGGAGGCAGCTGACGTGCCGGGTGTGCTTGCCTGCCTAGCGCTTCATCTTGCGGGAAAGGGGGCAAGGAACGAAGCAACGGAATAGGCGCTACCGCTCGGACGCCTCGTCCACTCCCTCGATGACCTCGCGCAGCCAGTCTCGGGCGTCGCGGAAGCGGTTGTCGTCGTGCACGGGTCGAATCTCTGCAGAGACCCTGTCGGCCCGCGGATAGGATCCGAGGAACACGACGTTCGGGCTCGACCGTTTCACGCCGAGCAGGGCGTCAGCCACGCGCTCATCCTTGATATGTCCCTCGGCGTCGATGACGAACCGGTACCGGCCCATCCGATCGCCGATCGGGCGCGACGCGAGCAGCGTGAGGTTCACGCCGCGGGTCGCGAACTGTTCGAGCAGGTCGAGAAGCGCGCCCGAACGGTCCTCTGGGAGCTCGGCTATGAGCGAAGTCTTGTCGGCCCCGGTCGGCTCGCGGACGGGGCCGACTCGACTCACAAGCACGAAGCGGGTGACGGCGTCTGGATTCTCTGCGATCCCTTCGGCGAGTACCTCGACGTCGTAGTGGTCTTCGATTCCCGGGGGAGCGATTGCAGCGTCAACCTGCTTGGCATCGTCGAAGAGGTCGGCGGCCGCCTGCACGTTTGAGGTCGCTGGGAGGTGGCGGTGCTGGGGCAGAGCGCCATCGAGCCAGGCACGGCACTGGCCGTACGCGACGGGGTGACCCGCGACCACGGTCACGTCTTCGAGCTTCACGCCGGGCCGGGCGACGAGCACGAATCGCACAGGCACGAGGTACTCGCCGATGATGCGCAGACCGGGGATCGTCGCCAGCGCGTCCTGCGCGACTGTCACCCCGCCGTCGATGGAGTTCTCGATCGCGATCATCGCCGCGTCGCTGACACCCGTCACGACATCGTTCAGTGCCTCGCCAAGGTTCGATACGGGCCGCCAGGTCTGTCCCCGAGCCGCGTCGACCTGTTTGAGGGCCGCCTCGGTAAACGTCCCCGCGGGCCCCAGGTAGGAGTAGCTGCGCGTGGGTTCCGAGGAGTGTGACATGAGCCCAAGCGTACCGCGAGCGGGCGTGCGGTCGGGGGCATGCGAGCGGCGAGCTTATGCGGCGTTGCAGTAGTCGCAGCCGCACGCACCGCAGCGACTCTGCGCTGAACCGGGGCCAGCTCCCGGACTGCGCCCGGCCAGCGCCCGGCAGCGCGGAACCTAGCTCAGCACCCGCGCGACGAGCGCCTGCGCCGCCGCCTGCACCTCGATGAGATGGTTCGGCCCCGCGAACGATTCGGCGTAGATCTTCATGACGTCCTCGGTGCCCGACGGGCGGGCGGCAAACCAAGCGCGCTCGGTCGAGACCTTGAGACCGCCGATGGCCGCACCATTTGACGCCTCCGTTGCGATCGACGTGATCGGGTCGCCGGCGAGCTCGGACTCGGCAACGTCCGACGCCGAAAGCGCCGCGAGCCGGGCCTTCTGCTCGCCTGTCGCTGGAGCGTCGATGCGCGCGTAGGCTGGCTCTCCGAACCGCTCAACGAGGGCGCTGTAGCGTTCGGACGGTGACTGCCCAGTGACTGCCTCGATCTCTGCGGCGAGGAGACAGAGCAGGATCCCGTCCTTGTCCGTGCTCCACGGAGTCCCGTCGAACCGTTGGAAGGACGCGCCGGCGCTCTCCTCGCCGCCGAAGACGACGCTGCCCTCTGAGAGTCCTGGCACGAACCACTTGAACCCGACGGGAACCTCGTCGAGCCGGCGCCCGTGCGCGGCGACGACTCGGTCGATCATTGCCGACGAGACGAGTGTCTTTCCGATGCCCGCCGTGGCAGGCCAGTCTGGGCGGTGTTCGAGCAGGTAGTCGATCGCGACGGCAAGGAAGTGGTTCGGGTTCATGAGCCCGCCGTCGCGGGTCAGGATCCCGTGCCTATCCGCGTCTGCGTCGTTGCCTGTGACGATCGCGTACTCGTCGCGGTAGGGGGCCACTGTCGACATCACCTGGGCGGAAGACGGATCCATCCGGATCTTCCCGTCCCAGTCAAGGTGGAGGAACGCGAACTGCGGATCCACGCCTGCGCCGAGCACCGTGAGGTCGAGTTCGTAGCGGTCGCGGATCGCCGACCAGTAGGCGACGCTCGCCCCGCCGAGGGGATGGGCCGCGACGCGGATCCCTGACTCGCTGATCGCCCGCATGTCGATCACGTTTGCGAGCCCCTCGACGTACGCGCCGAGGAAGTCGTAGGCGCCAGGCACGACTGGCGCGCTCGGCGGCTGGGGGGCCGCGAGCGCCCACCACTCGCCGCTTTCGAGCAGGGCGTTGGCGCGCTTGGCGATCCAGCTCGTGGCGTCGGTGTCTGCGGGCCCGCCGTGCGGGGGGTTGTACTTGATGCCGCCGTCGCCCGGCGGGTTGTGGCTCGGGGTCACGATGATGCCGTCAGCGCGATCAGGATCGTCTGCCGCCCGGCCCCGGTTATGCATGAGGATTGCGTGGCTCAAGGCAGGGGTTGGCACGTATGCTTCGTCGCCCTGCCCGGCGTTTGTCAGTACGTGGACGCCGAGCGTGGTGAGCACGGAGACCGCGGTGTGCTCCGCGGGAGCGGAGAGGGCGTGGGTGTCAGCCCCGATGAAGAGCGGGCCGCGGATGCCCTGCGCCTCCCTGTACTCTGCGATGGCGGCGGCGATGGCGGCAATATGGGCCTCGTTGAAGGAGCCCGTGAGGGCCGAGCCGCGATGGCCTGAGGTGCCAAACACCACTCGCTGTGACGGCACTTCGGGGTCGGGTACGACCTCGGTATACGCGCGCACGAGCGCAGCGATATCGACGAGGTCTTCGGGGCGCGGAAGCATGCCTGCACGAACATCCATGCCTCTAGTGTGCCAGGCCAACAAAGCCACGTCGCGTTCACCTTCACGGAGTAGTCTGTGAACCATGAGCGAGATGCAGCAAGACCGTCCGTCCATTGAGTGCTGGCTGACTGACATGGACGGTGTGCTCGTGCACGAGAATCGGGCTATCCCGGGCGCCGCCGAGCTCATCGCGCAGTGGACTGCGAATGAGCAGCCCTACCTGGTGCTCACAAACAACTCGATCTTCACGGCGCGCGACCTCTCTGCCCGACTCGCCGCGAGCGGCATCAAGGTTCCCGAGGAGCGGATCTGGACGAGCGCGCTCGCCACCGCCGCCTTTCTCAAGCAGCAGAAGCCTGGTGGCTCGGCGTTTGTGCTCGGCGAGGCAGGGATCCTGACCGCGCTGCACGACGCCGGCTACGTCATGACTGAAACCAACCCCGACTTCGTCGTCGTTGGCGAGACCCGCAACTACTCGTTTGACGCGATCACGAAGGCGATCCGCCTCATCAACAAGGGCGCCCGGTTTATCTCGACGAACCCTGACGCTACTGGGCCGAGCCCAGACGGCGTGCTCCCCGCGACCGGCGCGATCAACGCCCTCATCACGAAGGCGACAGGCATGGAGCCCTACGTCGTCGGCAAGCCAAACCCGATGATGTTCCGCTCGGCGATGAACAAGATCGGCGCCCACTCGCACAACACCGGGATGATCGGCGACCGAATGGACACAGACATTGTCGCGGGTATCGAGGCAGGCCTGCACACTGTGCTCGTGATGACTGGCATCTCAGACAAGGCAGAGATCGAGAAGTTCCCGTTCCGGCCAAACGAGGTGCTCGGCTCGGTCGCCGAGCTGCTCGACTAGCGCCAGCGCGGGGCGCTACTTGGCAGCCTTGCCCCTGATCTTGCGCACGAGCATCTGCGTCGCGATGAACGCGAGGTACGCGGAGAAGGCGATGTTGCCCCAGAACGGGTCGATCCACCCTGCGAACATCGACCCGAACGGCACGCAGACCGACGCGGCGATGCCGATGTAGGCGGCGGCGCGCAGATCAACGTTGCCGCGCTTGAAATTCCCGATCGTGCCCGAGAGCGAGCCCGGGATCATCATGAGCAGCGAAGTGCCCTTCGCGATGAGGTCGCTCGCGCCGAAGAAGAACATCAGGATCGGTACCACGACAACCCCGCCGCCCACTCCGAGCAGGCCAGACAGGATTCCAGTCACGAAGCCCGTCACGACGAGCAGGGCGCCCATGAGCGCGGTCATCGTGATCTCGTCGTCGCGTTGCGGCACGACGAACCAGAGGCTCACGATCACGACAGCGAGGAAGGCGATGAAGCCCCACTGGATCGCGCCGACCGGCAGCTTGGACAGCAGGTGGCTGCCGACCTGCGCGCCAACGACGATCCCGACGGCGAGCAGCGCTGCGGCGATCCAGTCGACGTTGCCCTGGAGTGCATACGTCGTCGCGCCAACGATCGCCGTCGGCAGGATCGCCGCGACCGACGTGCCAGCAGACAGCTTCTGCGGCATGCTCAGCCAGAGCGCGAGCGCGGGCACGATGATTGTTCCTCCGCCGATGCCGAAGAGACCCGAGAGGAGCCCTCCGAGGATGCCGATGGCGATGAGGGGGAGCGGGCTTGGTCGCACTGAGGCGTTCATGGTCTGAGCTACTTTGCTTGTCGGAGTGGGGCCTGACAGGCTCGCCGCGGAACAACGCGGAAGCCGTCTCGTGACCCCGGAGGCGTGCGGCGTTTTGGTCCAGGACACGTGCGGCGTCAGGCCCGGGAAAACCCGGGCCGAGGGCCGCTACTGTGGGGCGAGGCCCAGATCTTCGAGGCCGATCGCGAAGCGGTACTCGTAGCCGGCTTCTTCGATGCGTGCCTTGGCGGGAGCCTGACGATCCACAACAACCGCGACGGCGACGACCTCGGCGCCAACCTTTTTGAGCGCTTCGATGGCGGCGAGCGGTGAGCCGCCAGTCGTCGACGTATCTTCGACAACGATGACGCGCTTGCCTGCGAGGTCCGGGCCCTCGACCTGGCGGCCGCGGCCGTGATCCTTCGGCTCCTTGCGCACAACGAACGAGTCGTACACCTCGCCGCGAGCGACACCCTGGTGCATGATCGCCGAAGCAATCGGGTCCGCGCCCATCGTGAGGCCGCCGACTGCGACGACGCCATCGATATCTGCGATGAGGTCGAGCATGACCTGGCCGATGAGCGGGGCAGCGCGGTGATCGAGCGACAGCTTACGCAGATCGATGTAGTAGGTGGCCTTCTTGCCGCTCGTGAGCGTGAAGTCGCCGTGGAAGACGGCCTCCGACTTGATGAGTTCGATGAGCTTTTCGCGTGCGGTGGTCATGCTTCGATTCTAGTGTTTGGTGACGTTACGCCGGCAGCGAGAGTTCGGTGACGAGGGGGCGTTGGGGCTCTAAGCTCGAAAGCGTGAACGTGGGAATCTCTGAAGCGCAGCTTGCTGAACTTAGTGAACTGTTCGAGCGCGGCCCTGTCGCGGTACTCACGGGGGCAGGCATGAGCACTGACTCGGGCATTCCCGACTATCGCGGGGCCGGCACTCCGCCTCGCAACCCGATGAACATCGCGCAGTTCACGGAAGACCCGCACTATCGGCGCAGATTCTGGGCAGGCGCCCGGATCGGGCAGAACCGAATGAACACTGTCGAGCCGAACGATGGGCACCGCGCGTTGGCGCGGCTCGAAGCCGCGGGACGCATCGACGGCGTCATCACGCAGAATGTCGACGGCCTGCACAAGCGCGGCGGATCGCGAAACGTGGTCGAGCTCCATGGCGGCGGTGGGATCATGCGCTGCATCCAGTGCGGAGAGCGTTGGACACGGAGCGAGGTGCTCGGCTGGTTCGACACGTTGAACCCCGGCTATGCGGAACGCAACGCGAACGCTGAGGTCGCGCCAGACGGTGACGCCCTGGTTACCGAGGTCGAATCCGTTCGGGTGCCGCTCTGCCCCGGCTGCGGGGGAACCTTGCGCCCCGACGTCGTCTACTTCGGCGAGACCGTGCCTGTCGCGGTGTTCGATGCCGCAGCTGAGCTCGTCTCGCGTTCGACGGGGCTGCTCGTCGCGGGTTCCTCGCTCGCGGTGAACACTGGGATGCGGCTCGTGCACAAGACTGAACGGCTCGGGAACCCGCTCGCGGTGATCAATCGTGGGCCGACAGCCGTCGACGGGCGCCCGTCGCTTGCTGTGCGAATCGACGGCGGGACGACTGAGACACTGACGGCACTCGCCGACGCGCTCGGGGCGTAGCGGGACGCTGGGGCAGCCCGGCCCGGGCAGGTTCTGCCCTGTCCGGCCCATTTCGGCACCTGCGCCGATGTACACGATTCCGGCGAATGTACACGATTTGGCGGCGTCAGAATCGTGTACATCTGCAGAGAGCGTGTGCACCTGCGGACTGAACGCGGCGCCGGAACGCCACGCGACGCCGGAACGCCACGCGGCTGCGGTGGCTGCGGGCGAGTCGGGCCCAGCGCCGCAACGCCAAGGGGCCGAGCCCGCAACAGCGGACCCGGCCCCTCGCCTGCGCTTGCGCGGAGCGCTACTCGACCACGATGACGAGGTCGCCAGCCTCGACGCCGCGCGTCCCCTCGAACGCGAGGCGCTTCACGACGCCCGCGACGGGTGAGGTGATCGCTGCCTCCATCTTCATGGCCTCAATCGTGCCGATGGCCTGGCCTGCGGCAACAGACTCGCCCTCGGCGACCTTCACAGTGACGGTGCCCGAGAACGGCGCGGCGATCTGGCCGGCGACCGTGCGGTCGGCCTTCTCGGCGGTTTCGGCCGTCACCGCGATGCGCTCGTCCTTCACGAACACTGGGCGCAGCTGGCCGTTCACGCGCACCATGACGGTGCGAACGCCCTTGTCGTCGGGCGCGCCGATCGCCTCGAGCCCGACATAGAGGCGCACGCCCCGGCTCAGGTCAATCGCGTGCTCGGCGTTCGGGTCAAGGCCGTACAGGTAGTCGCCCGTGTCGACGACAGAGAGGTCGCCGTACTGTTCGCGCGCGTCCTCGAACTGCGCGGTCGGGGCAGGGAACAGGAGGCGGTTCAGCGTCGAGCGGCGCTCGACACTGGTGCCGTCGAGCTTCGCCTCATCGTCAGCCGAGACCGGGGAGACCTCGATCGAGACGTCGCGACCCGCGAGCACCTTCGAGCGGAACGGCTCGGGCCAGCCGCCGGGAATCTCGCCGAGCTCGCCCGCGAGGAAGCCGACGACGGAGTCTGGAACGTCGTAGCGCTCGGGGTTCGACTCGAAGTCAGCGGGGTCAGCGTCGACGGCCGCGAGGTGCAGCGCGAGGTCACCGACGACCTTTGACGACGGGGTCACCTTTGGAATGCGCCCGAGGATCCGGTCGGCAGCCGCGTACATGTCTTCGATCTTCTCGAAGTTCTCGGACAGGCCGAGTGCGATCGCCTGCTGGCGCAGGTTCGACAGCTGGCCGCCGGGAATCTCGTGCGTGTACACACGCCCTGTTGGGGCTGCGAGGCCCGATTCGAACGGCTTGTAGAGGGTGCGCACTGCATCCCAGTAGGGCTCGAGCGCGTAGACGGCGTCGGGATCGATGCCGGTGTCGCGTTCGGTGTGCGCGAGCGACGCCACGAGGCCAGAGAGCGAGGGCTGGCTCGTGGTGCCAGACATCGGGGCCGAAGCGGCGTCTACAGCGTCGACGCCAGCAGCAGAGGCCGCGAGCAGCGTCGCGAGCTGGCCGCCGGGGGTGTCGTGCGTGTGCAGGTGCACTGGCAGGTCGAAGCGTTCGCGGAGCGCCGTGACGAGCTTCGCGGCGGCGGCCGGACGAAGCAGGCCAGCCATGTCCTTGATTGCGAGCACATGCGCGCCCGCTTCGACGATGCGTTCGGCGAGCGCGAGGTAGTAGTCGAGGGTGAACTTGTCCTCGTTCGGCGACAGCAGGTCTCCGGTGTAGCAGAACGCGACCTCGGCGACTGCGGTGCCTGTCTCGCGCACGGCGTCGATGGCGACCCGCATCTGGTCGATGTCGTTGAGAGCGTCGAAGATGCGGAAGATGTCGACGCCTGTCGCTGCGGCCTCCTGCACGAACGACTGTGCGACCTTCGGCGGGTAGGGCGTGTAGCCGACGGTGTTCTGGCCGCGCAGCAGCATCTGGATCGGCACGTTCGGTAGTGCCTCGCGCATTGCCGAGAGACGCTCCCACGGGTCCTCGCCGAGGAATCGGAGCGCCACATCGTATGTCGCGCCACCCCAGGCCTCAACGGAGAGGAGCTGCGGCGTCATACGAGCCACGTGCGGGGCGACCGCAACGAGGTCGCGAGTGCGCACTCGGGTGGCGAGCAGCGACTGGTGGGCGTCACGGAAGGTGGTGTCGGTCACGGCGAGGGCTGTCTGTGAGCGCAGTGCCTTCGCGAACCCCTCAGGGCCGAGCTCGAGCAGCCGCTGGCGACCGCCTGCCGGCGCGGGAGCCTCGAGGTCGATCGACGGGAGCTTCACCTGCGGCTCGATCGTCTGCGGGCGTGCGCCGTGCGGCTGGTTCACGGTGACGTTCGCGAGGTGCTGCAGCAGGCGGGTTGCGCGGTCCTGCGGCTTGTTCAGCGTGAGCAGCTCGGGGCGCTCCTCAATGAACGAGGTCGACACGTCGCCTGCCTGGAAGTCAGCGTCATCGAGCACCGCCTGCAGGAACGGGATGTTCGTGGCGACGCCACGGATGCGGAACTCGGCGAGGGCGCGACGCGCGCGCACTACCGCGTCCTCGAACGTGCGGCCGCGGCAGGTGAGCTTCGCGAGCATCGAGTCGAAGTGCGGGCTGATGTATGAGCCCGGGTTGATCGTGCCGCCGTCGAGGCGCACGCCGCCGCCGCCCGGTGAGCGGTACGCGCTGATGCGGCCGAGGTCTGGGCGGAACCCGTTCGCGGGATCCTCGGTGGTGATGCGGCACTGCAGGGCGGCGCCGTGCAGCTTGATCTTGTCTTGGGTCAGGCCGAGGTCTGCGAGGGTCTCGCCCGCCGCGATCCTCATCTGGGACTGCACGAGATCGACATCGGTGACTTCCTCAGTGACGGTGTGCTCGACCTGGATGCGCGGGTTCATCTCGATGAACACGTGCTCGCCTGCCCGGTCGCCCTCGGTGTCGAGCAAGAACTCGACGGTGCCGGCGTTCGCGTATCCGATCGACTTTGCGAACGCGAGTGCGTCGCGGGTCATTGCGTCGCGCTGCTCCTGCGTGAGGTTCGGCGCTGGCGCGATCTCGACGACCTTCTGGTGGCGGCGCTGCACCGAGCAGTCGCGCTCGAACAGGTGGACTGCTTCGCCAGTGCCGTCTGCGAGCACCTGCACCTCGATGTGGCGCGGGCGGAGGACTGCCTGCTCGATGAACATCGTCGCGTCGCCGAAGGCGCTTTCGGCCTCGCGCATCGCGGCCTCGAGGGCCTCGCGGAGGTCTTCGGCACGCTCGACGCGGCGCATTCCGCGCCCGCCGCCGCCTGCGACTGCCTTCGCGAACACTGGGAAGCCGATCTCCTCGGCGCCAGCGATGAGGGCGTCGACGTCTTGCGACGGGGGAGTTGAGCGCAGCACCGGCACTCCGGCCGCGATTGCATGCTCCTTGGCTGCAACCTTGTTGCCCGCCATTTCGAGGGCCTTGCGCCCGGGGCCGATGAAGGTGATCCCAACTGCCGCCGCAGCTGCCGCGAGCTCAGGGTTCTCCGACAGGAAGCCGTACCCTGGGTAGATCGCATCTGCGCCGCACTCCTGCGCGACCCGCACGATCTCGGCAATGTCGAGGTACGCGCGGACAGGGCCGCCCTCGGTGCCAATCAGGTAGGCCTCGTCGGCCTTCAGACGGTGCAGGGAGTTGCGATCCTCGTATGGGTAGACCGCAACCGTGCGCGCCCCCAACTCATTCGCTGCGCGGAACGCGCGGATCGCGATCTCGCCACGATTTGCAACCAGAATCTTCTCGAACATCGTCTTTGAGTTCCTCCCTTGGGCGGTGGGTTGCCCGGTCAGGTGCGCGCGTTGTGGGCGCGCACCTGGTCAGTGTTGTGTATTCAGGATCCGATCACTCGCCACGCGAAATACGGGTCATCTCGTCACGCGAGACAACCTTGATACGCGTGCGCCCGGCGGCATCGCCGAGCGACAGTTCGTGTTCGTCGAGACGGTGCCAGCCATCAAGGTTTGTGAACGGCACCCCCCGTTCAGAGAGTAGCTCAGGAATGGTCTCCGCGTCGGCATCTTCTGGCTGCCACCACGAATCGGCGTCGGCCATGAGGCACTCGAGCGTTTCCATCGCGTCTGATTTCGTGTGGCCAATGAGGCCGACTGGACCGCGCTTGATCCACCCCGTCGCATAGACGCCGGGAACCCGGTTTCCTTCGAGATCGAGCACGCGACCCTGTTCGTTCGGGATCACGCCGCGAGCCTCATCGAACGGGATTTCGTCGAGCGGCGACCCAAAGTATCCGATGGCACGGTACAGCGACTGCATCGGGATGACCTCGAACTCGCCGGTGTCAATCACACCGCCCTCGCCGTCGGGTCTCGTGCGCTCGATCTTCAGGCCCGCAACGCGGCCATCTTCGACAACGACCTCGACGGGCTTCGACCAGAAATGCATGTGCAGGCGGCGCGACGAGGGCTCAACCTCGCCAGCCTCGCGGGCGCGCTGCTCGTCGCGCCACTTGTCCATGATGCGGGTCATGACTGTGACCTGCTTGTTCTTCGCGAGTACCTCGTCGGCATACGGGTCGGCATGCTCGAAGTCACGCTCGTCGATGACCATGTCGACGTCGCGCACCTCGCCAAGCTCGCGCAGCTCGAGCGGCGTGAATTTCACATACTTCGGGCCGCGGCGACCGAAGAGGTGCAGCTCCTCGATCGGGTTCGCCTTGAGCCCCTGATAGACGTTGTCGGGGATCTCGGTCGGTAGCAGGTCGTCGGCGTGCTTGATAAGCATGCGCGAGATGTCGAGCGCGACGTTGCCGTTGCCGACGACGCCCACCGACGCAGCCTCAAGGGGCCAGGTGCGTGGCACATCGGGGTGGCCATCGAACCAGCTCACGAAGTCGGCGGCGCCATAGGATCCCTCGGCGTCAATGCCCGGGACGCCGAGCATGGCATCGCGGATCGCGCCTGTCGAGAAGATCACCGCGTTGTAGTGCTGCTTGAGGTCGTCAAGCGTCAGGTCCTGGCCGTAGCGGACATTTCCGAAGAACCGGATCTCGCCGCTGTCAAGCACGTCGCGCAGCGCGGTGATGATGCCCTTGATGCGCGGGTGGTCGGGCGAGACGCCGTAGCGCACGAGCCCGTAGGGGGCGGGGAGCTGCTCGAAGAGATCGATCTCGACCTCAAAGTCGCGTTCTGCTTTCAGCAGCAGGTCCGCAGCATAAATCCCTGCCGGTCCGGCCCCCACAATTGCCAGGCGCATCTTGCTCATACTGTCGGAACTACCCTTCCCTCGAAACAATGGACTCCGCCATGCGCTCAAGCCCGCGCTTCACCGGCGATTTCGGCAGCACGTCAAGCGCCGCGACTGCGTCGTCGGCCCAGCGCTTGGCGGTGGCCTCGGTCTCACGCGTCACTACGTGGTTGTAGAGCGCGTCAACCTCTGGATCCATGACCGACAGATCGGCGCCCTCAGCGATAGCCTTCACGCCCGCGTCGATGCGGGTGAGAAGCGCCTGCGCTTCGGCGTCGCCTGCTGCGGCGCGGTTTCGAAGGAGGAGGAGCGGAAGGGTCGCGACGCCCGCACGCAGGTCGGTGCCCGCACGCTTTCCGGTGCGATCCTTCTTCGGGGACAGATCGATGACGTCATCGATAAGTTGGAAGGCGACGCCGATGCGCTCGCCGTACTCGGTGACTGCGTCGGCGTGCTCGGCAGAGCCGCCGCCAAACATGACACCCATGCGGGCGGCAGTCGAGATCAGGGCGCCTGTCTTGTCGGCAAGTACCTGAATGTAGTGAGCAATGTGCTCGTCCTCAGGCTGCGGGCCGACTGTCTCGTGCAGCTGGCCGAGGCACAGGCGCTCGAAGGTGCGGGCCTGGAGCAGGATCGCGTCTTCGCCCATGCCCGCAACGAGCGACGAGGCGCGCGCAAACAACAGGTCGCCAGCGAGGATCGCGACAGAGTTCGACCACACAACCTGCGAGGCGGGAACCCCGCGCCGAAGCGTGGCGTCGTCCATGACATCGTCGTGGTACAGCGATGCGAGATGTGTCATCTCGACGGCAACTGCCGCCCGACGCACGAGCTCGTTCGGGCCGTCGCCGAGCTGGCTGGTGAGGACGGTGAGCATCGGACGAATTCGCTTGCCGCCGGCTTCAGCGAGGTAGCGGGCGGGGGCGTCGGCGACAGCCGAGGCGAATCCGAGGTTCTCGATGAGCGTTGCCTCGATGAGGTCAAGCTCCCGCTGCAGGTCCTTCGCCTGACGGCGATCTTCCGCGCTGCGGAACAGGCGCATCGGCAGCGCCTGGGTGGTGGTGTCAGCCGTGCTCTGGCGGATCACTCGTGGCCTCGCTTGTTCGTCTCGGACTTCGTGGTTGGCGTCGCGGTGGCCTCGGTAGCGGCATCAGCTGCGGGCTTCTTCGCCGCCGGTTTTTTCGCTGCTACGGGTTTTTTCGCTGCCGCCGGCTTCTGTGCTGACGTCTTCGTCGCCGGTTTCTTTCCGGTCTCGCTTTCGGCCGCTTCTTCTGTAGCTGAACCCGGCTTGGCCGCCGACTTCTTCGGTGCGGCGGGCTTCTTGGCTGATGCGGGCTTGGTTGCGGCCGGCTTGGCTGCGGCCGGCTTGGTTGCGGCCGGCTGTGCTGCGGCCGGCGTAGCAGGGGCCGCGGGCTTTGACCGCGGCACGAAGCCGCGGTGTAGTGCGACGATCCCGAGCGTGAGGTTCCGGTATGCGACGCGCTCGAGGCCCGCCTCGCGGAGCCAGCTCGCGAGTTCCTCTTGCGCAGGCCACGCCTCGATTGACTCGTTGAGGTACTTGTAGGCTTCCGCGGCGTCGCGATTGATGATGCCAGCGACGCGGGGGAGCACGTGACGGTTGTACTTCGTGTAGGCCCAGTTCACGGCCTCAGAGCTCGGCCGCGAGAACTCGGCGATCACGACTCGGCCGCCTGGCTTTACGACACGGGCCATCTCTGCGAGCGCCTGCTTGGGCTCCGAGACGTTGCGCAGGCCGTATGAGATTGTCGCTGCGTCGAAGCTGTCGTCGTCGAACGGCAGCTGCGTCGCGTCTGCCCAGACGAACTCGATGAGGTCATTGCCGGCGTTGCGGCGGCGGCCCTCTGCGAGCATGCCCTCTGAGAAATCTGCGGCCGTGACGTGCGCGCCGTGTGCGGCGAGGGCAGCGGACGAAGTGCCAGTACCAGCTGCGAGATCGAGGATCCGCATGCCCTTGCGTGGAGCGATTGCCCGCGTAGTGGCAATTCGCCAGAGGCGAGAATTGCCGGCAGAGAGCACATCGTTCAGGAGGTCATACTTGGGCGAGACCTCGTCGAACATGGCGGAAACATCCGTCGCATGCTTGGTTGTGGTGTCTGGTCGAGTCACCGTTCCATCGTAGCCGGTTGTACCTCTGTGGATGCTTGCAGATGGTGGCGAGTAGATTGGCATGGTGATGACCGAAGTGACCGTCCGCCCGACGGGGGCAGTTCCGAGGCTCTCTGCGGTGACGAGAGTGCTCCGCGAATTGCCAGATCTGCTCGCTTTTGCGAACCCGGAGTCGCCCCTGTACTGGAACCGCGGAGACCGCGGCTGTGTGGGCGTCGGCGAGGTCTTGCGGCTGAGTTTCACTGGTGCTGACCGCTTTGTGGCCGCGTCGCGTGCGTGGCGCGAGATCGCGGCTGCGGCTGTTGTTGACGATCCGGTCGGGATGCCGGGCACTGGGCTCGTGGCGTTCGGCACGTTCGCCTTTGCCGACGACAGCGCGGCTGAGAGTGTGCTCATAGTTCCTCGATTGCTGATCCATCGCCATCGGGGAACCGCCTGGGTGACTGAGGTGACGGCGGTGAGTAACCCCTCCTCAGGATCGGAGGTTGGCGCTTCAGCGCTCGCCGCGGGCCCTGAGTTCGGCCGTACCGCGCAGCTTGGCGCTGGTCGCGAGGCCGCAGAGGTGCTGCCAGCAGAGCGTGAGCTCGACGCCGCTACCTGGGCTGGCGTCGAGTTTCTGCCGGCAGATTCCAGCGGCGTGCGCGGTGCAGCCGGGGGCAGTGAGATCGAGGCGTACCTCGCGGGCGTCCGCGAGGCCACAGACAGGGTTGTTGCGGGGGAACTCGAGAAGGTCGTGCTATCGCGCCAGGTCGCAGGCGAGCTTCGCCCGGGTCAGGATCTGCGCGTCCCACTGCAGCGCCTGAGCGAACGCTACCTCGACTGTTGGACGTTCGCCGTCGACAACCTCGTCGGGGCGAGCCCTGAGACGCTCGTTCGGTCGACGAGCGGGGCGGTCTCGGCACGGGTACTTGCTGGCACCCGAGCGCGCCACCCCGAGGATGCAGTTCGAGACCGTGCGGCGCGCGACGAACTGCTTCGCTCAGCCAAGGAGCAGCACGAGCACGACTTCGCCGTGCAGAGCGTCGTCTCGGCGCTCGCCCCTCATGTGAGCGAGCTGCGCACGAGCGACGCACCGTTCGCCCTACAACTGCCAAACGTCTGGCACCTTGCGACTGACCTGGGGGCGGCACTCGGGGCAGAGGCGACCGCTCTCGAGCTCGTCGACGCACTGCACCCGACGGCCGCAGTGGCCGGGACGCCCACGGTCGACGCTGTCGCAATGATCGCTGAGCTTGAGCCCTTTGACCGCGGGCGCTACTCGGGCGCCGTGGGGTGGATTGACGCTGCCGGCGACGGGGAATGGGTCATCGCCCTCAGGTGCGCACAGCTCGACGCAGTCGGTGAACAACGGACAGCAGGCGGGGACGAGGTGCCCGCGCGCCGCATCGTCGCGACTGCAGGCGGCGGCATCGTTGAGGGGTCGGATCCGCAGCACGAGCTCGGCGAAACCGTCTCGAAGTTCCGCCCGATCACGGAGGCTTTCGGGGCGTAGCCCCGGAGCTCCGGAGCCGCCCCGCTACGGCCAGCGCAGCCCCGCTGTCTTCGCGAGACGCGCCTGCTCGGCTGCAACGTCGAAGTCGGCGTCTGGCCACTGCGGATCGATGCTGTGCAGTGCCTGGATTACCAACCGCTGCACCGCGACGCGCGCGTACCACTTCGAGTTCGCTGGCACGACGTACCACGGAGCGTCTGGGGTGTTCGTGCGCTCAATGGCGACTTGGAACGCACGCATGTACTCAGGCCAGAGCTGCCGCTCGTCGACGTCGCCTGGGTTGTACTTCCAGTGTTTGGCGGGGTCGGCGAGCCTGTCGCTCAGGCGCTGTGCCTGTTCCTCCGGCGAGACGTGCAGCATGATCTTCACGATCCGCACGCCGTCCCCCACAAGCCCGCGCTCGAATTCGGTGATGGCGCCGTAGCGTCGCTCGATCTCATCCGCGGGCGCAAGCTCGCGTACCCGTTGGATGAGCACGTCTTCGTAGTGCGACCTGTCGAATAGCCCGATGACGCCTGGCCCGGGTACACGGGGTGCGATACGCCAGAGGAAGTCGTGGTTGCGCTCCTCGTCGGTAGGCGACTTGAACGCGGTGAGCTGCAGCCCGTGTGGCTCGAGTTGTGCAAACACGTGATTGACGATGCCGCCCTTGCCGGCAGCGTCCATCGCCTGGAGCACGACGAGTACGCGCTCGCGAGCCCCGGCCCTGCTCTGGGCGAAGAGGCGTTCCTGCAGCTCTCGGAGATCCTGTGCTGAGGCCGCGAGCTCGGCTTGCCCGGCCTTCTTGCTTGCTGTCGTTCCTGGCGTTGATGAAGGGTCGACCGCGCTCAGGTCGAACCCTGTGCCAACTCGAAGGAGGTCTGCAACGTCGTCATCCCAGAACTCGCTCGCCATGTCGCCTCCGTTGTTGATCGCAGAGAGCAGCGGCCCAGGCAGCCGTTGCCGTAGTGCAACTGTATGGCCTGGGGCCCTGGCTCGCCAGAGCTGCTGCTGCCGTGGTCCCCTGGCTGCCTTAGGCGATCGGGGCCTCGACGAGCGTGGGCCCGGTGACCGGGGTCGTGAGCAGGCGCTCAAGGTCGCCTCTCGTCTCGACACGCGTGTACTCCCAGCCGTACGCTGTGGCGAGCGCGCGCATGTCCGCCTGCCGCGGCGTACGCATGACGCGCTCGAAATCTGTTGCCGTCGTCGTGCCGGCGACCTCGAGGCTGTCGAAGATCGTCCCGCCACCGTCGTTGCCGACGATGAGCTGCAGCCGCGGACGCAGCTCAGGTGCATCGGGAAGGAGTAAGGAGCCGGCGTCGTGCAGCGTGGCCAGGTCGCCGATGATCACGCGGGTTGTGCCGGCAGCACGCGCTGGATCCGGATCCGTTTGGCTCGCGACGGCGATCCCGTGCGCTGTCGCGATCGTGCCGTCGATGCCCGCGAGCCCGCGGTTTGCGTGCACGACGAGCTTGCGGGCTGGTGCCAGGCCGTCGAGCACGCGCACGAGCCGCGACGCGGCGATGACGAGCCGGTCGTGAGGCCACGTTGCCCGCCACACGCTTTCCACCAGCAGCTCGCGGGTGATCGGCTCTTTCTTGACTGCGACCTCGGCGCGCGCGTACGCGCTGCGCTCTTTATAGCCTGTCTCACGTGCGGCATCGAGGTCTGGCTCGTGCACGGTGCTGCGTGCCTGCTGCAGAGCGCGGTCCGCGGTTACCCAGGCGCCGAGCCAGCGCCTGTGCGTGCGTGGGTCGTGGTCGGCGCTCACTCGAGCCGTCTGCACGACGTGGACGCCAGCGGCTGGAGCGTAGCTGTCGCCAGTGTGTGGGTCAACGACGAACACCTCAACGTCTTCGCGTTTCAGCAGCGCTGGGATTTGCCGCGTGAGGGTGGGGTGGCCGAAGACGATGGCGCGTTCGGTGAGCCCGCCGATCTCGGGGTCGTCGATGAGCGCCGCATACGCGGTGATGGCTTCGCGGCCGAACCGGGAACCGCTCACGACCTCGGCGAGGAGAGGGAGCCCGGCGTCGCGCGCGAACTGCTCGGCAGTGTCGCCGGCACCGGCTCCGGCTATCACTACAGTGAGGGCGTCGTCGGCGTGAACGTATGTTCCCGCGATCGCCGAATCAGAACTGGCAACCGTCTCCCGGGCCCCGCCCTGCGCATCGCGCTGTGCGGGGTCCCCGGAGGCCACTGAGAGCGCAGCCCGTGCCTCGGCGCCCTCGCTGCTAGCGGCCGAGAAGCCGGCCGCGATCATCTGCTCGAAGCCTGCCGTTCCTGACAGGGGTTCGATGAACTGCAGGTTCAGCTGGACAGGCCCCGCGGGAGCGTTGCCCTCGGCTCCGAGGGCCGCACGAAGCGTGCGGGACGCAAGACGATCAGGATCAGCATCGGGGCCGCGCCCGATATCGCCTGTCGGCCCGAACGTCGGTGGCTCGACATCGAGCGACAGCCTGGCTGCGGCGCCGAACATGTCGAGCTGTGAGGTTGTTTGGTTGCTGCGTGTGCCGCGCATGTGGGCGGGCCTGTCGGCCGTCAGTGCGATGAATGGAACACGGCCCTCGCTGGCTTCGTAGGCTGCTGGCGCGAGGTTGGCAACGGCGGTGCCGCTGGTGACGATGATCGGTGCGGGCAGACCTGTCTCGCGGGCGAGGCCGAGCGCGAAGAATGCGGCAGAACGCTCGTCAACGCGCACGTGGAGCCGGATCGCGCCAGCCGACTCGGCCGCAGCAGCCGCGAGTGCGAGCGCCTGAGAGCGCGAGCCTGGGCAGACGACGACGTCTGAGACGCCGCGGCGAATGAGCCCCGCGAGCAGCTCAACTGCAAAGATCGATGCGGGGGCCGGCCCGGTCATCACCGGGTCTTGTCCTGATCCTGACCCTTGTCCTCGCCGGTCCCCTCGCCCTGACGTTCCTCTCCGGGGAACGTCTCGTTGTCGAGCTCCTTGAGCCGAGCCTCGAGGTCGCGCAGCGAGTCGCGTTCAGCATCGGAGAGCTGGCGGCCTGTGAACCGCGGGTCATCGTCGGGGGCAAGCCGTTGCTTGGACCCCGGCCCGGTCGCTGGATTTCCCTTGCCAATCATGAGCCAGAGCACCGCGCCAACGACTGGCAGCAGAACGATAATGACGATCCACACGGGCTTGCTGACTCCGCGGGCGCGGGTGTGGTCTGTCATCGCGGCGTCAACGAGTGAATACAGCGTGAACGCAACGGCGATGACGGCACCGATAATGATGAACCTGACCATGCCCTCATGTTACCCGGCGAGCCTCAGGGAGTGGAGTGAGAGTGCTCAGTCTGCGCGGGTAGACTCGGCGCTGTGAGTGAACAACGCAAAGCCTGGACCACATACATTGTGTTGCGTCTGCTGTTTTTCGCGGTGCCTTTTGCCGCGCTGTACGCACTCGGGCTCGCGCTCGGCCTCACCATGATGGTCTCGGGCATCGTCGCTGCAGTGCTTGCAGCGCTCATTGGAGTATCGCTCTCGATCCTGTTGCTCTCGAAGCCTCGCGAAGAAGCATCGGAGAGCATCTACGCATGGCGTAATCGCGACCGAACCGCTGACGACGTCGCTGAGGATGCGGCGCTCGATGGCGAGGCCGACGCCAAGTAGCCGTTAGCTCGCGTTCGTCGCGTCTGCGCTACCCGCCTGGTCGCCACCGATCCCATCGTCACTGGTTGCGTCGGCGCCGAGCTCGCGAGCCCGCTGCTCTCGGATGAAGTCGCGGGCCGTGTACAGCCTTGTCCGCTGCCCGAAGTCTTGTGACGAGAGGCCGCTGATGAGCGACCCCGCGTCGACCTCGAGGACTGTCGCGAGCCTGACGAGCGTCTCCGCCGACGGGCTCTGCGCGCCGCGCTCGATTTTGCCGACACTGGTGAGGCTGAGCTCCGCGAGGTGACTGAGGTCATCCATCGAAATTCCCAGTGCCAGCCGTGCGTCACGGATGCGCGCTCCGATGACCTGGGCGGCGGGGGAATGGAATCGGGGCACCTTACTAGGGTTGCTGGGTCGGGAGATAAGCTCCAGAAAGCAAGCGCATAGGCACAAAGATACCCGGTAGAAAAGTACGTATCAAGGCGAGATGTCTCGCGCCCCGATCCTGGCCAGGGTGGGCTTCGAGCGGCGCGGCGCAGTCCGAAGCGGTGGGGTCGGCGATCCTTGAGGGTCCCACCGGGTGCGCAGAATACACTTGAGTCGTTCGCCCACCCCTATGCAGTTAAAGGACGACAACGCACCGTGACCCAGAGCTCCGACAGCACGCCGATTCGCATTCTCCTCGGCTGCGACACATTCGCGCCAGACGTGAATGGCGCCGCGCGCTTTGCCGAGCGACTCGCCGCAGGCCTCGTTCGGCGGGGGCACGATGTGCACGTCGCGGCACCCTCGAAGAAGCACAAAACCGTCGGCGCATTCCGCGAAACGATTGAGGGTGAGCAGATGATTGTGCACCGCATCGCGAGCTGGCGCTGGTATCCGCACGATTGGCTGCGGTTCGTGCTGCCTTGGCGGGCGCGGCACTACGTCAAGCAGATCCTTGACCAGGTGAAGCCCGACGTCATCCACATCCAGTCGCACATTGTGATTGGCAGGGCGCTCGCGCACGAGGGGGCAAAGCGCGGGATCCGGGTCGTCGCGACGAACCACGTCATGCCCGAGAACGTGCTCGACTTCACGCTGCTCCCCGAGCGCGCCAAGCGGCTGTTCGTGCGCTGGGGCTGGCGCGACGCCGACAGGGTGCTCAGGCGAGCGAAAGCGATCACGACGCCGACCAGGCGCGCCGCTGACTTCCTCGAGCGCAACACATACCGCCGCGGTGTGCTGCCGGTGAGCTGCGGACTCCGTGCGAGCGACTACACCGCGATTGTCGGGCCGCGCGAGCAGAACAAGCTCGTCTTCGTCGGGCGAGTGACGCTCGAGAAGGAGATCGACGTCATTATCCGCGCGCTCGACAGGCTCGACGAGACACTCAAGGCGACGCTCACGATCGTCGGCGACGGCGACCAGCGCAAGAACCTCGAGAAGCTTGTCGCCGAGCTCGGGCTCACCTCGCGCGTGCACTTCACCGGACGTGTGACAGACGAGGAGCTGCGCGGCCACCTCACCGATGCCTCGGTCTTTGTGATTGCGTCGATCGCCGAACTGCAGTCGATCGCGACGATGGAGGCAATGGCCTCTGGCCTGCCGATCGTTGCTGCCGACGCGATGGCACTGCCTCACCTCGTGCACCACGGTGAGAACGGCTACCTGTTCCAGGCCGGCAACGATCGCGAGCTCGCAGACGCGCTGACAAAGGTACTCACGGCAGACGCGGCAGAGTACGAGCGAATGCAGCAGGAGTCGCTGACCGCGGTACAGTCACACGACATCGACCGCACCCTGGATACCTTCGAGTCCCTGTACCGGGGCACTCCAGTCGCATAGCGCGCGCTATGCACGTGCTCATCGTCACCGACCAGCACCCCGACTCGCTCGGCGGTGTGCAGGTCGCGCTGCGTCTCCAGCGCAAGTTCCTTGAGCGTGCTGGCCACACAGTGAGCATTGCCGCGCCGGCGCTTCACCGACGGGGCTATGTGGTCGCGCCAGCAGACCGTGCCGCCTACATTGACCTGCCATCGACGTCGATCACGAGAGACCGCGAGTACGGAATCACCCTGCCTGGGCGGCGCAGTGATCGCGCGCTTGACAGGGCGCTCGCAGCGCGGGCAGCTGCTGGCGCGGGTCCGGTCGACCTCGTGCATATCCAGGGTGACTTCTGGGGAGCGATGATCGGGCTACGCGCGGCGCGCCGCCACGGGCTGCCAGTCATGTTCACGATGCACAACAACGTCGACGAGGGGACGCGGGCAGTTACCCCGCTCGCTCCCCTCGCGTTCGCGGGCCTGCGCGCCTGGCGACGGTGTGCCGTTGGCAGGGTCCCACGGCAGAAGCGTGCCGAGACTCGTACAAGCGCCCCGGGAGCCTGGCGCTACCTCGCCGAGCTCACCGCCGGGGCCGCGCTCGTCACCGCGCCATCCGGGCACTTCGCGGCAGAACTTGAAGAGCACGGAGTCGCCCGCAGCGTCGAGGTCACCCAGGGCGGGGTCGACGACGAGCTCATTGGCGCAGTGCGCGCTGTCGAGCGGACTGAGCGGTCGCGCCCTCGGCTCGTGTGGCTCGGGCGAATGAGCGGCGAGAAGCGGGTGCTCGAGTTCGTCGAGGCGCTCGGGAAGTCGGGGGTCGACGCCGATGTCGCGCTCCACGGTGCCGGCCTGCTCCTTAGCAAGGTCGAGCGAAGGATCGTGGCGCTCGGTTTACAAGACCGTGTCCGCGTCGCGGGGCCCGTGCCCTACGAAGCCGCGCTCGCAGCGATGCGTGAAGCCGACGCTCTCGTGCAGACGTCGATCGGGTTCGAAACCCAGGGCCTCACCCCGTACGAGGCAGCGGCGCTCGGTACGCCGACGATCTTCTGCGACGAGAACATTTTCACAGACCTTGCCGTCTCACCCGCGTGGCTCGCAGCGGACGCAAGCGTCTCGGCGCTCGCGGAGTCGTTGCGGGCAGCGGTGTCCGAGATCGCGAAGCGGCCGGCAGAACTGCGTGTGCCGGCGGCGGCCGGAGATCGACTGCTGCAGTCCGCGAAGACCGCAGCGATGGTCAAGCTCTATGAAGGCGTGCTCGGGCGTTAGTAGATACGCTCACACACCGGATCCGTAGCCCCGGTGTGTGAACGGAATGCTCGTAGCGCTTAGAAGCGCCAGGCCACTGCCTGGAAGCCTGCCGGAGGCTTCGGTACCCACGACTCGTCGGCCTGCACGTAGCCGGAGCCCGTCGGGTTGTTGGATTCGATGATCTGGTAGGTGCCGTCGTCGTTGACGCCGGTCACGAGCACTGTGTGCACACCTGAGACCCACGAGGTCGGGAACTGGAGGTGCTCGTACTGGATCACGTCGCCGGGCTGCGCCTCGGTCGGTGACAGTCGGAGTGCGCCAGCGTAGTTCGCGACGGGATCGCCGCCGCCGGTCCAGGCGCCGCCACCGGCGCGGATCCAGCGCTGAGCCGAAACGATGCACTCACCGGGGGCTCCCCAGCCGGTGGCGCGGCTCGTTCCAAGTTCGGCGGTTGCCGCAGCGATTGCCGCGTCAACGTCGAAGCCGTGCGCTGCAGAACTGTTCGCACTTTCGGACTCCGCGAGTACCGAGCTGATCGGCGCGAGCGGCGCGGTTCCGGTGTCGGTACTCAGGGCTTGCGTCGTGAGAGAGATCGTCGGTGCAGCTGCTGCTGCGGTGAACTCTTCAGTCTCGATTGCGCCTGCGGGGGCTGCTCCCAGTGCGAAGGTCACAGCTGCAACGAGCGAGACCACAAAGGGTTTGGCGGGTGATGGCACTCAGAGACTCCAAAACGTTGATTATTGCGAGACCGGTGGGCCTGCAACCTTTCCAGTATGCGTTACGTTTCCGTTACATTCAAGCTTCGGCGGGGATTGTTGGGCGGATTCTGGTCTGCTTTGGCGCGCAATGCGTGGCGAGATGGGCGGAATTCCGCCAATTTGGGCGACTCTCCTGACAATTTACTTGGAGTGAATTGAAAGTGCCGATTGTGGCTGTGGGCGGCTGGGTCTGCCGCGGTTCTCGTGATGATGCGATGAAACGGTGCGGCCAGCGCGCACTTGCGGCTCCCTCCCAGAAGCGCGTGGCGCGAGGTGCGCCGCGAACACGCTAGACTTGTCGGCGTTGGTTCGGTTCGCCGTGCCGATAAGGAGGATTCGCCTAGCGGCCTATGGCGCACGCCTGGAACGCGTGTTGGGTTCACGCCCTCAGGGGTTCAAATCCCCTATCCTCCGCCACGAGAAACGCCCCTCACATTCGTGAGGGGCGTTTCGCATTTCGTGCCGGTATTGCCGTGTCGCCGCAGAAACACAGGTGGGTTCTGCCCTCCGAAGAGAGCGGAACCCACCTGGTGCCGTTGCGCCTCACACGTTCGCGGCTACACCGCGGGGCCGTGTGAGCCGGCCGTGACTACGCCTTCCGGCGCGCGCCCACAACCATCAGACCAACGAGTACGAGAAGTGCAGCGCTGCCGAGGAAAACAGGTGCGCTCGCCAAGCCGGTTGCAGCGATGGGGGAGTGTGCTGCTGGGGGAGTGTGCTGTTCAGCACCCGGCTTGATCGGTGGTGGAGTGGTTGTAGGGGTTTTGGTTGTGCACTTCGGGACATCGAGTGTGATCTCGATGGTTGCGGTGCGGCCGTCCGCGGCGAGGGTCCAGCCCCCGGCCTCGGTGAGGAACGAGCCCTCATTGGCGGTTGCCGTGACGGTGACGGTCGAGCCCGTCTTCACCTCACCGGCAACCTCGTAAGTAACACCTGCGGTTTCTGCGACCGTGACAGTCGGGGCGGTCGCTGTGCCGTCTTCGGTGCAGATCGCCTGGGTCACGGTTGGCGTCACCGGGGCGACGGGCTGGTCGCAGGAGACCGCCTCGAGGGTGAGCTTGATCGTCGCCGTGTTCTTGTCGGCAGAGACGGTCCAGCCCTCGGCAGGCGTCAGGAAGGAGCCCGTGCCGGCCGAGGCGGTGACGGTGACGACCGAGCCGGCCTTCATGTCGCCCGCGGTCGTGTAGGTAACACCTGCGGTTTCTGCGACGGTGACCGTCGGGGCGGTCGCTGTGCCGTCCTGGGTGCAGATGGCCTGGGTGACGGTCGGCGCGACGGGAGCGACCTTCTTCTCAGGTGGCTGGTTGCCGCTACCGTCGCCGCCGGCTCCATCGCGGCGAACCTCGGCTGTCACATGCTGGGGGCTATCGCTGTTGCCGGTGATCGTGGCGGAGTTCGTGAAGACTCCCTTCTCGCCGGGCAGCAGGTCGCTCGCGTAGCGGAAGTAAATGTTCTCACCGTCGTAGACAGCCTGCTCGCCGGGATAGTTGCCGACAAGAGTGATCGAGACGCCGTGCTCGCCGAGGCGCGAGACCGAGTAGCGCTCCTTCCGGAGGGGCTGATTGTCGAGGTAACCCTCAACCGAGTCGAGGTCTATGTGTGAGCCTGCGCCGGGCGTATCCGTGATGGTGATCGTCGGATCGACCGGAGTCGACGTGCCCGTATTGAGGTACACAACCCAACCGAGCTGACCCTTCGGGGTTACTGACCCCTGATCGTCACTGAGCCACCAGCCGACTTTCGAGTTGCTCTGACCAGTACCGGCGGGGCCATCTGGAAGCAGCGTGAGCGGAAGCGTCCACGAGCTTGTGCCAGTGAAGTGGAGGTCGTAGTCGGCGCCGTCGATGGTGTTCACGTTGTCGCGGTTCCATGCGAGGGAGAAATAGGCACTTCCCTGAATGTTCTGCTTGCCGCGCACAAACTCGGCAAGGGTGAAGGTAGCTGTATTGCCACTCCACCTGCCTTCAGCCACAACTTCGCCCGGGCTCCGCTCAAGATCGAACTTTGCGGTGCTCGCAGGGCGAACCTCGGCGGGGAGCACGATAGTAAAGGTGTCGCCTGGCTGCGCCCCATCCGGCACGGCCCAGTTGAATGACATGCGGATCTTGTCACCGCTGCCCGCCGAGCTCTTGTCGAGCTGTGCGTTGGTAATCGACACGTTGGTTGTGGCTGCGTTGGCCGCGGGCACCGTGAAAGCGGAGCCGAGGGTGAGCAGCGCGACGAGCAGCAGACCGAGGACTCCGGGAGCCCCCAACCTGTCCCTGAGCGGTACCTTTGTGATTCTCAAAATGTTTCCTTTACTACCAGTGGCAAGAGAGCCTGTGGGGGCGATTTCGGCGCGCGCGACTGAAGTCCGCAATCGGTGTTGCGGGCTCAGCAAGATGCTCTCTGCCGACTGGCGAGTGCGCACTCCCCCTCAGTGCGGTCATCACTCTCGCACGCGCACCCGGGCGGCCGTGTAGCGTTCGCGAGGGTTTCACCCCTCGGATCACCCTCCACAAGTTGCGATGCCGCAATCCGCCGATCGCTGGCGTAATCCCGCCAATTCCTCACTCGTCCGCGTGTTCACCTGGAAGTTTGCGATGCGCCGGGCGGAATCATCCGTGCGGGCGTCTTCACTGGGCACGAGAGAAGGCCAATAAGCAGTATGCTCACCTTCGACGCGCACAGGGGTGACGTGCCAACGGGCCAGGGCGCGGCCTGTGTCGATGAGGAGCGACGATGGGGAGTGAATGCACCTGTGGGGGCGTCTCCGCTAACGTGACGAAGATCGTGCGGAGTTTTCTCGCGGCTGCTGACGACGGAGACCACCGAACGGTGCGCACGCTCGTAGACGAGCACGGGCTCGTGTTGTGCTTCTATGTCCCCCCGGCGCGCTTGCTTCGGATTCTCAATGCGACTGTCGCCGCCGATCCGATGCTCAGCGACATTGCGCAGGTGCTGCAGCTATTCTTGTCGCCGCGAAAGACGCGGCGGTTGCGTATCGGTGCGGTGGCTGACGGCGTCGGGCACCGTGGCTCTGCCGCGCTGTCTTCCAAAGCACATCTCCTTTATATGCTCGATCTTCGGCTGAAGGGGCACCCGAAGGCGGCCGCGCGCCACAGCCAGGGGCTCCGCGAGGGAGCCGCGACCATCCACCCCCTGCGCGACGCCTGTGACGGCTGGCCGCAGTTCGTCGCCGTGCAGCGAGGAATCACTGAGATGCTCGCCGGCGACTTCACCGCAGCGCTTACAAGCTTCCAGGAAGCCCAGCTGCGAGCGACGACTCCTGGCTTGGAGTTCTTGCATCGTGAGGCGCTCGCCCGGGCAGCACTGATTCATGCGACCTTTGGGGACGCTGTCGTTGCGGCTAATCTAGTGGCCCGCGCCGCCTCGACCCCTCGCACCGCGAGTTGGCTGGAAGCCTCACTTGATGTGACGGTAGCTCTCGTTGAGGTGATGGTCGAACAAGATCCTGTCGTTGGCATCCGTATTCTCTCTGAGCTTGACCAATCCCATATTGGAGAGATGTGGCCCTTCTTTATCCACGCTGAGTACCGCGTTCCTGAAGTGGCTGCTGCGTACTCTCGCGTCTCGCGAAGGCTTGAGCATTTGGCGAAGCTTCCATTCGCGCGAACGGACGGGGAGGGCTACTCGGGCAGCGTACTGGCCCTCGCCGAGGCGTCCAATCACATTGCGACCGGAGCGTTGCGCCAGGCCAAGACTCACTTGGCGCGGGCGGATCAAAGTGTTGTACTGACACGGGTGATGAGCGCCCTGCTCGAGGCTCAAACGGGCACCTCGCAGAAGGCCATCGCCCTGGCCAGAGAAATCAGGCAGCACACGGTGCACCTGAGGCGAATGGAGATCTGGCGAGTATCGATCCTCGCTGGCGCCTACTTCGCGCAGGGGGACAGTGCCAGCGCCGTAAACGCGCTTCAGGAGGTTGGCCAGCTTGACCGGCCACTGGATGCGCATGAAGCGACGTACTTCTCGGCTGAGCTGAGAGCGCTCGGAGAGCAGCACGTCCCTAAGTGGCCAGAGCTCGCCAAGGTATCCGTGACATATATGGATCGGCTTCCGAATCAGGGAGAACTGCTCACAGGAAGGGAGCTGGAGGTGCTGCGTCTCCTGGCCCGCGGCCTCTCGCGCCAGGAGATTAGCGACACGCTCTTTGTGACTCTGAATACTCTCAAAAGTCAGCTCCGGTCGGTGTACAAGAAGCTCGGTGCGTCTTCGAAGGAAGAGGCGCTGCGGAAAGCGTCATCTCGGGGTCTTGTTTGAATCGTAGGTATTTCACAGTCCAGGCAGGGCGTGTCGGCAGTTCCCCGACACAGTTCGACAACAAAACCCCATGATCCAGTCCGGGTATGGAGCCGGATAGATACTCTGGCTACATCCGAAGTGGTGTAGCTCGCTACACTCGGCTTCGAGGTTTCACTGTCTGAATACCCCACCCTCACTAAGGAGGAATCGATGAAGATTCGCTACGCACTCCCAGCCCTTGCTGCAGTGGCAGCGCTCGCGCTCACTGGCTGCGTGAATAACGCCGAGAAGGAGGGGACCAGCGGCGGCAACGAAACGGCCTCGACAATTCAGGCAGATGAAGCGGCCGTTGCGCTGCTTCCCGCCGACGTCAAGGACTCCGGAGCACTCTCGATCGGCACCGACGCCGAGTACCCGCCGAACGAGTACAAGGATGCGAACGGCGAGCCCATTGGCTGGGGCGTTGACCTCGCCGAGGCGGTCGCCGCGAAGCTTGGCCTCGAACCGAAGTGGGAGATCCTCGGGTTCGACAGCATCATTCCCCGCATCCAAGAGGGCGTGCTGAACATGGGCTCCTCGTCGTTCACGGACAACGTCGAGCGCCAGAAGTCGGTCGACTTCGTCAACTTCCTGAACGCCGGCTCGCAGTGGGCGGCGCCGATTGGCTCGGACATCGACCCCGACGACGCGTGCGGGCTCACCATTGCCGTCCAGACCGGAACGGTGCAGCACACGGACGAGCTGCCGGCGAAGTCCGCGGCCTGCGAGGCGGCAGGTAAGGACGCGATCGAGATCCTGCCGTTCGACGGCCAGCCCGAGGTGACGAACGCCGTGATCAATGGCAAGGCTGACGCCTTCTCGGCCGACCTGCCGGTCACGGGCGACGCCGTTGGCAAGCTCAGCGATCAGCTCGAGGCTGTTGGCGAGATGTTCGACGCGGCTCCCTACGGCTTCGCGACGCAGAAGGGCAGCGACATGACGAAGGCTGTCCAGGCCGCGCTGCAGTCACTCATCGACGACGGCACCTACCTTGAGATCCTCAAGGGCGCGGGCATCGAGTCCGGCGCGCTCGACGAGGCAACAATCAACGCCGGGGCGAACTAGTAACCGGATGCAGGGGCGGCCAGTGACACACGCTGGCCGCCCTATTCAATGACCGAGGAAGTGTAGAGATGACACACTCACCAGCCGATGGCCCCGTGCAACACGCGGAGCCGGCGCCCATCGAAGCGATCAAGCTTCGACACCCGTGGCGGACCGTGTTCGCCGTCGTACTCATCGTGCTCGTCGGGATCTTCGTCTACGACGCCGCGGTAAACCGCCCCGTGTACAACTGGGCAGAGGTCGGTACCTACGTTTTCGATACGCGGATCGTGTCGGCAATCGGGTACACCCTGCAGCTCACTGTGTACTCGATGATCATCGCGATCGTGCTTGGCGTCGCACTCGCCGTGATGCGGCTGTCGCCGAACCCGGTGGTGCGCGTGGTGGCTTGGGTCTACCTATGGATCTTCCGGGGCACCCCTGTCTACGTCCAGCTCACGTTCTGGGGTCTTGTGCCGGCGATCTACAAGTCGATCGAGCTTGGAATCCCGTTCACTGACGCCGTGGTCACCATTGCGACGAAGGAGCTGCTCAGCTTCTTCACGCTCGCGGTCATCGGTCTCGCGCTGAACGAGGCTGCGTACATGGCAGAGATCGTGCGCGCAGGCCTGCTCGCGGTGGACAAGGGGCAGGACGAGGCTGCGACCGCCCTGGGGCTCGGGTGGTGGCATACGATGACTCGTGTTGTGCTGCCGCAGGCGATGCGCGTCATCATCCCCCCGACAGGCAACGAGGTCATCTCGATGCTGAAGACGACATCACTCGTCACAGCAGTTCCGTTCACCCTCGAGCTTTACACCCGCTCACGCGACATCGCGGCAGTCACCTACCAGCCCGTGCCGATGCTCATCGTCGCGTCGATCTGGTACCTCGTCATCACGTCGATCCTGATGGTGGGCCAGTACTACCTTGAGAAGCACTTCGCGAAGGGGGTCGGACAGCGACCCGACGTACAACGCCCGAGCGTCGCGACCGAGACAATCACAGTCGTCGGCGAGGTCGAGAACGACCACCCGACGTACACCGAAAGTGACGGGCGTACGAGCATCGTGCCCCCGCACTCCGGAACAGGGGGAGGCGGACGATGACCGGCACACTCACGACGACGCCGATGGTGAAGGCCGAGGCAATCTCGAAGTCGTACGGTTCGAACGAGGTACTGAAGTCGATCTCCCTCGAGGTTGCGCGCGGCGAAGTGCTCTGCCTTGTCGGTCCATCGGGCTCAGGCAAGTCGACGTTCCTGCGCTGCATCAACCACCTCGAGACCATCAACGCAGGTAGGCTCTCGGTCGACGGCGAACTCGTCGGATATCGGCAGCACGGCGACAAGATCTACGAGATGCGGCCACGGGAAGCGGCGAAGCAACGCCGCGACATCGGCATGGTGTTCCAGCGATTTAACCTCTTCCCACACAAGACGGCGCTCGAGAACGTGATGATGGCGCCGACGCTTCTGAAGAAGGGTTCGAAGTCCCAGCTGCAGTCGCGCGCGATGGAGCTACTCGCCAGGGTGGGGCTTGCCGACAGGCACGACTACTATCCGGCCCACCTGTCTGGCGGCCAGCAGCAGCGCGTCGCGATCGCGCGGGCGCTTGCGATGGACCCGAAGCTGATGCTGTTCGATGAGCCAACGAGCGCGCTTGATCCGGAGCTCGTCGGTGAGGTCCTTGACGTGATGAAGGGGCTCGCGGAGAGCGGGATGACGATGATCGTCGTCACGCATGAGATGGGGTTTGCGAAGCAGGTCGCCGACAAGCTCGTGTTTATGGATGGTGGCGTTGTCGTCGAATCCGGTGATCCCGTCGAGGTGCTCACGAACCCGCAGCGTGAGCGCACGAAGGCGTTCCTCTCGAAGGTGCTCTAGCCTCCCCGGCAAACGGCGTGGAGATAGCGAAGCGGCCGGCGATCCTGATCGAATGGATTGCCGGCCGCTTGCGCATTCCACGCCGCAACTGCGGCGTGCGCTCGATTGCTACGAGTTCACGCCAAGGTCACGCTTGATCTTGGTTGTCGAGACGCCCTCGGTGCGGTCGAGGTAGACGACGTTGCAGTAGGGGGTAAGGATCTCGAAGCGCTCGTCGCCCTCCCAGTCGCCCCCCATGACGACAGTGTCGATCTCGTACTTGCGGACGTCTTCGATCTTCTGATCCCACGAGTCCTCGGGGATGACAAGGTCGACGTAGCGCACGGCCTCGAGCATGTTCTTGCGCGTCTCGAAGTCGTGGTAGGTCTTCTTGCCCTTGCCCGCATTGAACTCCTCGGTCGACGCGGCGACGACGAGGTAGTCACCGAGGCTTCGCGCGCGCTTCAGGAGCCGAATGTGGCCCCAGTGGAGCAGGTCAAAGGTGCCGTAGGTCAGGATCCGCTTCATCCCGCCATCCTATTAGTCTGCGCTGAGGATCGCGCGTCTCGGAGAAAGCCCTGGTTGTGCCGCCCAAAGCTGCGTAGACTCTGTGGCACACGTTTCACCGCTGAAAGGGGAGCGACTATGGCTGAAGAAACACAGAAGGCACTGCCGGATCACGACTCTGATCCAGCCAGAACCCCGGGCGACGGCTGGGTCGGTGAGGGCGGTGCGTCGCACCTCGGCCCTGCCACGCATACTGCCTCTGGGCACGAGGGCTCAGACGATGACGCTGGTGACGACGCGGGTGAACTCGCCGAAAACACCGCCGACGACGAAGCCGAGTAGCGCGGCGTAGTCGTGCAGGGCCGTGGGTCGCGATTTCTTGCGGCTCACGGCCCTTTGGCTCGTGCGGCCCCAGTCGTCGGGACCATGGCGCTGGGGCGCTGGGGCGCTGGGGCGCTGGGGCGCTGCAAGGTCGCGAGGTGGCAGTTGTTGTCGCCTGGCGGCCGCTGAAGCGACAACAACTGCCACCTCCAAATGCGCGGCACGGTGGAGTCGGGCACGGTGGAGTCGGGCGCTGACGTGCCGGGCGCAGACGTGCCGGGCGCGGCAAGGTCGGGTCGGTCAGGGACTGGCCGGTTAGCCCGCCGTGAGTACGAGCACGCCCACCACGGCCGACACCGCGGCGATGAGGAGTGCGATCGAAATCAGCACTGCGTGCACGGTGAGGAACTTGGTCGCGCGGCCCTGCTCGTCGCGAGCGCGCGGGTCCTGAGCTACGCGGGTCCAGAACCGAGGCCACACGATCACGTTGTAGGCGGCGTTTACGAGCAACAGGATTCCTGCGAAGACAACCATGCCCTCAGTCTACGGCCGGGGCTGGCAGCGCCGTCGCCTAGGCTTTAGCTATGAGCGGGCACAGGGACATCGTACGCAAATGGGTGAAGCCGGAAGATCTGAATCAGCACGACGCACTGTTCGGCGGCCGCCTACTCGAGTGGGTTGACGAAGAGGCGGCGATTGTCGCTGTCGTGCAGCTCGGCACCACAGACCTTGTTACGCGGCACATGTCGGCGGTCGACTTCGTCGGACGAGCCAATCGCGGGGACCTTCTTGAACTCGAGTACCGCGTCGTTGCGTTCGGCCGTACCTCGATCACGCTGAGCTGCCGTGTAGACAACGTGGTTACTGGGCAGGAGATCCTGCGGCTCGACAGCATCGTGTTCGTCGCCGTCGACGATTCAGGGCACCCGATGCCGCACGGCTTTACCGGCCCTACAACGGGGACCGAGCGTCTGCGCGCGGGGATCGAGATCTCCTAGACAGTGATGTCGTAGGTAACCCAGGGCGTCTGCGTTGCGAGCTTGTCGTAGAGTCCGCGAGCGGTTGCGTTTGAGTCGGCAGTGATCCACCTGACGAGCGTCGCACCCTCGTCGCGCGCGATCTCTTCGAGCCGGCCGATGAGGGCCGATGCCGCACCCTTGCCGCGCGCCGCCGGGGTCGTGAACAGGTCGTCGAGATAGATGCCTGTCGAGCCGACGAGCGGCCGGGCGAATCGGCGGTAGTGTGCGAGACCGACGATTTCGCCGCCGAGCTCAGCGACAAGGCCGCGGGTTTCGTGGGCGGGGTCGTGGAGCCAGCCCCACACAGTGTCGAAGACGGCTGGATCGTGTTCCTTCTCGTAGAAGTCGCGGTATCCGCGGTACGTGGCTTCCCACGCGGCCCGTTCGGCGGGGTCAACGGCGCGAATGATGAGCGCGCTCACGCGAGCTTCTCCACTTCAACGAAGACGATGTCGGCGTCTGAGTACGGGTTCGAGACCTCATGCTCCGAGCCCGCGGGCCGGGTGTAGCTCACACCGTGCTCGAGCGTCGCGTCGAAGACGCTGCCGTCGGTCCCTGTCACCCGCATGGTGTCTGTGACAAGCGGGATCACCACGTACTCGAAGTCGTGGCGGTGCATCGGGATGACGCCACCGGGCTTGATCGTCCACTGGGTGACGCGGAAGTGCTCGTTTTCAAGTTGCACGTCGCCGTGCGATCCGGTGCTCATGACATCCCCTTCGAGTGTGGGTCGGCCCTGGGGCCGAGCGTTTCACAAGCCTATCGCTGCGGTGTTGGCGAGACTGCTCTGCGGATCGATTCGGGCCGTGTCGCCGCCATAAAATGCATAGCCCACTAAAAGAAAACCTACAGTCATGGCCCACCAATTCGGTCACGAAAATTCACCACTTTGCGCGCGAAAAGTGAGAAGGTGAGTACATACGCCCGCTTGAGGGCGCGAGCAATGCTGATAGGAGCATCGAATATGACTGCAACAGATACCCAGGAGCGCCCGGTCGAGGAACGGGCTACTGACGGCGCACGCGTGCTGTTCGGCGTTGGCGGTCTCATCGCCATCGTTCTCGGCCTCTTTGTGATCTTCGCGCCGAAGACTTCCGCCGGCGTGACGCTGACGCTCGTCGCGGCGCTCATCGGCGCATACGCCATCGTCACTGGCATCGTGTACTTCGGCACGGCGATCTTCTCGCGCGGGCTCGGAGGCTGGTCGCGAGTCGGGCACATCCTGCTCGGCATCCTCTATGTTGTCGGTGGCGTCATCATCATGTCGAACCTCATGTTCGCTGGTGTTGTGACCGCGCTGATGTTCTCGATCATGGTTGGCATTCTCTGGCTGTTCGAGGGCATCCTCGCATTCGCGACCGCGTCGAAGTCGGACAACAAGGTATGGACGATCATCTACGGCATCATCTCGGTGATCGCAGGTATCACGCTGATGTTCTCCCCGCTCATGGGCGCGGTGACGCTGTGGTGGCTGCTCGGAATCTCGATGGTTGTTCTTGGCGTCGTGCAGGTCGTACGCGCGTTCCGCGTCGGCAAGTAACGACACGTAACGGCACAGCCGAAGCGGGGGTACGTCCCCCGCGCATGCAAAACGCCCCCTCGCGAGAGGGGGCGTTTTGCGCGCGCGGTTACGCCTGCAGTGACTCGGCGGTGATCTCGTCGTCGCCGAGCACGATCATGATGAACTTCCGCAGGCACACGAGCGAGGACGACGCTTTGTCGAACTCGGCAGCGACGAAGCGGTCTGCTGTGATGAGCGACAACGCCGCGCGTGCGGGCATGATCGCGCCCTTGAGTTCAGCTCCACCCGAGGTGGGGGCAAGCGCGCGAAGCTCGGCCATCGATGTGAACACAGGGAGCACGAGCTGGCCCTTGGTCGACCGGATGGTGCGGACCCTTGGGCCCTTCTTCTTTGCCGAAGTGCCCGTCACGTCGACGACAAGGTAGCCCTCGCGCAGCGCAGTGAGAAACGTGGCGAGGTGCTCGTAGTCTGGCGATGCAGTGAACGCGACGAGCGCGGCTCGCGCAGCCTCGTTCTCGTAGTTCTCGTCGACGCCCTCTGGGATCTCGTGCGATTCAGCCATGGCTCTAGCCTACGGGGCCTGTGCATCGCCGATGCCCCGCGCCGCGAGCGCCTGACCCGTGAGCTGTGCCTGGGAGACGGTGCGGAGCACAAGCGGCACGGTCCGGGCGCGAAGGCTGCGGTCGAGGCCGCGAGCTCGGGCGGCCTGCTGCGCGTCGCGCGCGAGATCCTGAACCGTCGGAATCATGCGAATGGCGAGCGAGAACGTCAGCGAGACGCGTTCGGTGTCGACGCCGAAACGCGCGAGTGGGGTGAGGGCCCACGAGATCGTGTCGAGCATGTCGCTCGCCCTGGTGCTCGCGGTGACTGCGCTCGCGGCGAAGATGAGGGCGAGAATGTCGGCGATGACCTCGATGCCGCGTTCCCAGCCCGAGCTCCACGTTTGAAAGACGAAGAGCGGGACCCCGATAAGTGCAAATGCCCGAGCGACCCGCCAGAAGTCGCGCCCTCGGAGCCCCGCGAGGAGCGCGAGCGTGATGCCGATCGCAAGTGCGACGAGCGCGGCGATCCAGCCAGGAGCCGCAATGATCGCGATCGCGAAGGCGAAGAGCCCGACAAGTTTCGCGCCCGGCCGGAGTGCGTGAAGCGGTCCCGGGCGCGTGATGTAGGCGCCGAGGGGCGAGGCGATGCTCACGCCGCCGCCACGCGATCGCGATAGTGCGAGATCGCCGACGCCGCTTCGCCGTCATAGACGATGCGACCGCGATCCACGACGAGCGCCCGGTCAGCTCGCGCGGCAAGTTCGAGGTTGTGGGTGACGATCACAACCTGCTGTGGCAGCGACGTGAGTAGGTCGCCGATGATGCGGGTGTTGCGCAGATCGAGCAGGGTCGTGGGCTCGTCGGTGACGAGGATCCGTGGCCCTGTCGCGAGCACTGTCGCGATCGCGAGAAGCTGCTGTTGTCCCCCTGAGAGCGCGTGAACGCTCCGCTCGGCGAAGCCGTCGAGCCCGAAGCGCGCGAGCGCGGCGAGCGCGGCCCGTCTGCGCTCTGCCGCGTCGCGGTGCTCCTGGCGCAGCGAGAGTTCGACGTCTTCGATGACCGTCGGCATGATGAGCTGGGCGGCCGGGTCGGTGAACACGAACCCGACGGCCCGGCGGACGGCTGCCCCGTCAGTGACGGTGTCAAGCGGTGGAGCCGAGGTGTCGGCTGCCTCGATCGTGACTACCCCTGAGGTTGGCTCGACGAGGCCGTTGATGAGCCTGGCGAGGGTCGATTTGCCAGATCCGTTCGCACCGATGACCGCGATCCGCTGCTCCGTAAGCTGGAGCGAGAACGGATGCAGGATCGTGGCGCCGTCGTGTGAGACGACGCTTGTTTGGTTGAACGAGATCACCAGGCGATCCTATGCGGTGGTGGAGGCGCTGGAGGCGGTGGGGGGCGCCGCCGGTGTCGCCGCGGCGCGACCGCGGGCTGGCAACAGCCCTGGAAAAGCCCGGTGGACTGAGGTGGCGACGATCGCCATGAGTACGTTTTTCAACAGGTCGCCGGGAATGAACGAGAGGCCGAAGACGAACGCCTGGCCGAGCGTAAGGTCTGCGCGCCACGCCATGCCGAGCGCTCCGAGCGGGTAGGTGATCAGGATCGACGCCAGGGCGCCGGCAATGAAAATCAGGGGGATGCTCGTCGCGATTCGCTGACGGGGTAGCCGCTCGACGATGAATCCGGTGAAGAACGCGGCGATTGGGAAGGAAACAAGATAGCCAACCGAGGGGCCTGCGAACGGGGCGAGGCCAGCACCACCGGCGGTGAACACTGGGAGACCAATGATGCCGACAGCCATCCAGAGGAGCACGGCGAGCGCACCACGTGTCGAGCCGAGTACGGCGCCGGCGAGAATGACGGCAAACGTCTGGAGGGTGATCGGGACGACGCCGATCGGAATTGCGGGCAAGAACGAGCACGCGCCGATGAGAGCGGCAAAGCTCGCGATGAGCGCGAGGTCTGTCGCGGTGCTACGGCGCCCCCGCGCTGAGGCTGCTGGTGGTGTGGCGGTCATGAGGACTCCCAAAAAATCAAACCTGAACAGTGTTCTGGTGAACGGTGTTCAGGTTACAGATAGAATGGCTTGATGCGCAACACGAGAGCCGATGTCGTCGCCGCGGCGCTCCGTGTGCTCGCCACGCAGGGGCTCGAAGCGTGCTCGATGCGACGTGTCGCCGCCGAGATCGAGGTGCAGCCGAGCGCGCTCTATCATCACGTGCCGAACAAACAGAGCCTGCTTGCGCTCATGGCTGACGAGATCCTGCGTGGCGTACGCCTCGACTCCTCCGACCCGCGCGCACTCTGCGTCTCGCTGCGGCGCGCGATGCTCTCGGTACGTGACGGCGCCGATGTCGTCGCTACTGTCGAGGCGTTCAGGCTCGGGTCGTCGGCGATCGAGCGGCGGCTCGCCGAGCTCGTTGGTGTTGAGGGTGCGCGGACCCTCTTGCTGTACACGTTCGGCCACGCGCAGTCGACGCAGACGCACACACAGGCGGCCGAGTTTGGGGCGCTGCTCGACGACGCAAGCGGTCAAGAAGCTGCCACGGGGATCGACCTCGAGGCCTCGTTCGACGGCGGCATCGACATCATCCTCGGTGGCCTCCAAGCTCGCGAAAGATAGCGCGATCCAACTGAAATCTGTCTGAAAGTTGCGGCGAATCGGGGCGTTTTCTTTCAGGGAGCCGCGAAATACTAGTGACCCACCGCAGCAAACGAAGGGGGAACACAATGGGTTTTCTTGAAGATGCAAAGGACAACGCTGCCAAGGCGGCGAAGAAGGTCGGAGACGCCGTCGAAGAGGGCGTCGACAAGCTGAAAGACAAAGCCGACGAGGTTCGCGCAGAGGCTGACGTCAAGCGCGCCGAGGCCGAGCGCGACGCCGTGAAGGCTCGCAACGAAGTGAAGGACGAGCTCCGCGACAAGTAGTCCGAGTTTGTGCCTCAGGCATGATGAACTTGTTTGCCCCCGCCCTGTGGCGGGGGCAAATATGTTTCGGGGCAGGGGCCGCGGAAATGGGCCACGGGGAAGGCGACGGGTGTTTTCGGCGGCCGCGCGTTACGGTTGATGCATGGAGAACAACGATTCCCGCGACCCCGCGAAGCGCAAAGCGACGATCTGGATGGTTGGGAGCGTCGCCGTTCTCGGCGCGATCGGTGGTGTGATCGGCGCGCAGCTCGGCTGGGTCGGCTGGGGCGCGGGTGTCGGCATCGGCATCGGAGCCGTCGTTGGCTTCCTGATGGGTATGTCCCCCGAACAGAAGGACTAACCCGGCTGCGGTGCTTTGGCTGGGGTCAAGCCCGCGCGCTGGGTGGGCTTAGAACGACGTGCTCATGCCCGAGTCTGTGCCGAACGCGATGACTGAACCCCAGAAGAGTGTCGCAGCGATGATGATCGCGAGTGTGGCGTAGCCAAACACGAGTCCGGTGATCGCCGGCCCTCGGCCTGCACCAGTGCGCTTTGACGTGCGGAGCCCCGTGTGCCCGAAGATGATCGCGAGCAGGGCGGGAATGAACGCGATGGCCCCCGCGATGATCCCGAAGATCGGAAACGGCGCCCACACGCCGATGAGCCCGCCGATGATGCCGAGCACGAGCGACGCCACAGCCATGCCGTTGACAGGCGGCGGAACTGGCGGCTGGACGGGCTGCTGATAGACGACCCGCGGTGGTGGCGTGTAGCTCATGCCTCCGATGGTACCCACTCATTGCGCGGCAAGCACGCGCGAATTCGAGGTCCACAATGACACTCTCAGGCTAGCTGAAACGAGGTGCGGGGGATCATCTCTCGTCAGACGGGAGATGACGGGAGGAGTCGTGTGCCAAATAGAGGCCGTTGACAGGCGGCTAGAACAGGGTGTTCTTGCGCACGGGTTCTGGTGGTGGTTGGCGGTGCTCGGGATCGTTGCCACAGAGCCAAAGTGTCGGTTGTGGGTGATTGGAAGAACGCGCAGAGAGTTGGGGCTTTTGCGGACTCGGTGCGGACTGCGCGTGTTGGCGCGCAATTCTGAGATTGCGCAAGAGGTTGGGGTCGTATTTAGTTTTTCCGGTTATGTGCGCTGGCCCCCGTGACCGGAGCCCTTCGACCTCGGAGTAACACCGCTAACCTTCGGACTGTTTCGAGCCTGATTCCTCGCAAGGCAATCCCAGTGAGGCACGAATCCGTGAGCGAAGATGGGCAGCTTCTTCACTTTTCCGCGCTTTGAAAACCTGCAGCACCTCAAGCAGCAGCGCTTCATGCTCTGCCGCTGCAGCACGCAGCTCAACATGATCTTGCAGAAGCGCGTTCTCCGATTCGCCGATGACCTCGAGCAGCAAATCGTATTCATGCCGGACCGTGAAGCGCTCTCGAATGGCAGCGAGCCGGTCGCGGATCTCATCTGCGCCGATGGTCCAGCGAGAAATCGCTTGTTCAGCCCGCGCCTCTTGCTGTTCTTTTGCGAGTCGTGCCCGGTATCGTGAAAGGATATCCGCCACCTTGCGCGGGTTGCGCTCGATCAGTGAACTAACAATTGCCCAAGCTGTCTGCCAGGGGACGAGAACGGTTCCGGCGGTCGAGTAGGTTAGTGGGTCGCTGAGTAGTTCCTCGGAGGACATTCCCGTCAGCCGAGCAGCTACCGTCACGTCAGTGATCTCGAGGACGCCGAATCTATCGGGTAGGCGAAAGGCGAAGTTTCCTTTCCCTAACTCGTCGAAAATATCGTCCGAGAGGAATATCTCATGCTCGCTCGGCCGGCCTGCCTCGTACAGGGCGTCGATTTTGCGTTCGTCTTCTAGGAACGGCTCATGAGCACCCCAGAGCGTCTTCAGGCGCCCAAGGGGGACCCATGCGGTGGCTCCCTCGAATTCGTCTGCCGTGAATCCTACTTTCACGCGCGACGGCCGCGGTTTCTGCGATAGAGCAAGGATTTCCACCGGTGTCAACGGCAGCCTGCCGCGTTCTCTGTACGCCCATACTTCGCCGACTTCCATGGGCACATCCTAGACAGAGGCCCTTAGCCTGCGCTTGGCGACGTGATCCACAGAACCAGGGCTAAGGAGAGATTGGAATCACTCTCTGTGTCCGTCGCAAGGCAGGGACATAACGATAAGCGAGGCGAACGTATGCCTATCGATGCGACGTTCTTGGCGCCCTCTCCATCGGCCACCCCGTCCACCTTGATAGGAGTGTCCACTACCTCAACTACATGCCCGGGATTATCTTGTCATGCTGAGACAGCGGTCAATTTGCAGAGCACCATCGAGCGTGGCGGGGCCTCGGGGTTAACGCGTTCAACCTCGAGCGATAGGGTCCACTCGTTGGCTTCCAGCATCGCGACCTCATTGCAGAGCCAGTCGGGCAACCAGCCCAGTTGCTGCCCCGTGACAGTGTCGATAATCATAGCCAACTGGTTCACGGGATTCTCAGGGTCGGGCCGGAGCATGAGCGTGTCTCCAGCTTGCACCGACTTGATAATGCTGAGATCGACGTCCGCGTGACGCAGACCAGACACGAAGAACCGTGATTCAAACGCCCCACCGAGGAGAGAGGGCGCCTCCACAACGTGGAACGTGTCAGTTGCTCGACCTCCGCCGGTACGGGCTAGGACTTCTAGAGGAATGTCATTGCTGCTCAGGTCCTCGAGGCCCAGCCATTTAAGGTAGTCGTCATACCCCGGTCGTGACGGAGACATGATTCGGTTAGTAAAAAAGACCGGAAGCGAGTCTGACGAGTAGACGGTGTCAAGCTCTGGGTACTCATCGAGAGGATAGAACCCCTCCAACGAGTGCGCTTCCTCTAGGTAACGGAACAGAAAGCCTTCACTTGGATCCAGGTCCAATCGAGCAACGCGGGAGTACTTCCGTGTCTCCGGATTCCTCCAGATGAGCAGAAGCTCGCGAACAGATGAGACTTCGTCGCGCGTAGCGTCAACTACCTTGGAGTACATCGAGCAACCTCCTCTGATTGTCAGCAAGCAATTTCAAAACGAACATACGCGAGTCCACCGACATTACCGTTTCTGGTACTGTGCCCAGGATATCTTCAATTCTGTTGAGCTGGGCGTCCCGCAACTGTTCAACCCACCAGGTCCTTGCGCTCAATCCTGCGATATCGAGGCACTCCGTCGCCAGAGCAACAAGAGTAGGACGACCTGCGAAGTGATGGCTCTTTCCCTTTCCCAGCCAGCTTGCCCGGCGTTGATCATTTTCACACATGATTCGATGGCGATCTGGGGGCTCCTGGAACCCGAGCGCGTTTCCATGATCGTAGGTCTCTGCGAGTCTCTTGCCTTGCCGGCTAGTTATCACTCCCCAGTTCTCGTGATGTCGGTCCCGACCCGCTACCAAAGCATCCAACATGACGTAGCCTGCCCATACCCCAAAAGCACCAATATTTGGCCCGTTCCATCCTGTGGGTGCTGCGACCCCCTCCAGGGAATCCATGACTGCCTGAGGCGTGTATCCGGGATTCTCACGCTTAATGGCAGATTGATAGGTTGGGTTGCTTTCCTCAAGGAGGCTGTTTCCATGCACCAGACGCTCTGACGCAGAAACATCGACTAAATTCCGGGACAGAATCCCTCTACGAGACCTGATTTGAGCAGGCCGTACTACGGCGCAGGGTATGTTCAGCTCATGGGCGACCCAAGCCACGACCCATTCAGCCCAATCTTCTCCGCGGGTTACATCGCCGTGCTGTCTCGCAAGTTTCAAAAGCCATCGCCTGTCATCGCCGTCGAGGGTCACCCAGGTCTTCTCTTTTGTCCCTAGTGGTTCATCTTCGTCCCACCGTTCAGGGGACACTGTCGTAGTAGTCCACTTAGTCTGCTCACCGCGCATTCTCCCACGCTACCGACTATTTGGGAGAGTGAACCCTCTACCTCTCATGAAGCCGAGTATGTGAGCTGGCTCGCTGGAAGTACCTGGCGCTATGGCCGAGTGAAGACAAAGCTTCAGGGGAACGAGGAGAGGCCCTCGCTTCCACCCCGAAGAATGAGCACAAGGACGCGGCGCCTCAGTCCGCCCGGTTAGCTCGCAGGAGCAGAAAGAGCGATTCCAGAGACGCGGATATACTCTCGCCATGACGCCAGAGACGCTGAACTATTTTGGGTCCGTGCCGCTCGCAGAGGAGAGCGACTTCACAACTCTTGCTGAGATCCGCGATCGTCTCGCCGCGGCCGAGGGGCTCTTCGAAACTTGGCGTCGCCTCGCAAAAGCAACGCCGAAAGAGAACAGTGAGTGGGCCGCAGATCAAAGAGTCACCGGCCCATGGATGCTCAGCACCAGTGTCTTCTCGGCGCTCCACCATGCAGGAGACTCAATCAACACATTGCGCGAAATGCTCGGAGGAAACGAACGCATAGTTCTGCCCTACATGGCGCACTTTGCAGTAGCCAGAAGCGGCATCGAGGCCGCAAGCCTAGCGATATGGCTCTTAGCACCCGACCAGCAGCCAGAGAGAATTGACCGTCACATCCGTGAGATATGGCGAGAGGTCAACGAAGAGAGCAAGATCTACGCCAGCGCCATCGAGATCAGTGAGAGCGACCCTGCCTATCGACTCTCAATGACAGTTGACACTGCGCGGAAGGACCGAAAGAAGAGAAACAATCAACACAAGCGTTACATAAGGGATATGGCAAGGGCCCACGGGCTAAAAGACCCTTGCGAGATGCGCCACGCCGTAGGGTTTCGGGAGATCACAGGAGCTGCAGCGCAGTCTGCAGGGATATCCTCCGCAATTGGGGAAATGGTCTGGAGTGAGTTGAGTAGCCTCAGTCACCCTTCTACCCTCAGAGCAATGCGCTCAAATGTTGAGATAGTCTCTGACGATCCTGAGAAGGAGATCGTTCAAGCGCAAATCTCGACTTCGATTCCCACCATCGGACTGGCAGTGAACGCGAATTTGCGGTTGTTTGAGCACGCACTAGAGCTCGTGCAGAGGCGCAAGCTTCGACCATTCCACACCAATGTGGGACGAGATAGTTCGCTGTAACCAATCCACGTGCACGCTGCAGAGAATGTGTCTTGGATGCCGATTGAGGAACCAACAGACATAAGGAGAGATCCCCTGCAACAACAAGAATGGCGGGGTGCCCCACAAAACACGAAAGAAGCCCTCGCGCCCACTCCGGAGAGTGAGCACGAGGGCTCTCAAAACTAGACGATGAAGTTGAACTGGAAGTCGCGGCGCTCGCTCACACTTGCGACGTACTTCTCCAGATCAGCCTTCGGGAGATTCAGACCCGCGCCGGCAAGGTCGCGTTCAACTGCTTTGGTGATTGCTGCAGCAGGTTTCCCGGCATGCCGTTGCCGGATCTTACGGTCGACCGCCTTGGTATTCGTCACGAGCAGCTTCTTCAGTGCCGCGTCATTGATCTTCACTTTCACTTTGTAGTCTCCTTACTTCCTACGTACTTGAGGCGGTACCTTTGCGACGGCCTCATCGTTTCACTGACTTCAGACATTGGTCAGTACCGTGCGGTGCGGCCGGCGCGTGCCTGCTCGCCGGCGAACCCGTCGATCTCTGCGTTCGCGACGACCTTCATCGTCCCGATCATCCGGTTGTCGGCATCAAGCACCGTCACATGGGTTGGCACATGCACGACCTCACGTGTTGCGTCGTCCATGCCGAGCCGGCGTCCGGTCTCCTGCCAGATCTGCCGGTTGCGGTCACGCTCTGATTCCTTGCCGGAGATGAACGTCTCCCACGGGACGCCAGGCTCAGCGAATCCATAGAGTGTGCGGCCGCCCGAGTACGTGCCGGGCTCGATGCCGCCGTTCTCGAAGTACTTGACCCCGGCAACGTACATGCCGCCGTCCTCGTTGTACGCCGCACCAACCTGCCCTCGAGGCGCCCCTGTCTGCCGCACGACCGTATTGATCACTGTCTCTCGGTAGCCAGGGATATCGTTCAATGCTCGAATGTGGGCGTCGAGTTGGGCCTGCGAGTTTCCGCGGTCCACAATCAGCTTCGTGAGCTCTTCCTCAGACACCGCATCGAGGAGTGCTTGGTAGGCGCGGACCTTGTTCGACTCGCTTGCAGCGTTTGAGATCAACGTGAGTTCGTGATCGGTGGGGATCTTGTAGACAGCATCCGCGAACTCGATCGCCATATCGCGGCTCCCGGTAAGCGCCTCGATCTGCGCGATAAGTTTCTCCCGGCCATCAGCAAGTCGCGAGCTGTAGTTCTCGGCCGCCTTGTCCGCGCCCAGCGTTGCAGTCTCCTGCTCCATCAGCGCGTAGGCAGCCTTCTGTGAGTCTGCAGCCAGGCCCGCCATCATCTCGCGATTCTTGGCGCCCTCGACAGTGGAAGCATCCATCGACGTCGAGTACCCCTCAACGCCCGCTTTCGCCTGTTCCACCGCTTCCGCAACTTCATCAAGCGTCTGCTGATAGCGAGAATTCGCAGCCTCAGCCGACTGCCCGACACTGTTCGCTTCGTTCAGGGAGTTCAGGAGTTCCATCAGCCCCGCCGCTGCTTCAATCGCTGCGTCTGCCTGCTCGATGTACGCGGCTGCCGCGTCACTCGCCTTGTCTGTGGATTCTTGCGCAGCGGGACCGATCTCTTGCATCGCGAGACGCAGCAGCGAGTTCTCGTCAGTGGCGAGGCCTGCAGCGTCTGCCTGCTCAAGGAGCTGGTCCCTGAACTCGGGCATGGCCTGAATCATCTGAGCGGCGCTCTCGTCCGAAAGGTCATACTCCTCGCGGAGCTCCCGAAATGACTGCTGTGCAGCACTGAAGTCAGTCGCGCCGATTTCAGCGAGAGCGACACCAATATCCGAGATCCGGTCAATGATGCCCTTGTCCTGGAAGTCTTGCGTCAGCCACTTCCACAGGCCCGTCTTCGAGCTGTTCTCTTCAAGGACACCGGCAAGGTCGTTGATGCCGTCAGCCATTGACCCGATGAACACCTTCGAGACTGTCGACTGGTCCTTCACAGACAGAGTGAGTGCATCGAACTCGGACTTCGCGTTTGTTAGCGCGCTCTTGAGTTCAGCTGTGGACTTCTCGCCAGAGCGTGCAGCGGCTTCATAACTCTGGATCGCGACGCCTGTGAGGGTAGCTGCGACGCCGACCGGTCCGAGGACGCTCCGAAGTCCTGTAAAGCCGCGTTTGAGGTCCGCGCTTGTCACCCCGAGCGCTTCAAGAGCGACCTTGTACGCTGCGATCTTCGGGACCGCCGCGAGCGCTGCACCACCGGTGAGGAGGACGCCAGCGGTCACCAACCCGCCCCACGCAACGACAGCCCCCATTGGGCCGTCGAGCCCTGCGAGGGAGTCTGCGAACCCGCCGATTCCTTCAGCAGCACCACCAATGAGCGGGAGCAGGTGGTCACCGATGGAGATCGCCGCATCAGTGACCTGGTTACGCATCACAGCCAATTTCGACGCCACGGTGTCGTACCGCTTGTTGGCCTCGTCGACGAGTGCGGTGTTCTCGCTGAACGCCTTGTTGCCAGTCGCCATAGCGGCAGAGAACTGGTCAGCAGCAGAAGCCGATCGGAGCAGCGCATCACGCATACGGACTTCAGTGATGCCGAGCTCTTCAAGTACTCCGAACGTGCTCTTGCCCTGAGACTCGGCGTTCGCGAGCCCCTGCACGAACGTCGCCAGTGCAGCGCCAGGGTCTGACCGCCACTTTGTGGCAAAAGCATCTGCAGACTGGCCAGCGACAGAAGCAAACAGTTCGAGCCGCTCGCCGCCTTTGTCGACCGACGACGCGATATCGATCATGACCTTCGACATCGCCGAGCCACCAGCCTCAGCCTCAATGCCCACGCTCGACAGGGCGGTAGACAGGCCGAGTATCTGGCCCTCGCTCATGCCGATCTGAGCGCCGGCACCAGAAAGGCGCTGCGCCATCGACAAGATCTCAGCCTCAGTGGTTGCATAGTTGTTGCCGAGCTCCACAAGTGCCGATCCGAGGTTTGCGACCTGGCCTTGTGAGGTGCCCATGACGTTCACGAACCGGGCAAGCTGCGTCGCCGCGTCCTGTGCCGTGAGGTTTGTAGTCTCGCCCAGGTCGATCATCGTCTTCGTGAACGCAACCACGTTCGGCGTTTGAATACCAAGCTGACCAGCCGCCTCAGCAACCGCCGCAATCTCAGTGTGAGACGCCGGCAACACCGAAGTCAGCCCTCGTAGGCCGTCCTCCACGGCTGCGAGCTGCTCCGGGGAACCTTCAACAGTCTTCGTGACACCCGCCCAGGCCGAATCCCAGTCGATCGCAGCCTTGGACGCGATACCGAGCCCAACAGCGACCGTCGCGCCGCCCAGCATCGCAGTCCGCCCCATCAGCTCGAATGCTTCTTGCTGTTTCCCGAGCTTCTCCGCGGCCGTCCCAGTCTCACGAGTCGCCTGGGCTGCTTTCTGCATCCCATCGATATAGCCCTGCACCTGAGCGGAGAGGACTACCTTTACTGAACGATCAGACATGGGTGTCCTCCTGCCCTGCAGACTCCAACATCTGGGCATACTCCGCGCCCAGCTTCAACAGGTCAATCAGCTGCGCCCGAAACGCAGCGCCAGCAGCCCCTGCTGGGATCAGCGCCGCATACTCCTCCCATGCGGCCTCCAACGCTTTAATGTCTGCGAGGCCCACCTTCCGGCATTCCTCAACAAACACGTTGAACTCTTGATCTTTCGCCATCACGGCTCCTTACTTCTGTGTACAAAAAAGGGGAGCCCCAAAACGAGACTCCCCATGGAAACGGCTTTTCTAAGCCAATAAGCATTCGAAGCAGCACCACCGGCTCAACTTCCGCATAAACACGCCACTTTCGGCACTCCAAGCCCTGAAAAAAATGACTTTTCTGCACGCAAATCCGTGATTGCTAGCCCCGTCGGTACTTTGGCCGGCGCGTGGGGGAGTCCCCCCGGGTGGTTAGGTGAGGTTGCCGGGGTGGGGTTCGGGGGTGCGTTTGCGTGCAGTGGTGTAGCGGGCTGTTTGTGCCTCGCGTGCTTGTCGTTGTGTTTCGGTGCGGTGACAGGTGCGGCAGATCCATTCGAGTACTTCGAGGCGGTGGTCTGTGTTGTCTCCGGTGTGGTGTAGTTCGGTGCCTGGGTTGGTGCAGCGGACGCCATCTGTGTGGTGTTCGCAGATGCCGTGTGCTCTGGTCTTGGCTTGGCGTCTGAGGTCGGGCCAGTTGGCTGGGAGTTGGGAGCGTCTGCGTGAGGTGTCCCATGCCATCGCGGTACCCCTTTGGTTAGAGCCCGAACGCTTTGCCTTTGCCCTGTGCCTGTTCGGCTTCGCGGTGTGCGAGCGGTTCGAGCTCGGCGATGCGTGCGGTCCATGTCTTCTTGAGTGTGTGGAGTTGGTCGATGCGGTCTGCGTGTGCACCTGTCTCGGTGTGCTCAGTGATCTGCTGTTCGCCCATTGCGAGGATGAGACGTGCAGTCGTGAGCTGCGCGGTTGCTGTGCGTCCGTCGCTCATCGTTGTTCCTCGGTGTATCGGTCGCCGCGGTATTCCTCGTCACAGCAGAGGAGAGCGGCACGGGTAGACGGGTAGAGCGCACCACACTCGGTACAGGTGCGATCGTCAGCCATTGTGTCCCGCTTCCCGGTTGGTGGCGTATGCAATATGGTTCGAGAATGAGGTCCCGGCTGCTCTTCGTTGTTCCGTTGCTCTTGGTACTGGCTGGCTGCTCTGGCAGCAACTCAGGCCAAACGCCAACTGCCCCGTCGGCTGAAGCGGCAACGCCAGGTTGTGAGGCCGCAGCGGTGGAAGCATTGGCGGCAGAAGACGAACTGCAATCGACCCATCCTGTCTGGGTGAATGACCCACCATTTGCCGATGCTGGGACGCCGGAAGCAGAGGAGTGGGCCGCACTAACTGCGGATGAAGAAGCGCAGTGGCTAGCCATTATGCGTCCTGTGTATGAAACATGCGAGGGGCCCGATGACTGGTGGGCCGTCGTTCAACGTCATCCGGGACTTGCTGGGATGACTGGCCCGGAGTTCGTCACGCCTGACATGCTCGGAGGCTGGTGCTACGACGATCCAAGCCTGGCAGCATGCTCGGGCTATGACGAATGGCTTGAGGACAAAACGCAGTAAGAGGTTCCCCGCGCGCGCACCCATGCTGTGTGAGCGTCACGCCGTGAGCGTGCGGATGAATGGATGCCTACGATGCGGCGCGGGGAAGAATATGGGACGACAAAACCCCCGGTGAAGTTCCGGGGGTTGTCGGCTTTGAGTCGTCGAGTTTGCTAGGAAGCGAGGATCTGCTTGGCGATTTCCAGCCCAGCTGGTCCGTCCAATTCTGGGAGGTTTGCCCACCGACCGCCGGACACTGTTACTTCAACGCCTGGCACCCAAATTGTGGTTCCAATGACGGCAGAGATTCCGATGTCAACTGTCATCGTGAACGCGTCACCGTTGTTCGCAGTGACCCATTCGTCGGTGACGCGCTCGAAACCTGCCATGCCCTCTAGCGGACTGTAGTCGGGCCGCTCTGAGATCGCCGCGAATCTAACTTCCACCGAGCGAGCATTATCTGGTGTGACGTCCTCCGGTGGCGTATCCCAGCCGCAGTGAATGTCAGTCTCGGAAACGCTGTTCCAGTCGTAAGGGTTGAGGCCTTCGACCCAAGTCGCCACGAACGGTTGTACGTCATCGCAGGACTTGATGTGTGCGAATGAGAAGTCGCCGTCATTGCTAGTCTGCTCGGCTGGAGCCTTCGAGGTGTCCTCGGTTTGGGTGGGGGTGTCGTGCTGTTCAGCCGGGGTTGAGCATCCAAGAAGCGAAAAAGCGAGAGCGGTCGTTGCACACACTAAAAATGTCTTTCTCATAGCTACAGCATAAGTCGGAAGGTGTGCCCGGCGGACATTGCCCATGTTGCGGGTCTCTTTGCGGGCCATGGGACTACTCCGGGTAGCGATCGCAGCGGTATTGCTCGTCGCAGCAGAGCATCGCTGCTTTGATGGATGGGGAGCGTTTGCCGCAGTCGGGTCTGACGCGGACTCTGGGGGCAGTCAGTAGCTGCCCCCAGCGCGCCTACCTAGTTGGTGGCCGTATAACGTTGAATGGCTGGCGCCCACTCGTAGGTAATAGGTTCGGCAATAGCGCGGAGTGTAGTTTCTGCGTGTTCGATGCCGCCGCGGAGGGTGATGGGTTCGCCGTCGAGTTCAGCGCCTTCGACGGGGACGCCTGCGTTCATGAGGCGTTGTGTGCCGGTGCCGATGGTGTCGCGGTGTTTCAGCCTGGCGCGTTCAAGCGCTGCGAGACTGTCCTTCACGGTATTGATGGCGGCGTAGAGCTCGGATCTCGCGCTAGCTTCGATGGCTGTCGTGTCGGTGAGGATCTTGCGGATCTCGTCTGCGGTGCCGAGCTTGGACCGTTCTCTGTCGGCGGCTTTCTTAGCTTCACCGTGTTTGAGAGTGATGATCTCGATGGTGTCGCGGATCTCGGAGAGCCCGCGGTATGGCTGGTTGTTGTGTTCGGGGTTTTTGACGTAGGCGAGGTGGTCGCGTTCTTCGGTGCGTGAGTTCTCGAGGTCTGCGGCGAGTTCGGTTTCGAGGATTGCGGCTTTGGTGCCGGTGAGTGTGATGCTCATAGGTGGTCCTTATCGGTTAAGTGGGTCGATGAAGCGTGCGGCGCGTTTGATCTGTGGTGGTTGTCCGCCGGTGCGTCCGTTGATGCGGATCCTGGAGGCGATGTCTTTCGCGGTTGCGTCGTCGTCGAGGATGGGGGCTAGGTCACCTGTTCGGGGCGTCCCTGTTTCGTTGCCGAGGCGGATGTTGTTGGCGATGTCGCGTGCTTCTTGCCTGGTTTGGAGGCGTGCCTGTTCGGGGGTGAGTTCTGGCTCGGTTCGCGCGTTGGTGAGTTCCGCGATTTCGGCTTCGGCTTCTTCGAAGAATTCGTTCCAGGTTCGGGGTGTCTTGTTGTTACTCATGTGGTGTCTTTCTGTGTGGCCTGTCGGCTAGTGGTTGATCTTCTCGGAGAAGCTGGCGAGCATCTCGTCTGGGTTTAGCTCAGGTGTAAAGTTCTTTACACCTGAAATATCGCGCTGTGTCGTGTCGTTGCTGACACCAACGATCGGCGCGATTGGGCGGCTACTCATGCCGTCACCTGCTCCTGTTCCTTCCTGAGAAGTTCCTCGTTTGCTTCACGCAAGATCTCTGCTGCGGCACGCAACCGCTCATCCGGTGTCAGGCCTCGGTGAACAAAGGGTTCGCGATCCTTGCGATCTTCTGGGTCCTTCATCGTGCTGCCTTTCGGGTGGGGGCTAGTGGTTGAGCTTCTCGTTGACGACTCGGGTGAGGGTGTGGTTGATCTCGTTCGCTTGTTTGAGTGCGCGGCCGCGGGCTTCTGCTCGGGTCTGCCAGTGGTCGGCGTCGGCTCGAGCTTTGTCGAGCGCGTTGCTGAGGCGTGCGACTTGGGTCGCGAGGTCCCTTGGCGGGGCCGGGGCTGGGGTTGTCATGCCGTGCTCCTTTCGATGTCTTCTGCGAGGTCGTGGACGGCGTTCACGAGGTCGTAGGCCTCCGCTACTTCCACGACGAGGAAGAAGCCTCCTTTTCGGATACAGATCGCGTCTGGCTGCCCTTCTTTGCGCCAGGTGTTGATGCGGAACCGTGGAGCCGGTTTCTTGGTGGTTCTGGCATGAGGCGTCCCGTTCAGGGGTGTGTTCACTGTTTGGCCTCGATTCGTGCGAGTGTGGGGCATCCGTCGTCGTGTGAGATTTGGATGACGTGGATGTTGTCTCCGAGGTGGACGATGTTGGTGTCGGAGAGGCAGTCAGGGCAGTCGTGAGCGACGGCCGGGAGCGTGTTTTGGGTGGTCATTGCGTGGCCTCTTTCGATGATGAGGAGTTGCTGGTTTGGGGTGGGTGTACCCGTACCCGGCTATAGGTGTTCGGGTACGGGTACACCGCTGTACCCGGTACGTACCCGGTACAGTCGTAGAGCCAAATTGGGTGTACCCGGAGGTGTACCCGGGGTACGGTCGCTCCGGGTACGCTTCCGGACGCTATTCGGAGCCTCTTGTGAGAGCTTCGGGGTCGTGGATTTCGCGCCATGCCTTCAGTGCGTCGCTGGCTTTCCCGTTGCCCCAGGTCATGCGGGTGCGTACGTCTCGGACTGACCGAGGAGGCGGGTCGAGTTGCTCGAGTTCTTTCACGAGTTCTGACACGTTCGTGCCGGTCACGCTTCCGAGCATCTGGGGAGTTTCACCGGCTTGTGCGGCGACGATGTACGCGTTCAAAGCTCCGTTCGCATCGGTCATTTTGAACCGTCCCACGAGAGGTTCTTTCTCGGCAGCGACGTGACGACGCAGCCCACCGTTTCGGTCTTTCACGAGTGTCACCTCGGCTTCGCCGCCCGAGCCAGGAGTGAAGGGGCGATCCACCCGGAAGCGGAGCATGGTTCCCGAGTAGGCTCGTTTCTTCGCGCTGGTTCCGGTGGCTCCGTACGATGCGGAGTCCTTCGATTTCGCTTCGTGGTCGATGACGATGACGCAAGCGCCATACAGCGCGAATGGTTTCACTGCTGTGCGGAACACGTTGGTGAAGTCGTCGGCAGAGTTGCTGCTTGCTCCGTAGAGCGGGCCGAGTTCGCCAAACGAGTCGATGACTACAAGCGTTGGCGCCCACTCCTTCGAGTCGCGAACGATTCCTGCGATCGCTTGAACCTCATCAGGTTCGCAATACCGGAACCGTGTGGGGTCCGTGAGGATTTCGTCTGGGATGCCGAATGCCTTGAACCTGGAAACGGTTGCTTCGACGCCGTTGTGGTCGAGGTCGATCATGAGGACGCTGCCGCCGCTGAAGAGCACTTCGACTGCGGTGGCTTGCGCGAACCAGGTCTTGCCGGACTCTGGGGGCCCGAGGACACAGTTTGCGTGGCCGGCGTAGACGGTGCCGATCCCGTCGCTTCTCAGCCCAATCTCTGGCGCTGGCGGGCCTGCGAAGCCTCGTTCGAGGAGCTCGGCGATGTTCTCGTACAGGAGCGGGGTGTACCCGGTGATTGTGGGGGCGGCTGTCACTATGCGGCCCTCCTTTCAGAGTGGGGTGCTGGCCCTTGGATTTGGGGTTCAGCGAAGAAGAGTGCGGCTTGTGCCGCGAAGTGTTTGTCGAGGCGACGTTGCAGGATTTCGGCCCGGTCTTTCGGGTTGAATGCTGCGAGGTAGAGCAGGTCGAGTTGATGGTTAAGGGCGTCGATTTCGGGTTGCCGTGACGCGCGCCCGTATGCTTCGCCGGCGTGGATGAATGCAGCGACTGACGGGGGCAGGTCCTGGAGTCGGATCTGCCCCCGTTGTAGCCCGTCTAGCCAGGCGTCGAGTGTGCGTTCGGCGTGGCCGCTAAGCGTCCATCGGGCCATTGCGGCCCCAGTCGATGCCGTCGATGATCTCCCCGAACGCGGTCTCGGTGTCGTAGCTGCGTTCCATGGATGCCGCCCATTCGCGATGCCTTGCGAGTGCGGCTTCTCGGTCTCCCCCGTAGCGAGGGAAGAACACGCTCGTGCCGTACCGGGCGGTGAACCGTTCGACTACGGGGGAACCGTCGTCGTACACGTACGCGGAAGGTGCTAGCGCCGGTACGGTGATCGGCCCAATCTGCTGCTGACCGATCGCGACGTGTTCCCCGATGGCCTCGTACTGGGAGCCTTTGATGCCGTCGATGAACTCGATGAGTTCCTCCGGCACGTTGTAGCCGCCTCCGCTGAGCTGGTCGATCACGTACTCGAGCTGGTCGATGTTGCGCAGCACGAGCGCTTTCAACGTGTCGAGCGGGCTGCTCGGCGGTGTCGTGGGGTTCGTGAACCCGGTGATGAGATCCTCGCTCATGCTGTTACCTCCCAGATCTGTGCTTTGCGTCCGTACTTCGTGGGCCGCGTCTTCCCGCTCGTGGCTACGAGGCCGTGTTCTGCGAGCTCAGACACGGCAGAGCGCACTCGTGAGGGGCTGAGGCCCGGCAGGAACGCTTCTAGCTCCTGCTGGGTGACTCCGATACCTCGGGCGCGCATCGCAGCGTATACGGCGGATTGTGAACGGCTGAGGTCAGCTGCACGGCCGGCGTCAACGCTCGTCACGGGATCAGTAGGGCGCGACCTGGGCGTTGCCCCGTCGAGGATCATGGAAGTCATGCTGCCTCCTTCACCTGGATGGCGTTGAGCCGGTCGCATTCGCCCTGGAGGTAGGCGAAGTCGTTGGCCCAGTCGCGTAGAGCTTTGAGCCCGTCTACGCCTTCAAGCTGATCGCAGGTCAGCCACGATTCAACCGTCCAGGGGTCGTCATCGTGACGCTGCAGCACGATCGTGTAGTCGTCGGTGCGGATCGCGTCGTTCTCACATGATTCGGTCTTGAAGATGTCGCCGCTCGTCTCCCACTCATGCCAGTCACGAACACAGTTCGGGTCGGCGCAGGGACGAAGCTCGGGCGACCACTGCTCGGGATCGAATGGGATCCAGCTGTTCATGTAGCGGCCCGTACCGTTGTTGAACTCTTCCCATAGGCGATCGCATACGATGCCGTTCTTCAAGCGGGTAATCATCTGCTTGGCTACCGCAAGGTCTGTTCGGGTCGCTCCCGTGTACAGATGGATTGCGAAGTGGGCGCCGTACTTCACACCGATGTGGAACGCCTGCCTGAAATGTCTACCCTCAGCGTCAGCACTCGTCTGCACGGTCTTCTTGTCAGGGCATGCGGCTTCACAGAACTTCACCACGACGGGGAGATCCGCGAGGACGGACGCGGCCCAGGTGCGAGAAGCGTCGGTCGCTTCCGTAACGGGCTTGAACACAGTAAGGTCGCTCATCAGATTGCCTCCTCAAACGCAGGAGCACCAGGCTCTGTGATGCGGCGGATCTCGCGGGGCTGCTGCTCCATGACGTGCACCGCGACGGCCTGCAGCGCGGCGGCAAGGGCGCACGCGGACTCGGGCGTGAACGACTTGATGCCAGCTTCGTCTCCGAAGTCTAGTTCGACGGTGAGAGTGCCGTTGGTGCGGCTCCACGGGCTCACGGTCGCGCCGGCAACCTCGATGGTGGTGTTGAAGGTGTTGGGGTTCTCAGGGTTCTGCGTAATAATGGGTGAGACGTTCATCGTTGTACTTCCTTTGTGTTTGTCTCGGTGTTCGAACCCTCGCTGCAGGCCTGATTGGCGTTAGATCCTGCAGTGGGGGTGTTCTTTTCTGTGGGTGTGGGGAAGAGCCAGAGCAAGCCGCTCCGCATTCTCCCTGCACGGTTCTTCTTGGGCCGGGCGATCCTTGCTGTCATGCCGAGCATCATGTACTCGAGTGATTCCGCGTTGACCATCGCATGAAAGCCGTTCATCGCCGTGATGGTGAACGGACCTCCACTGTTGAGTAGCTGCCGGATCGCAGCCTCTCCTGTCGGGTCACTGTATGTCAGTGGGTCCATCCCCGAGTGATCTGCGGGGGCGCGGCTCTCTCTAAGCGTCTGCTGCATTGAATGCCTCCTCGATGAAGCGATCGAGCTCAGCAGCGGCAATGACCGTGCGTCCCCCTAACTTGCCGGTTTTGATCCGCCCCGTATGGATCAGCCATCTAACGGCAGCCTCTGAGCGGCGCAGTTCGGTAGCGACCTCGCCAACGAAATAGAAGCGAGGCTTCTCGAGCGTCGAAAGTGTCATTGCGTATCCTTCCTTTAGGTGTGGCGCATTCCTGACGAGCCACTGCCACTTACTGTAGATAGTTGGCGTCGGCTTGTCAAGGCTGTGCCGCGTGGGCTTTAATGGGACCCATGCACCACTTAATCTCCGTTCTTCTTCCTGACGGGAGCGAGCCAACCTGGGAAGACGCGATAGTCCTGAATATCGGGATCGGCGTTATCCCAGAACTGAAGGTTCAGTTTCAGGAGAAATGGCTGAATCGTGGGGACGAGGTCATGGCTCCTGTTGTTCATATGCGCATTCGATTCAGCCAGTACCAGGGGCGCTTTCTCGCACAGTTTGTGGGGCTCGAAGCGCCTGAGGTTGCAGGTACTGACTTGCGTGAAATTAGGGTTGCAGAGCTGCTGCGGATGGCTTCTTCGGCAGCAATCTATGTCAAGCATTCTGTGGACGAGGATCCAGTTAGCCTGTACGAAAGTCGCGGGGACGAAGCGATGTCTCTCGAGGGTAGTCGGCTAGGGCTCCTGGCAAAGGAGCGAGGCCCCGTGGACCCTGTTTTGAAGGAAGTCGCCCTCATATACAACGTGGCGCTGTTGTCATCTCAAGCGCCAGCGAAGGCTGTGGAGAAGGCGTTTCAGTTGCCTGCGAGGACGGCAGCTCGCTGGATTGCGAAAGCCCGAGAAAACGGCATGCTGGAGCGCCCGTCTCTTGTTGGGTTTGAGGATAGTGTCAAGGGCTATGACGAAATTCGGGCAAAGTGGGGGTCTTATGGTCCGCCACTAAACGCTGATCCACTTCCTCCTAACTTTGGTGCAGATGATGGCGAGCGTTAAACAGCGCCCCAATGGCTCCTGGCGCGCCCGCTACCGGGACGCCGATGGCAAGGAACATGCTCGCCATTTCAAGCTCAAACGGGACGCGCAACGTTGGCTGGACGAAGTCACGACATCCACGCTCACCGGCAACTATGTGGATCCGAAAACTGCGAAGCTCACAGTGAGCGAGTGGTGTGACACCTGGATCCAGGGATACAACAAGCGGCCTCGGTCAATCCTCCAAGCGAAGACGCACATCGCCCGTATCAAAGATCGTTTCGGCGGGCGCACACTCGTGTCGGTTCGCCCCTCCGAAGTGAAAGCTTGGATCGCAGATCTGCAAGCATCGGGACTGTCAGAGGCCACCGTTCGGGGCGCGCACCAAAGATTCAGCCAGATATTCAGTGATGCTGTCCTGGATGGGCTGATTCCAAGGTCGCCATCCTCGAAGCGCACAGCGCCGGCCATGCCGAAGCCAATCTCGTACGTGGCAACTACGGCGCAAATCTGGGCGCTGCATGATGCGATGCCTGAACACCTTAGGGGAGCCATCCTGCTCGGTGCATTCGCCGGGCTTCGCAGAGGGGAGATTGTCGCATTGCGGGTGGAAGATGTCGACTTCATGCGCGGCGTTATTACGCCTGCAATCCAGTACCCCAACGACCCCCTCAAGACTGAGGAGTCGAAACAGCCCATTCCGATCCCGCAGGAGCTTGCTCTGGAGCTGAATAAGGTTCCCGCGCAGTGGGGGAGCAGCAAGCTCGTAGTGAACTCTCTCGGGAAGCCAACAGCGCCGCAGTACCTGAACATGGCGTTCATCGAAGCTCGAGCCAAAGTTGAGGGCCTGCCCGAAGGCTTCCGCATTCACGACCTCAGGCATTACTACGCGAGCATGTTGATCTCCGCCGGCCTCGACGTAAAGATGGTGCAAGCGCGCTTGAGGCACAAGTCCGCCAAGACCACGCTGGACATTTACGGACACCTTTGGCCGGACTCTGACGAGGCTTCACGAGCAGCTGTCGCGGCCGTCTTTGGTCAGCGCGCTGGAAACGTTGCGGACTCCCTGCGGACAGTAGCCGCAGAACCCCAAGGTTCGTAACAGATTTACTAGAACAGGGTGTTCTTGTCTTCCATGCCGCGCATCGCGTCGTAGTCGAGCACAAGGCAGCGGATCCCGCGATCCTCAGCGAGCGTGCGCGCCTGCGGTTTGATCTCCTGCGCCGCGAAGACCCCCGACACGGGGGCGAGCAGCGGGTCGCGGTTCATGAGCTCAAGGTACCGGGTGAGCTGCTCGACGCCGTCGATCTCGCCGCGGCGCTTGATTTCTACAGCGACCGAGACGCCCGCCGAATCTCGGGCGAGGATGTCGACGGGGCCGATCGCCGTCATGTACTCGCGGCGCACGAGCGAGTGCCCGTCGCCGAGTAGGTCGATCTGATCGGCGAGGAGCTCCTGTAGGTGCGCCTCAACGCCGTCCTTGATGAGGCCGGGGTCGACGCCGAGATCGTAGGAGGAGTCGTGGATGATCTCGAACAGCGAGACCACGAGCTTGTCGGCGGTCTTCTTGTGCGTGACCTGCCACTGTTCGACGATGCCAGCTTCGCGCACGTCGTCGTCGAGTTCTAGCGGCTCGAGCGAACACGGAGGGCTCATCCAGTTCAGCGGCTTGTACGAGCCACCGTCTGAATGGACGAGGATCGAACCGTCGCCCTTCAGCATCAGTACGCGCTTCGCGCGCGGCAGGTGGGCCGACAGCCGACCCGCATAGTCAACGGAACAGTCAGCAACCACGATTCGCACCGTGACAGTTTAGCCGGTTGTGGTGCTGCCTGCCTGTCTGCCGGGTTCGCGGGCGGCCCCGGCTGCGAAGACAACGAAGATAAGGAATGCGACGAGCGGGAGAAACGCGTTCAAGAGCCCGAGATGCTCGCCGAGCAGGCCGATTGCCATCGGCCCGACAAGAAACGCAGCGTAGGCGATCGCCGAGACGGTCGCGACGCCGCGTACTGCCTTTGTCGGGTCATCGGCGGCGGCCGAGATGCCGATCGGGAACCCGAGGGCGCTGCCGACGCCCCACAGCCCGGCGCAGATGTACGCTGCCCAGCTGAAGGGAAGCACGTTGATGAGCACGATGCTTGCGCCGGCGGTGATCGCGCTCGCTCGGAGGATCCAGACGCGGCCGAATCGTTCGAGGAGCCAGCTGCCTGCCGCGCGGGTTGTGAGCATCGCAACGAAGAAGACGCCGAGTGCGAGCGCCGCCGCGGAGTTCGAGAAGCCGCGGTGGTCTGCAAGCGCGAGGGGGAGCCAGTCTGTCGCGGTTCCCTCGGTGAGGCTGAGGCTCATCGCCACGAAGCCGATGACGATGATGCGGGGGTCGCGCCACGGGTTGTAACTTGTGTGCTTGGGCGGCGCCGTCTCGGCTGCCGGATTCGCGAGCAGCTGGATGGGGCCTGTGTTCGTGTTGACTGGCACCGGCTCGGCAGCTGGTTCCACGGGCTCGACGCCCGGAATGCTGCGGATTGCCACGAGGACGCCAGCGATGATGACGATGAAGACGGCGGCGAGATGCACGGGGACTGGAATCTTTAGCATCTCGGCGAGCGCACCAACGCCCATCGCGCTCACACCGCCGAAGCTGTATCCGCCGTGCAGGATCGGCATGCGCGATTTTCCGAGTGCTCGCTCGGCTGCTGCCCCGCTCACGTTCATAGCGACGTCGCTCGTGCTGAAGAAGAACCCGAAGCACGCGAGTGCGAGCATTCCAGGGATCGGCATGCCAAACCACAGCAGCGTGGCGCCAAGCGGCATGAATAGCGCCTGGCCGAGCGCCCCGTAGAGAATCGATTGGCGGGGCCCGAGCCACGTCACCGTGCGGCCGGCGAACACGAGGCCGAGGAGCGATCCCGCGGCGAGCGTGAGCCCGATCACGCTCATCTCGAATGTGCTCGCGTCAAGGCGGTCGCGAACTGCAGGGATTCGGGCGAGCCAGTTGCCAAAGCCGAAGCCGAACATCGTGAACACGATGAGCACGCCGAACGTCCACCTCGACGGGGAGGGAGGCGAGTCTTGGGCAGCCACAGTGCTCCTGACGAAAAAGGTGACCGCGCTGCGGCTGAACCCCACTATTCTAGGCGTTTCGGTGGCGGTCGCGGCGAGGTGTGGCGCAGACCGCTACACGCCGAGCACGATCCATCGTCCGCCCCTGGCTCGCAGTCCGAGCGTCGTCGCCCTGGCGAGCATGAACGCGATCATGAAGCTCGCGGTGATCGCCACAAGCGCGGCGGTGCCGGTCGGTACGAGCGAGGTCGCGAGCCAGAGCACTGGCAGGTAGACGGCGAGGTTCACGAGGCTTGTCCATGCGAGATACCTGACGTCGCCTGCTCCCATGAGTACGCCGTCCAGCACGAACACGAACCCACCGAGCGGGAGCGAGATGCCAAGCACGATGAGGGCGGGCGGGAGCAGCTCGAGGACCCCGGTGTCGCTCGTGAACGCCCGCCCGATCACCTGACTGCCGAGCGCGAGCACCGCCCCGATTACAGCGCCCGCAACGAGCCCCCAGAAGATGCAGCGCGCAACGATCCTGCGCGCGAGGGTGGCGTCCCGCGAGCCGAGCGCGTCTCCGATAAGGGCCTGGGCGGCGATCGCGAGCGCGTCGAGCGCGAAGGCTGCGGTCGAGAAGATTGTGAAGACGACCTGGTAGGCGGCGGTCGCCTCGGTACCGTGGCTCGTGGCGGCAAACACGGTGGCGAGGAACGCGGCGCGGAGCCCGAGCGTGCGAACGAAGAGCCACCCGCCGGAGCGGCCAGCCTGCGACAGCCCGTCGCGGTGGGGGAGCCAGTTCGCGCCTGCGCGTCTCGCGTGGTGCGCGACGACTGCGATGTAGACGGCAACCATGCCCCACTGCGCGGCGACTGTGCCCCACGCGCTTCCGGCGATGCCCCAGCCGAGGCCGTAGATGAACCACCAGTTGAGCAGCGCGTTCGCTGAGAAGCCGATCGTCGCGACGTAGAGCGGGGTGCGGGTGTCCTGGAGGCCGCGGAGCAGCCCGGTTGCGGCGAATACGAGCAGCATTGCTGGGATCCCGAGGCACGACACGGTGAGGTAGGCGAGCGCCTGGTCCGTCGTCGCCGCGTCGGCTCCAAAGAGCCGCACGATTGGGGCGCTCACCAGCCAGAGCGCCGTGCCGACGACGATCCCGATCCCGAGCGCGAGCCAGAGCCCGTCGATGCCCGCCTGCACGGCGCCGCGCACGTCGCCTGCGCCACGCCTGCGCGCGACCATTGGCGTCGTCGAGTAGGCGAGGAAGATCATGAGGCCGACTGCGGTCTGCAGGATCGCGCTTGCGATCGCGAGCCCGGCGAGGGGAGCGGCGCCAAGGTGCCCGATGAAGATCGCGTCGAGGGTGAGCAGCATGGGCTCGACGATGAGCGCGCCAAGCGCCGGGAGAGCGAGGGCTGCGACCCTGCGGTCGATGGTGCTGCGCAACGGGAACTCGCTCGGCGGCATGCGGCTAGGGTACCGCGAAACCGATCCGCCTATTAGGGTGAGGAGACATTGGGGGAATAGTCGTGCCTGATGGCACATGCAGAGCCAAATCAATGATGAAAGTAGGGATGCACATGAACTCAATGCACCAAGCGACCCCGGAGGCACACGACTCCAGCCCGCCGCTTCCGCCGGTCGCGTTGACCGCGGACGAGATCGCGGCGGACTCGCGCAACAAGCGCGGCCTGAAGATCGCGCTGTGGGTCGGCATCGGGCTCATCGGCGCCATCGGCTGGGCAATGCTTGCGCTCTCGCGCGGCGAAACCATCAACGCGATCTGGTTCGTGTTCGCTGGCGTCGCGACCTACCTCATCGCGTACCGGTTCTACTCGCGCTTCATTGAAGCGAAGATTGTGCACGCCGACGACACCCGCGCGACGCCGGCCGAGTACAAAGCGAACGGCAAGGATTATGTTGCCACGCACCGCAACGTTCTTTTCGGGCATCATTTCGCCGCGATCGCCGGCGCGGGCCCGCTCGTCGGCCCCGTGCTCGCCGCGCAGTGGGGATTTCTTCCTGGCACGATCTGGATCATCGTCGGCGTCATCGTCGCAGGAGCCGTGCAGGACTACCTCGTCATGTTCTTCTCGACCCGCCGAGGTGGACGTTCGCTTGGGCAGATGGCCCGGGACCAGCTCGGCCGCGTCGGCGGCACCGCCGCGATCATCGCCACGCTGCTCATCATGGTGATCATCGTCGCGATCCTCGCCCTCGTCGTCGTGAACGCTCTCGCCGAAAGCCCGTGGGGCGTCTTCTCCGTCGGCATGACCATCCCGATCGCGCTCTTCATGGGCATCTACCTCCGCTGGATTCGCCCAGGCAAGATCACCGAGATCTCGATCATCGGCTTCGTGCTGCTCATGGTCGCGATCGTCGCGGGTGGCTGGGTCGCCGGCACCGAGTGGGGCACAGCCCTGTTCACCCTCGATAAGGTTTCGCTCGCCTGGTTTGTCGCAATCTACGGCTTTATTGCCGCCGTGCTACCCGTCTGGCTGCTGCTCGCCCCGCGTGACTACCTGTCGACGTTCATGAAGATCGGCGTGATCGTGCTGCTCGCCGCGGCAGTCGTTATCGCGAACCCGCTGGTGCAGGCGCCACGGGTCAGCCAGTTCGCCGCGACCGAGGTGAACCCAGTGGTATCGGGCAACATCTTCCCGTTCCTGTTCGTCACGATTGCGTGTGGAGCGCTCTCAGGCTTTCACGCGCTCATCGCCTCGGGCACGACACCCAAGATGGTGCAGAAGGAGCGTCAGACCCGATTCATTGGGTTCGGCGGCATGCTCATGGAGTCGTTCGTCGCGCTCATGGCGCTTGTCGCCGCAGTCACCCTCGATCAGGGCATCTACTTTGCGATGAACTCGTCAGCCGCAGCGACAGGCGGCACCGTCGAGGGCGCGGTCGAGTTCGTGATGGGGCTCGGCATCGCGGGCGTCGACGTGACCCCCGAGATGCTCACTTCAGCGGCCCAGGCTGTCGGTGAGGAAAGCATCGTCTCGCGCACGGGTGGCGCTCCAACCCTCGCCCTTGGCCTCGCAAACATCATGAAGGACGTCATTGGCGGCCCGGCAATGATGGGCTTCTGGTACCACTTCGCGATCATGTTCGAGGCGCTGTTCATTCTCACCGCCGTCGACGCCGGTACCCGCGTGGCTCGCTTCATGCTGCAGGACACGATGGGCAACTTCGCCCCGAAGTTCCGCGACAACTCGTGGCGACCAGGCGTGTGGCTCACGACACTCATCATGGTTGCTGCGTGGGGCGCGATCCTGCTCATGGGCGTGACAGACCCGCTCGGTGGCATCAATACGCTGTTCCCGCTGTTCGGCATCGCGAACCAGCTGCTGGCAGCCATCGCGCTCGCTGTGGTGATGGCGATCATCGCCGCGAAGCAGAACTTCAAGTACCTGTGGGTCGTCGCCGCGCCGCTCGCGTTCATCGCCGTGGTCACTATTACTGGCTCCCTGTATAAGATCTTCTCGCCGGTCCCAGCTGTTGGGTACTTCGCGAACCACGTGAAGTACCGTGATGCGCTCGCCGCAGGCGACACGTCGCTCGGCCCAGTCGAGAGCCTCGAAGCAATTGTGCGCAACACAATGGTGCAGGGCGTGCTGTCGATCGTCTTCGTGACGCTCGCCATCATCGTGATTATCACCGCGGTTGCCGCGGTTGTTCGCTCGTACCGGACTGGGAAGGTCGTCGACACCGAGGATCCCTACGTGCCGAGCCGGACCTTTGGGCCAGCAGGGTTCATTGCAACCCCGAGCGAGCGCAAGCTGCAGGCCGACTGGGACGCGCTGCCCGAGGAGCTGAGGCCCGATGTTCAGCAGCACTAGTCGCGCAGCGCGCCGCCCCGGCAGCGGCTTGCGCCGCAGACTGCGCGCCGCGCTGAAGTACCTGCACGAGCTCACGGGTGAGGGCGCCTACGCGGCCTATGTCGCCCACGCTGGGCGCGCGCACCCGGGTGCCGCAGTGCTCACCGAGCGCGAATTCTGGCGTGAGCGTTACGCAGACGAAGACGCTCACCCTGGATCCCGCTGCTGTTGACCATCGTCGGCGTTCACTCACAGACGGATCGCTGTGAGTGAACGCCGGTCGCGCCCTCGCGCGCCCCGGCTAGGCTGAGTGCATGAGCAACGCAGCGCCCGGCAAGTCCGGCATCGACCTCTCCGAACTTGATCAGGCGGTGCGCCCGCAGGACGACCTCTTCCGTCACATGAACGGCAAATGGATCGACCGAACCGAGATACCAGCCGACAAGGCCCGCTACGGCTCCTTCGCCGTGCTCGCCGAGAACGCTGAGGAAGCGGTGCGCGACATCATTACAGGCACCGAGGCGCCAGCGGCAGGGCTCATCGAGGGCGGCGCCGACGCGGAGGCCGACAAGGTCGCCGCACTTTACGCGAGCTTCATGGACACGGAGCGGATCGACGCTCTCGGAGCGGAGCCGATTCGCGCAGACCTCGACAGGGCGCTTTCCGTCCCGTCGATCCCCGAGCTCGTACGGGTGACCGCTGAGCTCGAGCGGAAGGGCCTCGGCGGCTTCTATGGCATGTTCATCGACAATGACCCGGGCGACCCCGCGCGCTACATCCTCTTCGTCATGCAGGGCGGCATCGGGCTGCCCGACGAGTCGTACTACCGCGAGGAGCAGTTCGCCGAGGTTCGTGAGCAGTACCGCGCGCACATCGCCCGCATGCTCACGCTCGCCGGCGTCGGCTCGAAGACCGCCGGAGACCCTGAGCGCCTCGCCGACCTCGCCTTCGACCTCGAGACGCGCATCGCCGCAAGCCACTGGGATACCGTCGCGAGCCGCGACATCCAGAAGCTCTACAACCTGCGAGACTTCGCCGGCCTGCAAGAGATCACCCCCGAGCTCGACTGGCAGTCATACATCGCTGCGATGGGCGCCCCAGAGGCGGCCTTCTCCGAGGTCGTCGCCGCTCAGCCCGACGCGCTTGCGGGGCTCGCTTCGCTGCTCGTCGAGGACGAGCTCGAGGCGTGGCAGGCCTGGCTCGCGTGGTCGATCGTCCGCTCATCCGCTGCGCTCCTTACGCAGGAGATGTCGCGCGCGAACTTCGACTTCTACGGCACCGCGCTCACCGGAGCGACCGAGCAGCGCGAGCGCTGGCGCCGCGGCGTCTCGTTCGTCGAGGGGGCCATGGGTGAGGCCGTCGGCCGCATCTACGTCGAGCGCCACTTCGACGAGAACTCGAAGGCAGCGATGGACGAGCTCGTCGGCCACCTCATTGAGGCGTACCGCGACTCCATCAAAGAGCTGTCATGGATGGGTGAGGGCACGCGTGAGCGCGCGCTCGAGAAACTCGGCAAGTTCACCCCGAAGATCGGCTACCCCGAGAAGTGGCGCGACTACTCGGCGCTCGCCGCAGACGCGGGCGACCTCGTCGGCAACTCGCAGCGCGTGGCAGAGTACGAGTTCCAGCGCGAATTTGGCAAGATCGGCAAGCCCATCGACGCGACAGAGTGGTTCATGACTCCGCAGACGGTGAACGCCTACTACAACCCGGGTATGAACGAGATCGTGTTCCCCGCGGCGATCCTGCAGCCCCCGTTCTTCGACGTGACCTGGGACGCGGCGACGAATTTCGGCGCGATCGGCGCCGTCATCGGACACGAGATCGGTCATGGATTCGACGATCAGGGTTCGCGCTACGACGGTGACGGCAAGCTCACCGACTGGTGGACCGAGCAGGATCGCGAGGCGTTCGAGAAGCTCACCGGGGCGCTCATCGGCCAGTACAACGAGCTCTCGCCCGAGGGTGCCGACGGCCAGACCGTCAACGGCGAGCTCACGATCGGCGAGAACATCGGCGACCTGTCGGGCCTCGAGATCGCGTGGAAGGCGTACCTGCGCTCGCTCGCCGGTGCCGAGTCGCCAGTCATCGACGGTCTCACTGGTGCCGAGCGCTTCTTCCTGGCTTGGGCGCAGGCGTGGCAGCAGAAGTCGCGCCCGGCTGAGGTCGTGCGGCTCCTGACTATCGACCCGCACTCGCCGAACGAGTTCCGTTGCAACCAGATCCTGAAGAATCTCGACGCGTACCACGAGGCGTACGCGACGAAGCCTGGCGACAAGCTGTACCTCGCGCCCGAGGAGCGCGTGAGCATCTGGTAATTTGACGGCTCGTCGAGCGCCCCGGGGTGTACCCCCGGGGCGCTCGATCTGTTTGCGGGTCCAATCGACCGCGGCTGGCTGCGAAACGCGCCCGACAGGCGACGGCAAGTAATGAAAACCAATATCATTAACGCATGAGATGCCGCGCCTTGCTCCATTTGTCCCAGTGTTCAGTGGCCCGCCAGCGCGAGGCGGGCCCGACTCATGCGGGCTAGCGCCGGCGCAGCGGGCAGCTTCGCAGGCAAGTGGCTGGCGAAGGTGCGCGGCGGCGGGCGCTGGCGGATGCATGCGGTGCTCGGCGCCATCGTTGGGGCCATCCTCATCGCGACGTCGCTCGCGACCGCCGCGCTCTGGCCAGACTCGGAGCAGGTCCCGATCCACGGCGATGTTGGTCCAGGCGGGAGCCAGATCCTCACCGTCCGTGTCACAGATGTCGTTGCCGCCCCTTGCGCGCAGGGTGGGCCCGGGTTCGGAGCGGCGCCCGGAGATGAGGCCGCCGACGGGAAGCGAGCAGGGGAGTGCTTTGAGGTGCGCGCGACGCTACCTATCGGTAAGCCCGTGAGCTTCACGCTCGATCACATGAACACCCACCCAGTCACCCCGCAGGAGGGCGACAGAGTGCGAGTGATCACGAGCGGGTCGGCGGAATCCGAAACCACGCAGTACTACTTCTACGACTACCCCCGCAGCGGGAAGATGCTCGCAATCGCGGTTGTGTTCGCGCTCATCGTTATCGGCGTCGGGAGGTGGCGTGGTGCCTTGTCGCTTGTCGGCGTGGCGGCGGCGGTCGGGGTGTTGGTCGCGTTTGTGCTCCCCGCCGTGCTCGCCGGCAAGCCTCCCGTTCTTGTCGCGGTGACTGCCTCTATCGGCATCATGACGCTCGTGCTGTACCTCGCCCACGGAATCTCACACCGTACGACCGCCGCACTCTTCGGGGCGATATTTGGAATCCTGTTCACCGCCGCGGCGGGCTTTGGGGCCACGAGGTGGCTTCGCTTCAGCGGGATCGCCTCGACCGAGGACGCGAGCCTGTTGGTGGCGGTGCCCGACCTGAACATGAACGACCTGCTCACCGCAACGATTGTGATCGCCGGGCTCGGCGTCTTGAATGACATCACGGTTGCCCAGGCGTCGGCGGTGTGGGAGATGCGTGAGCTCAACCCGCAGGCGACGAAGCGGCGACTCTACCTCGCGGCGATGCGGATCGGGAGGGACCACATTGCGTCAAGCATCTACACCCTCGTGTTCGCCTACGCGGGGGCGATGCTCGGAGTGCTGCTGTTGATCTACACCTACCCGCGGGACCTGTTGGACCTCATTACGTCCGAGCAGATTGCCCAAGAAGTCGTTCGCACGCTGATTGGTGCCGCTGGGCTCGTGCTCTCGATGCCGGTGACAACTGCGTTGGCCGTGCTGTTTGCGCGGGAGCCGCAGGGCGCCGACGCCTCCCCGGGTAGCGGGGAGGCTCCCGCGGTTCAGGTGAGCTGAGTTAGGGGGTCTCGACAGTTCCAGGGTCAGTGCCTGGAGCGGCGTCTGGGTCTGCGCCGAACCGCTCAAGCTGCTTTCGTTCAGCGGCGGTCTGCTTACGCTCGATACTGAGCTGCTTTCGGCCGACCGCGAGCTGCTTGCGTTCGGCGCGGCGGACCTCGCGAGGCTGCCTGGGAGGTACCGCTGCGAGGTGCTCGGGATACACGAACGGCGCGGGGCCGAAGGCGGTGCGCGCCGAGCGCACGACCTTGCGGCCGAGCAGCCTGTTCCCTGTGCCGCCAATCACCGCGCCGACGCCGTAGGGGATCGCCTTGCCGATGACCGACGCGGTTCCGGTCTTCGCGAGCTTCTTCAGAAACATCGACCGAAGCTGGTCGAGCGCAGGGCCGACGAGGTTCTTCGGCATCGCGGTTGTGACGATCTCGCTCCAGAACGCGTTTCGTGCCATCCCTCCGGCAACCTGGCCGGTGACCTGACGCAGCAGCGTTGCGCCCTCCTCACCGAGCATGAGCGCCAGGATCAGGGCGTGCGTGCGGTCGCGGTCGGTGAGCACGATCCCGTGGACCTCGGCGACGGCGTGAGCGAACAGCGCGGTTGCCTCGATAAATCCGAGGGTCTCCGCGCCGGCGAGCGCGAGGGCCGCCGCGGTGCCGACCGCAGGGATTGCGGCGGCGGCGCCGACGCCCGCGCCGCCAGTCATGACCGTGGTGAGGTAGTGACGTTCGAGCATCTCAACAAGCTGTTGCGGCGTCGCCCCGGGATGGCGTGAGCGGATGCGCTTGAGGTGCGCGAGCACGATCGGCCGCTGCACGGTGAGCACTCCGTCGAGCGCCTTCGCGACCATCGGGTGGTGCTGGCCGCCGGCTGCGCTGGAGCCAGGCCTTCCCGAGAAGCTCGGGCCTGGGGTGCCCGCTCCGGCACCGTTCTGTGAACCCTGGGCCGAGCCGCGCCCACCTGCCGGGGTGCTCGGTGCCGCATCGACGACGATGATTGGCTCCTCGGGCCGGGGCTCGTAGCGGTAGCGGGGCTGGTTCATAGCATCATGCTACGCAGCGAGGCTGTGCGGGAGATAGCTGTTCGCTGTCGGGTGAGCCTCCGGCCACCGTCCTGCAGGTGCCGGTGGCCCTGCCGCTCTGTCGCCACCGCAACCCGATCTCGTCGCCCCTGCCGCTCTGTCGTCGCCGCAACCCGATCTCGCCGCATACCCATGAGATCTACGTTAGAAATGCCCGATCCAGTCCGTGTTGCGATTCCTTCTGCAGATTGCAGGCGTATCGACTGGTGGGGTGGGCGGCCCGCACTCGAATCTGTGACTTGTCTAGGCGTGCCGTGTGGGCCAGCGAAGTCGATTGCCTCGGATTGCCGTGGACTGCTTGACAATTGCCACTCCGCCTCGTAGGTTCATTAGTGAAGTAATGAACCAAGGGAGTGGATATGATGCGAGCACGGGTACCGGGCCCGAGGTGACGAGGTGACACGTGTTTGAGGATTCAAGGCCGATCTTTCAGCAGCTCGCCGAGCGGATTGTCGACGACATTCTGCGCGGCCGCTACGAGGAGGGTGGGCAGGTGCCCTCAACTAATGAGCTCGCGAGCTATCTCCGCATCAACCCCGCGACGGCAGGCAAGGGCCTCGGCTTGCTTGTCGACAGGGGCATCCTCGTGAAGCGCCGCGGCATCGGCATGTTCGTTGCCGAGGGCGCAACCGAGCGGATCGCTGCCGAGCGACGCGACCGGTTCGTCCAAGACTTCATCCAGCCAATGCTCGCAGAGGCGAGCACCATTGGGCTCGACAGGGCGGCGCTTCGCCGCCTCATCGACGAGTCCCACACCCCCGATGAGTCCGCCCCGGGTGCGGAGGCGGGTACTCACCCCGCCGTCGGCCCCGAAACAGAATGAGAACGGATATGACCTACGCGATCAAGGCCCAAGGCCTCACGCGCGTCCACGGTGCAACCCGCGCCCTCGACGACGTCACCCTGAACGTGCACGAGAACACGATCACCGGCTTGCTTGGCCGCAACGGCGCAGGCAAGACGACGTTCATGTCGCTCGCAACGGCGCAGGATCGCCCGACCTCAGGCACCGTCAGTGTGCTTGGCTCGGAACCCTTCGAGCACGCCAAAGTGCTCGAGCAGCTCTGCTTCATCCGAGACAACCAGCGCTACCCAGACGATTACAAGCTTGGGCACGCGCTGCGCGCCGCACGGATCTTTTACCCGAACTGGGATCAGGGCCTCGCCGACGAACTCGTCGAGCTCTTTCGTATCCCGCCGAAGACAGTCGTGAAGAAGTTCTCGCGAGGGCAAACCTCGGCGCTCGGGATTGTGCTGGGTCTCGCCTCCCGTGCCCCAATCACGTTCTTCGACGAGCCCTACCTCGGCCTCGACGCGACTGCCCGGAGCTACTTCTACGACGTGCTGCTGCGGGACTATCAGGAGCACCCGCGCACGATCCTGCTCTCGACTCACCTCATCGACGAGATGGACAGGTTGCTTGAGCGCGTCGTCATCCTCGACCGTGGCCGCGTCGTGCAGGACGCCGACGTCGACGAGCTCCGCGGCGCTGCACACCAGGCGGCAGGGTCGGCCGAGGCCGTTGCTGCCTACTCTGAGGGCAGAAAGGTGCTCAGCAGGCACCGGCTCGGCGGTCTCGCCACTGTCGTTGTTGAGGGCCAGCCTGACATGGCCGCAGCCGCTGGCGACGTCGAACTGAGCGCTGTGTCGCTGCAGGAACTCGTCGCGGCCTACGGCTTTGACGGCGGAGATAGCCCCGCAAGCGAGAAGGAGGTGCGCGCATGAATCGCGTGCTGAAGGTGACACGGCTCCACATGAACAAGCCTGGCGCAATGTTCGGTGTCCCCCTGCAGATCGTGCTCGTGGTGCTCGTCGTGTCGGCGCTCATCTCCCTCATGCTGCAGCGTGGTGGCCTCGACCCGGCCTCTGCCGAGTACGTTGAGGGAGCCCGCTGGAATCAGGGCATGATCTGGTCGCTCCCCGGCTTCTTGATCTACTACGGGGTTCAGGCGATCGCGACGACCTACCCGTTCTCGCTCGCGCTCGGGGCGACCCGCCGTGCTCACGTGCTTGGGACAGCCATCGCGAACGTCGTGCTGTCTCTCTTCATTGCCGCCGTGATGGTGCTCCTGCTTGGACTCGAGCTAGTGACGGGTCACTGGTTCATCCACCTGTACGCCCTCGACGTGTACCTACTCGGTTCGGGCAATCCCCTCGTGTTGTTTGTGACGATGTTCCTCATCACGTTCGTGGCGACGAGCATCGGCGGGTTCTTCGGGGCGGTCTGGGTCCGTTTCGGGTCGAAGGGGCCGACTGTCGCAGCCCTCGGACTCGCGCTCGTGCTCGTCGTGCTGCTGCTCATCTTCGTGCCCCAGCTTGGGGAGATCATTGCGGCGATCACTCGTCCGCTGTTGGCAGGCGTCGGAGTCGGTATCGCTGTGCTTGCGATCTTCGGCACCTGGCTGTCAATGCGCCGCGCTTCGGTACGGTAGCTGCGCCCTGCGGCGTGCCGCGCTGCGGGCCGCCGCTGCAGGCCTCGCGGGCCCGCTGCTTTGACGCCCCATCCCGGGGCCAAGGTAGCGGCGCTGGCCCGCATGGGGCCGGGCGACACGCCCGGCCCCATGCAACAATGGGCCAGTGTACGTTTCGCTGAGCACCACCACTGCCCCTGTCGAGGACCTGACGTTCCTACTGCACAAGCATCCGGCTCGGGCGCATACGCGAAAGCTGTCGGTCGGTGCGGTGAGCGTCGTCTGCACTGAACTCACCGATGAGCGCTGCACTGTCGCGCTCGCCCTCGAGGTCGACCCGATCGGACTGCTTCGCGGCCAGGGCGCCGCGATGGAGAGCTTCACCCTTGGGCAGTACGTGAACGACAGGCCGTATGTGGCATCGTCGTTGCTCACCGGGGCGATTCGCGGGGTGTACGGAACCGCGCTTGCCGGAAACTGTGAGGCCAGACCAGACAAAGTCGCTGAGCCCCTTGATCTTGAGGTGCACCTTCCGACCGTCGCCTGCGCCGACGGAGCGCAGCTCATCCGCAGGCTATTCGAGCCGCTCGGCTGGACCGTGTCGGCAAGCGCGCTGCCGCTCGACCCCGAGGTCCCAGAGTGGGGCGATTCAGAGATCTTCGACGTCACCCTTACGGGAAGCGCAGTGCTGCAGGTCGCCCTGCAGCAACTCACGATCTTGCTCCCCGTGCTCGATGACGCGAAGCACTACTGGGTCGACCAGACTGAGAACGACAAGCTGCTCAGGCACGGCGGCGAATGGCTCGCAGCTCACCCTGAGCGCGGGCTCATTCTGCGCCGTTTCCTCCGGCACCAACGCGACCTCATCGCTGCCGTCGATGAGGCGAACGAAGCTGACGGCGTGGGAGCGCAGGCCGCAGGCGATCCTGACGGAGCCGCCCAGACCGATGCCCGTCGACCGTCGCTCGCGCGTGAGCGCCGCGACGCCGTACACGCCGAGCTCACACGACTTGGCGCTGCAAGCGTGCTCGACATGGGGTGCGGCCAGGGCGCTCTGCTCGCGCCGCTTGCCCGCGACCCGCGCATCACGCGGCTCGTCGGTGCTGACGTCTCGGCCCGCGCGCTCGCTCAGGCGGCCCGCAGGCTCGGGCTCGACGGCGCTTCGGACGGCGCCGCCGACGGCGCGCCCGAAGCGATCCGCGAGAAGGTCGGGCTCATCCAGTCTTCGCTGACCTATCGTGACGACAGGCTCCGCGGCTTCGACGCGATGGTACTCATGGAGGTCATCGAGCACCTTGATCCTGAGCGGGTGCCGGTGCTTGAGCAGACTGTGTTTGCCGAGGCGCGCCCCAGCCACGTGATCGTGACGACCCCGAACATTGAGTACAACGCCGCCTACCCCGGGCTCGCGCCCGGGGAGCTTCGCAACCACGACCACCGATTCGAGTGGACCCGCGCTGAGTTCGCGGACTGGGCCGACAGGGTCGCGCTCGCACACGGTTACACGGTCGTGCTGGCTGGCATCGGTCCGACAGCAGACGGGCTCGGCTCGGCGACACAGATGGCGGCGTTCACTCGGGGAGGAACCAAATGACCGAGATCTCGATCCCAGAGGTCGCACTTGTGCTGCTTGTCGGCGCGTCAGGATCGGGCAAAAGCCGGTTCGCCCGTGAGCACTTCGGCCCATACGAGACTGTGTCGAGCGATGAGTGCCGCGGAATCGTCTCGAACGATCCGAACAATCAGGCCGCGACGAAGCCGGCGTTCGAGCTGCTTCACACGATCGCGTCGAAGCGGCTCGAGGCTGGGCTGCTGACAGTCATCGACGCCACGAACGTGCAACCCGAGTCGCGCGCCTCGCTCATCAAGCTTGCTCGCGACCATGACGTGCTTCCCGTCGCGATCGTGTTTGATCTCGAGGAGTCGGTGCTCTTTGAGCACGACCGCGGGCGTGACGACACCCCGCGGGGCGAGAAAGTGATTCGCCGCCAGCAGGGGCAACTTCGCCGCTCAATGCGCGGCCTGAGGCGTGAGGGGCTGCGCGGCGTACACGTGCTCAACACGACGGACGACGTTGCCGCCGCGACGATCGTTCGGCGAAGGCTCCTCACTGACTTCCGCGACGATCACGGCCCGTTTGACGTCATCGGCGACGTGCATGGCTGCCTCCCCGAGCTTGAGGAGATGCTCGTCACGCTCGGCTATGCGATCGTGCGCGACGACGCAGGCCGTGCGATCGATGCGAGTCACCCCGGCGGGCGTCGAGCGCTGTTTCTCGGTGACCTCGTCGACCGTGGGCCAGATTCGGTGGGGGTGCTGCGTCTCGCGATGGGCATGCACCGGGCTGGCCACGCACTCGCGGTGCCAGGCAACCACGAAGAGAAGCTTGTGCAGGCGCTCGACGGTAAGCGGAAGACCATGACGCACGGCCTCGCCGAGACGATGCTCCAACTGGCGGGTGAGACTGACGAGTTTCGGCGTGAGGTGCGCGACTGGGCGCACGGCCTCGTTTCGCACCTCGTGCTCGACGACGGCAACCTTGTTGTTGCCCACGCTGGGTTGAAGGAGGCGTACCAGGGCCGCAGCTCTGGGCGGGTACGTGCGTTTGCGCTCTACGGCGACACGACTGGCGAGGTCGACGAGCACGGCCTGCCCGTGCGGCTCGACTGGGCGGCTGACTATCGCGGGAAGGCCGCCGTGCTGCACGGTCACACCCCCGTCGAAGAGGCCGAGTGGTTCAACAATGTGATGTGTCTCGACACGGGGTGCGTGTTTGGCGGGAAGCTCTCGGCGCTGCGTTACCCCGAGCGGGAGCTTGTCGAGGTGCAGGCGCGCGAGCGCTACGCGGACCCGATCAGGCCGCTCGCGCCGCCGCGGGGGAGCATGGCGACACCTGTCGGCGGTCAGGATCGCCAGCAGCTCGCCGGCCCTGCCACCGGGGTGCCGGGCGGCGCCGGGCACGGTTCTGCGCCATCGAGCTCGGGTTCGTCTGCGGCGGCGAACGCTGGACCGGGCGGTGCTGGGCAGCGCGCCAGTGGCGAACTTCGCGCGGCCGATGTGCTCGGCAAGCGCGTCATCGAGACGAGGCTCCACGGCCGAGTCGGGATCCGTGCGGAGCACGCAGCCGGCGGATTCGAGACGCTCAGCAGGTTCGCCGTCGCGCCCTCGTGGCTGCCGTACCTGCCGCCGACGATGGCGCCGTCGCCGACAAGCTCCGAGCCTGGATACCTCGAGCACCCGCGCGAGGCGTTCAAGGTATTTGCTGCAGCGGGCGTCGAGCGCGTCGTGTGCGAGGAGAAGCACATGGGTTCGCGCGCTGTCGTGCTGCTATGCCGCGACGAAGCGACCGCAGCACGACGCTTCGGAGGGCAGCCCGGAGAGACCGGAATGGTCACCACCCGCACGGGCCGGGCGCTGTTCGAGCGTGAGCTTATGGAGGAGTTTCTCGCGGGGCTCCGCGCTGCAGTCAACGCGGCAGGGCTCTGGGAGGAGCTCGAGACTGACTGGATCCTGTTCGACGGCGAGATGCTGCCGTGGTCGCTGAAAGCGGGCGACCTGCTCATGGGCGTCTTCGCCCCGGCAGGCGCTGCCGCGCGGGCGGGGCTTGGGGCTGCCGCCGAAGCGTTCGCCGCCGCTCAGGCGCGAGGCGTGGGCGCGACCAAGCTCGAAGCGCGTGCGAGCGAACGCCTCGCAGATGCCGAAGCCTTCACCCGTGCGTACCGGCGCTACGTCTGGCCGACCTCCGGGCTCGAAGGCGTGAGTTATGCGCCGTTTCAGGTGCTCGCTACCGAGGGGAAGGCTCGCTACGGCGACCCGCACCCCTGGCACCTCGACCTCGCTGGCAGGCTCGCGGACGCGGCGCCCGACCTCGTGCGACGCACCCGTGCGCTCGTGGTGATACCCGCCGACGCCGAGAGCGTTGATGCGGGCATTCGCTGGTGGGAGGAGCTCACCGGTGCTGGCGGTGAGGGAATGGTCGTGAAGCCTGAGCAGTCAGTCGTGCTCGGCAAGAAGGGGCTCGTGCCCCCGGGGTTGAAGGTGCGCGGCAGGGAGTATCTGCGGATCATCTACGGCCCCGAGTACTTGGATCCCGCGAACCTCTCGCGGCTGCGCGAGCGTGATCTTGGGCGCAAGCGCTCCCTCGCCGGGCGCGAGTTCGCACTCGGTGCAGAGGCGATTGACAGGTTCGTCGCAGGTGAGCCGCTGTGGCGGGTGCACGAGGCTGTCGCGGCGGTGCTCGCGCTTGAGTCTGACCCTGTCGACCCGCGGCTGTAGGTCAGCAGCTTGCGCCACTGCCAGTGCCAACGCCACTGCCAACGCCAACGCTGGGCCCGCAAATCTGCGGTATGAATGTCGGTCTTGTAGGTGATGCGGCATTTCTTCTGCAGATCCCAGGGTTACCGCTCGCTCGCGGAAGTGGAGCCATAGGCAATATGTACCTGCTGAGGCAGGGCTGGGGCGAGGCTGAGGTGTATCTGAGGTAGAGCTGAGGTAGAGCTGAGGTAGAGCTGGGGTGGGGCTGAGGTGGAGCTGGGGTGGGGCTGGGGTGGGGCTGAGGTGGAGCTGGGGTGGGGCTGAGGTGGGGCTGGGGCGCACCTGAGGCGGGACTGAGGTAGGACTGAGGCGAGGCTAAGGCAGCTGGGCGAGGCCGGACCATCTCCAGCTGCACACGATTCGCGGCAACCTCCCTGTCAGCCTGACCCGCAGGGGGAGTACCTTGGGAGCAGGAGGCATCATGCGAGATATTGAAGTGACACTTGCAAGCGGCGAGGTGCGGAGGTTTGGTGAGCTCGCACCCGGTGCGGCGCTCGTCATCAACGTCGCCTCGAAGTGCGGCTTCACGCCACAGTACGCGGGCCTTGAGGAGCTCTACCAAGAGTTCGGCGACAAAGGCCTGGCCGTGATCGGAATGCCCTGCAACCAGTTTCTTATGCAGGAGCCCGGCTCGGACCAGGAGATTGCCGAGTTTTGCACGCTCAACTATGGGGTCACGTTCCCGCTGCTTGCGAAGGGCAAGGTGAACGGACGTGGCACCGAGCCGTTGTTTAAAGAACTGCGGAAGGGTAAAGATGCCGCGGGCGCAGGCGGTCTGGTCCGCTGGAACTTTGAGAAGTTCGTCGTGAGCCGCGACCCCGAAGGCGGTGGGTCCCCGACGGTCACCCGTTTCCGCTCAGCTGTCGAGCCAAACGACCCGGCGATCCGCGCGGCGATTGAGGCCGCGCTCGTGGCCTAGCCCTACCGCCGCGCTTGCAGCCTAGCCCTACCGCCGCGCTCGTGGCCTCGCCCTGTCGCCGCGCTCGGAGCTCGGCACCGGCACTGGTGTGAGAGGTCGCCTAGATTCGGGCGATCTCTTGGCGCGGCCTGACAGCGAGGTCTGTGAGCTGCACGTCTGCAGGAGCGTCGACGATGAAGCGAACTGTGTCCGCGATCGACTGTGGCCTGATGTACCGCTCAGCCCGGTAGCTCTCGGCGGGGATGCTCGCGCGGAGCATCTCGGTGTCAGTCTGCCCCGGGGCGAGCGTGACGACGCGCACCAGGTGAGGCTCCTCGTCGATACGGAGGACATCGGCGAGCCCACGGAGGGCGTGTTTCGTCGCCGTGTAGATGGCGCTTCCTGGCACAGGCCGCGTTCCGGCGCCCGAACCAATGAAGACAACGGTGCCTGCTGCGGTCCGAAGAAGCGGCAATGTGAGGCGAGTGAGCTCAGCTGGGGCCGTGACGTTGAGCGCGAAGCTGTCGGCCCAGTCCTCGACGTTTGCGCTGTCGACCGACACCGCGCCGCCGCGCGCGGCCGAGTGGATGAGCACGTCAAGCCTGTCAAGGCCTGCCACCCTTTCGGCGAGCGATCTGCTGTCGGTAATGTCGATGGCCCACGTTTCGGCGTTCGCCGCATGCTCGAGCTCGGCGAGGCGGGCGGAATTTCGGCCGACAGCAATAACGTGGTGAGTCGTCGCGAGCTCGCGTACGATTGCCGACCCCATGCCGCCTGTCGCGCCCGTGACGAGTGCGACGGGGCGCGGCGAGGCGTTTGTGGCTGCAGACTCAGAGAGCGGATGAGGCACTGAGGGCTCCTTCGTAGATTCGGGGTGCTGCCGCATGCAGCGCGACCGCGAGCGCGCTCGCCGACACACGATCGGTCTCGCGGAGCATTGGCGGGTCGGTTCCAGGCATTGGGCTGATGACAGTGCCGTGCAGCGTGTCATCGACTGGGATCCCTGCGAAGTGCACAGCCTCGTCTGGGGTGCCGTCAGCGCCGATGATGCGGCCGGTGGCTTCGTCAATGTCGATGCCGCCTGTGGCCGCGGCGGCTCCGGTGCGTGAAGCAATCGAGAACACGCGGGCGCGCCCGGCGGTGAGCAGAGACACGGTGAACGGGTCTTCGCTTGCGCGGGCGTCGTGAAACTGCATCCACGAGTCGATGAGCACCCTCGCGGTGACCTCGGACCCGGTGACGGCGTGTGACGATGCGACGAAACCGCGGTCGTCGACGCTCAGCGATGCGTCTGGGCCGATGAAGCGCACGATGCCGGCAGCGACGAGCGCGAGGAGCTCGTTGTTTCTGAATGCTGGGGGACCTGAGCCGACCATGCCGCCGAGCGCGGTGAGGAGTGCGAGGCCGTTCTCTCTGGACTCGGAGTCGAACCCGCCGAGCGTGCCGACCTGGGCTGCGAAGCCGCGGGCCGAGCTCACCGACCAGAGGCCGGTTTTCACGGGGCTGTCGATGCCGAGGTCGACTTCTCGAAGATCGTCGGCGACGCGCTCTGCGACCCAGGCGGTGAAGGCGTTGGGCGTCGCGAACGTGTCGTTGACTGGCGTGATTTCGCCGGCGAGGTCGAGGCGATCCTCCGCCGCGGGAATGAACGCTGCGACTGCCGTCGACACCGCGTCGACGACGTCGCCGAGATTGGGTGCGGCCGTTCCAGACGCTGTCGGCGCGATCGCTTTGCGGATCGCTTCTTCGATGCCCGCGAGCGCACGCGAGGGGTCAGGATCACCGGGAGTCGCGTCGGTAGCCGTTGTAAGGGCGTTCGGCTTCACCCGCGCGAGCGTTTCGGCGTGTGCGAGGAATGCGTCGCCGACGATGCGCGGCCAGAGCGCGGTGTCGAAGTTGATGGGGCGCGGTACCTGTTGCCAGTCCACCTCGCGCAGGAGCCGTTGCTCAGCCCGCGGCGGCAGCGCGTTGTAGCGGGACTTTGCGCGGAAAGGGACGCCGCGGCGGGAGGTGACGTGGAGCACGGGTTCGTTTCCGGACGCGACGTACCTGAGCCCGCCGGGGGTCTCGGGCGCGTGCACATACCGCCCGCCGCGGCCCAGCGTGAGGAGCGTCACGGTGTCGAAGAAGCCCATGCCGAGGCCACGGACGATTGCATGCTCGCCGGGTCCGACCTCGGAGAGGTCCTGCTCGACTGGGCTTCCCTGCCGCACCCATGTGAGATCCGGCCGCGCCTCGACGCCCGCCGCGAGCGCGACGTCTGATCGTGACGCGGCACGGGGAAGCCACCCCGTCGCTGCAATCACGGCATCGACGGTGACTGTGTTGCCAGTCGTGGCCTCCCCGCGGTCGAGCGTGATGCGCTCGCGGCCGTCGATGCGTTCGACAGCGGTCGCTCGGGCTTCGTGATGCACGACCGTCACGGAGTCTGGCAGCTCGGCGATCGCCCGCTGCAGGAACCACGAGAGGTATTCGCCGTAGAGCGCGCGGCTTGGATGCGACTCGGGCCGGAGCTTCGCGAGCTCGTCGCGATACTCGGCCGCGAGGCCTTGCCGTGCGGGGTGGGCGTTGAACGCGGCGGCGCGGGACGCCGGGATCGCGGCTGCCGCAGCACTCTCAGGTGCTTCGTCGCCGAGCGCATATTCGCGGGCGAGAATACACCACTCGTACAGGGTTGGGCCTGGAACGACTTTGCCTTCGACGGTACTTCCGGGCTCGGTGAAGAGCGTCACCGCGTCGGCGAGGGTGTTCATGCACAGCTCGCGAGTCTGATCGGTCCGCCAAATCCTGCCGGCGCCGGGTTGGGCGTCGTCGATGAGGTGCAGTTCGAGGGGCGGTGTCGTCGGCAGTGCTTTGAGGTGAACGCCGAGCCGCTCAACCAGCGACCCGCCGCGCGGGCCGAGGCCGACGATGGCGATGCGTGCCTGGGTGGCGGGCGCATCGTGTGGTGCGAGGGGTGTCATGTGGCAAGTCCAAGTATTGATTGCTGGTTTATGGCTGATATAACCCTAGCTTGGGTTTGTGTGGGGCCGCATCAGGGATGTCGCTGGGTTACGGAGTGTGACGCGTGCCGAAGTTGCCACGTTGCGCGACAGCTTGCCCGCATGCAAGGATAACGTTTCGTAATGCCACGCAGAAGCTAATCGTATGTTTCTCGCGTTCTCGATCACAATCCACGGAGACCGAATCCATGTCACGTATACGTCGCACGGCACTCGCCGCGCTGTCCCTCGCCGCAACGACCGCGCTGCTCGCGGGCTGCGCAAGTGGCGCACCAGCAGGCGAAACGCCAACCGGTGACCCCGTCACGGGCGGCACGCTCAGCTACCTTGAGCCGCAGACATGGACGACGCTTTACCCGCCCGCAGGTGGCTTCTACCCGAACGGCGGCATCGTTAACAACATCACCGACCGGCTGCTCTACCAAGACCCAGAGACGCTTGAACTCACCCCGTGGATCGCGACGGCACTGCCCGAGGTGAACGCCGACGCAACCGAGTACACGTTTACGATTCGCGACGACGTCACCTACTCGGACGGAACGCCGCTCACCGCCGAAAACGTCGTGAAGAACATCGACCTCTACGGCAAGGGCGACGCAGACCGGGCACTCACCCCCTCGGAAGCGATCAACAACTATGACCACGGCGAGGTCGTCGACGCGACGACAGTGAAGTTCACATTCACTGCGCCCTCACCAGGGTTCGCCCAAGCCGTGTCGACAATCAACTCGGGTCTCGTCTCTGACGCGACACTCGACCTCGACAGCGAGGGCTTCGGCCCCGGTGGCGCGAAATCCGTTATTGGCAGCGGCCCATTTGTGATTGCCGATGAAAAGATCGGCACCGAAACCCAGCTGAAGGTGCGCGAGGATTACGACTGGGCACCGGAGGCCGCGGCCCACGACGGCCGCGCATACCTCGATGGCATCACGTACACCGTCGCAGGCGAGAACAGCGTGCGCGTCGGCACCGTTGTCGCGAAGCAGGCGGACGTCGCCCGCCAGATCCCCGCGCCTGACGAGCCGCAGTTCGCGGCTGACGGGCTGTCGGTGCTCGCGGCGTCAACGAACGGCGTCACGAACAGCCTGAACTTCCGGTTCACGAACCCGCTGCTCAGCGACATCCGTGTGCGCCAGGCGCTCATCGCTGGCATCGACCGCGAGAAGATCGTAGAGACACTCTTCACCGATAGCTACCCGCTCGCGACAGGTGCGCTCGCGACGACGGCGCTCGGCTACGTCGACACGTCTGAGTTCTACACCTACGACCCGAAGCAGGCCGAAAAGCTGCTCGCGGAGGCTGGCTGGAAGGCCGGCAGCGACGGCGTCCTCGAGAAAGACGGGGAGCGCCTGAGCATCACCTTCAACGAGGCGATGCCGCAGCCACGCTCCAAAGAGGTCGTGACTCTCATCCAGGAGCAGCTCGGAGAGCTCGGTATCGAGGTGAACCTCTTCGCAGGAGACTATGCGGCACAGACTGCAGCGAGCCTCGACCCCGACACGATCCAGGTCTACCACTCGATGGTTGGCCGTGCCGACTACGACGTGCTGAAGTCGCAGTTCTTCTCGACGAACCGCAACACGCTCTTGAACTACAACACGGCCACCGAGAAGAACGCTGATCAAGAGCTCGACGACCTCCTCGCACAGGTCGCCTCAGCGCCGACCCCCGAGGAACGCGCGGCAGCATCTGAGGCAGCGCAGCTCCACCTTGCCGAGCAGGCGTACATCCTGCCGCTCTTCGAGGAGCCGCAGGTCTACGGCCTCACTGACGCGGTGCAGGGCTTCGCAACCGAATCGGTCGGGCGGCCGAACTTCTACAACACCTGGCTGACGCGCTAGCGGCGCGAGCCTGTCCCCGGGAAGGAACCACAATGCCATACGTCGCAAGGCGTCTCCTGCAGGCGCTGATCGTGCTCGCGCTCGCGTACACGATCGCGTATGTGCTGCTGTCGGCCCTTCCCGGGGACGCAGTTCTCGCCCGATACGGGAGCCCTGAGCTCGGGCTCTCACCCGATCAGCTCGATGAGATTCGCGACAGCTATGGCACAGACAGGCCCCCGCTCGAGCGGTACTTCGATTCGATCCTGTCGTTCGTACGCGGCGACTTTGGATACTCGGTCAACAGCGGTGCGGCGGTCTCGACCCTGCTCGCCGCCGCGCTGCCGTCGACCCTCACACTCGCGCTCTCCAGCCTCGTCGTCGCAGTGGTGCTCGCGGTGACGATCGCCTTCACGGCGAGCTACGGCGGAGCCGCGTGGCTGCGTCGGCTCTTCCGTGGGCTGCCGCCGCTGTTTGTTTCGCTGCCTGTGTTCTGGGTGGGCATCATGCTCATTCAGATCTTCTCGTTCAAGCTTGGCCTCGTGCCGGCTATCGGGGCGACTGGGCTCCAAGGCCTCGTGCTTCCCATGCTGACCATCGCGATCCCGATCGCGGCCCCGCTCGCCCAGGTGCTGCTGCGCTCGATCGACGAGGTGCGCACTCAGCCGTTCGTTGCGGTGGTGAAGGCTCGCGGCGCGAGCACATCATGGCTGCTCTGGCGCAACGTCGCCCGCAACGCGCTGCTGCCCACCTTGACTATGGCTGGCGTGCTGTTCGGCGAACTCGTCGGTGGCGCAGTCGTCTCAGAGACTGTGTTCGCGCGAGCGGGGATCGGGCAGCTTACTGCGCAGTCGGTTGCGGCTCGTGACACCCCGGTGCTGCTCGCCATCGTCGTGCTGGCGGCGCTCACGTTTGTGCTCATCAACCTCGTCGTCGATTTGCTCTACCCAGTTCTTGACCCGCGACTGCGTGCGCGGGCGGCCGCCGCGAAGTCCGCAGCGCAGACAGCGTCAACCACCGCAGCGAATCCGCAGGGAACTGCAACCGCTGCCGCGAATACCCAGGGAGTGACACGATGAGCATCTTCACCCCACCAGTGCGCGACACGGGGAGGCAGGATCCAGCTTCCCGGAGCCCGGAGTTAGGCGGTCCGGGCGAATCTCGCCCGACTGAGAGCGGTCAGACGCGACCAGCCGGCCCCGCGAGGCGCCTGAGCCGGTTCGGCCCTGGTGCCCGAAAGACAGCGGCATTCGCGGTGCCAGCGGCAGTGATCCTGATTGGACTCGCGTGGGCGATCGCCCCCGGCATCTTCGCGCACGGCAGCCCCACGGAGACTGTCGGCCAGGCGCTCCAAGCACCGAGCGCGCAGTTCTGGTTCGGCACTGATGCGACAGGGCGAGACCTCTACACGAGGGTGATCTACGGTGCGTCAGAGTCGATCGTTGGCGCACTCGTCGCGGTGCTCGTCGGTTTTGTCGCTGGCACGACGCTCGGAGTGCTTGCGGGCTCGGTCGGCGGGCTGCTTGACGAGGCCATCATGCGCTTCGTCGACGTGCTGCTCGCAATTCCCGCACTGCTGCTCTCGCTGAGCATCGTGATCCTGCTCGGCTTCGGCACCACGAACGCGGCGATCGCTGTCGGCGTGACCTCAATCGCGGTCTTCGCAAGGCTCGCGCGCTCGCAGGTTGTGAGCGTCCGCGTGAGCGAATACGTTGAAGCGGCCTACGGCTCCGGGGGCACGTTCTGGACGGTGCTGTGGCGCCACATCCTGCCAAACTCCCTCACCCCAGTCGTCGCGCTCGCGGCGCTTCAGCTCGGGTCTGCGATTCTGCAGATCTCGACGCTCGGCTTCCTCGGCTACGGTGCGCCGCCGCCGACGCCTGAGTGGGGTCTGCTCATTGCCGAGGGGCGAAACTACGTCGCGACGGCGTGGTGGCTGACTGTGCTTCCGGGCCTCGTCGTCGTCGCCATTGTGCTCGCAACCAACCGTCTCAGCCACGCCATCCGAGGAGGAGAAGCAGCATGAGTGAACAGTCGCTCCTGAGCGTGCGCGACCTGCGGGTCGCTTACGACACCCCTGCTGGAACCGTGGAGGCCGTCCGCGGCGTCTCGCTCGATGTCCTGCCGGGCGAGGTCACTGCGCTCGTCGGCGAGTCAGGATCGGGCAAGACCACTGTCGCGCAGTCGGTCATCGGGTTGCTCGCGGGCAACGGCAGGGTCGCCGGCGGTGAAATCACCCTCGCGAGCGAGGCGCACGGTGCCGAGCAGCTTGTCGGGTTGAGCGAGCGAGCGTGGCGCGGCATTCGCGGGCGAAGGATCGGGCTCATTCCGCAGGACCCAGGCAACTCCCTCAACCCCGTGCTCCGCATTGGCGCGAGCGTTGGCGAGGCGCTCAAGATCCACGGCTGGCGTGACAAGCGCGCAGTTGCAGCCCGCGTGCTCGACCTGCTCGAGCGCGTCGGCATCGACGACCCGGAGCGCCGAGCACGCCAGTTCCCCCACGAACTCTCGGGCGGAATGCGGCAGCGCGTGCTCATCGCCGCTGCGCTCGCGCTCGAGCCCGAACTCGTGATTGCCGACGAACCGACGAGCGCGCTCGACGTGACTATTCAGCGCACGGTGCTCGACCTGCTCGATCGTTTGCGGCGCGAGACGGGTATGGGCGTGCTGTTCATCACGCACGACCTCGCCGTCGCAGCTGACCGCTCAGACTCGATCGTGGTCATGCAGGGCGGCGAGGTGCAGGAGGCTGGGCCCTCCGCCGAGGTGCTCGCGAATCCGTCGGCCGATTACACCCGCAAGCTGCTCGCAGACGCGCCGTCGCTCGCGCGCGTTGTCGTGCGCGAGCTCCCCGAGACGCGGGCCGACGCCGACGCTGCGGGGCCTAGCGTTGCTGCGGACCGCGCTGACCTCGCCGAACCGCTCGTGCGCGTGAGCAACCTCAGGCAGGAGTTCAAGACCCCGGGCAGAGCGGAGCCCTTCGTCGCCGTCGACGACATTTCGTTCACGGTTAAGCGCGGGACGACACACGCGCTCGTCGGCGAATCAGGATCGGGTAAGACCACGACAGGTCGCGCAATCTCCGGGTTCCAGCGCCCCACCTCCGGCGAGGTCACCGTCGCGGGTACCGAGCTCGTCGGGAAGCGACCGGGCAGGGAGTTCCGCAGGCACACGCAGCTCGTCTACCAGAACCCGTACGGCTCGCTCGACCCACGACACACAATCGGCGCGACGCTCGCAGAGCCCCTTCGTAACTTCAAGATCGGGTCGCGGGCCGACCGTGAGAGCCGGATCGCGCACGCGCTCGACCTCGTCGCGCTCGCTCCCGGGATAGCCGACCGCAAACCGACCGAACTTTCTGGCGGGCAGCGCCAGCGCGTCGCAATCGCGCGGGCTCTCATCGTCGAGCCCGAGCTCGTCGTCCTCGACGAGGCCGTATCTGCGCTCGACGTGACCGTGCAGGCCCAGATTCTGAGACTGCTCGCCGACCTGCAGCGCGAGCTCGGGCTCACCTACGTGTTCATTTCACACGACCTTGCTGTCGTACACCAGATTGCAGACACAGTATCGGTGCTGCAGCGCGGCCGCCAGGTCGAATACGGCGGGGCCGAGGAGATATTCAGGGCGCCCGCACACGAATACACGCGGGCGCTGCTTGACGCGATCCCGGGCGGTGGAGCGCTCGCCGCGGGGGCCGGTGCGGGTGCCGGTGCCGATGAGGCCGACGGCCGTGAACGTGCCGTGCCCGAAGGCGCCGCGAACGCCACTCTTGCGACCCCGGCACCCGATCGCCTCCTTGTCAGCACGAACCGCTGAAGCTCACTCAAACACCGTCGCGCTTGACGGTTACAACAGCCACTCAACCGAAGGAACTCATGGCCGCCGCACTCACTGCTGACATCATCGACATCCTCGCGGGCCTCGGCCCGGGGCACGACATTGCGATTCTGCGTGGCCAGCGTGCGCAGGCGCGAGACAACGCCCAATTGAGCTTCGCCGCGCTCCTCGAGCCGAAGGACTCCGGGGACTTCACCCTCGCCGAGCGCTACGCCGTCGCGCTGTTTGTCTCCCAGCTCCACGGCTTCCCAGAAGCGGTCGAGTTCTATGCCGACCTGCTCGGCGATGAGGCTCCAGAGCTCGTGGCGACGGTTGCTGCACTGGCAACTGACGCTGCTGCGATCGGCCCTGTCGGCAACTACCGGGAACCCGGCCTGCACAGCGAGAGCATCGCCGTCGAGCCGTGGGCGCCGACGGCGGCGGCAGCGGCCGCGATCGGCCACAGGCTGGCCGCCGCGCTTTCACACACCCACCTGCTCGTTATCCGTCCTCGGGAAGCGTCGGCCGATGCGCTCGCCGCGCTCGTGCGCGCAGGGTGGAGCGCCGACGACATCGTGTCGCTGTCGCAGCTCGTCGCTTTCCTGTCGTTCCAGCTGCGCTCGGCGTGGGGTCTGCGAGTTCTCGCCGGTGTGCCTCGCGGCGAGGGTGTCGACCTCGGTACGGCTGCCGTCGCTGATGCTAGCGCCGTCGCTGATGCTAGCGCCGTCGCTGGTGCCGCCGAGGCCGTTGACGGTGAATCCGTCGCCGAGCTCATCACCGAGTACCCAGACCTGAACCGGCCCGACCGGTTCACGCAGCAGAGCCTCGGGTGGGTGCCGTGGCTCGCGCCGGTTGACGAGGCTGACCTGACTCCTGAACAGCGCGACGCGCTCGTCGATCCGCTGCGCGCGAAGATGCCGTACTTCCGGTTACTCGCACGCGATCCTGAAGCGCTGCGTGCACGCACCCTGACCGACCTCGACATTTTCTTCAACACCGACGGTGGCATCGGTCGGGCTGAGCGTGAGCTCGCGGCGACGGCCGCGTCACGGCACAACGGGTGCGTCTTCTGCGCGTCGGTGCACTCCGCCGCAGCGACACGCGAGTCCGGGCGAGAATCGACAGTGCAGGCGCTCCTCGACGAGGGGGTCGGCGCAGACCTCGGCGACGCGAAATGGAACGCAGTCGTGAGCGCATCCGTCTCGCTCACGAACACGCCGCTCGGGTTCGGCGAGGCCGACATCACCGGGTTGCGGGCGGCAGGACTCTCTGACGCCGAGATCATCGACGTCATCAACGGCGCGGCCTTCTTCAACTGGGCGAACAGACTCATGCTGTCTCTTGGTGAGCCTGAGGTGCCAGCGAAGCGCGGGCAGTAATGGCCACTCCAGCGGAGCTTGACCACATTGTCATCGCGGGCCCAAACCTTCCAGAGCTCGTCGACTGGTTTGCGCGGCTTACGGGAGTTGCCGCAGAGCCCGGGGGTCGCCACCCAACTGGAACGCAGAACGCCCTCGTTGCGCTCACCGTCGAAGGCCGCCGAGGCCGCCAATATATCGAGCTGATCGGCCCCTACGCCGACCAGACAGATGGGCCGGTGCCGTCGAAATTCGGGATCGACAGCCTCACAGGGCCGACCGTGCAGACCTACGCGATCCGCGTGCCGGACATCGATGCAGGCGTCGAGAACGCTCGCGCTGCTGGCTGGGAGACGGGTCCCGTGGGCGACCTGTCGCGGCGCACCCCAGCCGGCGATCTCCTCGAATGGCGACTCACGCGCACCGATGACAGTCAGCCTGAGCAGTTTCAGCTCCCGTTTCTCATCGACTGGGGCGAGACGCCCCACCCGGGGACGACGATCGGCCCGGCTATCGAGCTCGTCGAGTTTGTGCGTCTCGAGCAGACGCCGGAGCGCGCCGAGACTCTTCGGAGGCAGCTCGCTGCAGTGGGCGGCGGGGCAATCGATGTGCGTGTCGGGGGTTCACCGGGGTTCGGGCTCACATTGCGGGCGGCAGACGGGGCACTCGTCGAGATACTGCCTGCCTGAGGAAGTGGGCGGGCGCCGAGCGCCGGGCACTGCCCGTCCCTACCACCGCGCTCGCACGCCCGTGCTCGCGCTGCCCGCGCCCGCTCGCGCCCGCCCGCGCTGCGCACGCCCGCCCGCAAGAGAGTACCTTCCTGTCCAAAGGCCCCCTTACCAACCGTGGGCAAGGGGGCCTTTGGTGAGAAACACGCTCTTTTGCGAACGTCGGGCGGCCCCTATGCCGGCGCGGAGCTCTCCGTGGATGATGCCGACGCGGCCGCCTGCTTCGGCTGCCGCTCGGCGAAGAAACGCACAACGTTCGGGTCGACGATCACATCGCGCGGCTGCAGGGGCCTTGCGAGGTAGAGCCCGTCGAGCGAGCGCACGCGGCTGAGCGCGACGTACGTTTGGCCGGCGCTAAACGCGCGGGGTCCGAGGTCGATCGCCGCAGCGTCGTAGGTGTGCCCCTGCGACTTGTGAATCGTCACGGCCCAGGCGAGACGGAGCGGGAACTGCTCAAACTCCGCGACAACTTCCTTCTCGAGCTTCTTGGTGTCGGCGTCGTAGCGGTACCTGAACCGTTCCCACGTCGCGGGTTCGACCTCGTGCTCTTCATCGCCGACGATCACCCAGACCGTGCCCTCGATCTTTGAGACGGTGCCGATGGTGCCGTTCACCCAGCGCCCGTCTGGATCGTTGCGCAGAAACATGACCTGCGCACCCTTCTTGAGCTCGAGCACCTCGTCTGCTGGATATGTGTTTTCGCGGAACTCGCCGGTGATCTCAGCGGCGGCCTTCAGGCCCGAGCCCTTGATCTCGGCGAGCCGCTCGGCGTTGATTCGGTTCACCGTCGCGTTTGTCGTCGCGAGCGTGATCACGTCGCGCGGCGCCTGGCGTGCGCCCGCCCCATTGAGCTCGTTCGCCTGCGCCTCATCGACGACCCCGTAGCGAACTGCGCCGAGGATCTGCTTGAACCTGTCGTCGCTCTGCCTGTGCACCTCGGTGAGTTCGATGACGTCGAGCGGGGTCTCTTGCCAAATCTTTGAGTCGAAGAACCAGAGCGATCGGTACGTATCGTCGAAGTAGGCGCGCTCGTGCGGGTCGCGCGGCGGCACGGGCGGCAGCTGGAATGGGTCGCCGAACATGATGATCTGCGCCCCACCGAACGGGTCGTGGCGTTTGCCGCGCGCTTGCCTGAGCGAACGATCGATGGCGTCCATGAGATCGGCAGAGACCATCGAGATCTCGTCGATGATGAGGGTGTCGATGGACGCGAGCATCTTCTTGAGCTCGGCGGGCTGCTCGAGCTCGTGGTCGGCGATCACGCCGGTCGGCAGCCGGAGCAGCGAGTGGATCGTCTGGCCGCCGACGTTCAGCGCGGCAACGCCTGTCGGGGCGCACACAGCGATGATCTTCGACGTGTTCCACGACAGGTGGTTCAGGATCGTCGACTTGCCGGTGCCAGCCCGTCCGGTCACGAAGATGTGTTCGCGGGTGTGCTCGATGCGCTCGTAGACGTTGAGTTGCTGGGGGCTGAGTTCGGGGCGCGACACTCGAATAGGCTACCCCGCAATGGGATACTAGTGCGGCGCGTACGCGCGCGGTCCGCATTCGGACCAGACATCTGCCATGGAAGGCGACAAGCTTCGTGCCCCCACTCACCACTACTCGCCGGAACCTCGCGCTCTTTGCGTTAGCCCTTGGCGGATTCGCGATCGGAACGACAGAGTTTGCGACGATGGGGGTGCTCCCTGAGATCGCACACGATCTGGTGCCTGGCTACGCCGCTGACCCGCAATGGGGCATCGCGCAGGCGGGCAACCTCATCACGCTCTATGCGCTTGGCGTTGTTGTCGGTGCGCCCGTGCTCGCCGTGCTTGGCGCGCGAATGTCGCAGACGAAGCTCGCGATCTGGCTGCTCGTCTTACTCATCGCGGGCACCGTCGGCTCCGCGCTCGTGCCGGGCTTCGGCACTGTCGCGGTCTTCCGGTTTATCTCTGGGCTGCCGCACGGCGCCTACTTTGGCGTGGCGTCGTTGCTCGCCGCGAGGCTCATGGGGCCGGGCAACATGGGCAAGGGCATCGCGCTCGCGATGAGCGGACTCACTGTGGCGAACGTCATCGGCGTTCCGCTCTCGACGGTGCTTGGGCAGCAGCTTGGTTGGCGCTGGGTGTACGCCCTCGTCGCCGTGCTGTTTGCGGCGACGCTGCTGCTCGTTGCGCTGTATGTGCCGCGATTCCCGGGGAGCCCTGAGCGTAGCCCGCTGCGTGAGCTCAGTGCGCTGGGGAGCGCGCGCGTCTGGATCATGGTGGCGGTGCTCTCAATCGGCTTCGGCGGGTTCTTCGCCGTCTACTCCTATATTGCAGAGGTGACGACGCGTGAGGCGGGGCTCGGCGCCGGAATGGTTCCTTGGGTGATTGCGACGATGGGCATCGGCATGGTGCTTGGCAACATCCTCGGCGGGATCCTCACAGATCGGAGCCCGGTTGGCACCGCCATCTGGGGCTTCGTGCTCTTCATCTCGTCGTTCGTGCTTTACTCGCTGTTCGCGGCGCACCCGGTTGGGCTCTTCGCGTTCGCGTTCCTCGTGAGCCTCGCGTCATCAATTTTGCTCCCCGGTTTGCAGGCCCGCCTCATTCGAATGTCGAGCGAGGCGCGGCTGCTGGGCGCCGCGCTCAACCACGCTGCAGGTAACGTGGCGAACAGCCTCGGGGCTTGGCTCGGCGGTCTCGTGATTGCGGGCGGGTTCGGCTATCTCGCACCGGGGTGGCTCGGCGCAGTGCTCGCCGGGGCCGGTTTCGTGCTGCTGCTTGTGAGCCTCGCGGTGCAGCGCCGAGACGGCGGGAAGAGCCTCGACACCGCCGGGATCCCTGTCAGCTAGCCGGCTGCCGCCTGTCAGCCGCCAGTTGCCGGCCGCGGGGGCCGCTACTCGAGCTCGGCTGCAGAAGTGTCGGGCTTGCGCACGAATACAAGCGTGAGGGCGAGTCCGAGCGCAACGACGATGATGAGGCCGAGGATGCCGAAGTGCGTCGCACCAAACCAGCCGATGAACGCAGCCCAGAGCCAGGGCGACAGGAAGCTCATGACTCTGCCGGTCGTGGCGTAGAGGCCGAACACCTCGCCCTGCATGTTCGCGGGCGTCATGTGGGTGAGTAGCGAGCGGCTCGAGGCCTGTGCTGGGCCGACTGCGGCGGAGAGGATGAGCCCGCCGATCCAGAAAATGGACTTGCCCTCCTCTCGGAAGAAGAAGATAAAGAGGCCGCTCACCACGAGGATCAGGAGTGATGTCACGATGATTGCGCGAGGGCCGAACCTGTCGTCGAGCCTGCCCGCGATGATCGTCGAGATACCTGCGACGAGGTTGAGTGCGACGCCGAAGATCATTACCTCGGTCGCAGAGAAACCGAACGACACTGCCGCGAGAATGCCGCCGAACGCGAAGATGCCGGCGAGGCCGTCGCGGTACACGGCGCTCGAAATGAGAAACCAGAAGGTTTGCCGCTGCTCGCGAAACAGCGCGCCGAGATCTCGCACGAGCACAGCGTAGCTTCGGAAGAACCCGACGCGTGGCCGGTCGGTGCGGGCCGGCGGCTCGGGCACCCACAGTACGAACGGGATCGAGAACACGATCGTCCAGACTGCCGCGCCGACGGCGATGAGCCTATATGCGAGCCCATCTGACACGTCCATGCCGAACCAGTCGAGTTCGGTGAGCAGGACGACGATGATGAGGGCGACGATGCCCCCGATGTACCCGAGGCCCCAGCCGAGGCCGCTTACGCGTCCGACTGTTTTCTTCGTAGACACATCGAACAGCATCGCGTTGTAGCTGACGCCCGCGATCTCGCTTGCGACGGCGCCGAGGGCGACGGCGGCTGCGCCGAACCAGAAGTACTGGGGGTCGGAGTACACGAAGAATAGCGCGAACTGGATGAGCGCAAGTGCAGCAGTTCCGAGTACCACCCAGCGCTTCTTGTTGCCGCGCGCGTCGGCCTGCTGGCCGAGCACGGGGGCGAGCAGCAGGATCAGGATCCCTGCTGCAAACGTGACCCAGCCGTAGCTCGCTGAGAGATCTGCGAGGCCAGTGCAGTACGCGGTTCCAGCGTCGCCGGTTTGTGAGCAGACGAGGCTGCCGTCGGCGTTCTGCGCGGCAACATCGTCGGGGAGAAACGCATCGGAGACGAGGTAGAGCGACACCCACACGAACGTGAGGATCACGGAGTTGAATGGTTGCGTTGCCCAGTCCCAGATCGCCCAGGAGGCGACTGTCCGCTTCGTCGCGGGGAGTGGGTTCGGTGCGGGGATTGTCTCGCTCACAGCCCCAGGCTACTGCGTACGCGGCTACTGGGCGCGGATTGTGAGGATTGCCGGGAGATGAACTCCAGGGTGCATCGGATCTGCCACAGGTTGAGGGCTACTTGGGTGGCGATTTGGGCGGACCGGGTCGGAGCCCTGGCGCTGCCCGGGACTCGGGTTTGCGCACGAACGACTGCTTCGTGAACGGATGCTGAGAGTTGAGTGAATTCGACTCAAGTTTGGGTCAATCGACTTGACTCTCGCGGCCGTCTCGCTAAACTTGAGTGCATCAGGCTCAACTTGCCAGTGAGGTGATTTGAGTCCAGCGAACCACCGGCGCACGCCGCCGGTCCCATAACAACGCAAGGAGAATATATGTCACGTGCAGTAGGTATTGACCTCGGCACCACCAACTCGGTTGTTGCCGTTCTTGAGGGCGGCGAGCCCACCGTTATTGCGAACGCCGAAGGCTTCCGCACCACCCCGTCGATCGTCGCGTTTACGAAGGATGGCGAGGTGCTCGTTGGCGAGACCGCAAAGCGCCAGGCAGTCACGAACGTCGACCGTACCCTCGCTTCGGTCAAGCGACACATGGGCACTGACTGGAAGAGCGACGACATTGACGGCAAGAAGTACACCGCGCAGGAGATCAGCGCTCGCACGCTGATGAAGCTGAAGCGCGACGCCGAGACCTACCTCGGTGACAAGGTCACCGACGCTGTCATCACCGTCCCCGCTTACTTCAACGACGCAGAGCGCCAGGCAACGAAGGAAGCCGGCGAGATCGCCGGCCTCAACGTGCTCCGCATCATCAACGAGCCCACCGCTGCGGCTCTTGCGTACGGCCTCGACAAGGGCAAGGAAGACGAGCTCATCCTCGTGTTCGACCTCGGCGGAGGTACCTTCGACGTTTCGCTCCTCGAGGTGGGCAAGGACGACGACTTCTCGACGATTCAGGTCCGCGCGACTGCCGGTGACAACCGCCTCGGCGGCGACGACTGGGACCAGCGCGTCGTCGATTGGCTCGCGACTCAGTTCAAGAACTCGACCGGCGTTGACGTGTCGGGTGACAAGATTGCACTGCAGCGTCTGAAGGAAGCCGCTGAGCAGGCGAAGAAGGAGCTCTCGAACTCGACGAGCACCCAGATTCAGCTTCCCTACCTCTCGCTCACCGAAAACGGCCCGGCGAACCTCGACGAGACGCTGACCCGCGCGAAGTTCGAGGAGCTCACCAAGGATCTGCTCGAGCGCACCCGCAAGCCGTTCGAGGACGTCATCAAGGAAGCCGGCGTGAAGGTCGCAGACATCGCGCACGTCGTGCTCGTTGGCGGCTCCACCCGCATGCCCGCAGTCACCGAGCTCGTGAAGCAGCTCACCGGCGGCCGTGAGCCCAATAAGGGTGTCAACCCTGACGAGGTCGTGGCAGTCGGCGCGGCCCTCCAGGCAGGCGTTTTGAAGGGTGAGCGCAAGGACGTGCTGCTCATCGACGTGACCCCCCTCTCGCTCGGTATCGAGACCAAGGGTGGCATCATGACGAAGCTCATCGAGCGCAACACCGCGATCCCGACGAAGCGCTCCGAGACCTTCACCACCGCAGAGGACAACCAGCCCTCTGTCGCGATCCAGGTCTTCCAGGGCGAGCGCGAGTTCACCCGCGATAACAAGAACCTCGGAACGTTCGAGCTCACCGGTATCGCACCCGCTCCGCGCGGCGTGCCGCAGGTCGAGGTGACCTTCGACATCGATGCGAACGGCATCGTCCAGGTCTCCGCGAAGGACAAGGGCACGGGCAAGGAGCAGACAATCACCATCTCCGGTGGATCGACGCTCTCGAAGGACGACATCGAGCGCATGGTGCGCGAGGCTGAGGAGCACGCCGCTGACGACAAGAAGCGTCGCGAGGCTGCTGAGCAGCGTAACAACGCCGAGCAGCTCGCCTACTCGGTCGAGAAGCTCATCACTGAGAACGAGGACAAGCTCCCCGAAGACGTCAAGACTGAGGTGCAGGGCGACCTCGACGCGCTCAAGACGGCGCTCGCCGGCGAAGACGATGACGCGGTGAAGACCGCGGCTGACAAGCTTGGCGAGAGCCAGCAGAAGCTCGGTGAGGCGATCTACGCTCAGGCGCAGGAGGCACCTGAGGCAGCAGCGGAAGGCGCGGAGTCGAACGATGAGGACGTTGTCGACGCTGAGGTTGTTGAAGACGACGAGGAGCAGAAGTAACCATGGCACACGAGGAACATCTGGGCGACGACCAGCCGGTGAACGATGTTCCGGCGGGCCAGGCCGACGACGCATCGCAGAACGATGCGGCATCGGCCCCCGGGGCGGAGGGAACCCCCTCCGCTCCCGGGCCGGAAGGCGACGATCTCACGGTAGACGACATTCTCGGCGCTGAGCAGACCGAGGCGGCCGCTGGCGCGGACGCCGACGCTGCCGAGGGCGACGAGGAGAACCCCTACCTTGAGGATCTCCGTAGGCTCACGGCCGAGTACGCGAACTACCGGAAGCGTACCGAGGCGAACGTCGAGCTCGACAAGCAGCGCGCGAAGGCCTCGGTCGTGCTGCAGCTGCTGTCGGTACTCGACGACCTCGACCGTGCAGAACAGCACGGCGACTTGACCGAGGGCAGCGCATTCGCCACGATCGCGCAGAAGCTGCGCGCCAGCCTTGAACGGCTCGGCGTCGAAAGCTTCGGCGAGAAGGGGGAGCCTTTCGACCCGCAGGTGCACGAAGCAATCGCTCAGGTGCCGGTTCCCGGCACCGAGCAGCACACTGTGCTTGACGTAGTCGAGCGGGGCTATCGCATCGGAGATGTTGAACTGCGCCCCGCCAAGGTAGCGGTGGCGGTGGGAGCTGATGGCTAGTCAAGATTGGTTAGACAAAGACTTCTACCGCACTCTCGGGGTCTCGAAGGATGCCGACGACGCTGAACTGAAAAAGGTTTACCGCAAGCTCGCGCGAAAGTATCACCCTGATTCGAACCCAGGAGATGCGGCCGCTGAAGCAAAGTTCAAGGAGATCTCCGAGGCCTACTCGGTGCTCTCCGACACAGAGCAGCGCTCTGAGTACGACCAGATTCGTGCGATGGGAGCCGGCGGTGCCCGGTTCACATCGGGTGGCCAGGGCGGCCAGGGCTTCGAGGATGTCTTCGGTGGCATGTTCGGCGGCGGCCACGGTGGCAGGAACACGCAGTACACGTTCCAGCAGGGCGGCGGCTACGACGACCTGTTCAACATGTTCGGTGGCGCGCCGCGCGGCCCCCAAAAGGGTCGCGATGTGAACGCCTCGACGACGATCGATTTCGAGACTGCGGTGAGTGGCGACACTGTCACGCTGCAGACCTCGACTGGCAACGTGAAGGTCAAGATCCCTGCCGGGGTTTCCAACGGCCAGAAGATCAGGTTGCGTGGCAAGGGCGAACAGGGGCCTGCGGGTACGCCTGCGGGAGACCTGCTGCTCACGGTTACCGTGCGCAAGCACCCGGTGTTCGAGCGCGACGGTCAGAACCTGAAGCTCAAGCTACCTGTGACGTTCACCGAGGCGACACTCGGCGCGACAGTCGAGGTGCCAACGCTTGGTGGCGACACCGTGAAGCTCAAAGTGCAGCCTGGGACCCCGAGCGGCAGAGTGCTGCGCGTGAAGGGCCGCGGAGTGAAGACCTCAAAGGGCACGGGAGACCTGCTCGCAGAGATTCAGGTCGCGGTTCCGAGTCACCTGAGCGACGAGGCGCGCGAGGCGCTCGAAGCGTTTCAGCAGGTCGAGCCGCAGGAGAACCCGCGCGCGGATCTGCTCTCGCGGGCTCGCGCCTAGCTCACAACGAAACACAACTCAGAAGAAAGGCGTAGGGAGGGGCAATGGTCAACGTGCCAATGGACAGGTTTACTCCGGTCTTTGCGATCGCCGCTGCCTCCGAACTCGCCGAGATGCACCCGCAGACGCTGCGGCAGTACGACCGAATCGGGCTCGTGGTGCCGCAGCGCACGAGCGGAAACACGCGGCGATACTCCCTCTACGACGTGCACAGGTTGCGTGAGGTCGCGAGACTCTCTGCAGAGGGCCTGAGTCTCGAGGGGATTCGCCGCGTGTTGACGCTCGAGGACCGCGTGCGCGAGCTTGAGTCCCAGGTGCATGAGCTCGAACGTGCACTGTCAGACGAAATGCTCAAGCGCCCTGAGCGCCGCGTCTTCGCGGCCGGGGCTGGCGGCGAGGTCGTCACGTTGCGGCGCGGAACTCGCACGCGTCGCAACGCGGAAGTTGTTGTGTGGAAGCCGTAGCTGCGCGGCTCGAAGAGTTCTGCGGGGCGCTCAGTCGCGACCCCGATTTCGACGCGCCAGAGCTCCAGGCGTACGACACTGCAGACGTGCACATCCTGACCGCCGCGGCCGAGCGCGTTCGCTCTGCTGCGCCTGGAACCGTCGTCACGATTGGTGACAGGCACGGGGCGCTCACTCTTGGCGCGGCAGCAGTGCTCGGCGCGGGTGCTGTCAGGTCCTATCAGGATCCAGTGCTCGGCGAGCGGGCTCTCGCGGCCAATGCGGTGAGGCTCGGCCTGCGAGACCGCTACGAGTCAGCACCCCTCGGGCCCGAGCTTCTCGATGGGGCCGAGACAGTGCTTGTGCAGTTGCCCCGCGGCCTCGAAGCGCTCGAGGAGATCGCGTGGAAGATCGCGCGCTTCGCGAGCCCAACCGTGCGGGTGTTCGCGGGCGGCCGGGTGAAGCACATGACCCGCGCCCAGAACGACGTTCTCGGGCGGTACTTCGGCGCGGTGACCGCCGGCCTGGGGTGGCGAAAGTCCCGGGTGCTGCAGGCGACGTCCCCGCTCCCGATGCTTGCCGGTGCGGAACCTCCGTTTCCGAAGTGGGGGCAGGATCGCGAGCTCACGTTTGGCCTCGCGGCGTTTGGCGCCACTTTCGGTGGCACCAAACTCGACCACGGCAGCCGCCTGCTGCTCAGCACCTTCGAACGAGGTGGGGCCGGTGCAAGCTGGGCCGACATCGCCCCGGGCGCCAACGTATTTGACCTGGGTTGCGGAAGCGGTGTGCTCGCGGTGTCCGCTGCGCTCGCATTGCCGAGCGCGCGAGTTCTTGCGAGTGATCAGTCGGATGCGGCCGTTCGCTCGGCCGCGCTGACTGCCGAGGCAGCTGGAGTCGGGGAGCGGATGGCGATTCACCGGGCTGATGGCGCTGAGGCGGTCGCTGACGGGTGGGCTGACCTCGTGCTACTCAACCCGCCGTTCCACACCGGATCGACAGTCCATGCGGGGGTGGCCCACCGGCTGATCCGCGACTGTGCGCGCGTGCTGAAGCCCGGCGGCGAACTGCGTATCGTGTTCAACTCGCACCTCAGTTATCGACAGCTCCTTGAACGCGTCATTGGCCCCGCAAGGCAGCTCCAGCGCGACGCAACGTTCACCGTGCTGGAAGTGACAAAGCGTTAGGGATTCAGCCACCGAACTCACAGGCAGCTGAAGCCTAGAATGAGTGTGTGAGCGATAAACTCTTGCACTTGGTGCGCCACGGGGAGGTCCATAACCCCGACCTCGTCCTGTACGGCCGTATCCCCGGCTTCCGCCTCTCAGAGCGAGGCCACGCCATGGCCGAGGCTGCTGCGCTTGAACTCGCAGGTAGCGACCGGAAAGTAGTCGCCCTCTACGCGTCGCCGCTTGAGCGCGCGCAGCAGTCCGCGCGACCCATCGCGAGCGCACTTGGCCTCGAGATCCAGACTGAGGATCGCATCATCGAGCCCACGAACTTCTTCGAGGGCAAGGTGAACTCGGGGCCCGACGCTGCGTTCAAGAAGCCGCGGTACTGGTACAAGTTTGTCAACCCATTCCGCCCAAGCTGGGGGGAACCCTACCGCCAGGTTGCGGCGCGCGTGCGCGAAGCGATGAACGACGCGTGGGACAAGGCGCAGGGTGGCGACATTGTGATGGTCGCGCACCAGTCCCCGATCTGGATGGCGCACCTCGACATCGCAGGCAAACCCCTGTTCCATAACCCAGCCACACGGCGCTGCGACCTCTCGAGCATCACGACATTCGAGCGCCGCGGGAACCGCTGGTTCGAGGTCGATTACCGAAACCCGGCGAAGTCACTCATGGACGACGCTACCGATGTAGGAGCTGTATGACCGCGCGACGCCGAATCGCCGCCATCGCCGCCACTGCCGCGGCCCTCGCAGTTGGCCTCGCCGGCTGCAGCACCACCGAAGGCGACTCGCTCGCCGCACAGTGGCAACAGGGTGGCGACAAGGGCTTCGTCGCAGGCGATGGCTCTTCGGCCTCGTTCCCCGCAGACAAGCGTGGCGAACCCGTTGAGTTCACGGGCGAGACCGAGTTTGGCAACGAGCTGAGCTCAGCCGACACGATCGGCAGCGTCACAGTAGTGAACTTCTGGTACGCGGGCTGCGCCCCGTGCCGGGCCGAGGCGCCAGACCTCGTCGAGGCATACAACGAGTTCGAGCCGCAAGGCGTCAAATTCGTTGGTGTGAACACTCGCGATCAGGCCGCGCAGGCGAAGCAGTTCGGAGTCGAGTTCGGTATCGAATACGAGTCGATCCTCGATAACCCCGGCGGCCGCACTGTGCAGCGCGCATTCGCAGGGCAGATCCCGCTGAACGCGGTTCCAACGACGCTGATTCTTGACGCTGAGGGGCGCGTTGCGCACACGGTAGTCGGGCAGCTTGCAGGGGTGTCGCAACTGCAAACGCTCGTCACGGAGACGCTCGACGAGCAGGCCGCTGCCGGCGCGAACTGATGGGGATCCAGGAGATCATTGCCGACGGGCAGCTGCTCGTTGCCTCGGCCATCGCAATCGCTGCAGGGCTCGTTTCGTTCCTCTCGCCGTGCGTGCTCCCGCTCATCCCGGGCTACCTTGCATACGTCTCTGGCGTGGCAGGTACGCCGAGCGCAAACGCGGCGAATCCAAAGGCTGCGGGCAGACGCGAGCGTAACCGGATGGTGCTCGGGTCGATCCTCTTCGTGCTCGGCTTCGCCATCGTGTTCGTCGTGCTGCTCACGCTGTCTGGCGCGGTTGGCGCGAGCACGTGGTACCTCGACTGGCAAGACGTGATCCTGCGCGTCATGGGCGTCGTTGTGATCGTGATGGGCCTCGTCTTCATGGGCGCCTTCGCGAAGTTTCAGCGAACAACGAGGCTGAAGATCAGCCCAAAGGTCGGCCTTGCTGGGGCCCCACTGCTGGGCATCGTGTTCGCGATAGGGTGGGCACCCTGCCTCGGCCCCACGATCGGTACCGTGAGCCTGCTCGCGATGCAGCAGGGCTCGATCGGGCGTGCGGCATTGCTCGCACTGCTCTACTCGCTTGGGCTCGGAATTCCGTTCGTGCTTGCGGCCTTCGGCTTCGGCTGGATGACGCAGACGATGAGCTTCTTCAAACGCCATATCCGTGCGGTCAACATCGTCGGCGGCGTCATTCTTATCATCCTCGGTGTTCTCATGGTGACTGGCCTCTGGGGCCTCATCATGAGCGAACTTCAGATATGGATTGGTGGCTATGTCACGCCCCTCTGATTATGACGACGGATCTGGCGCGCCAGCGCCCGTGACGAGCCCGGAGCTCGGCCTCACAGGCTGGCTCCGCTGGTTCTGGCGTCAGCTCACAAGCATGCGGGTCGCGCTGATCCTGCTGCTTCTGCTCGCTGTCGCCGCGATCCCAGGCTCGCTCGTTCCGCAGCGCGGCGCCGACCCGAACGGCGTGTTGCAGTACGAGAAAGATAATCCGACGCTCTTCAAGATCCTTGATGCGTTCCCGATCCAGGCGTTTGACGTCTACGGCTCGGTGTGGTTCTCGGCGATCTACCTGCTGCTGTTCATCTCGCTCATCGGCTGCGTGCTGCCCCGAATCAAGCATCACTGGCAGGCGTGGCGAGGCAAGCCTCCGAAGACGCCCGCAAGGCTCAACCGCATGGCTGGTTTCTCTGAGACCCGCGTGACGAACGCCGAGGCGACTGAGGCGGAGCGGCTCGAGTTCGCGCGCGCAGCAGTCGAGTCTGCCGCCGAGATCCTCCGCCGTCAGCGTTACCGCGTCGAGATCCAGGAGGCAACGCACCGCGGCGTCGCAGAGGTCTCGGTCTCCTCCGAGCGCGGCTACCTGCGCGAAACAGGCAACCTGTTGTTCCACACCGCGCTCGTCGGGGTGCTCGTCTGCGTCGGCCTCGGCAGCGCATTCACCTTCAACGGCCAGCGAGTGCTCTACGAAGGCGAAAGCTTCGTCAACCAGATCATCGACTACGACTCGGCGAACTCGGGCCGCGCGTTCAGCTCGGACACACTTGAGCCGTTCAGCTTGCGCCTCGACGATCTCGACGTCAACTACATCGCCCCCGATGACGAGGATGCGAGCCCGAACTCGATCGGGCAAGTGCGCGAGTTCATCGCGAGCATGACGCTCACAGACCCCGAAGGAAACGAGAGCGCTGAAGAGATCAGGGTGAATCACCCACTGCGCGTGCACGGCTCGCCGATCTACCTGCTCGCGAACGGCTACGCGCCGACAATCGTGATCCGTAACGCCGACGGCGAGATCGTGTTCCAGGAGTCGGTGCCGTTCATCCCGCAGGGCGCAGACCCGAACCTCACCTCGCTCGGCGTCGTGAAGGTGCTCGATGGCATGACCAACGACGCTGGTGAAGAGACCGAGCTTGGCCTGCGCGGCTTCTTCTACCCGACACAGACGAAGCTCGAATCCGGCGCGTACACCTCGAACTACCCCGACCTCGAGAACCCCGTGCTCACGCTCGACGCCTTCATGGGTGATACGGGCGTCGATAACGAGTTCGGCATCCCGCAGTCGGTCTACTCGCTTGAAACCGAGAACATGGAGCAGCTCACCGGCCGTGCCATCGACAAGCCGTCGATTGAGCTGCGGCCCGGTGAGACGGCAGACCTGCCGCGCGGCCTCGGCACCGTAACCCTCGAAGCCGTGCCCAGGTACGCGTCATTCGACGTGATGCAGAATCCGTTCCAGATCGGGATCCTGATCTTTGCCCTGCTCTCGCTCGGCGGGCTCTTGTGGTCGCTGTTCGTGCCGCGCCGCCGAGTGTGGGTGAAGGCGATCCCAACGAAGGATGGCGTCGTGCTGCAGTACGCCGGTCTCGCCCGCGGCGACGACCCAGCGCTCGACCGGGCGGTCGAGGAGATGCGTGAGGCGCACCGCGAGGTGCTGTAGCCCCGGCTCGCGTCGGCGTGCCGCAATGCTCTGCGCCACGGCCGCAGCTCCACCCGTGGCACCACGCCGCAGCCCTACCTGCACCGCCAGGCCGCAGCTCAGCCTGTAACGCCGTGCCGCAGCCCTACCTGTTGCTCCACGCCGCAGCTCCACCTGCAGCGCCGTGCCGCAGCGCCACCGTATGCGATCTGCGATTCCTATGCCCACTGCGCTGGGCTGGGGCATACGAATCGTCGATCCCAGGGGGTGGCGCTGGGAAAAGGCACGCTCTCAGGGGTCGCAGAACTCTCCGAGCAGCCGACACCAAGCCAGAGCACCCCGCGCCAAGCCAGAGTACCCCACGCAGAGCCGTGCTGCTGTGGACCCTGCCTGAGCTAGCCCTGCAGCGCCTCGAGGAACGCCGTCACGTCAGCCTCAAGCTCACCGAGCGCCCGCTCAGCGGCCGCCCTGCGCTTAGAAGCCTTGCCTTTTTCACTGAACGTATCGAGGTAGATCTTCAGCTTGGGCTCGGTGCCGCTCGGGCGGATCATGACGCGGGAGCCGTCGGTAAGGTCGTAACGCAACACATTCGAAGGAATCGCTGCAAGACCGGGCTCGAGTAGATCTTGTGCGCTACTCACAGTGCGCACACCGAATGCGGTCGGCGGCGCAAGCCTGATCTGTGCTGCGAGCTCGGTCGCTGCAGCCATCGACGCGAGCCTGAGGGTGATCTGGCCGCTCGCGAAATGCCCGAAGCGTTCTGTCGCCTCTTCGAGGAGGCCCCAGATGTCGGTTCCGCGGCCCTTCGCCCACCGCGCCATAGCGACTGCATCGGCGCCTGCAGAGATGCCATCCTTGTCTCGCACGACGTGAGGCTGCGTGAGATAGCCGAGGGCCTCTTCGAAACCGAATACGAGATTGGGTACGCGGGAGACCCACTTGAAGCCTGAGAGCGTCTCGGCGTAGTCAAGTCCGTAGTCCTTCGCAACGGCGCTGAGCGCCGGCGACGACACAATCGTGCACGCAAGGGTGCCGGTGAGCGGCACACCGCGCTGCTCGGCGTCCTGCATCGCGCGCTCGGCGGCCCGCCACCCGAGCAGCAGCCCGAGCTCGTTGCCTGTCAGTCGGCGGTAGCCCGACTCCTCGTCGAAGTGGGGGAGCGCGACCGCGAGGCGATCCGCATCCGGGTCGTGGGCGATGATGAGCTCAGCGTTCTGCTCCCGGCCGGTGCGGAACGCGAGGTCGAGCGCGCCGGGCTCCTCGGGGTTTGGGAAGTCGACTGTTGGGAAGTTGCCGTCTGGAGCGACCTGCTCGGGTACAGGCGTCGGAAGCGATAGGCCACTTGCAAGCAGGACCCTGTCGGACAGCTCAGCCCCGACTCCGTGCATTGCGGTGTAGACGATGCGGAGCGGAACTTCGGCGTTCAGCGTGCGACCGTCCTGGGTGATCGGAAAGCCCGCGAGCAGCGAGGCCGCGGTTCGCGTGACGTAGGTGTCGGCAATCTCAGAGGTTGCGACCGTGTACGCAGTGCTGCGTGGCAGCTCCGAGACAGGCCCCGAGGCCGCCACGTCGATGCGCGCAGCGATCTCACTGTCGGCGGGGGCGACAATCTGCGATCCCTCATCAGCGTCACCGAGGTACACCTTGTACCCGTTGTCGCGCGGCGGGTTGTGGCTTGCCGTCACCATTACTCCGGCCGACGTGCCGAGGTGGCGCACTGCGAAGGCGAGCAGCGGCGTGGGTCCTTGGGAGGGAAGCAGCGTGACGTCGATGCCCGCTCCTGCCATGATCTCGGCAGTGTCACGCGCGAAAACGTCTGAGTTCACGCGCGCGTCGTAGCCGATGACGATCGACGGCGGGTTGCTCGTCTCACCGCGCGCGGCCCGCTCGAGGAGGAAGGCCGCGAAGCCCGCGCTTGTCTGCGAGACGACGACTCTGTTCATGCGGGAGGGGCCAGCGCCGAGCCGGCCGCGGAGGCCAGCGGTGCCGAATGCGAGGCGCTCGCCGAAGGCCTCAGCGAGCTCAGCCGCTGCATCCTCGTCGCCCGCCTCGGCTTGCGCGGCGAGCCGCTCGGCCTCGGCCTGTGTGACCGGATCGATGTCGTGTGCGGCCCAGTTGCGCGCGCGCTCAAGTAGAGCTTCGAGCTGTTCGGTAGCCATCGCGCCCCCTCAGTGTGGTGATCGGTAGACAGTTCAAGCTACCACTCGGGTGCCGCAACGGGCAGTATCCGTCGCGGCAAGCTGGGGGAACGGTGAGTGAAAGCTTTCGGCCACAGAGAACAGGACTGGGCAACTTCGCACTTCGGGGCTATCGTTGATGAGGATTTATTTACGGTGGGGAAATTGGGGACGATGGGCGGACGCGAGTCGCACTGGTCTGAGCAGGCCGGGCACACAGTGCCTCGGCCTGAGATGCCCGGAAGCCTCACCGCCGACGTTGCGATCGTCGGGGCCGGACACTTCGGCCTGTGGACTGCGTACTATCTCAAGAAGGCGCAACCGAGGCTGCGGATCGTCGTGCTCGAGGAACGCCACGTGGGCCACGGCACCTCGGGAAGCGCCGTCGGCCGTATGACCGGAGAAGTGCCCGGCGGTAGGGAACCGTATGCGAGACGCCACGGCCGCGATGCGCTGAACCACTATCAGCGCATCATGAACGACGCGGTCGCAAACGTGCTCGATGTCGCGGCGACGGAGCGGATCGACGCCGATATCGTCAGCGGCGGAGAGCTTATCGCCGCGTACACCGCCCTTCAGGATCGACGGCTCCGGGCAGCCACTGCGCTCGCGCAGAAGTACCCGCACACGAACGTCAGGTTGCTTGACGCAGCAGAGGTCAAAGAACGAATGAACCTCGCCGGCGTTCGCTCGGCAATTTTGCACCCGCACGCCGCCCGGTTCCAGCCGGCCAAGTTCGCCCACGAACTCGCGCGCGTTGTCGAACGCATGGGAGTCGCGATCTACGAGCGAACCAGGGTGGAGGAGGCGCTTCCTTTCGTGCTGCAGACGAGCCACGGGGTCGTCGAGGCGGAGGTCGTCGTCGGCGGCAGCGATCACCTCTCGGGCGACCGCGGTTGGCGAAGGCTGCAGCGGCCCGTGGCTGCGTCGCTCATCGCGACCGAGCCCCTTACGCTCGACATGTGGGACGACATTGGCTGGGGCGGAAACGAGCTGCTCGCGAGTTTTGCATCCCCACGCACCTATGCGCAGCGAACAGCTGACGGCAGGATCGTCGTCGGCGGGCAGCGCACACCCTGCCAGACAAGCGCGGCAGCGCACACCTCAGGCAAACTCGGGGGTGGCGCATTCTCTGCGCTGCGGGCCATGCTCCATCGGGTATTCCCAAGCACGCGAGACGCCGAGATCGCGCACACGTGGGCGGGCAATGCCCGAGTCGTGCACGCTGGGGCGGCCAAGATTGGGTTTGACCGACGGACAGGTGTCGCGTGGGCAGGGGCCGCGCGTGCCGGCGTCGCTACGGCGAACCTGTCTGCCCGAACAATCACTGACCTCGTGCTCGATCGGACGTCTGAACTCACTGAGCTTCCCACGGTTCGATCTGGCGGGCCACGCCCTGCCTACGCGAGAACGCGCTGAGCGAAACCGGGAGGTGCGCGAAGGGGGCTAGTAGCCGGGTCTGTCACCGGCTACTAGCCCCCTTCGCTGCGGGTGGTCGCTATTAGAAGCGTGCGACGACCTCGGTGAGGAGGGCAGCGAGGCGTGGCTCGGCCTCCTTGCCAGCGGCGATAACCTCTTCGTGGCTGAGCGGGGTCTCCTGGATACCTGCCGCGAGGTTCGTGATGAGTGAGAACCCGAGGATCTCCATGCCGGCCTCGCGTGCGGCAATCGCCTCAAGGGCGGTCGACATACCGACGATATCGCCGCCGATGATGCCCGCATAGCGGACTTCTGCGGGGGTCTCGTAGTGCGGTCCACGGAACTGCACGTACACGCCGTCGTCGAGGGTAGCGTCGACCTCGCGGGCGAGGTCGCGCAGCCGCGACGAGTAGAGGTCGGTGAGGTCAACGAAGGTCGCACCCTCGAGCGGCGACGCTGCGGTGAGGTTGATGTGGTCCGAGATGAGCACGGGCTGGCCGGGGGAGTACGCCGGGTTCACTCCGCCGGCGCCGTTCGTGAGCACCATGATCTTCGCGCCCGTTGCTGCTGCGGTACGCACGCCGTGCACGACCGACCGCACCCCGTGATCCTCGTAGAAGTGGGTGCGTGCGCCGATGACGAGGGCGTGCTTGCCGTTCGCGAGGCGGATCGAGCGCAGCGTTCCCGAGTGCCCCGGAACAGCCGACGCGCGGAAGCCGGGAACCTTGTCTGCCTCAATGACGGCGACTGTCTCGCCGATAACGTCGGCAGCCTTGCCCCAGCCGCTGCCGAGCGTGAGGGCGATGTCGTGCTGCGCAACACCAGTGAGGTCGGCGATGACGGCGGCGGCCTCCGCAGCGAGGGCTTTCGGGTCTGTTGAAGTACTCATAGAGACAAGACTACGCCGGGTGCGGCTCCCTTGGAACGCACCCGGCGTAGTCTCTGCGCGAGTTACTAATTCTTAATGATGCGGTAGCCACGGAGCGGGTCGTAGCCGTGAATCTCGCGGGTATCGAGCACCTTCATGAACGCGAGCACCTCGGGCGAAACAACCTGACCCGGCACGAGCACGGGGAAGCCAGGAGGGTAGGGAGTTACGAAGCCAGCCGAGATCGGCTTCTCGCCAGCATCAACGCGCGCACGGAGATCATCGCCGAGCACATACTCGATGTTCCCGCGGCGCTGACCGCGGAAGAACGCGGCCCGCAGATCTCCATCGGGAAGAATCTCATCGGTCGCGTACGGCGGGGCGAACGAGCTGAAGTCGGGCAGCGGCGGCATCGGGACCTCGGCGGGGAGCGACTGCTCGGGGTCACGTTGCGCCTGCTCCTCCTCGAACCGCTCAGCGAGTTTCACGAGCACCTCGATGAGGTAGGCGACCGAGCTTCGCGAGGTGCCGATGTTCGTCATGAAGAGCACAGTGTTGCGGCTCGTCTTGTTGACCTGGATGCCGTAGCGATCCATGAGATGTTCGTGCTTGAACGTGTCGCCGTCGACGCCTGTCCGCGAGATTTCAATCGTGATGCGAGACGGGTCGACAACGAACTCGTCTGTCGCCCAGGCCTCCCACATGCTCGACAGGCCATCGCGCAGCGGCATCGCCCTGCCAGTCTCCCGGTACTGCTCGGGAATGAGATCGTGGGCGGTGAGCACGCGGAACGTGCGCCGCAGCAGCGTGTGCCTGGCGATCGCCTGGGACAGGCTCGTCGCAAGGTCAAGCTGCCGCTGCACGAGCTCGAAACCCTCGAGCTCGACCTGGCGGCGGCCGATGTCCAGCGAAGACAGGATCTGGTAGTTCGGCGATGTCGACGTGTGCGTCATGTATGCCTCGTGGAATGGATCCTGCGCGTCGCGCACCCAATCCTGATCCCACACGTGAATCATCGACCCCTGACGCAGCGCCGTGAGCGTCTTGTGCGTCGACTGGGTCGCGTAGACGCGCACGCGCGCATCAGGCGACGGGATCAGTCGCTCGCTGAGCCAGACCTCGTCGGCTGCTGGCGTCCCGTCCTCAGCGAACAGGATCGACTGCTGCTCGCGATACGCGCGCTCGTGCGCGGCCGACTTGAGCTGCTGCTCGAGCAGCTTGGCCGACGCCATCGCCGTGCGGCGACGGGTGACGGGGTGGAACGCGCCGAACGCGAACCATGCCTCATCCCACAGGAAGACAAGGTCAGGTTTGATCGCAAGGCACTCGCTCATGACGCGGAAGGGATCGTAAACGATACCGTCGAACGTCGTGTTCGTGAGCGTCACCATGCGCACCTCGTCGAGGCGTCCAGCGGCGCGGTAGTCGAGCAGCAGTTGCTTGATGCGGTCGATCGGCACCGCACCGTAAAACGCAAAGTCGTTGAGCGGGTACGCGTCGAGGTACGCCGGGCGGCCGCCAGTCAGCATCATTGAGTGGTGGTGCGACTTGTGGCAGTTGCGGTCGACGAGCACGACGTCGTTCGGGGCGACGAGGGCCTGGTGCACAACCTTGTTGGCAGTGGAGGTGCCGTTTGTGACAAAGAATGTGTGCTTCGCCCCGTATGCGCGTGCGGCGAGCTCCTGCGCCTTCTTCAGCGTGCGTACGGGGGCGAGCAGCGAATCGAGGCCACCTGACGTCGCGCTCGTCTCTGCGAGCAGCAGGTTCAGGCCGTAGAAGTCGGCGAGGTCCCGGATCCACTTTGACGACATCACCGACCCGCCGCGGGCGACAGGGAGCGCGTGGAAGACGCCGACAGGGCGGCGCGCGTGATCCTGGATCGCGGAGAAGAACGGGGTGTCGTAGAGGTGCGAGACGCGACGCAGAAGCGAGAGGTGCAGCTCAAGGTGATCCTCACGGCGGAACACGCGGCGGAAGCGCTTCGTCATCGCACCCGCGAGCTCCTCGATGTGTGCGCCAGCCATGAGATAGAGGTCGAGCTCTGGCCTGAGTGCCGCGAGGGTGTCGGCGAGGCCGAGCACGCGCTGCACCGAGGCGAGCTGGTTGCGGGCGCTCGTCTGAGGCGACGTCGTTTCGGTGTGTGCGAGCTCGATCGTCTCGCGCAGGTCTCGACTGAGTGTCTGCTTCGTGCGCTCGCTGAAGCCCGGCCGGACGACACACGCGAGGATGTTCGGGTTTGTGAGCACGGCGGCGACGGCATCGTCCGCTGAGGGGACGATGACGTATTCGTAAACGAAAGCGTCGGCCGCGCTTCGCATCCTGAGGCTTTCGGCTCGCATGCTGTCGCGGTCGGCCGGAGTCGTCTCATCGACGACAAGGACCTCGAAGCGTGGCCGAGGGTCGCCGTCGATGGAGAACTCCTCATCGGCCTCGGGGTCAGAGTCGCCTGCCGCTTCCTCGGAAGTGCCAACAGCGCGAAGCCTGTTCACGACCTTGCCGATGCGGTCGAGCGCGGCCTGATACTCGCCCGCGGCGAGCATGTCGCCGATTGCGGTGACATAGCGCTGGCCGAACCCAGCCCAGTACATCTCGACGGTTTCGAGGGCGCGCAGCGAACGGTGAATCTCGCTATCTGCAGCCAGTGCCTCGGTCGCCTCCGAGCGATCCCCAAGGGCGAGACGTTTCACGGCGAACCGCAGGTACTCCCATGCGTCGCTGCGCATCCGCCACGTGCTCGAGGGCATGCCCGGATCGCGTTCAAGTACCGGTTCTGCCTTGGACTCTGACACCAATTGCCTCCAACGTCGCTGTCGCGTATCAGGCCTGCGCGGGCGAAAGAGGTGCGCAGGGCCCTAAGTCCCCGATCATACGGTGCCGAGCATGCCTCAGCACGCCTAGACTTGAGGCATGGCGAAAGAACGTAAGCACAGGATCGTTGTTCTGGGCGGCGGCCCCGGCGGATACGAAGCCGCGCTCGCTGGCGCGCAGCTCGGTGCTGAAGTCACACTCGTGGAACGCGCAGGGGTCGGCGGTTCGGCCGTGCTCACTGATGTTGTGCCGTCAAAGAGTCTCATCGCGACCGCAGGAGCCGTGCAGTCGGTGCGCGACGCCGGCAAGCTCGGCGTGCAGACCTTCCTCCCCGGTGGAGATGGCAAGCCGGTTCGACCCGAAATCGCGGTGAACCTTGCCGCCGTCAACAAGCGACTCCTCGCGATGGCGGGCGCACAGTCGACAGATATGCGCCTGAGCCTTGAGGAGAGCGGCGTGCGCCTCGTTCAGGGCTCCGGCAGGCTCGACGGCCCGAACGCGGTGCTTGTCTCAACCTCACAGGAGGGCGGCACCGACTTCGACCGCATCGAGGCCGACACAATCGTAGTCTCTGTCGGCGCGAGCCCCCGCGAACTCGACTCTGCGAAGCCAGATGGCGAACGCATCCTTACCTGGCAGCAGGTCTACAACCTGCAGGACGTCCCAGAGCACCTCATCGTCGTCGGGTCGGGTGTCACAGGCGCCGAGTTCGCAAACGCGTACGCGACGCTCGGAGCCGAGGTGACGCTCGTATCGAGCCGTGAGCAGGTGCTCCCCGGAGAGGACCCCGACGCTGCTGCGGTCATCGAACACGAGTTCAAGCGCATCGGCATGAACGTTATGTCGAAGTCGCGCGCCGACGCTGTCGAGCGGACCGAAGACGGCGTCAGGGTGACGCTCTCAGATGGCAGCGTCCTTGAAGGATCACACTGCCTGATGGCGGTCGGCTCGATCCCCAACACCGAGGGCCTCGGGCTTGAGGAGGCCGGCGTCGAGCTGAGCGAGAGCGGCCATATCAAGGTCAACAAGGTCGCGCGCACCTCGATCCCATCGGTCTACGCCGCGGGCGACTGCACCGACTTCTTCCCGCTCGCCTCTGTCGCCTCAATGCAGGGCCGCACAGCGATCATGCATGCTCTCGGCGACTTCGTGCGCCCGATCGACCTGCGAAACGTCGCCTCGAACGTCTTCACGTACCCAGAGATCGCGACTGTTGGCTGGAATGTTCGCTCGCTTGCTGACGCGACCAACATGGCCACGGCGATCACGCATACGATCCCGTTGAACGCGAACCCGCGCGCGAAGATGATCGGGTTCACAGACGGGTTCGTGAAGCTGTTCGCTTGGAAGGCTTCGGGAACCGTGATCGGCGGCGTGATCGTCGCTCATCGCGCGAGCGAGCTCATCTTCCCGCTCGCGCTCGCCGTCGAGCACCGCCTGACCGTCGACCAGGTCGCGTCTGCATTCACCGTCTACCCATCGCTCACCGGCGCGATCACTGACGCCGCCCGCGCGATGCACGTGCACTAATGGTTAGCACAACACAGACTGTCGCCTCGCGGCGCGCGAGTGCACATTTCGTGGCGCGCGTTGCCATCATGCTCGGAATACTCGTACTCGCTGTGATGCTCGCCGCATGTGCCCCCGCCAAGCCGCCACTCGTGCCGTCTGATGACGACGCGAAGGTGACAGTGACGGTTCGCGTTGTCGACAACAAGTTTGAGCCCAAGGAGTTCACAATCTCGCAGGGTGAGGCTGTGCGCTGGGTGTTCGAGGGGCCGTCGAACGAGCACGATGTCGTTGCGAAGGACGGCAGCTTTGTGAGCGAGCTCATGCGTGAGGGCAGCTACACCCACGTGTTCAACGACATTGGTGGCTTTGACTACCTGTGCTCGATCCATCCCGAGATGACTGGACTGATCACCGTTAAGTAGTGGCTCTCGGCTGCCGCGTCTGTACGACGGCATGTGGCTGATGCCGTGGTGGCGGGTTGGGCGGCTGTGACACACGTCGTCCGCCGTACGTATGGGATCTGCAGTAGCAATGCCCGTTCCGGCCGGAACGGGCATTAGTGTTGCCGATTACATTCCCAGCGCCGGCGGCAGAGCGCCGCGGCCCAGTGTCGGCCGTACGCCTGTTGTCAGCCGTACCCCTGTGATCCCCAGTAGTAATGCCAGTTCCGGCCGGAACGGGCATTACTGCTGCAGATCACATATCTTGTGCTGGTGGCTGGTGGCTGGTGGCTGGTGGCTGGTGGCTGGTGGCTGGTGGCCTGTCTAGCCCAGGTCCGGGGCTCCGAGCCTGAGGGATTCGAGCTGTTCCTCGCGGGTGGGGGCCGGGTGGACGGTGACGAGTTCGTCGGCGTCGGCGAGCTTCGCGAAGTCGGCGAGTTGCTCGCGCACCCGTTCTGGTCCACCCACTGCCGTGTAGCGCATCATCGAACGAATCTCGGTTGCTGCCGGGGTGTCTCTGATGGCCTCGGCCTGCTCGATGGTGAGAGGCACGTCGCGGCCGCGTGAGAGGAAGGCTCGGATGCGCTCAAGCTCGGCTCGCGCGAACAGCTGCCGCGCGGCCTCGTCGTTTTCGGCAGCGATCACGTTCACCCCGGCGCTCACGTACGGCTCGGGGTGCTGCGCGCTCGGCTGATAGTTCGTCCGGTAGTGCTGCACTGCCGCGTTCAACGCTTGTGGTGCGAAGTGGGATGCGAACGAGTAGGGCAACCCCAGCTGCGCGGCGAGGTTCGCGCCGAAGAGGCTCGAACCGAGAATGGTGATCGGAACGTTCGTGCCGCGCCCCGGGTACGCGTTGACACCCGTGATGGGCAGATCGCTTCCGAGGTACGCCTGGAGCTCGAGCACGTCGTGGGGGAACGCGTCTGCGGCCTGCACTGTTCGACGGAGTGCCTGGAAGGTCGCGCCGTCGGTTCCGGGAGCGCGCCCCAGGCCGAGGTGGATTCTGCCCGGATGCAGTTCGGCAAGTGTGCCGAACTGCTCGGCGACGACGAGCGGGGAGTGGTTTGGGAGCATGACGCCGCCCGAGCCGAGGCCAATGCGCTCGGTCTGCGACGCGATGTGCGCGATGAGTACCGCTGGCGAGCTCGACGCGATTGTCGGCATGTTGTGGTGCTCGGCGTACCAGATTCGCTCGTAGCCGCCTGCTTCTGCGGTCTGCGCGAGGCGTACCGAGTGCGCGAGTGCGGAGGCGACTGTGCCCTCCCGCTCAACGGTTGCGAGATCAAGGAACGAGAGCTTCGGGGCTGCCATACTTTCTGCAACGGGGAAGGCGTGTGCGCTATTCCTCGCCGGGTGGTTTGCGCGTCGGGGAACTCCAGATGCATGCCGCACACACAGACGGCGTCCGGACTCGGCACAGCATCTAGACTGAATCCCGTGTCCGACCCAGCCCACGCAACACAGGCAGCCGCTGCCGGCCCGCTGTCGCGGCTCGTTGCCTGGGTGAAGCGCATCCCAACCGGCTGGTTTGCAAGTATTCTCACCGGCCTCTTTCTTGCCGTCACGGCCGCGTTTGGCGGTCTCGCGCCCGTAGCTGAAGCCGCCGTGGCGCCGCTCGAAGTGGGCGAAGCCCAAGACGGCGCGCAGCTCTCTGTCGCCGTTGAGCGTGCGGTACTGTTCGATTCGTTTCCAGAGGCCGGAGCCTACGCCGAGGAAGGCGAACGGGTGCTCGCGCTGCTCGTGACCGTTGAGAACCGGTGGAGCAAGCCGCTCCTCAGCTCGCACGGTGCTGTCGAGCAGGCGCTTCGGCTCGACGGTGTGACTGCAGACGTCGATGACGCCGAGCCTTCGGCGATCGCGCGGCTCGACGATGCAACATTTGGGCCATGGCTTCAGCCGGGAGTTCCTGCGGACCTCGTCGTCTCATGGGTGGTGCCGGAGACGAGCATTCAGGTGGGCGACCCAGTGAGCGTCGTGGTCCGCGAGGCAACCCTTGAAATCGGTCAGGGTCTGACAAGCGACGAGCGCTGGGTTAGCCCTCAGGCAACCGCCTCAGTCGACCTCGTCGTCGCAGCTGGCGGCGACCGCGGGGGCGCCGAGTGACTGGCGCGACGATCACCAGGCCACGCCTGCGAACCGCTGCGACCTGGGCGGTCGGCATCTTGCTGCTCGTGCTTGCGTCGCTACTCCTTCGCATCGTTCCCACTGACGCGGATAGTGAGCGGCCGTTCGTCGTGACCGCCGCGGTGGGCGAGCGCGCATCAGCGCGCACGTTTGAAATGACAGTCTCCAACGTCGAGCTTGTTGACGTGCTCCGGGCCGGCGACTGGAAGCAGCCCGGGAACTGGCTCGTGGTCGACGTGTCTGCTGAGGGGACGGGGAGCGACGTGACCGCCTATCTCGGCCGGGCCGCGTTTATGCTCGACGCTGGCGCAGGTACGGATGCAGCGAGCCGCGAATATCGTGCGAGCGAGCGGTTTATGTCGCTCGTCACTGAGCCACTTGTGACTGGAGTGCCGCGCGCCGGAACTATCGCCTTCGAGCTTCCAGTTGACGCTGCGGGAGGCGGTGCACTCGAGTTTGCCCAACATGGTGACACTCGGCTTGACTCGCTCGTGAGCTTCAGCGTCGACCTTGATGAGCTTCCGCGCGTCGCTGAGCGGGAGATCCGCGAGGCGGGATGGGGAACGGAATGAACTGGTTGAGAAGAAACCGGCTCGCCTTGCTCGCGCTCCTCGTACTCCTGCCCGTCACCGCGTGGGTGATGAGCTCAAACGCGTGGAGTGGGTACCTCGCGCATCAACCCACCAGGCCAGTTCCGATCGCGGGCGGCGCTGTGAACTATGCGGGCGCCATCATCGGCCCCGCGCAGCCGACCGAGCTTGACGCGAGGGCGCACGGCCTCCCGGAGGGCACCCGATTGGTGAGGATCGTGCTCCCTGTCCGACCGGTCGCCGGCGACCGTGCGACCTGCCATGCGCCCGAGCTGTGGGATCGCGGTGGCGAACGGCGCTGGGCAGAACTCTCCGACACGATCGGGGCCGAACCACTCGACCGTTTGACAGCGTGTACCCCCGACGAATCGCCCTACGAACTGGTGCTCGACTACGTCGTGCCCGACGATGCCCGCGAGCTCTCACTCGCGGTGCTGTCGTCGTCGGAGCTGCCTGCCTTCGCTGAAATCCCGATCAGTTCGTCGTAGCTGCTCGCGACGAGCGCCATGCGGATGGGCTCGATGATGAGCGGGATCGCGAGCAAGATCATCGAGTCAGCGAGCAGCCAGAAACTGTTGATGTCGTGCGGGCCCAAAGCTCTGAAGATGCCGACCCGGAGGGCGCCCTCGAGGAACAGTACCGCAGTGAACGCGAGCACGTACGCCCCGATAAACGCGGGGCCTGCGGTGCGCATGTGGAGCACGGCTTTCCAGATTGGGGTGAAGCGCGACGCGAAGTCACGCCAGAGGTCTCCGAGGCGCGACTGCACCTGGGCGGGCAGCAGTTTGAAACGGCGTTCGAGGTGCGCCGCGCGCGTCGGCACGGTGATCTGGGGCGTCGCGAGCTGTACCGAGCGCCCGTAGATGACACCGACGATTGCGAGCCAGGCGAGGGGCGCGATCGTCACCTTCGCTGCTTCGCCAATGACGAGTACGACGGTGTCCCACGTGGCGCCGAGTGGCGCGAGCCAGCCTGTGAGGCTCGCCCGCAAGTCCGAGAGCCAGACCATGGCCTGGCGTGAGTCGACCCATGCCGCGAGTGACTCGAGCTGGCGGGAGACTACCGTTACGGACAGGTAGATCCACAGCGTCTCGAGATACACAGCCGCGAGGGCGAAGCCTCCGGGGAGCCGATCCTGGTATCTGCCCCACAGCCACCGCAGGCAGTACGCGACAACAATGATGGCGATGGTCGTGAAGGAAACCCCAAGAACCTCGGGCGACGGTGGTTCGGTGGCGTCGCCACCGTCGACCGTCGAAGTGAACACGATATCGGCGCGCACTTCAAGGCGCCGGTGAAAGTAGCTCGTGACGTCGTCAGCAAGGTACCCGCGGGCCGCGTAGAACGCGACGAACGGGAGAATCCCTGCGAGCAGCGCGTCGGTGAACCTGCGTATGGGACGCTTGCCCGGTTCTGGGAGGGCGCCAACGTTGCTGAGCCCGTCGCGCAGGATCACGAGCATCGCGACAAGTGCCACAAGCCGCGCGAGCACAGCAAGGGGCAGCAGCACGACCCCGAGCTCGGCGACCCAGGCGCCGACGAAACCCGCGAACTGGATGAGTACGTGATGGAGCAGCATGCCCGCCAGATAGCAGGCAACGAGAAGCGGACCGTAGGCTCCGAGGAGCCGCACGGTCCGCTTCCCTGCAGCGATCATCCGCCGCGCCTTCCTGTACTAGACCGCGTCGACGATCGAGAGCAGCGGGTGGCCGCTCGGGACTGTCTGGCCGAGCGGCGCATCGATATTGCAGACAATGCCCGAGCGGTGAGCGTAGATCGACTGCTCCATCTTCATCGCCTCGAGCACGACGATAAGTTCGCCCTCGGCGACTTCCTGGCCGTCTTCAACTGCGAGCTTCACGACAGTTGCTTGCATCGGAGCAGCAACCGAGTCGCCCGTCGCCGTGGCGACGCCCGAACCCTTCGCGCGCTTCGGCGCTGGGCCGCGCGTGACATCTTGATCAGCGATGGGCAGCAGGGTTGTCGGCATCGTGACCTCGACGCGACGGCCCGCAACCTCGACCACAACTGATTGGCGGGTTGACGCGGTCGACGGGGCAGCGCTCTCGCCCTCCCACGGCTCGATGTCGTTCACGAACTCCGACTCGATCCACAGCGTGTAGACGCCGAATGTGCCGTCCTCTGCGGTGAACGCGGGGTCGCGGACGATCTTGCGGTGGAACGGCAGAACCGTGGGCAGGCCCTGGACCTCGAGCTCGTCGAGCGCGCGGCGTGACCGCTCAAGTGCTTCCTCGCGGGTCGCGCCTGTCACAATGAGCTTGCCGAGCATCGAGTCGAACGCGCCGGAGATGACGTCGCCTGACTGCACGCCGGTATCGACGCGAACGCCCGGGCCGAGCGCAGGCTTGAAGAGCGAGACCGGGCCGGGAGCGGGGAGGAAGCCGTTGCCTGGATCCTCGCCGTTCAGACGGAACTCGAAGGAGTGGCCGTGCGCGACCGGATCTTCGTAGTCGAGGACGCCGCCCTCGGCGATGCGGAACTGCTCGCGGACGAGGTCGATGCCGGTGACCTCCTCGGAGACCGGGTGCTCAACCTGCAAGCGGGTGTTCACCTCGAGGAACGAGATCGTCCCGTCTTTCGCGACGAGGAACTCACAGGTGCCCGCGCCGACATAGCCGACCTCGCGAAGGATCGCCTTGGAGGCTGCGTAGAGCTCCTCGTTTTGCGCGTCGGAGAGGAACGGCGCTGGCGCCTCCTCAACAAGCTTCTGGTGACGACGTTGCAGCGAGCAGTCGCGCGTTGAGATGACGACGACGTTTCCGTGGCTGTCCGCGAGGCACTGGGTCTCAACGTGCCGGGGCTTCTCGAGGTACTTCTCGACGAAGCACTCGCCGCGGCCGAAAGCCGCGACAGCCTCACGTGTGGCTGACTCGAAGAGGTCTGCGACCTCCTCGCGCTTGTAGGCGACCTTGAGGCCGCGGCCGCCGCCGCCGAAGGCAGCCTTGATGGCGACGGGCAAACCGACCTCGTCCGCGAAGGCGAGCACCTCGTCGGCGCCCTGAACGGGGTCGCTGGTGCCTGGCGCGAGCGGGGCGTTCACCTTCTCAGCGACGTGTCGTGCGGAGACCTTGTCGCCGAGGCGCTCGATGGCCTCGGGGCTCGGGCCGATCCAGATGAGACCCGCGCCGATGACCGCGCGCGCAAAGTCGGCGTTCTCGGCGAGGAACCCGTAGCCCGGGTGCACGGCGTCCGCGCCCGAACGGCGAGCGACGCTCAGGATCTTGTCGATTGCGAGGTAACTGTCAGCGCTCGTGGAACCGCCGAGAGCGTACGATTCGTCGGCAAGCTGCGAGTGCAGCGCGTCGCGATCCTGATCGGCGTAAACGGCGACGGAAGCGATGCCGCTGTCAGCAGCGGCGCGAATAATACGAACGGCGATCTCGCCTCGGTTGGCGATGAGCACTTTACGAATGCGAGACATAAATTACAGCCTATTCGAGGAACGGTGCCGCAAGTTGGATATTCGTCACAAACCTTTTGCGAGATCGTTGCCGAAGGCTACATCGCGTTGGCGTCGTAACCTGCGTCAACATGGCCATAATTTCGCTATTCCTCCGCGCGGTTCTGGCGGTAATGTAAACCTGTGTGAGTCGCACCCGGCGACACTCGATTGGGGACACCAAAATGGCAAATGACAACGCACTTGATGCCCTGCTTTCGCAGGTTCCGGTCGGCGAGCTCGCCGCGAAGCTTGGAGTTGACGAAGACACTGCGCTTGCAGCGGTGAAGCAGGCCCTTCCTGGCCTCCTCGGTGGTCTCGCGGTGAACGCAGCGAGCGACGAAGGCAAGCAGAAGCTCGAGGGCGCTCTCAGCAAGCACACCCCGACCGACGGCAAGATCTCGCTCGAGGCCATCGACGAGGCTGACGGTCAGAAGATCGTGAAGCATGTGCTTGGCGACAAGGAAGAGGCAGTGGCGAACGCGCTCGGCGCGCAGGCTGGCAACGCGAGCATCGCGAAGTACATCCCGATGCTTCTCCCGCTCCTTGCTCCGATCGTGATGCAGTTCCTTGCAGGGAAGTCGAAGGCTGCCCCGGAGGCTGCAGAAGACAACGGCGGCGGCATCGGTGACGTCCTTGGTGGTCTCCTTGGTGGGCTGACCGGTGGAAACCAGGCCCAGAGCACGGGTGGCGGCATTGGCGATCTGCTCGGTGGCCTCCTCGGTGGCGGAAAGTCGCAGAGCGGCGGCGGACTGGGCGGCCTCCTCGGCGGCCTGCTCGGCAAGTAGCCACAGCAAACATCGCCACACAGAGTGGCACTCGGCCCGCGCTCGTCGTATGACGGACGCGGGCTTTTGCGTCGCCCGGCTAGACTGATCCCGTGGTTAATCCAGACGTTCAGGGCCGGGTCTACCCGCCCACCCAGCCGTACCTTGTCGGGCGTGAGAAGGTGCGCGAGTTCGCTCGCGCAGTGTTCAGTAGCTCGCCGCTCCACCTCGACCCCGAGGCCGCGCGCGCAGCCGGCTTCGCCGACGTGGTGGCTCCGCCGACCTTCGCCGTGACTGTGCAGGAGGCGACACTCGCTCAGCTGCTCGCTGACGAGGAGGCAGGCGTCGACTTCTCCCGCGTCGTGCACGGCGACCAGCGCTTCAGCTACACGCGCCCGATCGTCGCTGGCGACGAGCTGACTGCGACACTCACGATCGCCGCCGTGAAGCAGCTCGGTGGGCACTCGATGGTGACGGCCTCGAGCGACATCGTTGACGCCGATGGAGCGCACGTTGTGACCGCCATCTCTACCCTTGTCGTTCGAGGAGAAGACGCATGAGCGCAGCAGTGACATTCGAGGGCCTCGCCAAGGGTGACGTCGTCGCCGAGCGCAACCACACTCTCACCCGCGACAGCCTTGTCAGGTACGCGGGCGCTTCGGGGGACTTCAACCCGATTCATTACCGCGACGACTTCGCACAGTCCGTCGGCCTTCCGGGGGTGCTTGCACACGGAATGCTGACGATGGGTGTTGCGGGTTCGCTCGCAACTGACTGGCTCGGTGCTGCCGGCTACGTCGTTGACTTCCAGTCCCGCTTCACACGGCCCGTTCCTGTCGATGCCGCGCTCGGCGCCGTGCTCACTGTCACGGCGACAGTCGGCGCACTCGACGAGGACGCTCGCACGGCTCGACTCGACCTCAAGGTGACGTTCGATGGTGCGACGGTTCTGGGTAAGTCCCAGATGGTGGTGGCGTTCGCGTGACGTCTCAGCCCCTCGCCGCGCTCACGACGATGCGGGTTGGTGGCCCCGCCGAGGAGATCCTCACGGCGCACACTCGCCAGGAGCTCACCGAAGAGGCGATCCGGCTGTGGGAGCGCGGTGACGACTGGCTGCTGCTTGGCGGTGGTTCGAACACGATCGTTGCTGACGAGGGCTACCCCGGACCCGTGCTTCTCGTCCGTACGAGCGGCCTCTCAGTCATTGACGACCCCGAGCTCGGGCCTGGCGCCGTGAGGCTTCGAGTGGAGGCGGGCCATGACTGGGACGCGCTCGTTGCGGAGTGTGTGGAGCGCGGCTGGGCGGGCATCGAAGCGCTCTCTGGTATTCCAGGCATGGCGGGTGCGGCGCCCGTGCAGAACATCGGCGCGTACGGCCAGGAGCTCTCGGACGTGCTGCACTCGATCGAGTTCCTTGACGCGAGCACGTACGAGCCCCGCCGGATGCAGGCGGCTGAGCTTGAGCTCAGCTACCGTGACTCGGTCATCAAGCAGGGGCTCGAGGGCGTGGTGCTGTCGATCGACATCGTGTTGAGCGACGCGGGTGTTGGTGTCGGCGAGGCCGGCCCCGAACCGATGTCAGAACCCATTGCTTACTCGCAGCTCGCGGGGGCACTTGCCGTTGAGCTTGGCGCGCGCGTTCCCCTGCGGACCGTGCGCGAGACAGTGCTTCGCCTACGCGCGTCGAAGGGGATGGTGCTCGACGAGGCTGACCACGACTCGTGGAGCGCCGGTTCCTTTTTCACGAACCCGATCGTGACCGAGCGGTTCGCACGTGGGCTCCCCGAGAACGCACCCCGCTTCCCAGTCGCAGAGACGGGCCCGACCGCCGCGGTGACGACGTTTGAGGAGCTCGCCGCCGGTCAGCCCCTCCGGGTTCCAGCGACGCCCCCAGAGCGTCGGGTGAAGCTCTCGGCAGCCTGGCTCATCGAGCAGTCTGGCGTGCCCCGCGGCTACAGGCTGCCGGGCTCGGGGGCGTCGGTCTCGACGAAACACACGCTCGCGATCACGAACCGCGGGGGCGCGTCGGCATCTGACGTCGGCGAACTCGCTCGCTTCATCGTGCAGCGGGTGCAGCAGGAGTTCGGGCTTGTGCTCGTGCCCGAACCGAACCTCTACGGGATTGAACTGTAGCTCGTCGCCTGGCGCGGGAACCGCGCGCTATTGTCGGCCTGCCGCGGCGATGATCTGCTGCACCTGATCGGCGGTAAACGCGAACACCTCGCCGCCGGTGATGGGTTCACTCACGGGCAGGATCCTGACCCGCGTTTCGCCCGCTTCGACGACTGTCGCGCCGGCCCAGTTCCGCGCGGACTCCTCGTCGCGCGGCCCGAATGCTTCGGCGAGGTTCGCGACACCCGGAGCCACGATCACCGGGATTCCATGCACCGTCTCGACGATTGGGTGGTGGTAGTGCCCAGCGAGTACCGCGCGAACGTCGGTGCCCCTGAGCGCGTCCCACAGCCGTGCGGCTGAATCGTCGTCGAGCGAAAGTGCCTGGAGAAGCTCGGTTTGAGCGGCGATGGGAGGGTGATGCATCACGACGAGCGTGCCGTGTTCAGCGGGAGTGGCGAGCACGTCTGCAAGGAAGTCGGTCTGCGCCGGTGCGAGCTCGCCGTAGCCTGCTCCCGGCACCGACGTGTCGAGCACGACTGTGCGCCAGCCGTCGAGTGTAACTGCCGAGGCGACGGGGGAGTCTGCTTCGTCGGCACCCGGCTCCGCAGCGAGGACACGGATCCCGTCACCTTCCTGGCCAGCGCCGAGAACCGCCCTGAATGTCGCACGATTGTCGTGGTTACCCATCGCGTACAGCGTGCGCGCACCACGCTCGCGCGCCCACGGCTCGATGATGCTGACCACGCGCTCGTATGACTCGACGGTGCCGTCCTCGCTGACGTCGCCCGAACACACGACGAGATGAAAGGGCTCGTCAGCGAACCTGTCGAGCACGCGCGCGAGGTTCCCCGCGGTGTCCACGACACCGTAGTGGCGCGAATCGTCGCCGTACAGGTGGGTGTCGCTGAGATGGAGCACACGCAAGGTAGTCATGGCTGCACTGTACTCCGCCGGCGTGAACGGCGGGTGATTACATCGACTTGAACGGAATAGGTCGGGCCTCGCACTGGTTACATTTCGCATGCATAACACCGCCACCGCGCCGCTCGGCACGCTGCTCGAGAGCATCGACGTCGTTGTCACGCAGACGACCCGCGTCACGCTTCGCCGAGGCCGCCGGACAGTGACGCCGGCTGGCGCCACCACGCTCCTCTACGTCGTTCACGGGGCGCTCGGTGGTGACTCTGCGACCTCCTGCGTGACCGACCCGCGAAGCACCGGAGGGATCGTAGCGCGCGGCCACGTCAGCGAGTTTCCGGCGGGCGCCGCACTGTTCACGATGGGCGCCGTGCCGCTCGAGTTCGAGGCACAGACAGACGCCGAACTCGTGGTGATTACGGTCGAGCTCAACGAGACCGCGCACAGGCTGCGTCGGCTGCTGCCTGACCCGCTCACGATCACCGACTTCTCCCGCCTCGACCCGGCGCTCGCTTCGCTCGCAAGCAACATGGGTGCGAAGGGTTCGCCTGATCCCGTTGTCGCTGCGGGTGGCGGGGAGGTCGTATGCCGACTGATGGCACGTACGCTGCTAGTTGGAGTGCTCAGGGCGTGGGTGTCTGCGGGCTGCGCGCCGAGCGGGTGGGCGGCTCGTGTCGCGGATCCATACCTTGATCCGGTACTCGCCGCTATTCATCGGGACCCCGGCCAGGACTGGTCGCTTGACACGCTCGCGAGTCTCGGCGCGATGTCGCGTTCGGCGTTCGCCAGGCGCTTCCGCGAAGTCCTCGGCTCCTCGCCAGGCCAGTACATCACTGGCGTGCGCATGGAGGACGCGAAGCGCAGGTTGTCGCATGGCGCGACCGTGACGCAGACTTCCCGTGAGCTCGGCTACTCGTCGGACGAGGGCTTCAGCCGGGCGTTCAGACGCCACACGGGCGTCTCGCCGTCGCGCTGGGAGTAAGCGCCGCACGCGCGGCCGGCGCCCACTCCCAGCCGGCGCCTACTGGCGCCCGCGGTGCGAGACGCCGAAGAGCGCCGACCCGCACACCAGGATGACGATCGCTGCGACGTACACGGTCGTGATGCCTGCCGCGTCGCTCAGGATCCCGCCGCCCGCGGCGGCGAGGAAGATCGCTCCTTGGAACCCGACGACGACGAGGCTTCCGCCTGCTTCGAGCGCGTCGGGGAGGCGGTGGCCCGCCCACGTGTTCACAACGAGCAGCCATGATGCGAAGAAGAAGCCCCACACGGTGACTGCAATTCCGACGGCCCAGAGCGCGCCAGGGGCAGCGAGCACAACGAACGCGGCTGTCGCGATGACGACAGGCGCGAGCATCGACAGCTGCTTGAAGGCGCGGTCGACAACGAGGCCGATCACGAAGTTGCCGATGAAGCCGCCAGCGCCGAACATCGCGAGCAGCATGACGATTGTTGCGGGCGTGAGCGGGGCTCCTGTCGCGTCGGTGACCCGCTCAAGCGCGAGCCTGATGTAGGTGTAGGCGGCGAAATGGCCGAGCACAACGAGCACGTGTCCACCGAGCCCGAGTGAGACGCCGGGCACTCGAAGCGCCCGCCCGAGCGCGGCGAACCCGCCCGACTTCATCGCCGGAATGCGGGGAAGCGTCGCGCGCAGGGAAACGGCGAGGAGTAGCATCGCCGCCCCGATGATCGCGAACACTACGCGCCAGTCGAATGCGTTGGAAAGCATGACGCCAGCAGGCACGCCCGCAACTGTCGCGAGCGAGACGCCGCCCGAGGTGAACATGAGCGCCCGCCCGAGTCGCGCGGGGCCAACGAGGCTTGATGCGGCGCTGATCGACATTGACCAGAACGTCGACAGCGCCGCGCCAAGCATGAATCGCGCGACGAGGATGAGCCAGAACGACGGCGCAAGTGCGACGAGCGCATTTGACGCGGCTCCGAGCAGCGCCATCCAGATGAGGAGGGATCGCCTGTCAATCCTCGGGAAGAGGCTGCCGACGACGAGCGCCGTGATGAGGCCTGCGAGCGCCGTCATGCTCACCGTCTGGCCGGCCTGCCCGGTGGTGATGCCGAGACCTGCGGCCATCTCGGTGAGTACCCCGTTGGGTAGAAACTCACTCGTGACGAGCAGAAAGCTCATCGCCATCAGCGTGAGTAGGGCGGTGTAGGGCATGGGGTGTTGCTTCGCCGACAGTTCGCCGGCGACTGGGATGGGCGCGGTTGTGGTCATGGTTCTAGCGTTCCAGTGCGTAGGCCGGGCCGCCCGACCTGGCGAACCCGCTTCCCGACCGAACGTGCACAGAGCGCACCGGGCGCAGCACCCGGCGCGCCTCTGGTTAGACGTTGTCGAGCGCGGTTCGCAGATCCGCGATGAGGTCCCTAGGCGATTCGAGCCCTACCGAGAGCCTGAGGAGGCCCGGTGTGATCCCGAGGCGCTCGTTGATCTCGGGCGCGAACGTCGCGTGCGTCGAGCTCAGCGGGTGAATGATCATCGAGCGGGTGTCGCCGATGCCAGTCATCCGCGAGAAGACCCGCAGCCCATCGACGAAGGCGCGCGCACCGTCGATCCCGCCGCGCACAGTCACGCCAAACACCGACCCTGTGCGGGCACCGAGCCCGTTCGATGCAAGCCCGTAGTCGCGCACCGCCAGATCGTACAGCGGTGACGAGGGAAGCCCCGCGTAGTCGACTGACTCGATCTCCGGCTGCGCCTCAAGCCACGCGGCAATCTCAAGCGAGGAATTCACGTGCCGCTCCATGCGCAGCGACAGCGTCTCCATGCCCTGATGCAGCAGGAAACCATTGAACGGCGACAGCGACGGCCCGATGTCGTTCACCACCGCCTCGCGTGCGGCGCGCGCATACGCGCCGGGCCCGAAGCGATCAACCATCGAGCCAAGCCCCGGCTTCACATCAGTGATGAACGGGTACGAGCGGCCCGCAGCCTGCGCGGCGTTCCAATCGAAGTTACCGCCGTCGACGATCGCACCGCCAACCGCTGCACCGTGGCCGGTGAGGAACTTGGTCGTCGAGTGCACCACAATGTTCGCGCCGTGCTCGATCGGCCGGATGAGTGCCGGGCTCCCGACAGTGTTGTCGACGATGAGTGGCAGGTTGTGCTTCGCTGCGACCGCGGCGATGCGGCGTAAGTCGGTGACATCGTTGCGCGGGTTCGGGATCGTCTCGGTGTAGATCGCCTTCGTGTTGGGGTGGATTGCCCGCTCCCACTCGGCGTCGTCATCGGCGTCCCAGACATAGTCGACCTCGATGCCGAAGCGCTTGAAGCTGCGCCCGAAGAGGATGCGCGTCCCGCCGTAGATCGACGCGGTCGATGCGATCCTGTCGCCGTTCTGCGCGAGTGTGAAGAGCGCGGAGGAGATCGCGGCCTGGCCGCTCGACACCGCGACCGTGGCCGACCCGCCCTCGAGCGACGCGAGGCGCGCCTCGGCGACGCCGTTCGTCGGGTTGCCCTGGCGCGAGTAGATCGGATCGATGCTGCGTCCCGCGAAGCGGTCGACCTGATCGTCGAAGCTCTCGAACACGTAGCCTGCCGAGAGCGCGATCGGCGGCACGCGCAGGCCCGTGTTGAGATCGGGGTACTCGCCAGCGTGCACCTGACGGGTGTCGAAGTCGAAGCCCTCCCAGTCAGAGACGGGCTGTGCTGGTTCGGCCATGACTATGCCTCCTGGGTGAGTGCAGCGGTGGACGCGGGCGTGGTGGGTGCGGGCGCGGTTGAACTTGGCGCGCCGGAGCTTGGCTCGGTGGGTCCCGGCGTGCGAGCGGGCAGGATCGAGGCGATGCGCCGCACCGCCTCGCGGATCGTGTCGGGCGCGCACGCGAGGTTCAGACGAACGTGGCCCGCCCCCGCCGCGCCAAAGAACGCGCCATTGTTCAGCGCGACCTTCGCGTCTTCGAGCACCCGCGTGTATGGGTCGTCGCCGAGCCCAGCGTCGCGCAGGTCGAGCCACGCGAGGTAGCCAGCGCGCGGTACGGCGAGGTGCACGCCCGGAAGCTCGGCCGGCACGAGCTCGGCGAGCAGCGAGACATTCGCCTCGATCTGCGCGACGGCGCGGTCGAGCCAGTCGCGGCCGTCATTGAACGCGGCGACCGAGGCGTGCAGACCAAGGATGCTGGCGCGGGTCACGGTCTCGGGCGGCAAGTCTGCGAGCACCCGGTTCGCTCGGTCATCCGCCGCGACGATGACCGCGCATTTGGTACCCGCGATGTTCCAGCCCTTGCTCGCCGAGATCGTGGTGACCGAGAGCGCGCCGGCTGCCGCAGCGAGCGGGGCGAACGGCGTGAACGTCACGCCCGAGTGTGTGAGCGGGGCGTGGATCTCGTCTGACACGACTGCGACCCCGTGCGCCGCGGCAAGCCGTGCAAGCTCAGTGAGCTCATCGCGTGTATACGCAATGCCGTGCGGATTGTGCGGGTTGCAGAGCAGGAACACGTCGGCGCCGGCGGCGAACTCGCGCTCGATTGCCGCGAGGTCGAGACCGGCCGGGGCGTGCCCGTCTGACGCAGAGCCCGTGGTGAGCGGCACCTCCGCGATCTCGAACGGCAGTTCTTCGAGCATCTCGAAGAACCCGGGGTAGACGGGCGTTGGCACCACGACTCGGGTGCCGTTCGGCGCGAGCACACGCAGCGACTCAACGACGCCCGTGGCGACATCGGTTGCGAGGTGGATCCGCTCGTGCGGCACCTCCCAGCCCCAGCGATCGCGTGCGAAGTCGGCAAACGCGCCAGCGAGCGGACCCGGCCCGTCGAGATAGCCGAGGTCAGAGGCCTCGATCCGCTCGACGAGCGTGCGTCGAATTTCGGGCGCAACCGCGAAGTCCATCTCTGCAACGAAGAGGGGCAACGTATCTTCGGGGAACCGTGTCCACTTCAGGCTCGTACGCTGCGTGCGCAGCAGCGCTGGGTCGAGCTCGGCGAACGGTACGCCGCTCGGGTCTGCACTCTGGGTCTCCAAACAGTCGGCCATGCCACTCATCATGCACGCGACTCGCGTGGCGCGCGAGGACGGAGGTAACGCGGCGTCACGAAGCGCCGCGCCCCCGTCTCCCTGCCTTGCGGCTACGTCCGCGTGAGTGTGCGCACGATTCCTGAGGTCAGCGCCTCGAGCGGGCCGCGCTTGCCCGTCACCGAGAGGATGACACCGATGACGAGCACTCCCGCAAGCTGGACTCCGAACGCGCCGAGACCGGCGACCCACCAATTCGCTCCGTCTGGCATCTCGACGCCGGCGTAGAGCGGCGCGTAGACGAGGGCGGTCGCGAGCAGGTGTAGCGTGTAGATCGTGAGCGGGGCGGCACCCGCAGCGCGGAATACGTCTGTGAAGCGGCTGGGGCCCCGGTCGTGGGTGTCGAACAGGGTGACGAGCAGCCCGATGACGGCGAGTGCGATACCCACTGTGCGAAGCATTTCGGCCGGTGAACCCGAGTGGGGCGCGGCGATGAGCTGCGACCAGAGCTCGGGAGAGTTTGGCGAGCCGAACTGCTGCATGCCGAGGTATTCGACGAATGTCGCCATGTCGAGGCCGTCGGGTGCAGAGACGCCGAACCGCGCGAGGTTCGCGAGCGTCCAGTTCGAGATGAGCGTCGCCGCCGTCGCGAGGAGCGCACCGAACGCTGCGAGCCCGAGAGCCGAGCGGCCGAGTGTGCCGCGGGCGTTCGCCGCGAGCAGGGCTCTGGCAATCAGGATGCCGACGAGCAGGTAGGCAACCCAGGTGATTGCGGGGTAGACGCCGGTGAGGATCATTCCGCGCAGCGTCTCGAACGGCGCGTCGGCGACAGACTCAAACGAGGGCGATCCCGCCTCCTCGACGATGTCGAGTGCACTTCTGGCGGTCGCATTCACGAAGCCGCCGCCGAGCCAGAGGGCGCCAGCGGCGACCCCGATCAGCCAGGATGGGGCGACGATGAAGACCGCGACGAGAATCATCGCAACGCCGTAGTAGCTGAGCACGACAATGATTGGCACGTCGAGCGCGCCGAGCGCGAGACCGAGGACCATGAGGATCACACCGCGCAGCATGATCGATGCGATGGCCGCGCCAGGCCTTCCGGCGCTCAGCGCGCGCCGGCTGGCGAACACGGCGCTGATGCCTCCAAGCACAGCGAACAGGGCGGCAGCGATCCCGCTCGTGAGCGTCGTTGCGATCTCGCCCGCTCGCTGGTTGAGCTCGGACGCGGTCGGATCCATTTCGGAGACCGCGACCAGGTGATTTGCCATCATGCCGAGGACGGCGAGAAACCTGGCGAGGTCAATTCCGACGTAGCGTGCCGCCCCGCGGCCTGTGCCCGCTTTCGGGCGCGTCAATGACGGTGCAGTTCGTTCCATGGTCTCCAGTCTGCACGGGAGGTCCACTCCCGCGCGTCAGCCCGTGGGGTCACGCGTGTGGCACCAGGGTACCGTCGCAGTTAGGAGGCGCGCCGAATGTGGTCGCGCGCGTGTTCGAGCGCGGGCTCAAGCTCGTCGAAAAGGTGGTGGGGATCGCGCAGCGAGCGGATCACCCCGAGGCGTTCCAGCAGCGTCCGGTGGTGAGCCTGCACGCCCTTGATGAGCACGGTGACGCCGCGGCGCTCGAGGCTCGTGACGAGCCCGGCGAGGGCGTTCGCGCCCGTGGCGTCGATGATCTGGAGGTCGGAGAGGCGGAGGATTGCAACCTCGACGCCAGGCTCGTCGGAGATTGCCTCGACGAGTCTGTCGGCTGCGCCAAAGAAGAGGGAGCCCTCGACGCGGAAGAGCGCGATCCGCTCGTCGCCTTCGGCAGCCTCGCCGGGGAGTGTCTCGCGAGTCGCGACGCTCATGTTGCCCAGTGTGCGAAGCGCGAAGAACGCCGCGACGGCCACGCCGATTCCGACGGCGACGACAAGGTCAACGCTCACTGTGATGAGCAGAGTGACAGCGAATGTCGCGGCACTCGACTTGCCTGAACTAAAGACTCGCCGCGCTGTCTGCCACGACACCATGCGCGCCGCTGTCATCATCAGCACGCCGGCGAGTGCGGCGAGCGGAATCGCCCCGACGATCGGGGCAGCGACGAGTACGACAAGTAGGAGCGCGAGCGCGTGCACGATCGCAGCGACTCGCGTACGGGCGCCTGAGCGGACGTTTACCGCAGTGCGCGCAATCGCCCCGGTCGCAGGCATCCCACCAAAGAGGCCTGACGCGACGGACGCGAGGCCCTGCCCAAACAGTTCACGGTCGGCGTTCACGGGCCCCGTGTCTGCGATCGTCGCGGCAACGCGAGCCGAGAGCAGCGATTCGATTGCCGCGAGGGCCGCGACTGCCGCAGCCGGGCCAGCGAGCGAGGCGAGCATTGCCGCATCAAATGCTGGAAGCGTTGGGGCTGGCAGCGAACTCGGCAGCTCCCCGATATTCGGGAGCGCCGAGCCCATAAGCACCGCGGCGACCGAGACAACGAGAATCGCGACGAACGACGACGGGAAGCCAGGTGCGAACCTGTCGAGGAGCAGCATGATGAGCGCCACGGCGGCAACCGCGGAGAGGGGGAGGAGCGCCTCCGGCCAGCTCGCCTCGGTGATTGTCTGCCACGCGGCCACGACGGCGTTTGACGAGTGGCCCGTGTTCTCCACGCCGAGTGCCGCCGGAACCTGTTGGAGAAAGATGATGATGCCGATGCCCGCCGTGAATCCCTCGATCACTGGCCACGGGATGTAGCTCACGGCGCGGCCAAGCCTGAATACACCGGCAGCGACGACCATGAGGCCCGCCATGAGACTGACGACGGCGACGGCCGCTGGGCCGTGCAGCACGACGATGGGGGCGAGCACCACGACCATCGCCCCCGTGGGGCCTGAGACCTGAACGTTCGAGCCGCCGAACACGGCGGCGACGAGCCCAGCGACGATGGCGGTGATGAGCCCCGCTTCGGCGCCAACACCGGAGCTCACGCCAAACGCGAGGGCGAGTGGCAGCGCGACAATACCGACGGTGAGGCCGGCTACGAGGTCGCCGCGCCAGCCTGCCTTGAGGCCGCGGTAGTCGTCTCGAGAGGGAAGCAGGGAGCGAAGCCCCGCAAGAATTGAGGACACGTGTCGCCTTTCTCCTTGTCCTTCAATCATGCCCCACTCCCGCCCCGTGATCATTTGTTAATAGGAATTTCAAAAGAAAAGCTGGGCCGGAGACCCAGCTCAGGGATAGTCTGATCCAGAAAATAGCAAATAAGGGGAACCGATGGATATCTTCCTTTTCATTACGCAGTTGCTCGTTGTGCTCGCGTGCATCGTGATGGGCACGCGTTCGAGCGGTGTCGGGCTCGGACTGTGGGGCGGCACCGGCGTCGCGATCCTCGTCTTTGTCTTCGGGCTCGCCCCCGGAGCTCCGCCAGTCGACGCGCTACTCATCGTCCTCTCGGTGGTGCTCGCATCGTCGATGATGCAAGCCGCTGGCGGTATCGACTGGATGGTGTCGATCGCGGCGAAGGTGATCGCGAAGAACCCGAAGCAGATCACGCTCATCGCGCCGCTCACCGCGTTCCTCTTCTCGGTCGGCGCCGGCACCTCGAACATTCTCTACCCCTTGCTTCCCGTGATCTACGACCTGTCGTACCGAAACGGCATCCGCCCCTCGCGGCCGCTCTCGCTCTCTGTCGTTGCTACGGGCGTCGCGCTCGCCTGTAGCCCGGTCTCGGCGGCGATGGCAGCGATGATCGCCCTCACTGATACGGCGCCGTGGAACTTCGAGCTCATGGACATCATCAAGGTGACGCTCCCCGCAGCGATCGTCGGCATCTTCCTGGCGAGCCTGTTCGTTCGTCGCCTCGGTAAGGACATCGCCGACGACCCCGAGATCCAGGCGAAGATCGCCTCGGGCAAGCTCGTCGCCCCTGGTGCGACCGCGACCGAGGTGAAAGCCGAGGTTACAGTGACCACGCAGGGCCGCTGGGCAGCAATCATCTTCTTGTTGGGCGTGCTCGCGATCGTGATCTTCGGCCTCTTCTCGGGCCTCCGCCCGCTCACTGGCGAGGGCAACCCGATCTCAATGACGCCAATCATTGAGATCATCATGTTCGTCGCGGGTACGCTCATCATGCTCGTGTCGAAGCCGAAGGTGTCAGAGATCCCGACAATGACTGTGTTCCGCGCCGGTATGGTCTCGGCGATTGCACTCTTCGGCCTCGCGTGGCTCACAAACACGTTCCTGGGCGAGCACTCGCAGCTCGTCGCTGATGGCATCGGCGGCCTCGTCGACACCGCCCCGTGGATCTTCGCGCTCGGCGTCTTCCTCGTCTGTGTGCTGACGACGAGCCAGTCGACCGCCACGAACTCGATTGTGCCGATCGGCCTCGCTGCAGGAATCCCGCTTGGCCTCATGAGCGGCATGTGGGCTGGCGCGTTCGCAGGCATCTACCTGCTTCCGACAAACGGTTCACAGATCGCCGCGGCGAACTTCGACGAGTCGGGCTCCACGAAGCTCGGCACGAAGCTCGTGGACCACTCCTTCTTCCTGCCGACACTGATTCTTGCCGTGGCGACGATCGCCGTCGGCTCGCTGTTTGGCGTGATCTGGGGCGGCTAACCTCAGCACCAACGGCTCGGGCCTCGGCGGATTCGTTCCGCCGAGGCCCGTGCTGTTCGGCCCCGACTGTAACCGGTCGCCCCGTGGGCTACGCAGCAGGTTGCCGCAGGAAGCTCTGCACCGTCGGTGAGCCGGGGATGTGGATCTGCTTCGCAGCGACGTAGCCGAGCCGCTCGTAGCGGGCGTCGTTCGCGGGGTTTGAAGACTCGAGGTAGGTCTGCATTCCCGCCGCATCGTAGCGTTCGAGCGCCGCTGAGACGAGCCGCATGCCGATTCCAAGCCCGCGCGCCCCAGGTGCGACCGCGAGCAGCGAAAGGTAGGCGTGAGGCTCGGTGGGGCGCGCCTCGGCAAAGAGCTCGCCCTCGTTGAGAAGCGAATCGGCGGCCGCGTCGCCGATCGTGCTTCGCAGCAGCGCTTCGTAGGCCGGCTCGTCGTTCACGTGCACCTCGTTCTCGCCCGGCGGGAACCATGTCGAGACGGCGCCGAGGGAGCCGTCGGGGAGCACAGCTACGAGCGGTTCGCCGTACTTCACCGCCTGGTCCGCCATGAACCGCCAGTGGGCGAGCGCATGCGCCGCCCTGTCGGGGTGCTCAGGGAAGACCGGGCCCCAGACCGGGTCGTCATTAAACCCGTCGCGCAGGATCGCTGCAGTCTCGTCGAGGTCCGACTCCCGCAAGGGGCGAACTGTAAAGGAAGCTGTGCCGCTTGTCATGGCCTGATCCTACTGCGAGCGAAGCCTCGTCGCGCCTCTGCGCTGCGACGTAGTTCCGCGCGAGACTGTGTCGGTGCGATCCGGCGCGGCGCCGGCTACGCCGTGGCGGCGCGGAACGCGTCCCAGGATCGCTTGCACGCCTGGGCGATCTCGTCGATGTGGGCCGGATCCTCTTCGATCCACTCGGTGCCAGGCTCCTGCAGTTCAGCTGCAGCGGCGTCTCCGAGCAGGAACTCGCGCAGGAACTCGGCCTGCACCGCGCCGAGTCGCAATCCCGCGGCGTCGGCCTCTGCCCGCATCGCACCGAATCGCTCGCCCGCGGCGCGGATCTCCTCGCTGCCGAGGTACGGCTGGTTCAGCAGCACGTCGTCCGGGGTTGCCGCACCAAAACCCTCGCGATGCGCAGCTGCGAGCGCGCGCAGCGCAGCTGGATCCATCGTCGGGCGATCCTCGGGGTCGCGCTCCTCGCCGTCGTGGTCGCCACGGTTTGAGAGTGCGACGATGGCGGGCAGGCGATCCTTCTCGGCGCGCTCGACGTTCACGGCGCCCTCGCGGGTCGTCGTCGTGTTCATGGTGTCGTGGAACGAGAGGCGGGTGAATGAGCCGCCCCGCTCAAGCCCCTGAGCGACGAATCTGTCGGTGAGCTCCTCGCGGGTGCGCTCGTACACGCCGAGCCCCTGCTCGGCAGTCTCGGCGAACGCGTCGACGAGGCGCTGCAGCCCCTCGTCGGTGCCCGGGATCTCGAGGATCGGGAAGAACGAGAACGTCACCGGGCGGATCGCGTCCACGCCCGTGAGGTCGACCTTCTGCCACGCTCCGGCCTCGCGCACTCGCTCAATCGCGGCGGCGAGATCGGAGCGCACATCGGCAGGCTTCTTGCGGTTTGGGTCGCGGATGAGTCGCGGGTGCGGGTTGATCACGGCGACGATGCGCGGATCGATCTCGGCCCAGCGGCGCACGATCGCGGCTGTAGCGACATCGCTGAAGTCATACTGGAGCCTGCGCGTGAGCGCTGGCGAGAGGAACTCGGCAAGCTCCTCTGGGATCGCGGCACCCGAGTGCGGGGTTGCGACGAGCAGGTCGGCGTCGGCGATCGCCTCATCGAGCGTGCGGGTGTCGGAGTTCGCGTAGTGGGTGATCTGCTCGGGAGTGAAGACGGTCCCGCGCGGGATCAGATCGAGTGCGTCATTGCCTGTTCGCTCAGTGCTCATGCGATCAGAATATCCACAGCCGACACCAAAGAACAGGGCCGATTATGCGCGGCCGCGGTTGCGCCGGCGGATCGCCGTCGGCGGCCGGCCACCGACGAACGACGCGCCCGAATCAACGACGTAGCCCTGCTTCAACGCCTCGCGGCCGATGAGCATCCGAAACACCATTTCCTCGCGGTCAGTCAACGTGACCTCGACAGGAACGACACGGCCAACAAGCCCAAGATCCATCACGACCACGAGCCTGTCTTGGGTGTGCCCCGACGAGCTTCGAACCGTGCGTCGATCATGGATTGGAAGCTCGACCTCGACCTCGTCGAGTTCGCCCTCCTGCCAGGGCTGCACGGTGAATCTCACCCATGGCTCTTGGCCGCGTTCGAAAGGAGTAATGTTGCCCGCGTGCAAGGCCGAGGTTTGCGCCCCGGTGTCGATTTTGGCCTTGATCCACGGCACTCCGATTCCGGGCAGGCTCACCCATTCACGCCAGCCCGTCAGGGTGCTTGAATAGTATTCGTCCACGACTTCTATCTTGGCAGGAAATCACCTTGAAACTGGCGATTCTTTCGCGCGCCCCTCAGGCGTACTCGACGCAGCGCCTTCGCGCGGCCGCAGAACAGCGCGGTCACAATGTGAAGGTGCTCAACACCCTTCGCTTTGCGATCGACCTCGCGACGGATGAGCCCGACTTGAGATATCGCGGCAAGCTCTTGAGCGACTACGACGCGATCCTGCCGCGTATTGGCAACTCGATCACGTACTTCGGTACCGCCGTCGTGCGGCAGTTCGAGCAGATGGACGTCTACACGCCGAACACCGCGAACGGAATTTCGAATGCGCGCGACAAGCTGCGGGCCATCCAGATCCTGTCGCGGCACTCCATCGAGATGCCGCCGACAGCATTCGTGCGCAATCGCGCGGATGTTCGGCCCGCGATCGAGTCCGTTGGCGGCGCGCCAGTTGTTATCAAGCTGCTCGAGGGCACACAGGGAATCGGCGTGATTCTCGCGCCCCAGGTGAAGGTTGCCGAAGCGATCATCGAGACGCTGCACTCGACCCAGCAGAACGTGCTCATCCAGAAGTTCATCGCCGAGAGCCGTGGTCGCGACATTCGCGCGCTCGTCGTTGGCGATCGAGTTGTCGCGGCGATGCGCCGCGTCGCGTCGGGCGACGAGTTTCGGTCGAACGTGCACCGCGGCGGCACCGTCGAGCCCGTGCAGCTCGACCCAGCCTACGAACAGACGGCGGTGCGCGCCGCCCAAATCATGGGGCTGCGCGTCGCCGGCGTCGACATGCTCGAGGGGGACGACGGTCCACTCGTTATGGAAGTGAACTCCTCGCCAGGCCTCCAAGGCATCGAGACTGCGACCGATCTCGACGTCGCCGGGGCGATCATCGACTACATCGCCAACCAGGTGAACTTCCCCGAGATTGACGTGCGCCAGCGCCTGTCGGTCTCGACAGGCTATGGTGTGGCGGAGCTCGCGATGCATGCCGGGGCGGAGCATGTCGGCAAGCCGCTCGGCGAGCTCGGATTGTGGGAGCGAGACATCACCGTGTTGACGCTGCACCGCGGCGTGCAGGTGATCCCGAACCCGCGCAAGCACGTCGTACTCGAGCCCGAAGATCGGCTCCTCTGCTTCGGCAAGCTCGAAGAGATGCGATCAATGATCCCTGAGCGGCCGCGCCGTCGCGCGCGCGTGCGCAAGCTTCCGCCGGAGGCCCAGGACCTCGTCGACGGCTAGTAGTGCAATGAAGGGTGACCTTGCTTCCCTGATTCGGCGTCTCGCGGAAGGCAAAGCGATTCCCGAGCGGGAGATTCATGCCGTCGCTGAGCCGGGGGTCGCAGACGCCCTCGTCGAGCTGGTGCGGCGCACCGCCACGCTCAGACAGCGCAGCACCGAGCTTCGTGCCGTTATGTCGTCGACTCGGGACCTTCTCACAACCACCGACGCTGAACTCTTGCTGCAGCGCATCGTCGACAGGGCGCACGAGCTCATTGACCTCGACATTGCGTACCTGTCGGTGTACGACTCGAGCAATGAGGAACTCTATGTTCGGGCGGCTACCGGTACTATCTCGCCGCGGTTCTTGTCCATGGTGGTGCCCGCGGGTATAGGACTCGCAAGCCTTGCAGTCCGCACAAAACACCCGCAGTGGGTCGAAGATTACGGAGAGCTCACTAGCGTGCCGCGGGACCCGGTGATCGACGACATTCTGCGTGAGGAACAGCTGCGGTCCCTTGTGGGCGTGCCGCTTGTCGTAGGCGACGATGTGCTCGGGGTGCTGTTTGGCGGCAGTCGCGAGCCGCACAGTTTTCAGCCCGACGAGATCTCGTTGCTTGCTACGTTCGCAGGGCATGCTGCGCTGGTGCTCCACACTGCACGGCTGCTGCAACAGGCGACGACTGCGACGGCTCAGGCCGCTGAGCGCCAGCATGCGGCGGAGTGGGCAGCGTCGCTCCATGGACGGCTCACCGACTTGGTGGTGCTTGGTCACGGTGCAGACGCGGTGGTTGGAGCACTCGGCGATGCGCTGCGGCGCAGGGTGGGAATCTTGGACGTGGCAGGACGGCCAGCGATCGGGCAGCTCAGCACCGCTGTGCCGCGGCGGGAGATGCGCGACATGATTGAGCGCGCAGCAGCTGATGGAAAAAGCGTCAGGCTTGTGGACGGAGCGGTCGAACTCGTGGCCCCTGTGGTCGCGGCGACTGGGCACTTGGGCGCAATCGTCGTTGAACGTGGTGTGTCGCCATTGACGTCGGTGGAGCAACGTGCCGTCGAGCGTTCGGCGGTCATCGCGGCGCTCGTGACGCTGCGCCGCGACGCTGTGGAGCAGGCAGAAGACCGGGTGCGGGGCGAACTCGCAGTTGAGCTGTTTCAAGCGGAACGGCGGGACTCAGCTGTGAGCCGTGCGGACGCGCGGGGGTACCCTGTTTCGGATCCGTGGATGCTGGTTATCGTGTTGCTTCCATCTGAGCTCCGGGAGGGTGCCCTCAGCGGAGTTCGCCGCCACCGTGACTACTTGGCCGCCCCAGTATGTGGTGGCATAGGGGTGCTTGCTCCCCAGCGCAGCGCTGGGGAATGTGGCGCGTTGGCTGTCGCCGCGCTGGGCCAGCCAGCTGCAGGTGCTGTCTACCTGCCTGCCAGCGATCTTACGGCTGCTGCCGCTGGAGTTGAGGAGGCAGTGCAAGCTGCGAAGCTGGCGCAGGGGCTGGGGCTGGAAAGCAAGCTCACGCCTGCATCGACTCTGGCCCCGTACGCCCTATTGTTCGGTGGTGACGGTGAGCGACTTCGGGAGTTCGTCGAGACTACCCTCGAGCGGGTGGTGAGTTGGGACGAGGCGCACGGCACTCAGCTGGTGGACACGCTTGCTGCGCTCTTCGACCATCGGTGGGCGCTGTCGGCTGCGGCTCGCTCCTTACACATTCACCTGAGCACGATGAAGCAACGTGTGCAGCGGCTGCGGCCGCTCATTGGGGAGGCCGCGGATACCCCTGAGGCGCGTTTCAGGCTCGAGATCGCCGTTCGCGTTGAGAAGGCTCGTCGAGCATTGAAATAGACACCCCAGGAGGCGTAAGACCGTCCATATTGGACCTGATATTGGGTGCCTTGGCCTGATTTGATTGCTCGGATGGCGATGACCGCGGTGTGCGCGGTCCGCACGAGAGGACAAAGACGTGGCTACAACATCCCGCCTGAGCGGACTTCGCAACCTTGACGCTTCGGAGCGGCGCGCAGCGCTGGCCGAAGCGCTCGGCCGCGATGAGGAATTTCTCGCACCGTTCGTCGACGCGGGGCTTTCTGGCGAGCAGGCCGAGCGGATGATCGAGAACGTCATCGGACAGATCGCCATTCCCGTTGGCCTCGCGACGAACTTCATCGTCAATGGCCGAGAGGTGCTCGTGCCCATGGCGACCGAGGAACCATCGGTCGTTGCAGCGGCTTCGAACATCGCCCGCATGGCACGCCCGCTCGGCGGTATTACGACGACGACGAGCGCACCCCTTATGCAGGCACAAATTCAGCTGCTCGATGTCGCGGACCCACACGGCGCGCGCGCCCGCATCTTGGAAGCCGCGGCCGAAATCATCGATCTCGCAAACGAGCAGGATCCGAAACTCGTGGAGATCGGTGGCGGTGCGCGTGAACTCCGCGTGCGAATCGTACCGAATACCACCGGCGGCGTGCACGTTATCGTACACCTGGTCGTCGACGTCGCCGACGCCATGGGCGCGAACGCCGTGAACACTATGGCGGAGGCCATTGCCCCTCGCCTTGCTGAGGTCGCCGGCGGGCGCCAGCTATTGCGGATCCTCACGAATCTTGCAGACTTGCGACTCGTGCGTGCGCGCTTGGCGATCGAGCCCGAGATGCTGGGCGGTCCCGATGTTGTCGCAGACATGGTGACCGGGGCGCAGCTCGCGGTCGATGACCCCTACCGAGCCGCGACCCACAATAAGGGCATCATGAATGGGATCTCCGCGGTGGTACTCGCGACCGGTAACGATACCCGCGCAGTCGAAGCTGGCGCGCACTCGTACGCGGCCCGCGATGGCCGCTACCGCGCGCTCTCACGCTTCGAGCGCGCGGCCGACGGCATACTCGTCGCGACCCTCGAACTGCCGATGGCGGTTGGCCTGGTAGGCGGTGCGACGAAGAGTCACCCCACCGCTCGCGCGGCGGTCGAAACCACCGAGGTGCGCACCGCCGCCGAGCTTGGCGAGATCATCTGCGCCGTCGGACTCGCGCAGAACGTTGCCGCAGTGCGGGCCCTCGCCGCCGAGGGCATTCAGCGAGGGCACATGGGGCTGCACGCGCGAAACGTTGCTGTCGGCGCCGGTGCCACGGCCGACGAGATCGATGCGGTTGCGACTGCGCTCGTCGCCGACGGTCGGGTGCGGGCTGACGTGGCTGAGCAGGTGCTCGCGCAGCTTCGGGAACAGCGATGACCGGCGTTCGCGCGCTCGGCCTCCCAGCCATGGCACCGCTGCCGGGGCTCCCAGACACCGTTGAGATCTGGGAGATGTCGCCGCGAGACGGGCTGCAGGCCGAGCGTGCGCGCCTCGGCGTCGAAGAGCGCGTCGAGCTTATCGAACGGTTGGCAGCAGCAGGGTGCGCCATCATTGAAGCAGGCAGCTTCGTGCGATCCGACCGCGTGCCGGCGATGGCCGGCTCGGACGAGGTGCTGCGCCGCGTCGCCCACCTGCCAGTGCGCACCCCGGTGCTCGTGCCAAACCTGCGCGGGTACGAGCTCGCACGTGCTGCGGGCGCGCAGGAGGTTGCAGTATTTCTCAGCGTCACTGAGTCGTTCTCCCAGTCAAATCTCGGGGCATCGCGCGAGACGATGGAGGCCGCTGCTGCGGACGTCGTCTCGCAGGCGGCCCGTGACGGCGTTCGCGTGCGCGGGTACTTGTCTATGGCGTTTGGAGACCCATGGGAAGGTACGGTTCCGCCGCGTGAGGTGCTGGGGCTCGCCCAGCGCATGCGTGCGTTCGGGGTGCAAGCGCTTTCGCTTGGTGACACGATCGGTGTGGCAACGCCGGGGCAGGTCACTGATGTGCTGCGAACCCTCACTGGAGAGGGCATTCCTGTGGGAGACATTGCGCTGCACATGCACGACACCTACGGCCAAGCCCTCGCAAATGTGAGCGCCGGCCTTGCCGCCGGGGTGCGAGTGTTCGATGCTTCCGCCGCCGGTATTGGTGGGTGCCCGTTCGCGCGATCGGCGACTGGAAACCTTGCCACCGACGATCTTCTCTGGATGCTCGCTGGGCTGGGCATTCACACAGGCATCGACCTCGATGCACTGACTGAGACCGGAGCGTGGCTCAGCGCCGCGCTCGACAAGCCCCCTACATCACGAGTCGCAATGGCGCTGGCCCGCTAGAAAGAGGACCTGACATGAACAACGATCACCTGTTGGAGGTGTGGGGTGACACAGTCGATAGTCGTCACTTGCTTGCCTCCATCGGACTCGGCGTAGGTATCGCCGTGCCGGCCTATTTTGTAGCAGAGTGGGGCTTCGGCTTGCTCACCGATGGCGACCCGCTCGCGCACTCGTATTCGCTTGTGAGCGGGCTCGCGGCGTGCGTGCTTGCTGCGGTGATAGCCGCACGCTTCTTCAAACCCAAGCGCGTCGTGCGCATTGGCGAGGAAAGCACAGGCTCCCGTGAAGCCGCGATGGACGCAATCGAGGCCGAGCTTGGCCCGCTGGGTGACCCCGATGAGCTCCCCGCGGCAACGCTAGCCGAGGTACGCGAACTCGGGCTGTACGACGACCTTCGCGCGCAGCACCTGAAGAACGTGCGGCGAGAGAATGAGCTGGGGGAGTCAAAGTAATGGAATTCTTCGAACTCGCAACTTGGGCTGTCGGCATGGCGCTTGCTGGCGCGGTAGTGTTCGGTCTGCTCGGCCTGGTGTCAGGTACCGATGAAACTGCGACGATTGCGCCGCTTACCCTACTTGTCATCCTGCTTGGGGTGCCGCCGGCTGGCGTATTCGCGTTCTTTATGTCAGCGATAGCAGCGAAGCACATCACGCATGCCATCCCGACCACTCTGCTTGGCATCCCGGGCGACACGCTCGCAGCGCCGTTGCTGCGAGACGCGCAGATGCTGCGAGAGCTAGGGGTACCTCACATAGCGTTGCGCAAAGCGATCTCCGGTGGAGTAGTCGCCGCGTTGATCGCCGTGCCGCTTGCTGTCCTTTTCGCGATGATCCTCACTCCGTTCTCGGAGGCGATCAGCTCGGTCGCGCCGTGGCTGTTCCTCGCAGCAGCAGTGCTCATCGCCGTACTGTCGAAGGGGCGTTGGGGTGCCCTAATTGCGCTCATCCCCTTCGTCCTGATCGTCGTCGGGCTGCAAGGCTGGGCGACCGGCGTGCTTGGCAAAAGCCTTTCGATCAGCTTCTTCCTTGGCATCGCCATCGGTCCTCTCATCGCCGACCTCGTGCTTGCATCGAGCCCCGCGGGCCGCAAAATGCTGAAGCGCGACGCGCCACGTACCTTCGAGCTCGCCGCAGACGTACGTACCTGGAAGGGGCGCGCTCCGAATCCGCTGCGCGTGCTTGACGGCGGGCAGTTTGCAGGAACTGCCGCCGCCGCTGTCGTCTCGAGTGCGACCTTCGTGTTCTCTCCAGTGGCGATGACCGTGCTTATGGGAGAGACGTTTGGCGGACGCATCAAGAACGGCTACCGCCGATTGACTTCGATGATGGCGATCAAGAATGGTACGACAGAATCGACCTACATTGCCGAAACCCTTATCCCGCTTATCGCGATCGGGTTACCGCTGTCCCCAATGGCCGCAGGCCCCGCGAATCCGCTGTTCAACGCACCGCCCGTTTACACAATCGACGCCGAGACTGGCACGACAAATAATCTGCACAACATGCTCGAGCCCTGGCAGTTCCTGCTGTTCGGCCTTATCGCGGTTGTGATTGCCCTGCTCATCACTTACCCATTCGCAATGACCCAAGCCCACCGCGCGGCATCGTGGATCATGCAAAAGGTGTCACACGAAGCGATCATCGGCGCATTTGCTGGGCTGATTGCGGTGATCTGCCTCTATGAGGGCGGCATCGTCGCGCTCCTCGTTGCAGTGAGCATTGGCCTCGTCGGCGGACTTCTCAACCGGTTGTTCCAGGTGCATACTGGGGTGCAGTTCATGGGGTACTACGTCGCTGCTCTGACAGTCCCCGCCATTGCTGCGCTGTTCGGCGGCTAGCCGCGGTTCGCGACGAGCTGGAACTCGACGAACCCGTCTGGTTCGACCGAGACGAAGCCGAGATTTGGCGCGGTCACCCCGTAATCCGCAAAGGTGATCGGGACTGACCCCGCCAACTCGGCCGTCGTGCCGTCGCTGCGAAGCTCAACGTCGATTGTCACTGTCTGGGACGTGCCAGCTAGGGTGAGCTCGCCAGTCGCGCTCGCGCGAACTGTCTCACCTGATTGGGGTGCTTCGGCAAGCGTCACCGGCTCGGTTAGCGTGAAGGTTGCTTCTGGATGCTCGCCTGTTCGGAGCGCCTGGTCGCGGAAGTACGCATCGCGCGATCCGCTGTCGGTGGCGATCGATGCGACGTCGACGACGACGTTCGCGGCGTCGAGAGTGAGACCATCCGAGCCAATTGTGAACGTGCCTGTCACCTCCTGGGTGCGCCCGGTCACCGTGACGTCAGTGCCGTTCAGCACCTCGTCGACGCGGTAGCCAGCCTCGGAGCCGGCCGCGACCGACCACTCGCCGGCGAGGTCTGCCGGGTTGAGGGCGCCAGCGTCGCCTGCTGCGGGTGAGTCAGCGGGGCGTTCGACAGAGGGTACGTCCGCGGCGGGGGCGGCGAAGAAATCACGGTAGATGCTTGGCCCAACGAGCGCTCCAACCGCGCCGAGTGCGAGGAGGCCGGCACCTGCGCCGATAAGGATCTTGTGTTTCTTCTGCATGAGGAGTCTTCCGTCGGAGGAACGCGGGATCTCACTTTCGCAGCTTCTCTCAGGAGATTCCTTTGAAAAGGTAGGGAAATCGCTGGAAAGTCAGTTCCTGTCTGGCTGCGGCTCAACTGTTCCAGCAGGCGCCTTGCCGCCGCCCGTGATTGTGAGCCATAGTGGCCAGCCGACGAACCAAATCCCGGTCACGAGCCATACTCTGCCGATCCACCCGGCCAGCTCAGCCGTGCGCGCGCTGTCACCGACAACCAGCACGATCGCACCGATAATGACGCTCGCGATGACCGCACACAGCAGCATCCGGCCCCACTGCTGCCATTCGTAGCGCACATGGGCACTGCCGACCTTGGGTGGCTTGACCGGGACCGGTCCTCCAGCGAACCGGTGGGCGAACCAGACATCGACTCTGCCAATGATCTGGTGGCCGAACGCCACGGTGAACCCGAGGTAGACGGCGCCGAGTCCGTGGGCGAATGTCGCTGTCGCGCCGTTCACGACGAGGTCCCACGTGATGAGGCCGAGTAGCAGCAGGTCGAGCAGAGGGACGCAGAGCAGAAGCACTGATGAGAGACGGCGCAGCCGCAGCAGATACCGCGCAGCGAGGCCAGCAGCGAGCACAGCCCAAAAACCGATCTCACAGGCGAGAATCCCGATCACGATGATGTTCATACTGCAAGGCTCGCGCCCATCCTCGACCAGCGGATCCTCCTCGCGGCCCGTTCACCCTCGTTCGATCGAAGGAGCCGGGACGCCTGCTGGTGGGCGAAGATAGGACTATGCAAGCAGACTGGGTGAAGACGCTTCCCGCGCACCCGCGCCGCCGCGATACCCTCATCGCCGGATTCTGGCTTGTCGTCGGCGCTGCGGCTTGGGCTGCCGGGTTCACCGGGATTTGGCGGCAGCTCGCGGTCATAGAGGCGCCTCGTTGGTGGTTCCTCGTGACCCTGGCTGCCGTGGTGGCGCTCCTGCTTGTTCGCTCGCGCATGCCGCTCCTCGCGCTCGCTCTCGGTGCGTGCGTCGCGCTTGTCGACACCTTGCTTGGGGCGAGCCTTGCGGTTGTCTTCGCTTTCACTGACCTGATCTACGCCGCGGTGAAGTACGGCAGCGCCGGCGCGGTACGGATCCTGTTGCGTGTCGCTGGAGTCGCTGCGGTCGCGCTTGCGGCCGCAGTGGTGCTCGTCGCGCCTGGGCACCCGACGGTCGCGGTTGCGCTCGTGCAATGGGGGCTCATTGTCGCGGTCTCTGGCCTGTGGGGCTGGAACGTCCGTGCCGAGCGGGCGAGCACCTCCGCGGAACTCGCTCGGCGACACGCAAGCGATACTCGCGAACTGCGCACGCGGATCGCCCACGACCTGCACGACCTTGTCGCGAACCAGATCGCCGTTGCAGGGCTACACGTCGAAGCGGCGAAGCTGCAGGCGGCGAAGCTTGGGCGCCCTGAAGCGGGGAGCGCTGGCGGAGGCCTCCCAGTTCACGACGATCGATCAGCGCCAGGGCCGCGACCCGAGCTTGCCGCCCTCGCACAGAGCCTCGAGCGCGCGAAGAGCGGAACCGACCGCGCGCACCACGAGCTCCGCGGTCTCATCTCTGTGCTCACGCTTGTCGACGAGGCTGATAGTGGAGCGCCCGCCAATGCGGGCGAAGAGCTCGCTGCCCTCGCCAACCTGCTGCCGGCGGGGCGCGAACTCAGATGGGTTGGCTCGGCTGAGGGCACGATCGGGCTCGCGCTCGCTGGGGAGCAGGCTGCGCGGGTGCGGATCCTTCTGCGCGCGCTTCAGGAGCTCACCGCGAACGCCGCGAAGCACGGCAGCGGTGACGTCGAGATGCGCGCCGAACTCCTCGGCGGCGATTCTGAGACGGCCGCTGGCCGCCCGCTCCAGATCACCGTCAGCAATCCACGTCGGCCAGGCGAACACGCCGCGCCGTCGGGCACCGGCCTCGGCATCGAGGGGACCCGCGTGTTGCTCGAAAGCGTCGGTGGCCGGCTACGTTCGAGCGCGGACGGAGACTCGTGGAGCGCCGAACTGGAGCTGCCGATTCTCGGAGCTCGCGGGCGGCGGGCAACTGCAACAGAAGGAAAACGATGACTCAACCGATCAGGATCCTCATCGCAGACGACCATGAGGCTGTGCGGAGCGGCGTCGCCGCGATACTCCAGGCCGACGGCGGGATCGAGGTTGTGGCCGAGGCCGAGAACGGGTTCGACGCGCTCGCGGCCTGCCACCGCGTGTCGCCAGACGTTGCGCTCGTCGACTTGCGCATGCCTGGAACCGACGGCGTGTGGGCGACCGAGCGAATCACCGCCGAGACGGCGACTCGAGTGCTTGTGCTCACGACGTACGACTCTGGCGACCTCATCGCGAGCGCGCTCGCGGCGGGAGCACATGGGTACTTGTTGAAGAGCACGAGCGGCGGCGACCTCATCGATGCGGTTCGGCACGTCGCTGAGGATCGGCATGTGCTCGACCCGGCTGTCGCTGGGTCGGTGATCGCCGGGTTTGCCGCTGCGCAGCGAGGTGGCCCGGCGGCTGGGGGAGAGACCTCGGGGGGACTCGCCGAGCTGACACCGCGCGAGCGGCAGGTGCTCGAACTGCTCGTCGCAGGCCTGTCGAACCAGCAGATCGCCGCCGAACTCAACATTGGGGTCACGACGGTGAAGACGCACGTCGGGTCGCTGTATGCGAAGAGCGGCGCGGCCTCACGCGTGCAGCTTGCGGCGCTCGGCGCGGCCGCTATCTGACGCGCAGGGCTGCAGGAAGGATCCGCGCCTCGAAAGCGATGACATCCTCGAAATCGTCGCCGTCCACTTCAAATGCGTGCGGGTGCGGCAGCTCGACGCGCACGCGCTTCGCCCGCAAATGACCGGTCGTCTCCGAGCTCTCGGCGCGATCTGCGCCAGTCAACAGTCGCTTCAACCCGTTCTCCCACACCATATTGCGCATCGTGTCGAGCCAGGCCGCGACGCCATCTGCCCGCAGCACAAGCATGTCGAGCTCACCGTCGTCGGGTTCAGCGTCGGGAAGAAGCGTGATCCCACCCTGGATCGTGCCGCAGTTCGCGACGAGCAGGGTGTGCGCCTGCTCAGGCTGCGGGTCCTTGCCGTCGAGCGAGAGCGAGAACTCGACAACCTCTGTCTCGGCTGCCGCACGCCCAAGCGACTCGACGTATGCGAGCCAGCCAGCACGCGCCTTCAGCTCGTCATCGGTTTCAACGATCATCTGCGCGTCGATGCCGAAACCAACCATCACGACGAAGGCCTGCACCTCCTCGTTGCCATCTGCATGTGTGATCGTTGCCTCGCCAAGATCAAGCGTTCGCGAGTCGCCCGTGAGCACGCGCGCGAAGGCTGCCTCGGCATCGCCGAGTGGGACGCCGAGATTTCGTGCGAGCAGGTTGCCTGTACCGAGCGGGATGATCCCGAGTTCCACGCTTGGGCCGTCCTCGGCGGCCGTCTCTCCGAGCGCCCCTGCGACGGCGCGCACGGTGCCATCGCCGCCTGCGGCCACAACGACGGAGCACCCAGCGGTGCGGGCGGCACGAGCCGCGCCGGCGCCCGGATCGTCGACGCTCGTCTCGAACCAGTGCAGCACGGGAGCATCCCCGCCCGCAGCGGTGACGGCGGCAGCGACAGCCGTGCGCAGCTCGCTCTCTGCTGCCTTCGACGGATTCCAGACGATGCCGATGGTCTCGCGCACGGTGTGCCCCCCTGCCGTGGTGCACTCAGCTCGACTGCCGAGTGCGGGTGACACTATGCTCGCGCGATTGGCTGACAGTTAGCCGATTGTGAGTTACAGCTGCGCGAGCTGTGCCTTCCAGTATGCGCGCCACTCTTCGATGCGCTCACCCGAGCTCATCCCATCTTGGCTGATAGCGAGAATTGTCTTGGTCGCATCCTTCGCAGTCGCAGACACCTCGACTTTCCCGGCGCCGGCGAGCGTGAACCGCCAGAACGAGCGCTTCTCGGTCCGCGAGCTGCGTGACCCGGAGACCTCGTGGCCAAGGTGCTCGGCAGCCTCACCGAAGCGATCGGTCCACGCGGCAAGCGCGGCGTCGCGCTCGAGCGGGAGCGTACGACTCGCGCTCACGCGAAAGTCGCCGGTAGACGACTGGCCGGGTACCCGCAGCCCGGCGTGCTGTTCGAACGCGATGGCAACGCCCTGAGCCCACCACTCCTCGTTCTCGACGTTGGGAGGCATCGTTGCAAGCGCGAGCTTCGCAATCTCAGCGTGCCCGAGCGAACGGGCTCCGTGCGCGTCGAACACGGCGACCCAGTCCGTCCACACCCTACCTGTCGCACGCTCGATCGCCGGAACACGCTCTCCGCGGGTGTTGTTTCCAGTGGTGGCGCTCGTCGCATTCATAGTGTCAGTGTATTCCGGGGGCCGATTGGTGTGGGGGTCGGGTAACGGCCCTGTTCAATACGAACGCAGCGGCCGACGAATGATTGAATGAGGGGCATGAAAGAAACGCTCACGGGCACAGCGAACCGAGCAACGAGGCGCTACGCCGAGCAAGAGTCGTCGCAGCACGCGGCCCACGGTCTCGACGCTCTAGAGCCAGGAGAGGCCGGCGACAGCACGGAGCTCGAGCAGTTTCGCATCGACCTCGAGCGCATCCGCTTCTCTTCGTACTTCGCGCGCCTCTCAGACGTGACGCAGGTCGTGCCGCAGTCGGGTGTCGGCCCGGTGATGCACAACAGGCTGACTCACTCACTCAAGGTCAGCGCGGTCGCCAGAGTCGTCGCGGCGAACCTCGCCGGAGCAGTCGCGCAACACAACGCGTTCGAGCGGGGTGAGGCGTCGACTGACGACGAGACTGGCGCAATTGTGGCGGCGCTCGGCGGCTGCGACACCATCGTCGCGCAGGCCGCCGCCCACGCCCACGACCTCGGGCATCCGCCGTTCGGTCACCTCGGTGAGCGGGTGCTCGACAGGGTCGCCCGCGAGCGCCTCGGGCTCGCCGAGGGGTTTGAGGGCAATGCGCAGACGTTCCGCATCCTCACGTCGCTCGACACACTCGGGCGCGACTTCGCAGGCCTCAATCTCACGGCAGCGGTTCGGGCATCTGTGCTGAAGTACCCGTGGACGCGGGCACGCTGGGTCGGCGTTACCGCGAACGAGCTCCCCGTCACCGAGCGGCCGCGAGGCGTCGGCAACGATCCAGTGAATGGCGCCGAGAAGTTCTCGAGCTACGTGCTCGAGGTGGGCGAGCTCGAGCAGGCGCTCTCGGCGTTCCCGGCGATCGCCGAGGGCGTGCAAACTGTCGAGTGCGCGGTGATGGATGTCGCCGACGACATCGCATACGCGGTGCACGATCTCGACGACTTCACGAGGGCCGGCGTGCTGCAGCACGCAGCAGTCGCCGCCGAGCTGCAGACCTGGCTCGCTGAAGACGCTGTGCTTGCGGCCGAGCCCCTGGCCAAGATTCAGGTGGAGTGGCGAAGGCCCGGCCGCTCGCTTGAACTCAAGTGGCGCGGCATGAGCCGGAAGGACGGCTGGATTGCCGACCGCGACGCGTTCAGGGACGCGGTGCAGCTCGTGAGCGACGAGCTTGTCGACGGCCTGCTGCTTTCCCCCTACGACGGCGGGATCGCGAGCGAACGCGCAGTGTCGGGCTTCACCCGCCGCTGGATTGAGCGACTTCGTTCCTCAATCGTCGTGGAGGCGAGGCCCCATATGCGCGGCGGCCACGTTCGGCTGAACCAGCGCGCGTGGCATGAGGTCGCCGTGCTGAAATTCGTGCACTCAAGCTTTGTGCTTGAGTCCCCAGACCTGGCGCACTCGCAGCGCGGTCAGGCCCGCGTCGTTGAGGAGCTGGTGCTCGGCTTCGACGCGTGGCTGTCAGACCCTGTCGACGCGGGTCGCGCCCCACGCAGACTCCTTGAATGGGTCGATGAGGCGACGGAGAGCCTGTTCGACCTGTCGAAGGAACGCCCGGAACTGCTGCAGGGCGATATCTCGGGCGCTGGAATCCACAGGAGGGGACGCGCGCGTGCGATCCTCGACTATGTCTCGTCGTTCACAGATCAGCAGGCGGTGGCCGCGTTCGACCTGCTCACCCGCGCCGGCTAGCGCGGGGCGGCGCTAGCCCGTCACCTCGAAGTCAGTCCCTGGCTCCCACGGCACGGCCCAGCCGACACCGTCGAAGACGCTCGAGAGCAGCATTCCGGTGAAGCCCCACACCGTATGGCCGCCGAACCGATCCTGCAGCTTGAACGCGGCGCCGCGATGCGTCGCCCCCTCTCGTCGCAGCACGGAATGGCCGCGGGCCGCGGGATCGAGCAGTTCGGCGACTGGTACTCGGAAGACCTCAACGGACTCGGTGTGATCGGCGGCCACGTTACTCGGAAGGCGCCACCAGCCGATCACGGGCGTGACAAGGTTACGGCTCACCGGCACATGGATCTCGGGGAGCGTGCCGAGAACCTCGACCCCGGTGGGGTCGAGGCCTGTCTCCTCTGCGGCCTCGCGAAGCGCGGTCTGTGCCATGTCTGTGTCCTCGGGCTCGACGCCGCCACCGGGGAACGCGATCTGACCCGCGTGGTGCCGCATCCGCGTTGCGCGCCTCGTGAGCAGCACGTCGAGCTCTGCGGCGACAGGCTCCCCGGCGGAAGGGTCGGCAGGCACCTGATCGAGCGCTCCGAACAAGATCAGCACCGCAGACCTGCGGAGCTCTCCGTCAGTCTGCGGGAAGGGAGGGGTGAAATTGATGCCGAACCCGCGGTCGACCGCGTCCTTCAGCTGCTGCCGCGCTTCCGCCTTCGTCCGTGCCATGACCTTAGCTTAGGCGGTAGACCCGCGGCGCCTTTGCTTCTAGCCTTGACGTGACTATGACTACTGAGGAACTCGACTACACGATCAGGCAGGCAGCCCCCGGAGACTACGATGCGATCATCGCCGTTGTGGATGAGTGGTGGGGACGACCCATGACAGGTGCTGTGCAGCGGCTCTTCCTGGATCACTTCTTCGACACGAGTTTCGTCGCTGAGCCCGCGAACTCATCGAACCAGGCGCCAGGGTCGGTTGTCGGATTTCTCATTGGCTTTCACTCGCCAGGGCAACCCGACACCAGCTACATCCACTTCGTCGGGGTGCACCCGGAGGTGCGCCGATCAGGCCTCGCAGGTGCACTGTATGAGCGCTTCTTCGCATCCGCGCGTTCCGCGGGCCGCAGCAGAGTTCGAGCTATCACGTCCCCGATCAACTCGCGTTCCGTGGCGTTTCATCAGGCCGTTGGCTTCACGGTTTCGGAGCGCATTTCAGCCTATGACGGCCCTGGCAACGACAGGGTGACCTTCGAGCGCGAGCTATGAGTGGCTGGGTGAACGGAGTGGACGACAGGACTGCTGATCTCATTGGCGAAGTCACGCGCGCCGTCGTCGCATTGGATCCGGGAGGCCTGCTCGGCCTATACCTGTACGGGTCGGCAACCCAGGGCGGCTTGACGCCATCGAGCGATATTGACCTGCTAGTGGTGTCCCGCCGGTCGTTGACGGAGGCCGAACGGGCGGAGCTCGTTGCGATATTATTGCCGCGCTCGGGCTGGCGCGGGCATAAGGAGACCTTCCCAGAGGCTGTTGGGAAGGCTCCGCTTGAGGTGACGGTGATCGTGGTCGGGCCAGAACTCCCGTCCCCTGTTCACGGGTGCATCGACTTCCAGTTCGGCGAGTGGCTCCGCAAGGATCTCGTCACTGGCTGGCTTCCTGCGCCCGAGCATGACCCAGATGCGGTCGTGCTGGTTGCGACTGCGCTCGCGGGTGCTACCGCGCTTCACGGACCCGAGCTATCCTCGCTACTCGAGCCGGTTGACGATGTCACGTTACGGGGGGCTGTCTGGGAACTTGTCCCCTCGATCCTTGATGGGATCGCTGGCGACGAGCGGAACGCGTTGCTCACCCTCGCCCGCATGTTCGTCACGCTAGAAACGGGAGGAATCGTCGGCAAAAGCGCGGCCGCCCTTGAAGCCTCGTTAAGGTTGGCATCCAGACATCAGTTGGTGATGGAGCGTGCGCGGCAGGAATACCTTACCGGCGCAAGCAGTGAGTGGGTGCTGGCCGAGGCCGAGGGTACCGCTCAGGCAATCGTGGAACTTGCGCAGTCGGCAAGGTCCCGTCAGGCGTAGCACCCGGAACACCCGTCAGCGTGCCATTACTCGCTATGTTTAGCCGTCGATGAGCAGGTCGGCGAAGCCGTCCGGCACACGCTGTGAGCGCGACCACGGTTCGCGGTCGCGGCGGGCGACACGCTTGACCTGCCGGGTTTCTTCGGCGCGGGCAGCGGTGAGTACCGCGATGACGGCGGCGCGCTCTTCGTCGCTCACCCCGCGAGTGACGAAGGTGATGTCGTCGCCAGAGATGGCGTCGTCTTCCTCGCCAAGATCCTCGCGCTTTGCGGCGTCGCGTGCGGCGGCGTCGGGCGGGAGGTCGCCGGTGAGCGCTTCCAGCTCGTCATCGATGTCAGTTGTCGGGTCGACAGTCGTGTCGGTGGTCTGCTCGCTCATAGCGGGATGTTGCCGTGCTTCTTCGCGGGGAGCTCATCGCGCTTGCCACGGAGGCCGCGGAGCGCCTTGATGACTGCGAGGCGGGTGCCTGCCGGTTCGAGCACGTTGTCGATCTCGCCGCGCTCGGCCGCGAGGAACGGGCTCGTCACGTCTGCCGTGTACTTCGCGGTGAGCTTGGCGCGCAGCGCCTCGACGTCCTCGCCAGCGGCCTCGGCAGCTGCGAGCTCCTTGCGGTACAGGATGTTGACTGCGCCCGCGCCTCCCATGACTGCGATCTCCGCGGTCGGCCACGCGATGTTGAAGTCAGCGCCCATCTCCTTGGAACCCATCACGATGTACGCGCCGCCGTACGCCTTGCGCGTGATGATGGTGACGAGCGGCACTGTCGCCTCCGCATAGGCGAAGAGCAGCTTTGCGCCGCGACGGATGACGCCCTGGTACTCCTGCTCGGTGCCGGGCAGGTAGCCGGGTACGTCGACGAGGGTGAGGATCGGGATAGAGAACGCGTCGCAGAAGCGCACGAAGCGCGCGGCCTTCTCGCTCGCGTCGATGTTCAGTGTGCCAGCCATCTGGTTTGGCTGGTTCGCAACGATGCCGACGGTGCGGCCCTCGACGCGGCCGAAGCCGATGAGGATGTTCGGGGCGAAGAGTGGCTGCACCTCGAGGAAGTCGCCGCCGTCAAGAATTGCCTCAATGACGACCTTCATGTCATAGGGCTGGTTCTGGCTGTCAGGAATAATCGTGTTCAGCCGGCGGTCTGCCTCGGTGATCTCGAACGCGGTGTCGCTGTCGTAGATCGGGGCCTCAGCGAGGTTGTTGTCTGGCAGGAAGCTGATGAGCGTCCGTGCGTAGTCGAGGGCGTCGAGTTCGTCGCTTGCGAGGTAGTGCGAGACGCCGCTCGTCTTGTTGTGGGTGAGGGCGCCGCCGAGCTCCTCGAAGCCGACCTCCTCGCCCGTGACTGTCTTGATGACGTCGGGGCCGGTGACGAACATGTTGCTCGTCTTGTCGACCATGATGACGAAGTCGGTCAGGGCTGGTGAGTACACCGCGCCACCTGCAGACGGGCCCATCACGATCGAGATCTGCGGGATGACTCCCGATGAGAGCGTGTTGCGCTTGAAGATGCGCGCATACTGCGAGAGCGAGAACACGCCCTCCTGGATGCGGGCACCGCCCGAGTCGAGCATGCCGATGATCGGCGCTCCGGTCTTCATCGCGAAGTCCATCGCCTTGACGATCTTCTCGCCGGCTGCTTCGCCGAGGGAGCCGCCGAACGTGGTGAAGTCCTGCGAGTAGACGACGACCTGGCGACCGTGGATGGTGCCGGCGCCTGTCACGACCGCGTCGCCGAAGGGGCGGTTCGCGTCCATGCCGAACGCAGTCGAGCGATGCTTGACGTACTTGTCGAACTCGACGAAGGATCCGGGGTCAAGGAGGGACGCGATGCGCTCACGCGCGGTCATCTTGCCTCGCGGATGCTGCTTGGCTGCTGCTGCTGCGTCGCGGTCACCGACGGCCTCTTGGTACTTCCGGCGATGGTCCGCAATGCGGCCAGCCGTCGTTGCGAGGTTCTCGGGAGCGGTCTCGTTCTCTGCGGTCACCCGTTTAGCCTAGCGCGCGTATATGCCACAAAGTTCAAGAACTCCTCCAACTGAATTGCGGATCCTTGGTTGGAATCCTCAGTTTGCTCGCCGTGGGCGCCTCCCCACGGCACGCCCAGTGCAACTCAGGCCGGTTCCGGGGAATAGGCTCGCACGTATGGAACTCAGGCAGACACGCGCCCAGCAGCCTCGCGTCGAATGGCGAGACGAGTCGCCTTCGACAAACGCCGAGCTCCGGGAGCTTTCTGCGGCAGCCGAGCTGTCGGGTGCGCCTCTCCCGCACGGAACGGTGCTGCTCACCGACAATCAGACGGCCGGGCGGGGGCGGCTCGCCCGCGGGTGGGAGGTGCTCCCGGGCCGTGCCCTCGCGGTCTCTGTGCTCGTGCATGGCTACGGTCAGAGCGTCGGCGACGGCCCAGGTGGCGCGGGCACCGCCGGATGGGGAGACCTTGGACCCGGCTGGCTGCCGTTTATCGCCGGATCGGCGGTGAACTCCGCGTTCCAACCCCTGTTCGCTGCTGCGGCGGCCCGCGACGAAACTGAATCGAAGCGTGTCGGCATGAAGTGGCCGAACGACATCCACGTGCGCGATGAGGAAGACGCGCTGGCCGGGCGAATCGGTGGGAAGCTCTGCGGGATCCTCTGCGAGCTCCTCCCAGACGGCAGCGCGATTATCGGGATGGGCATGAACCTGCTCACGCCTGAGTGGGAGCTGCCGACAGAGCGGGCGACGTCGTTGCTCGCCGCGGGCGCTGATGTCGGCGGCGCGGAGAGCTTCGCCGACCCGCTCGGGGCCGAGCTTGCCGACAGGGTTGTCGCGGCAGTCACCGCAGAGATTTCGCGCCTCACTGAGCTCGCTGCGCGCGAGCCGGAGGCGATCCGGATCCGGGCCGCGCGCCAGTCCCTCACGCTCGGCACCGAGGTTCGTGTCCACCTCCCGGGGGACGAGATCGTCGACGGCAGGGCTCGGGCGCTCGCGGAAGACGGCGCGCTCATCGTCGACCTGCCGACGGGCGGAACCCTCACCGTGAACGCGGGTGACGTGCAGCACCTCAGGTAGGCCGAGGCGGCACTTCCCGGCTGCCTGGTTGCCCGGCTGGCTGGTGGAGCCCCCTCCCGTCGCCGGCATAGCAATGAAATCTGCCCAAGGTATGCCCGATCTTGATGGTTCGGGGATATCTTGGGCAGATTGCAGGGTGTAGTGCTGGGAAGGACCAGACTGCCGCCCGATCCTGGATCCTGACCTAGCGGCGCTCACCCTCCAGCGGGAACTCGTCGCCGAGCGCATCGATCTGCTGCGTGGTCGGGTCGCCCTCCGAGAAGTCCATCTTCGGCACTGGCTTCCGGAATCCACGCGTCACGACCGCGATCACGCCGACGCCGAGCACGAGCCAGCATGCGCCGACAAGCCAGGTGATGGGCTGGAGTGACGTCCACAGCCAGATCGTGAGCCCAAACCCGATGAGGGGGGTCACGCCAAAACGGATGATCTCCCATGTCGATGCTGGGCGCGTACGACCGCCCTTCGGGAAGAGGTAGGTGCGGATCACCGACAGGTTGACCATCGCGAATGCTGCGAGCGCGCCGAAGCTAATCATGAATGCTGCAACGTCGAACGGGACAAACAGCGCCGAGAGTGCGAACACAGACACGACCACGGCCGCAACGATCGGGGTGCCGAATCGCTTGTGCAGGCGCGAGAGCGGCTTCGGCAGCATGCCGTCGCGGCCCATTGCGTACAGGATGCGTGAAACCGACACCTGGCCGGTCATGCCCGACCCGAACGCGCCCGCAACGTAGACGGCGACGAAGAATGCGGTAAACCAGCTCGCGCCGAACGAGTCCATGACGGTGGTGCCCGCCGCATCAATCTGCGCCTGATCCATCGACGCCCAGTCAGGGTTGAATGCGAGGGCTCCCGCCCAGCCGACGAGGATGAAGAAAAACCCGCCAACGAGGGTCGACAGCACGATCGCGCGGGGGATGTCGCGGCGCGGGTTTTTCGCTTCCTCGGAGAGCGTCGAGACCGCATCGAAACCGAGGAACGACAGTGCGAGGATCGCGGCACCCGACGCGACCGCACCGATCCCGCCCTCGCCGAATGTGAAGGGCTCGATGATGCCGACTGCCTGGTCGCCGCCAAGGTACTGCTTGAACGCGAGCGCCATGAACACGATGACGAGCACGACCGACAGCGCGATGATCGCCATATTGAGCTTGTTCACGAGCGTGATTCCGAGCACGTTGAATGCGAGCACGAGCAGCAGTGCGGCGAGCGTGAAGACCCAGATCGGGATCGCCGGGAACTGCGTGTTCAAGTAGATGCCGATGAGCATGAAGTTGATCATCGGAATGAACAGGTAGTCGAGCAGCATGACCCAGCCTGTGAGAAACCCGACGCCGCCGCCAAACGACTGCTGCGCATAGGTGTAGGCGGAACCCGCGACGGGGTAGCGCCGCACCATCGCCGCGTAGCTCGCTGCGGTGAAGAGCATTGTCACGACCGCGACGATGTACGCCGCTGGGAGCTTGCCGCCCGTCACCTGGTTCACGATGCCGTACGTCGTGAACACGGTGATGACAGTCATGTAGGTCACGCCGAAAAACGTGAGCCCGGTGAGCCCGAGCGCTCGCCGCATGTGCGGCTGGCTCTCGGACGAAGTTGTGGTGGGGGTTGTGGACACGATTCTCCTTTGAATCAGCGAGTGGTGTGGGGTGGGTTAGTAGGTGCGTTCGCCCGCGAGCCAGGTGCCGCGAACGTCGATGGACGGGATGGTGTTTGGGTCGACGGACAGGGGATCTGCGGAGAGCCAGACCGCGTCTGCGACCATGCCGACGTGGAGCGTGCCGCGGCCCGATGCGAGGGCCTGCCGAGCGGTGCCAGCCGTGTAGGCCGACAGGGCTGCCGCGGCGCTCACGCGCTCGTCGGGCAGCCACGCCGCTGCGTCGGGCTCGAGATGGCTGTGGCGTGTGACGGCAGTCGAGAACGCCGGACGCCAGTCCTTCGTGGTGACAGGCCAATCACTGCCGAACGACACAGTCGCGCCGGCTCGGAGCACCGAACCGATGAGGTACTGCCAGCCCTCGCGGTCGGGTCCGATGTGCGGAATCGTGAGGTCGCGCATGACGGCGTCGCACTGCGCCCAGTATGGCTCGAAGTTCGCGATGACGTCGAGCTCGGCGAAGCGTCCGACCTGATCCTGAGCGAGCATCGCGACGTGCGCGACGACATGGGCACGTTCGCGCGCAGGGTTCTCAGCCTGAACGGCCGCGATCGTATCGAGCGCGATGCGGTTTGCGTCGTCTCCGATCGCGTGAATGTGGAGCTGGAATCCCGCGAGGTCGAAGGCGCGGGCGGCGGAGATGAGTTCGTCCTCTGCCCAGTTCGGAAGGCCGCGCTCGTCTGGCCGGTCGGCGTATGGGGCTGCAAGCACCGCGGTGTGGTTCTCGATGACACCGTCCACGAAGAACTTCACGGTGTCAGCGCTCAGGCGATCGTGCGCGAGCGAACGCACCTGGTCGCGCTGCTTCTCGAAAGCTGCAACCTGACTCTGCCAGGTAGCAGGGTCTGCGCGGAACGCGAGATTGACGCGAGTGTGGAGCCTGTCAGCGCGGGCTGCCTCGAGGTAGGTTGGGAGGTCGGTCGGCTCGACCCAGGCGTCTTGAACCCACGTGGTGCCTTGCTCGGCGTACGACAGGGTTGCGGCCTCGATGGCTGCGACGCGATCTTCGATCGAGAACGCCGGAACGACGTTCGCGATGAAGTCGTTCGCCGCGGCCTCCTGGAGCGTGCCAGTGGGGGTGCCGTCGGCGTCGCGAACGTAGCGGCCGAGTTCAGGGTCAGGGGTCTCAGCCGTAATGCCGCCGGCACGCAGCGCCGCCGAGTTCACCCAGGCGGTGTGGTAGTCCCATGCGCGCAGGATCGTCGGAGTGTCACCCGTGACCTCGTCGAGCCACTCGGCCCTGAACACGCCGCCAGGTGCGAACGTCGCATCGTAGCTCGCGCCGACGATCCAATCGGCCTCCGGATGCTGCTGCTTCCACTCGGCGACCGCGGACAGGATCCCAGCGAGGTCGACGGCCTCACGTACGTTCGGGCCGACAGCTTCAAGCCCGCCAAGCACCGGGTGGGCGTGCCCCTCGCCGATCCCGGGTACGAGCGTTCCGCCCGCGAGATCGATGACATCGCTGGTACCGTTCGCCGCGAGCTCAAGTGCCTCAGCGTCGAGTGCGATGACCCTGCCGTCCTCAAACGCGATTGCGCTGGCTGTATCGACAGCGCCGACACGATCAGCTGCGACGATGACTGCCCCGCCAGTGAATACCGTGATTGCCACGCTCGCTCCATCCCTGGCGTCTCTGCCAGCTCGTCTCACCCGCTCCGTTAATGAACAGTGTTCGTTATTGTATGCACATCATGGGCGCGAACGCGAGCGCGAGCCCGAAACGTTACGCGGCTCCGATACTCTCTGTGGAGAGAAACACTCGGACGCTGAGCGCCGGGAGAAAGCGGTGCACCATGGCGGTGAGCGAAAAGCCCCAGTCGAGACGGTCTGGTAGGCCGACAACCCCGGTGCTTTCGCGTGGCCTCATCCTCGAGACGGCGCTCAGGCTGCTTGACGAGCGCGGCGAGTCCGGGGCGAGTCTGCGCCTCATCGCCCGAGAGCTCGGCGTACGCCCGTCGGCGCTCTACAACCACATTTCCGGGCAGGATGATCTCATCTCGGGGATCCGCGAGCTCGTCAGCGACAGGATCGACGTTTCCGGGTTTGGCGAGCTGCCGTGGGACGAGGCGATGGAACGCTGGGCCAAGTCCTATCGCAATGCGTTCGCCGATCATCCGCCAACGATCGCGCTGCTTGGAGTGCTGCCGATCGCGACTGGGACGCGCACGAGCGACATGTACGAGGCCGTGTTCTCGGGGCTCATCGAGGCGGGGTGGCCAGAGTCTGAGGTGCTGAGCACAGTCGTCGCCGTCGAATGCCTCATTCTTGGTGCCGCGCTCGACCATAGTGCGCCCGACAACATGCTCGACCCAGGCGACGACCCGAATGCGCCAACCTTTCGAGCGGTCTACGATTCAGGGCACGCAGCAGCAGGCACGAAGCGGCTCACGGATGTGGCGTTCGAGACGGGCCTGAGCGCCATACTTGCGGGGCTCAGGGCGCGTCACGCTGCGCTCACTGCAGGCTAGGCGGCAGACTCGCCATTTGATGGGCCCGCAGGCTCATCGAGTAGCGGCGGTCGCAGTCTTAGATCGCGCGTTCGTCGCGAGAGTATTGGCTTATGTGACTTCCTGGGGCCGAGCCCATTGTGGCCCGACGACCCCCTTCGTCTCTAGGAGCGCCCTGCAAGGCCAATAGGTCGGCCAAACTCTATTGAGCTGGCTCCGTGTGGCTGGAATCCCGCCTTCAAGCTAATTCCCTTGACGGCAAAACTGAACGGTCGTATAGTCAGTTTTATTCAGCAAAGGAGCACGAATGCGACGTCTTGTAGATCTTTCAGTCGACCTGCGAAATGGGATCCTCTCGGATCCCCCTGGTCATCTCCCCTCGATCGAGTACTTTGATCATTCGCAGACACCGAACGAGATTCTCCAGTTCTTTCCCGGGGCAACAGCCGGTGACTTACCGGATGGAGAAGGCTGGGCATTGGAGCGAGTTAGCCTCTCAACTCACAACGGAACTCACCTTGACGCTCCGTATCATTTCGCCTCCACGATGGATGGAGGGCAGCGGGCCATCACAATTGACGAGGTTCCGCTGGACTGGTGCTTCCAGCGGGGTGTGAAGCTTGATTTCCGTCATCTCGCTGACGGCTATGTCGTTACACCTGCGGACATTGATGCAGAACTTGAGCGCATTGGCGTCACGCTGCAGCCCTTGGACATTGTGCTTGTGAACACGTCCGCGGGTGTGAAGTATGGGCAGGACGACTACGTTCAAAGCGGTTGCGGAGTGGGGCGAGAGGCAACTCTGCACTTGCTTCGGCAGGGAGTGCGATTGACAGGCACTGACGCGTGGAGCTGGGACGCTCCGTTTGTGTACACCGCAGAGCGCTATGCAGCTGAGGGGAACGCGGAGATCATCTGGGAGGGACACCGTGCGGGTCGAGACATTGGTTATTGCCACATCGAGAAGCTGCACAACCTCGAGGGGCTGCCCGCCACGGGCTTTCAGGTGGCTTGTTTCCCGGTGAAGATCCACGCCGCATCTGCCGGTTGGACGCGTGCGGTCGCAATCTTTGAGGAAGGCTAACGATGCGCATAGGTGCGGCCCAAACTAGCCAGGGAACTCGCTATGGCATTGTAGAGCACGGCGAACTCATCTTGCTTGAACCGCAGGTGGAACTATACGACTGGCTTGAGTCAGGAAGGTCACGAGAGGCCCTTTCTTCGGACTCCATGGATTTCGCGATTGGCGGTGTTTCTCCGGTACCGATTCCTGTCTCATCGATCCGGGACTTCATAACATTTGAGCAGCACACCGCGGGATCGCTGAAGGCTGTCTCGGGTGCGACGGATGTGCCAGAGGCCTGGTTTGAGGCGCCCGCGTTCTATTTCACGAATCCACACGCCGCGGTAGGAACTGGAGCGGACATCCCGCTGCCACCAGGGTCCGAGCTCTTTGACTTTGAACTTGAAGTCGCGGCAGTGATCGGGCGTGAGGGCTACAACCTAACCGTCGAAGAGGCCGAGGAATGCATAGTTGGGTACACAATCCTCAATGATTGGTCGGCGCGCGATCTGCAACGTCGTGAGATGCGTGTCGGTCTAGGCCCAGCGAAAGGCAAGGACACCGCAACGACACTTGGGCCAGTGATGGTGACAACCGACGAATTGGCGCCCTTCCGTGAAGGCGATCGCTTGGCCCTGGACATGGAGGTCTCAGTCAACGGGACCCCAATAGGTCGAGACAACCTGCGCCAGATGGCATGGTCGTTCGCCGAACTCGTCGCTTACGCAAGCCGCGGCACATGGGTGCGCCCAGGTGACATCATCGGCTCAGGCACATGCGGTGGTGGTTGTCTTGCCGAGCTCTGGGGTTGGAACGGTGCCGAAACGCCTGGGCCAATTCGCGTCGGTGACACGGTCACAATGCGGGTCGAAGGAATCGGCGAACTTTCGAACACAGTAGCTCAATCCCCAACTCTTCATCCGATTCCAAAGGCGCGGAGGGTTCGCTACTCGGCCCCTGAGTAACGCCCCTGCCATCCAACATCCGACAATGTGGTCGGCGACGAAAGGAAACCCGTGGGTAGAACCAAGTGGATCGTACTGTTTGGTGCGTTCTTTGCATACATGTTCGATGCGCTCGAGATCGCGATTCTGTCGTTCTCGATTCCCGCAATTATTGAGGACTTTGGCATTACGCCAGTTCAGGCTGGCCTGCTTGCCACGGCCACCCTCATCGGGATGGGCATTTCGGGCGTGGTAATGGGGTGGGTTGCGGACAACTATGGCCGCAAACGCGCCCTCGTCCTGTGCATGCTCATCTTTATCGTTCTGACAGCATTGGCTGCAGCGGCTCCGAACTTCTATGTCCTCCTCGGACTGCGGTTCTTGTCGGGCATCGGCCTTGGCGGCGTCTGGGGTGTGCTGTCGGCTTACGTTGTGGAAACATGGCCGGTTGAATCACGCGGCAAAGCAGCGGCTTTCGTCCTGGCGGCGTTCCCGATCGGTGGGGCACTCGCAGCTTTCGCTTCGGGTTTCTTCCTCCCCGACTGGCGGATGCTGTTCCTTGTCGCCGGGCTGTCTGCCATTCTGCCGCTGCTCGTAATCGTAATGTTCTTCCCCGAGTCGGCAGTCTGGCAGGCTGAGCGCGCAAAGTCTGACAAGAACGTTTCTGTAGGTGAGGTGTTTGCGCCCGAGCTTCGACGCACCACCATTCTCGCAAGTTTGGTGGCTGTCACCGCGTTCGTTGCCTACTACGGAGCGAGCACATGGTTGCCGAGCTATCTTGCAACGGAACGTGGGATGGATCCAAAGTCAGTCGCGTCATTCATGACATTGCTGAATCTCGGGATGTTTGTCGGGTACCTGGTCTTTGGTTGGCTTGCTGACAAGATCGGACGCAAGTTTGCGCTGATGATTTCGTTCTTCGGGGCGGGAATTCTTATGCCAATCTACGGGCTTGCAACGGATCACACATTCTTGCTGTGGTTGGGACCTGCCTACGCGTTCTTTATGACATTCGCGGGGCTGTTTGGTTCCTATTTGGGGGAGCTGTACCCGACTCGTGTGCGCACGACTGGAGCGGGGTTCTGTTTCAATGTCGGGCGAGGCGTGTCGGCATTCGCGCCTCTCGCGCTCGGAGGTTTGGCTGCGGCAACTTCACTCTCTTTTGCGTTGTTCTTGAGCGGATTCGGGTTCCTCCTCGGTGGCCTCCTGATGATTGGTTTGCCCAAGAAGGGTCGTGCGGCTGACGTGCCGGCGGAGCTTAAGAGTGCTGAGGCCGCTATGCGGTAGGCCTTCAACTGGTGTCTCAAGTGCTCGGAACAACCCACCGCGGGGGTTCCGGGCACTTGCCTGTAGTGTTGAAATCCGATGTGGGTTTGAAGAAGCAGGTCACGACTATGGCAAGAGGCGGGCGCAGGGACGACATTCTGTCGGCAGCTACGCAGTGTTTCGCTGACGAAGGTTATGACCGAACCACGCTGCGCACGATCGCGAGTGCTGCGGGGGTAAAACTGTCTCTCGTTGCCTATCACTTTGAGACGAAGCTTGGCCTGTATCGTGCCGTGTTCGAACGCTATCAATACGTCAATGAGGCGCGTCTCGTGAAACTCCGAGCAGTTGATTTGGGGGCGCCGGGCGCTCTCGATGAGGTCATCGATGCGTTTCTGCATATCGGGACTCTTGCGCAGTCAGATTCGAGCTTGACGAACTATCGACGGTTGGTTCTTCGTGAAGCTAGCGATCCGGCGTCGAGTGAACGTGGCATCATCGTCGATCTTTTTGACCCGATGGCCAACGAATTCATCCAGTGTCTGGAGACACTTCTGCCGGGACGCCCTGCGGGCGCGCTGCGCTGGTCGTATCTCTTCGCGGTGGGCGCCCTGACTGGGTCGATCAACGACAGTCGCGAGCGTGCTCTTTCTGCAGGCGAGAGCTCAGAGGTGGGCGTCTTTGAAGCCTTGAAGTCATTTTTGCGGGCAGCTTGGACGGCCTGAGACTTAGGCCCGGTTCTGCGAAGCTCAGGGCGCGTCACGCTGCGCTCACTGCAGGCTAGGCGGCAGACTCGCCATTTGATGGGCCCGCAGGCTCATCGAGTAGCGGCTTCAAGCCAGTGGCGAGTGCAAACATCTGCCCGTTGACGCTGTCGATCCGGTCGCTCAGCCGAATATCGAGACTCGCGATGCGCTCGCTCAGCCGGCTATCCAAGCTGTCGATTCGGTCGCTGAGTCGCACATCGACATGTTGAATCGCGGCGGCGAGCTCTGCGCGGGTGGTGTCCAGCTGCTTGGTGAGCTGCGTGAATTGGGCCTCGATTCGCTCGAACTGCCCCGAGGTGAACGTGGCAGTGCTCGCGAACTTCCCGTCGATGCTCGCCTCAGATTCGGCGAAGCGTGAGTCGAGTTTGGCGTCGGCTGCGGCGAAGCGTGAGTCGAGTTTTGCGTCGGCTGTGGCGAACCGGGAGTCTAGTTGGGCTTCGGCTGCGGCGAATCGGGAGTCTAGTTGGGCTTCGGCCGCGGCGAAACGAGAATCTAGTTGAGCTTCGGCCGCGGCGAAGCGATTCTCGACTGTGGACTCGAGGTGGCTGAAGCGCGACTCCGTGGCGAAGTCAGTTGCGTCGAGCCGCGCGTCGTTGGCGTCAAAGCGGGCATCCATTCGATCGAGCCGCACGTCGATACCGTCGAGCCGCACGTCGATACCGTCGAGCCGTGCCTCTATCCTGTCCAGTCGAATATCGATCTGTTCAAACCTCGCGCGGAACTTCTGGTCGAGGTTCCGATGACTGAGTAACAGCATGGTGCCGATGGTGACAAACCCGGCGATCGTCGAAATGAGGTTGATGATCGGGTCCATGGGCACCTCCTTCGCTGTATGGCGTTCGATTGCTGTATGGCAACCATACGTTGACAAACGCGCGAAGGGTGTCTCCTTGCCGAGATCCGGGGATAACTCACAAAAACGGGCTGCTGCGCTCCCTGTGGAGAACGCAACAGCCCGCAAACAAAGAAGGCGACCGCCTACCTGAAGACGATCGTGCGATCGCCGTCCTGCAGCACGCGGTTCTCGGCGAACCAGCCAACGGCGTGACGGAGTACGCGAGACTCGATGTCCTGGCCGAGCTGCATGAGTTCGCGCGGCGAGTAAGAGTGGTCGACTCGTGTGGTGTCTTGCTCGATGATCGGGCCCTCGTCGAGATCAGTCGTCACGAAGTGGGCCGTCGCGCCAATGAGCTTCACGCCGCGCTGATGCGCCTGCTTGTATGGGTTCGCGCCCTTGAAACCGGGCAGGAACGAGTGGTGGATATTGATCGCTCGACCCGCGAGTGCTTCACACAGCTCGGGGGAGAGGATCTGCATGTAGCGGGCGAGCACGACGAGTTCGATGTCGTGCTGTTCGACGGCTTCAAGCACGCGAGTTTCAAACGCAGCCTTCTCGTCGGCGCCCGTCACGGGACGGAACTCGAAGTCGACACCGTAGAACTCTGCGATGTCGCGCATCGTCTCGTGATTCGAGAGAACGAGTGGTACCTCGATCGGGAGCTGGCCTGCACGCTTGCGGTACAGCAGGTCGTTGACGCAGTGAGTCGCGGTGGAGCCGAGCAGCAGGGTGCGAACTGGGCGCCCAACCTGGTCGAGTCGCCAGTGCATGTTGTAGCGCTCGGTCACGGGCGCGAGGGAAGAACGGAAGCGATCGCCGAAGGTCTCGGGCTGGGCAACGGCCTCGACCTGCAATCGCATGAAGAACCGTCCCGTGTCGGCCGAGGCGAACTGCTGGCTTTCGGCGATGTTGCCGCCAGCGGCGACGATCGCACCACTGATTGCGTGCACGATACCCGGACCGTCAATGCATGAAAGTGTCAGTACCCACTGTTGGCTCTGCGCATCGGCGACGATTGTGTTCATCCGGCCAATTCTAGTCCGCTTTACATGTCGCTCCCAGCGGTGCGGTGAAACCTATCGTCATGCGTGCGCGGGCCGCTGATAGGATTGCTGCGTCGTGACTGGCGTACAGATGGAAACCATCGGGGAGCGACACCTTTGAACGGCCGCTCGCCTGGGCCACACATCCTGGAAACATCACACAAGGGAGACTCATCGTGTCCAACCAGTCAGCTTTCTTTAACGAGCCACTTGAGGTCGTCGATCCCGAGATCGCCGAGGTGCTGAAGAACGAACTCGGTCGTCAGCGCTCGACCCTCGAGATGATCGCGAGCGAGAACTTTGTTCCTCGCGCAGTGCTCGAGTCGCAGGGTTCGGTGCTCACGAACAAGTACGCAGAGGGCTACCCTGGGCGTCGCTACTACGGCGGCTGCGAGTTCGTCGATGTCGCGGAGAACCTCGCGCGTGACCGCGCAAAGAGCCTGTTCGGTGCAGCGTATGCGAACGTACAGCCCCACTCGGGCGCGCAGGCGAACGCAGCCGTTCTCTCCGCAATCGCCGAGCCAGGCGACACCATCCTCGGCCTCGAGCTCGCGCACGGTGGGCACCTCACGCACGGCATGAAGTTGAACTTCTCGGGCAAGCTCTACAACGTCGTCTCGTATGGTGTGAACCCTGAGACGTTCCTCGTCGACATGGAGGTTGTCCGCGAGAAGGCGCTTGAGCACAAGCCGAAGGTCATCATCGCCGGCTGGTCGGCATACCCGCGCACGCTCGATTTCGCGGCATTCCGTGCGATCGCTGACGAGGTCGGCGCGACGCTCTGGGTAGACATGGCCCACTTCGCTGGCCTGGTTGCAGCTGGCCTGTACCCCAACCCGGTGCCGCACGCGCACGTCGTCTCATCGACAGTGCACAAGACGATTGGTGGCCCGCGCTCGGGCTTCATCCTGACGAACGACCTCGAGCTCTACAAGAAGCTGAACTCGAACGTCTTCCCCGGCCAGCAGGGCGGCCCGCTCATGCACGTGATCGCAGCAAAGGCGACGGCATTCAAGCTTGCCGCTACCGACGAGTTCAAGGACCGCCAGGTGCGCACGCTCTCGGGCGCGAAGCTCCTTGCAGAAGCGCTCACGAGCGATGCGGCGAAGGCAGCCGGTGTTGACGTGTTGACGGGCGGCACCGACGTGCACCTCGTACTCGCAGACCTGCGAAACTCGAAGCTCGACGGCCAGCAGGCTGAGGACGCGCTCCACGAGGTTGGCATTACTGTGAACCGAAACTCAGTGCCGTTCGATCCGCGCCCGCCGATGGTCACAAGCGGCCTGCGTATCGGTACCCCCGCACTCGCGACCCGCGGTTTTGGTGACGCCGAGTTCGCTGAGGTCTCGGAGATCATCGCGGCGACCCTCACCCAGTCCGCCGATATCGAGGAACTTCGCGCGCGCGTGACGAAGCTTGCCGACGCGTTCCCGCTCTACCCGGGCCTCGAGAACTGGTAAGCCACAACTGCTGATGCCGACCGGGGCGCGTGAGGGGTCTCCTCCGCGCCCCGGCGGCGTTCCGCCCCTTGCACATGGGGCCTCACGAATTTCAAGGAGAACACATGTCCGCTCAGAAACTTGACGGCACAGCGGCCGCGGCCGCAATCAAACTGGAGCTCACCGAGCGTGTCGCCGCGCTCGCCGCGAATGGCGTTGTCCCGGGTCTCGCGACGGTCCTCGTGGGTGAGGATCCTGGTTCGCAGTGGTACGTCGCTGGCAAGCACCGCGACTGCGCCGAGGTCGGGATCGCGTCGATCAAGCGCGAGCTTCCCGAGACCGTATCGCAGGACGAGCTCGAGGCCGTGCTCGACGAGCTCAACGCAGACGACAGCTGCACAGGCTACATTGTGCAGCTGCCGTTGCCGAAGCACATCGACACTGATCGCATCCTCGAGCGCATCGACCCGAACAAAGACGCCGACGGTCTGCACCCGACGAACCTTGGAAAGCTCGTTCTCAACGCGAACACCGAGATCACCTCCCCGCTCCCGTGCACGCCCCGTGGCGTCATCGAGCTTGTCGAACGCAACGGTCTGTCGTGGGCAGGCAAGCGCGTCGTCGTTGTCGGGCGCGGGGTGACTGTCGGCCGGCCGATTGGACCGCTGCTCACTCGCCGTGAGTACAACGCGACAGTGGTGCTCACCCACACGGGCACGGTTGATCTTGGCGCCGAGCTACGGCAGGCCGATGTGATCGTCGCCGCGGCCGGTGTCGAGGGTATTGTGCGGGCCGAGGACGTGAAGCCTGGCGCCATCGTGCTCGACGTTGGGGTGTCGCGAAAAGTTGATCCCGAGACGGGGAAGAGCCGCGTTGTCGGTGATGTTGATCCAGCTGTGGCTGAGGTCGCTGGCTGGATTTCGCCAAATCCCGGCGGAGTTGGGCCGATGACGCGCGCACTGCTGCTGAAGAACGTTGTGGAGATGGCAGAGCGCCAATCCGCCTAGAAGCTGTCAGAACGGGAGGGGGTTGCGGCGCAGATGCGCCGCAACCCCCTCCCGTTTGGCAGTTAAGCGGTTGTTTCTGGCAGCCCGTCGAGCAGGCCCATTCGGCCGGCGCGGAGAATTGCCGCATCGCGATCACGTACGCCGAGTTTCTTGTAGACGGATGCGAGGTGCTTCTTGACAGTTCCCGCTGTAATGAAGAGGCTGGCCGCAGCGTGATTCGCGTTTCGGTGCTCGCTGATCGCGGCCAGGGTGCGAAGCTCCATCTCTGTGAGTTGCTCGTATCTGTACGCACGCGACTTCTCAGGGATGGCGTCGAGCGCATCGACGATGTCGCACGCCCCCGCTTCGCGGGCAGCTACGGCAAGCTCGCGAAGTTGCTCGAACGGCACGCTCACGAGCATCGCTGGAAGAAAATACTTGTCAATGAGCGCGGCGGCCGACGCAAGCGAGTTGATCGCCTCCGTGGGACGGCCACAGCCCCACGCAGCAACGGCCGTGATCATTCGCCTGTCGACGCGTTGACGTTTCGTCGTGCCTGGGTCGCCAACGGACTGGGCGATGAGTAGCGCCTCGACGTCGTTGCCCGAGAACAGCGCGAGCCGGGCTCGTTCGAGCCTGAACACTGGTTCCTCGGAGGGAACAGCCGCGAGCAGCGCCTCGGATCTCGCAAGGTTTCCTATCGAGGAGTTCAGCATCGCTTCGAAGTTGATGACGTACTTGCACCACGCCTTCGGGATCGGCGCGCGCCCCTCAGTGTCCTCGAGCCCAGAGGCGAGGTGTGCGAGTGCGAGCTCGGTACCTCGCGAGTCGCGGATCGATGCGGCCTCTGCAATAAGGAGCAGCGGCCACGGCTCAAGCCTGTCGGCTATCGGCGCGAGCCGCTCAACGGCGACCGCGAGTTTTTCCGGGTCGCGGTTCTCCTCAGCGAGGTGGGCTCTCGCGATCTCGATTCCGACCCATGCGATCCCTGGGGCCTGCGCCTTGGTCGAAGCGACGATCTCGTCGTATTCGTGAACGAGCTCGCCTGCTCGGCGAATGTGTCCGTCAATGGTGTCGGTGAAGGCAAGTTCAGAAAGCGCAGCGAGCAACCAGTTGCCGCCGGACTCTGGGTCAGTCACCGTGCGCGTTGATGCGTGAGGGAAGCCGTGCCACGGCGTCGAGAGTTTCCGCTCGGAGCGGCGGCGCAGCCGCTTCAGGTTGCGCCGGGCGCGTCCGAAGTCGCCGACAGACAAGGCCGTCGCTGCTACCTCGCGGTAGAACACCGAAAGCGAGCCGTTGCCCGTCAACACTGCGGGGGACTCGCTGTCGGAGCCGCCCGGAATCGGGAGCGCGGGTACGTGATCGGGTGCGAGTCTTCCCTCGATGTGGTGCATGTAGGCCTCGGCGTCGTCGAGGTTGCCGAGCACACGGTTGAGCACCATCGCCTCGCAGAGGAGCTGCAGATGGATCGGGCCGGGGGGAGTTGATGCGCCCTCGGGGAGGCGGCGCTGCAAGCCAAGCTGCCAGACGCGCAGGAGAAAATTCAGTCGCGACGGGGCGACACCCACACGCGGGTTCTCGAGAAACAAGAGCGCGGCGGTAAGCGTTGGGTGCTCGAGAAGCACCTCCTCAGAGAGCGATCGGAGCGCTCGCATTGCCCCGTCGACCTCGTCAGTGATCGTCGTGAAGTTCTGAGCAAGCGTGATTTCTGCGGCTTCGAACTCCTCTGCCGCACAGAACAATCTGAAGGCGGTGAACGGGGCTGTGCCAGCAATCTCGTGCGCGCGGCTACTGTAGAGACGCTTGCGCTCAGCAACGTCAAGCGCGCTCACTGCGTAGTCAGCGAACGGCGCCCGCACGGATCGGTGGCACCGGTACTCTGGCGCTCCTGTGCTCGTGACTTCCATTAGGAAGCCGTGCTCGGTCAGGTAGTTGAGCGTTTCGCTGACCGTAGGCTCATCGGCGCCAACGATGGAGCGGATCTGGTTGACGCTCAGAAAGTCGATCTGCGCAGCCGCAAGGATGACCCGCCTGGCCTCCTCGCTCATGATCTCGAGCGAGGCCATCGCGAACGCGTTGAGGTTCGCGAGCGGATCGAAGCTGTGGGCCGCGGGCCCGTCCGCCCAGATACGGCCCTCGGCTGTGTCGGAGTAGAGTCCGTCGGCGCCAAGGTTCAGCGCGGCGCGGATTGCGAGCGGCCAGCCTTCTGTCCGTTCAAGCGCGGTCGTGAGGTTGGGGCTCTCCGGAACCCGCAGCGACTGTGTGAGCTCGAGCGCCTCCGCCGACGTGAGGCTCAGGTCATCGACCCCGATCAATCGAACTCGGGTTGTCGCGCTCACGAGGGGGCCGTCGAGGAGTGTCACGCCGCGCCCAATGATGATGAGCGTGAGCAGAGATGACTCTGCCGAGAGCTCAGCGAGGGCCATATCTGTCTCTGCCGAGGTTGCGTGGTGGAAATCGTCGATGACGAGCGTGACTGCTGTGTGCAGGCCGCGCGCAAGACGCATCACAGTCGATAGCGGATCGGCGCCCTCGCGCGCGACGTAGTCGGAGCGCGACGCGAGTGCCTCCGCGAGTTCGTCCCAGAGGGCGTGCGGTTCGCGTTTGGAAGAATGCACCCAGAACACGGGAAGTGGCCCGTCGCTGTCGTCACCGAGCCAGTCGGCAATTGTTGCCGTCTTCCCATACCCCGTCGGTGCGTACACGAGCGTCAGCCGCTGCTTCCCCGCGGATCCAGCGGTCTCCTCAACGAGCCGTTCAAGCAGGCGGCACCGGCTCGGCAGGGCAACGCGGCCGCCATCGACGAGCGGGCGTGGCAAATGGGAAGCCGATCCTGAGGCTTCATGTGTGCGCAGCATAGAGCCTTTCTCAGTGGGTTACCGGCCAGGGGTAATGAAGGGGGTAGGTCTCTCAGTAAGGGTGAAGATCAGGGGGAAGGTGCCATCAATGCTAGTGCGCACAGTCCTAGACCACCCTATGCTGAACCTCGGTGCCACGGAACTGTTTTTTTGTACCAAATTTGTTCTGGCTTTGAGCGCCGATATGACGTCGCCGCTGAGGAATGATCCTCGCGGTGACTATCTCTCACCAACGTTGGTCTTGGGGAAGACCACGAGGGTGGCGTCGCACACATGTGCGCGCATAGTAATTGGGGGAACAAAAGGTTGGGGAAGCCTCGCAATAGGGGGATTGCGACGGGCGCGCTCATATTGAGCGCGCTCGTCGGAATCATCATGCCGCTCGCAGACACAGGGATCGCTTCGGCGCAGGCCGTTGAGCGCACCCTGGCGACGCCGGAAACCGACGCTGCACAGCAGCCAGATCACTCTCAGGAGGAGACCTCGGCGGGTGCGCCGGAGGAAACCCCCGCACAGCCCGAGGGCGAGGCAACGACGCCGGTGCCCGAAGCAGAAGTGACCGCGCCCAAACCGGAGCAGCCTGCAAAACCCGCGACACCGGCGAAGCCGAAGTCGGCACGGGCGGCTGTTGCCTCGAACGCCCTGAGCTGCGTCGCTGGCAACATCTACTCGGTGTCGTCGAACGGGCAATTGCAGCAGATCGTCGTCTCGGGAGCGACAGGCACGGTGACAAATGAGGGGACCCGGGCGTCTTCTGTCTCAAGCTTCAACGGACTCGGTATCGGTGACCAAGGTCGAGCCGTCTACGCGTACGAGCGCTCGTCGTCGAGCAACAACACCGTCTACAGATATGACATTGACACGAAGACATGGCGTACCGCCTACGCGCGCGGATTCTCTGCGTCTGCGGCGAATGTGACGAGCCTCGTCGGCGGCGCGGTTGACCCCCAGGGCAGGTACTGGGCCGGTGGATTTAACTCTGACGGCAACTTTCAGCTCTGGGCGACCAATGCCGCGGGTACCGCGATGGAGCAGCGCGGCGCTGTCGATCTCTTGAACCGTGGCTGGAACACGTCCAACGGTAACGGTGATATGGCCTTCGATACGCTCGGAAACCTGTACGTGGTGCGCGGAAACAACAGTTCAACCGCACTTGACGTGTTCCGCGTCGACGCGGCGAACCTCGCGAGCAGCTCGGGTACTCGCGCTGTCCGCGTGACGGCCAAGGAGAACACGAGCAGCAGTCCGTTCGCCGGTGTCAACGGCATCGCGTACGATGCGCAGGGCAAGCTCTACGTGGGTGGCTCCTCAGGTGGCTCGAGCTCAATTGGGTACATGGACCTGCCGTTGGCCGCCAACGCTAAGCCTCAATCGGTCCGCTTGACGGGCACCCTGAGCACAACCGACCTTGCGACATGCAGCTTCCCGCCCACAGTGAAGATCCAGAAGGACCTTCCCGACGGCCGTGCATTCGCGAACGACCAGTTCAAGCTGCAGCTGAAGTCTGGCAACACCGTGCTTGGCGAGGCGACAACAACTGGCAACGACTCGGGCATTCAGGACGAGAAGGTTGGCCCGGTGCCAGTCGCGATCGGGGCGTCGATGTCGTTCACCGAGGTCGCGGGCAACTCGTCCACCGACCTAAAGAACTACGTCACGAGCTGGGAGTGCCTGCTTGATGGCAGGGTGCTCTGGAGCGACAAGAGCCTCGGAACGAGCTTCACAATGCCTGCCGAAGCGGCGGGCAAGGAGATCCTCTGCACGATCAAGAACTCCCTCATGGACGTGTCTAAGACAGCCATCGGGGCGGACGGTAAAGACCTGCCTTCCGGGACACCCGTCGACGAGAACGGCGTTGTCGGATACAAGCTCACTTTTGATAATCGTGCTGGCACGAACCCCGCCGTGGTGAACTACCGCGACTACCTCGCAGACGTGCTTGATGACGCGACGTTCTACAACCCGACGTCTCAGCAGCGTACGACAAGCCCCGTGATCACGCTCAGTGGGACAGGGCTCACGCATGCGTGGTCAGCTGCAGACAAGTGGCTCACAATTGGCGGCACGGTGCCGGCGAAGCAGATGCTCACCCTGACGATGTACGTGAAAGTCAAGGAGAACGCTGACGCGACCGCCGAGCGCCAGGCTGCGACCTCACCGCAAGGATTCTTCCTGCGCAACAAGCTCGCGCGCGGAACTGACCCGAAGCCGCCTACGGACTGCGTGCCTGGCCTGTGCGTCGAGAACCCGATTAATGCGTGGACTGTCGCGAAGAGCTCGTTGCCTGCGAGCGGTGCCCGCCTGCACAAGGGCGGCAACGCGCACTACAAGATCACTGCGACGAAGCTCACCGGCACGACGACACTGAATGATCTCGTGCTGACTGATGATGTCACGCACGTCTTCAAGACTGCTGGCTGGGCTCCAGATGCCGCAGTTCCGAGCGGCGCGAAGAAGCACGGCGTCTACCTCTTCAACGCTGACGGCCGCACGATCGGTCTCAACGGTCAGCCGAATACCTCGAGCGCTGATACCTACGCGCCCGTGCAAGATGTTGCCGCCCCCAAGCAGGTCGACGGGCGTTGGATCGTCACTTCTGGCCCCGCGCTGAAGGTGCCGGCTCAGGCAGTGAGCGCCGAGATGTGGTTCGCCGTGCAGGCTGCCGAGAGCCCCGCCGGGATCCCTGACCCCAAAATTTGGCAGGGTGCCGGCAACGCGCCGACGACTGGCTGGACCTTCGTGAACTACGCGACGGGTATTGCGAAGGGTTCGCAGGGCAATGTCTTCGCGCCGAACGTCTGCGTCACCGGCAAGAACGTGCCGGACACCGCACTCGACCCGAAGTCGACGACCCCGGCCGACGCGCAGTTCCCCGCACAGTGCCAGGTGCGGCACGAGCTGAGCCAGAACTACTTCACGATTCGTAAGGACGCGGGCGGCGCCGGACTTGAGCGCTACGCCGACGACGTGATTCCGGGAACCACTGAGAAGTGGGATCCAGACTCGACTGGGCTGTGGAACATGGTTGGCCACAAGTTTGAGGTTCGTAACGACGTCGCCGGGAAGCCAAGTGCGTACCCAGCTGTTGAGCTCTGCCGCACCGACTACGCGGCAGACGGCTGGAACGGCGCGTGGGTGTCGAGCACTCGCGCAGCGGATGCGGGCGCGTGGGACTTCGGGCAGAACTCGAAGACGCTGCAGAAGCTCATCGACTGGAACACGATGAACCCTGACAACCAGAAGCCGTTGTGCGGCACGATCTACCCGATCGCCGACGGAGGTCAGGCTGGTCGCTGGCGCTCGGAGAACCTCTCGGCCGGCAACTTCTGGCTTGTCGAGACGCAGGCACCAAACCAGCAGCGCAGCACTGACGGCAAGCATGTGCGCGACGTCACTGGCGTGCAGCGGCTCTCCCAGCCGATGCAGTTCACGATCTGGCCCGAGGCAGATGGGCCGGCGAACGGCCAATCGATGCAGGGCCGCGGGCAGCTCGACGTGTCGAACGGCAAGGGAGGCGTGCTTGACCGGTGTAATCCAGGCGAGACAAACCCGGAGACCGGCGAGATCACGAAGGGTGGCACGGTCGCGGAGCGGCCCACCGCGTGTGTGAACCCCACCGGGTACCTCATGCTCGTGAAGGATCCGGCCCCGGTCCCGCTCCCGATGACAGGCGGCCAGTGGCTTCCGATCGTCCTCGGCGGTGGCGTCGCGGCGCTCATCGCGGCACTGGCTGGAGCGGTGTGGTGGCGCAGACGTGCCGACCGTGAACCAGCGCGGGCCGGTCGCCACGCGGCATGAGTCAGGCCGAGCGAGACGCTCACTCTAGACACTCCGAACTCGGGGGCGGAGTAATCACCCCCAAGACCAACACACACCATCGTTTTCAAGAAGGGGAAACAATGTTGAATTCAAGAAAGCGCGGCTTTCTCGCGAGCGCAGGTGCGCTCGCGACCGCCGTGGCACTCGCATTCGGCGGTGCCACAGCTGCTCAGGCGGCACCGGTAGACACGATGCCCGACTCGTCCGGTCTCGTCATCACCAAGCTCGAGCAGCCCGCCGAGAATGGCGCTGCGGCAACTGGCCTCGAGCAGACCGGCCTGACCGCTCAGGCAATCCAGGGAGTCACGTTCGAGGCGTACAAGGTCCCGCTGGCGAAGAACCCGATGACGAACGAGGGCCAGCAGGAGATCGCTGACACGACCCTCGCCGCTGCGAAGGCTGCAGTTGCATCGAAGGCAGCAGACCGCACCGGCGTCACCGACGCAGCCGGCGTTGTCCGCTGGGAGGGTGCGCAGGCGCTCGAAGCTGGTCTCTGGCTCGTCCGTGAGACCAACACGCCGGCTGGCGTCGTCGCTGCGGGTGACTTCCTCGTCGCCGCACCGCTCACCCACCCGACCGACCTCAACAAGTGGCTCGACACGATCTACGTGTACCCGAAGAACCACACTGTGCTCGGCCAGAAGACGGTCGAGAATGCTTCGGACCTGAAGGTCGGCGACACCGTCACCTGGACGATCACTGTCGACAACCCGAGCCCGCGCGACAACTCGACCGGCAACTACATTGCGACTGACAAGCTGCAGATTGTCGACGTGCTCGACGACGCGTTCCTGAAGACCGCCGCTGACGGTTCGGGTGTCAAGGTCACCGCGCCTGCGGGTCTCGTGTTCGGCGAGGACTACACCGTAAAGGTTGCAGCCGCAGGCGGCAAGAGCACCGTCACAATCGATTTCACCGCCAAGGGCCTCGACAAGGTCGCTGCGACGAAGACCGCAGACGTCGTGCTCACGCTCGACACCGTCGTCACGCAGCCTGGCGAGATCGAGAACGTCGCGCACTTCTACTCGTCGAAGTCGCAGACCGAGCCGAAGGAAATCCCCGGCACCGAGGTCAAGTACGGCAACTACGCGCTCATCAAGAAGAGCGAGGGCGCCCCTGAGGGCAAGACCGCGAACCTTGCTGGCGCTGAGTTCATGGTGTTCGCATCTGCGAAGGACGCACGCGCTGCAGTGAACGGTGACGCAGACGCGCTCGCGAAGGCGCTCAAGCCTGCTGCAGGCTCGCACAAGGACGGCGTGTGGACGACAGACGCTGAGGGTCGCGTCGACATCACCGGTCTCCGCTACAGCAACTTCGCTGACGGCAAGGAGATCGCGAAGGGCCAGCCCGGTTACCAGTCGTACTGGCTCGTTGAGACCAAGGCGCTGAAGGATCACCAGCTGCTTGCCGAGCCCATCGAGTTCACTGTCACGAAGGAGTCTGCAACTCAGACGACTCAGACGATTGTGAACCAGTACGACCGCGGTGGCTTCGTGCTTCCCCTCACCGGTGGCACCGGCACGATCATGCTTACTGTTGCCGGCATCGCGCTGCTCGCTGTTGTGCTCATCGTCGCACGCCGTCGTCAGAACGCCGCGGAGTAACCCCTTCCCTCCGACAGGAAGACGATAGGTAGATGGGAAAGGAGGTGTTCGATGGCTCACGCGCTCATGCTTGATACACCGGGCACCTCCCGACCCTCCAAGCGGCGAAAGCTTGGTGTGCCTGTCGTACTGCAGGTCGTCGCGATGATCGGGATTGGCGCGCTTGTGTATCCGGCCGCTGCCGACTGGTTCGCGACGCTCTCGCACAACTCTGAACGATCAGGCTACGTTCGCACTGTCGAGGGATTGAGCGAGGCGCAGCTTGCCGAGGGGCTCAGCGCGGCTCGCGATTACAACGCGAACCTGCCCGCAGGGGCACTCATCGATCCGTACTCGGCTACGGGAGACCCTGTGGCCGCTGCCGCCGATCAGGCCTCCTACAGCGCGTACGAGGATGTGCTTCGGGCGAGCGACAACGGTGTGATCGGCGAGGTCGTGTACCCGCGCCTCGGCATTGGCTTACCGTTGTTCCACGGCACTGGCGATGACGCGATTTCACGCGGGGTTGGGCATCTGTACGGCTCCTCGCTGCCTGTTGGCGGCGAGTCGACGCACTCAGTGCTCACCTCGCACTCTGGGCTCGTGCACGCCTCCCTGTTTACGAAGTTGCCGCAGGCGAAAGTCGGCGACCTCTTCGAGGTCCGCGTGCTTGGAGAAACCCGGTACTACGAGGTCGACGGGCTTGAAACTGTCGAACCTTTTGTCACTGACTCACTCAACGTCGTCGACGGCGAGGATCGGGTCACGCTCTTTACTTGCACTCCAATCGGAGTGAACAGTCACCGCTTCTTGGTGCACGGAGTCCGCGTCCCAGCGCCACCAGGCGCGGGGGACACCGACCTTGCGGGTGATGGGCTCAGCGCAGGCTTTCCCTGGTGGGCTGCCGCGTTTGTTGGCGGATCGGGCGTCGTCGCCTACCTGCTGTTCGCCCCCCGCCGAACCAAGAAGCGTGCGGGCGCTACGATCAACATCGATACTGACGAGAAGAGGAAGTCATGACGGAAGCGCTCACGAACGGCGCATTTCGCGGATCGCGGGGCGGCACTGTCGCAACCCTGCTCGCTGTCCTTTCTCTCGTTTTGGGGATCGGGATCGCCTCGCCGGCGAATGCAGCCGACCTCGTCCTGCCCGACGGGCCTAAGACGCTTGTGGTTCACCCGGGGGTTGAACCGGATCCCGCTGGCAAGCCGGGCTCCGGGTTGCCGCCAGGCGCTGATGCGCCTACGGGAGTCGCCGGGCACACGTTTGAGATCAAGCGCGTTCCTGGGCTGAAGCTTGAAAAAACAGTCGACTGGAATCGCGCGGTCGACATGAAGCCTGCCAGCGCCGCTCGCCTTGTCGCGGGTGAGCCAGTGGCAGGAACCGGGGTGACTGCCGCCGATAACAGCGTTGTGTTCAGCGACCTGCAGACAGGGCTGTACCTCGTCACCGAGACATCCGCGCCGGCCGGGGCGATCCGCGCTGTCCCGTTCCTCGTGATGCTCCCCCTTCCGAACCCGACGAGTGCAGGCGACTGGCTTACGACAGTGCACGTCTACCCCAAGACTGCGTCTGTAGAGACAAAGCTCGGCGTGCGCGACGCCGACGCGGTGACCTGTGGAGATCCAGTCATCTGGTCGGCGCTGAACGTCATCCCTGACGTGCGCGAGCTCTCAAGCTACCGAGTGCAGCACGTGCTCGCGCAGGGCGTCGAGCTCCGCGGTACGGCTGCAGACACGACGGTGGAGATCACGGGTCAACCCGCGCTCACTGCCGGGGCCGACTACGCCGTGACGGAAACAGAGATCGATGGACGAGTCGCGCTCGAGACAGTCTTCACTGAGGCGGGTATTGCGAAGCTACTCGTCGACACGTCGGCCGAGGTCCGTATCTCGTTCGCGAGCTCAGTCAACGCGCCCGGCGAGTACACCAACGAGGTGCGGCTCTTCGCGGGCGACGCTGGTGTCGTCACTGACACGGCGACGACCAAGTTCGGCCCGCTCCGTATTCTCGTACACGAAAAGGGCCACCCGAACCACCTCATCCAGGGCGCTGACTTCAGGCTGTACATAAGCGAGTCCGACGCGCGCGCCTCGAAGCGCCCGGTCACATTCGCGGACGGCGCCGAACTGCGCACCTCCGCAGACGGCCTCATCACCGTGCCGTGCCTGCGCTACTCGAATTTCGCTGATGGCCTCGACCGCGAGCCCGGAAACAAGTTGTACCGCGACTACTTCGCGAAGCCCGTGTCCTACCCTGCAGGCTGGACGGGAGAGGACGTGATCCTGCGAGGGAGCGTCATGTCGGCGACTGACCCCGAGACGCTGCGTGCCGTCGTCTGGAAGACGACCGCGGTCATTCCCCCAGTCCCGGGTCTCTCGGAAACGGGCGGCAAGATCGCGGCCGCCGCGCTGCTCGGCGGCGTCCTCGTCGCAGTCGGTGCCGTCGTCGTGGTGCGGCGTCGGCGCGAGCCGCAGGGAAGCTGACGATGGCCGAGGCCAGTCAGGCTGAGGTCGCCCCCGCGCCCGCAGCGGAGGCAGCAGCGGCTCCCGCACGGGGGCGTGCGCGGAAGCCGAAGCGGCGCACGAAGGGCCAGCTCGCGCTCAACATTGTGTTGCAGGTTGTCGCGATGGTCGCAATCGGTATGCTCGTCTACCCAGACGCGGCCTCGTGGGTTGCGCGAATCGGGCACAACGCCGAAATCTCGGGGTACGTCAAACAGGTGGAGGGCACCGACCCTGCCGAACGACAGCGCATTCTCGACGCCGCATACGCCTACAACGACAAGCTCGAGCCCGGGCCACTGACCGACCCGTACATCTCAGTGAATGAGGATGAGGCGAAGCGCAGCGACCTGTACCTCGCTTACGAGGAGATGCTGCGGGTGAGCGGCACCGACGCGATTGGCACCATCAACTACCCACGCCTCGACATCTCGCTCCCCGCCTACCACGGGACTTCAGATCAGGTGATCTCGAAGGGGGCCGGGCACATGTACGGTACTTCGCTGCCGATCGGTGGCCCGTCGACGCGTTCGGTGCTGACTGCCCACTCGGGGTTGCCGCACTCGAAGCTGTTCACGAAGCTCCCGAAGGCACAGGTGGGCGACACGTTCTGGATCAGCGTGCTCGGCGAGGATCACCACTACCGCGTGGAGAGCGTCGAAACCGTGTTGCCGAACGAGACAGACTCGCTTGAGATTCGCGAGGGTGAGGACTGGGTGACGCTGTTCACCTGCACTCCTATCGGCGTGAACAGTCACAGGTTCATGGTGCATGCAGTCAGGTTGCCCGACTCAGAGGCGCCGCAGAACGAGACCCTCACTGGTGACGGTGCCAGCCTGGGGTTCCCCTGGTGGGCAGTGTGGTTCGTCGGCGGCTCGGGCGCGGTTGCGTGGCTCCTGTTCGCGCCCCTGCGCAAGCGAACGGCGAAGTCACACACCACCCGGTAGCCGGTCGGGGACGTCGCCGCCGCGTGGCGAGGGCTCGGCGAGGCCGGGCCCTCCGGGTCGCGGCTAGGAGTCGCTGGCGTCGATTGCCGCGATCAGCTCAGCAGTGAACCTCGAGATGGCCTCGATGTCGTCCGCGCCGTGGGTCAAGGTGAGGTACGTGTTTGGCTCCCAGCTGGCAACCTCCACGTATTCGGGCACTTCGAGCCGGGCGAGCAACTCGGCCGGGTCCGTGGTCGATGCATAGCTCAGATTGATCGCGGAGTAGGTGACCTGGATCCACCCGTCTGGAGGGAACGTGCCCTCTGCGAAGTAGTCCCGATCTCCGTTGTCGATGGCGTGGTTCAGTGCCTCGGTCAGCAGGGCGTGAATCTCTGTGGCGTTCATGCCGAGAGATTATCAGTGCGCCTCGTGAGCCTCGGCAGCTGAACCAACAGTCTGGGCGCTGGCGCCCTCGAGCCACACCCGTTTCACGTGCAACGTGTCGTCGAGCAGCACGGCGTCAGCGCGGTAGCCGGGGCGCAGCGAGCCGAGGTCGTGTGCGCGGCCGACTGCGGCTGCCGGCGTCGCGGTGAGCGCGAGGATCGCCTCCGCGAGCGGGACGCCGCACTCGGCCACGGTGTGGCGGAGGGCGGCGTCGAGTGTGAGGGTGGAACCGGCGATAGCGCCGTCGGCGACAAGACGTGCGACGCCCGCCTCGACACGCACAGGGAGCGAGCCGAGCATGTAGTCACCGTCGTGCGCGCACGCTGCGACCATCGCATCGGTGATGAGGGCGACCCTGCCGGGGGCCTCGTTGAACACGAGTCCCACGAGCGCAGGGTGCACGTGCACGCCATCGTTGATGACCTCGAGTGTGACGTGCTGCGCCTCGAATGCCGCGGCGATCGGGCCCGGGGCCCGGTGGTGCAGACCCGGCATCGCATTAAACGTGTGCGTGAGTATGCTCGCCCCCGCATCGAACGCAGCGCGGGCTTGTTCATACGTCGCGCTCGTATGCCCGACGGCGACCGCGACGCCCGCGTCGACGAAACTCGCGATCGCCGCGGAGGCGCCGGGCAGTTCTGGAGCGAGGGTGATCTGGCGAAGGGTGCCGCGCGCGGCGGCAAGCATTGCCGCAGTCTCGTCGGGCAGTGGCGACCGGAGCATCTCGGGGTCGTGCGCGCCACGGAAGCTGTCGGCGAGGAAGGGCCCCTCAAGGTGACTGCCGAGCACCCCGGGCGTGGTCTCCGTGAGGTCTGCGATCGTGGTGAGGTGCGCCAAGAGGTCGGCGGGGCGGCCAGTCACGAGTGAGAGCACGGCGCGGGTCGTGCCGTGCTCGCGGTGGGTAGCGAGCACGTTCCGGATCGCGTCGGCACCCTCCTCGTTTGCGCTGCCACCTCCGCCATGCATGTGGATGTCGATAAACCCGGGGGAGAGGGTCGACCCACTGCCGTCGACGAGGTCGCAATCGGGGCCGGCCTCGGCCGCTGCGCGTCGCCAGGAGTCTCCCGCCCCGATCTCGCGCACAGTCCCTGCCTCAAACCACACCCAGGCGTTCGCGGTCTCGGCTCCGTCGCTGACGAGCGTGACACTGTGAATGATGGTGGCTTGCATCTTGCCTCACTTCGAACGGACTGCCCAGGTCGCGAGGGCGGCGCGCAGCGGGCAGCATGCCCACAATCCATGTGATTCCGAGTTTACGGCAGGCTGCGGCTGGTAGTTTAAAGGCGTGAATTCGCTCCTCGCTCTGGCCGATCCGCTCACGCTTACCTCGACCCCGGCGCTGTTCGGCATCGACTGGCTCGACCCCGAAACCTTGCTTTCGGCGGGCGGCTGGATCGCGCTGGTGCTTGCCTGCGCATTCGTGTTTCTCGAGACCGGCGTGCTCGTGCTCGCGTTCCTCCCTGGCGACTCGCTGCTATTCACGGTCGGCCTCTTCAGTGCGACAGGCATCATCGACGTGCCGATCTGGATCACGTGCGTGCTGCTCTTCATCTTTGCGTTTGCCGGCGACCAGCTCGGGTTCACGCTCGGGCGCAAGCTCGGCCCAGCGATCTTCAACAGGCCAAAGAGCCGGTTCTTCAACCCTGAGAACGTTGAGCGCACACACGCGTTCTTTGAGAAGCACGGTCCGAAGGCGATCGTCATCGCCCGCTTCCTCCCAATCATTCGCGGATTCGTGCCCGCCGCTGCAGGCGTCGGAAACATGACGCGCAAGCACTTCATGGTCTACAACGCGATCGGCGCGCTGCTCTGGGCGGTGGGAGTGACGCTTCTCGGCTACTTCCTCGGCCAGATCCCGTTCGTGCGCGAGTACAGCGAAGTGTTCATTATCGTGCTCGTGCTGATCCCTGGTATCCCGATCCTGATCGAGATCTGGCGCGCGTTCGCGAGCTGGCGTCGCAAGCGCAGGGGCGCGGCCTCCGATGAGGCGACCGACGCCGCATAGCTAGTCCGCAGCGGTTCGCTGGGTTTTCTGGGCATACCCCTTGCGCTCATCGAGAATAGGCGTAACATACAACCAAATGGTTGTAGTAGCAGAGTATTCAGACGAAGCGGTGGACAGGCTCTTCCGGGCCCTTGCTGACGCCACGCGACGCGACATCGTGCGCAGAACGCTAGCAAGTGAGCTCTCGGTGTCAGACCTCGCGGGCGACTACGAGATGTCATTCGCGGCGGTGCAGAAGCACGTCGCGGTGCTCGAAGCCGCCGACCTCGTCGCGAAGATTCCGCGCGGGAGGGAGCGCATCGTGAGGGCGAAACCCGAGACCATTCGCCGAGCCAGAGAGCTGCTCGGGCACTTCGAACAGCTCTGGCGCGGCCGCATCGACAGGCTCGATGCGCTACTCGCCGAAGATGGCGAACAGTCGCCTTCCGACCCCTCTTGAGAGGAACACCGAAATGCCAATCACCGCAGTTACACAGGACGCCGAAGCGCTCACGCTGACAGTTGTCGCTGACTTCACTGTGCCTGTCCGCAGGCTCTGGGATGCGTACCTCGACCCCCGTCAGATCGAACGCTTCTGGGGGCCGCCAACATACCCGGCAACCTTCACACGCCACGACGGCTACCCGGGCGGCGTTAGCAACTACCGAATGACGGGGCCCGAGGGCGAGATCAGCGCGGGGTACTGGAAGTGGGTGGCAGTGAACGAAGGCACCTCGTTTGAGGTGCGCGACGGCTTCGCGAGCGAGGACGGCGAGCCAAACACCGCGATGCCAGATATGCGAATGGTGTTCGAGTTTGCAGAGACCGCCCTCGGGTCTCGGCTCACGACCACCACGTTCTTTAACACCATCGAGGAGCTCGAACAGCTCCGCGCGATGGGCATGGAAGAGGGGATGCGCCAGGCGATGGCGCAGATCGACGCTGTCGTCGAAGACCTCACCGCATTCGCCGTCGGGTCGGGTACCGAGCTGCAGCTCATCGGCGACACCCAAGCCCGGACGAGCAGAATCGTTCGCGGCACAGTCGAGCAGGTCTGGCGAGCTCATCACGATGCAGACATGCTGCGCCGGTGGCAGCTCGGCCCCGACGGCTGGTCGATGCCAGTGTGCGAGGTCGCCACGGCCGTCGGTGAGCGGCACCGCACCGAGTGGGTGTCAGACGACGGTGAGCAGCGCTTCGGGTTCACAGGAACCGTGCTCGAGATCGAACCACCGCGTCGCTCGGTGACGACCGAGGCGATGTTCACCCCCGAAGATCCCGACGCGGCGCAGAGCCCGGTGACGAGGAACGAGCTCACGCTCATCCCTGTAGCTGGCGGGACTCTCGTGTCGCTGCTCATCACCTACCCAGACACGGCGACCCGCGAGATGATTCTCTCGACAGGCATGGCTGACGGGATGGAGACGAGCTACGCGCGGCTCGACGACGAGCTAGCGGGGCACTAACAACAGCGTGAAGACTCGGGCGGCCTGCTGCAGCGCATCGCGGGCCGCCCGCGCTCCCGTGGCTTCGCGCTCTCGCGGAACCAGCCATACTCTCAGCGAGCAATCCGCTACACGGAGTATCCTGAGGAATTGTGCTGACCGAGCTTGAAACTTACTCAACGATCGCGCTGTATTCAGGCATGATCGTGTACGCGATCGCGTTTGTCTTCTACGTGGTTGACCTTGCGAACCGAAGCGGCGATGCAGAGCTCGCAGCGGCCTCCCCTGCGGCGGGCGTGAAGGCCGTCGCAGGCGGCACCACAACACTCACGAAGCCCCGCCAGAAGGCACCGGCCGCAGCACCCCGGTCGCGCTGGCTGCGCGCGGGCTTTGCACTCACCGTGCTCGGCTTTGCGCTGCACCTCGTCGCGACAGTGCTGCGCGGCATCGCTGCTGACCGGGTCCCGTGGGCGAACATGTATGAGTTCGCGCTCACTGCGACGGTTGCGGTCGTCGGCATCTTTCTGATCGTCCAGTTCTTCGTTGACCTGCGATTCCTCGGCACCCTCGTAACCGGGCTCACGCTCGTGTTCCTCGGGGTAGCGAAGGTCAACTACTACGTCGAGATCGTGCCGCTCGTGCCGGCGCTTGACTCGTACTGGCTTGTCATCCACATCATCGTCGCTGTGCTCGCGGTCGGGTTCTTCACGCTCTCGTTCGGTCTCTCGATTCTGCAACTCCTGCAGGCGCGTCGTGCGAGCTACCTCAAGGCAGGGCAGACGAACTCGCTCGCGTTCATGGGCGGGTTCCCGAACCAGGTTCGCCTCGAGGATCTCGCCTACCGTCTCGCGATCATCGGCTTCGCGTTCTGGACATTCACGCTTATCGCCGGTTCGATCTGGGCCGAGGCGGCTTGGAGCCGCTACTGGGGCTGGGACGTGAAGGAAGTCTGGACCTTCATCATCTGGGTCCTCTACGCGGGCTTCATTCACGCCCGTGCGACGCGCGGCTGGCGCGGCACGCGCTCGGCGTGGCTGAACATCGTCTCCTACGCCGCCGTGATCTTCAACTTCTCGGTCGTGAACGTGTTCTTCAAGGGCCTGCACGCCTACTCGGGTCTGTAAAGATCACGGGGGTTTGGCGGCTAGCCTTCTCATGGCTTGCGGCCTGCCGGCTCCTCGCCTGCGGCCTGCCGGTCTGCCCACTCCTAGCTTGTGACTAGCCTCCTCCAAGCACGCACTTAGACTTCGGCCACAATTGGCTCCGAGGCACGAGCCTGTCAGCAGTAAGCCATGAGATCGGCAGTAGCAATCCCTACTCCTGCGCAGGAGGGCATGTCTTCTGCAGATCTCATGGCTTGCGGCTGAAGGGTGGCCGCGGAGCCCCGGCGGGCAGGGATGGAGACCCGAAAGGCAGCCGTGGAGCCCCGACGGGCGGGCGCGGAACCCGAACGAGCCAGCTCGCCCCGCCGCCCCTACTTGCCGTTCACGACGGGGAACGTGCCAGTCGGCGTCTCGCCGTCATCGTAGACATCGTTGGGGGAGCCGATGATCTTCGCGTCTGGCGTGCCGACGACGTCGAGATCCTTCCCCGGGTAATCGAACTTCGCGAGTACCCAACGCATCGCCTCGAGGCGGGCGCGCTTCTTGTCGTTTGACTTCACAACGGTCCACGGAGCGTGAGGCGTGTCTGTGTAGAAGAACATTGCCTCCTTCGCGCGTGTGTAGTCGTCCCACTTGTCGAGGCTCGCGAGGTCGGTGGGCGACAGCTTCCACTGCTTCACCTTGTCTTGTGAACGTGACGTGAAGCGTGCGCGCTGCTCGGCCTTGCCGACTGAGAACCAGAACTTGACGAGGTGGATGCCCGAGTTCACGAGCAGCTCCTCAAAGTCAGGCGCTGACCGAGTGAACTCGAGGTACTGCTGCGGAGTGCAGTAGCCCATGACGCGCTCGACGCCCGCACGGTTGTACCAAGAGCGGTCAAACATCACGATCTCACCCGCGGCTGGGAGGTGCGCGACGTAGCGCTGGAAGTACCACTGGGTCTGCTCGCGGTCAGTGGGGATCTCGAGCGCGACCACGCGCGCGCCGCGCGGGTTCATGTGCTCGGTGAACCGCTTGATCGCCCCGCCCTTGCCTGCGGCGTCGCGGCCCTCGAACACGATGACGATCTTCTCGCCGGACTCCTTGACCCACGCCTGCAGTTTGAGCAGCTCGATCTGCAGCTTGCGCTTGGTCTTTTCGTATTCTTTGCGGCCGAGTTTCTCGTCGTACGGATAGCCGTGACGCCATGGCGCATTAGCCGAGTCGTCGTCAGCCTCGTCAGATCCGAGGAGCTCCTCGAGCTCGTCAATCTCGGGGGTGATATCGACCTGGCCGGCATCTGCCATGTCGAACTCGGGTGTCGGATTGTTGGGCTGATCGCTCATCGCGCTCCTTGTCTGTAGAGACCTGGCGCTTAAATCATCCCACGAAGCGCGATATGGCCTGGGTTGCCTCGCGAAGTTTCTCTTGCGCGACTTCGCCGCCCTCTTCGGCGGCCGAGGCGACGCAGTGACGGAGGTGGTCGTCGAGTAGCGACAGGGCTACGCGCTCGAGCGCCTTTGTTGCGGCTGAGACCTGGGTGAGGATGTCGATGCAGTACTTGTCTTCTTCGACCATGCGGTGCACTCCGCGCACCTGGCCCTCGGCGCGACGCAGTCGCTTGAGCAGGTCTTCTTTGTGCCCAATGTAGCCGTGCTCGTGCCCGTCGGGGACGTGTTCCTGCTGCTCACCCATACGAGCACTTTACCCTGCTGGCGGGGTGGGTGGCTGCGCGGTGGAGCCGCCAGTCCCCTTGCCGCGTGAGCTGCGCACGAGCTGCACAGCGCCGCCGATGACGAGGATCGCGACGGCGCCCCACACTGCCATGTACATTGGCCATTCTCCGCTCGCGATGCGCTCGCCGATAAGCAGCGATGCGACGACGAGCAGAGCGGGCTCGAGGTAGCTCATAAGACCGAAAATGCTGATACTCAAGAAGCGGGAAGCGAGGAGATAGCAGATGAGCGCGAAGCCGCTCCAGAGCGCGAAGACAGGGCCGAGCCACAGCAGGGCGGGGTTCTCGTCGAGGGTGCGCCCGTTTGTGACTTCCGCAACAACGAGCCAGACGGCCACGGGGGCGAGCACGAGAAACTCCCAGAACATGCCGCCAAGGTGGTTGATGTTCAGTGCACGGCGCAGCACGAAGTAGACGGGGTAGCCGAGCGCGACGAGCAGCGTCTCCCACGACACCGAACCGACGCGAACGATCTCCCACGCGACGCCAACTGCTGCGACGCCTGCTGCGAGCCAGTGCCACCAGAGGAGCGTGTCGCGGTACAGGAAGCGGCCCACAATCACGAGGATGAGCGGCAGCAGGAAGTACCCAAGCGCGACGTGGAGGCCGCGGCCGTGCAGGGGAGCCCAGCTGAACACCCACAGCTGCGCCGCGACGAGCAGACCGCAGATCAGGATCGGTACGATGAGGAGCGGCTTTCGCCGCAGTCGTGCCCAAATGTCGGCGATGAGCTGCTGCTGGCGGAATGCAGCAAGCGTCAGCAGAATCAGCGGCAGCGTGAAGAGGTTTCTGATACCCCACAGGGACTCGGCCGATGCGGGCGCGAGTTTTGGCGTAATGAAGTAGATTCCGGCAAAGCACAGCGACGAGATGACCGAGACAATGAGCCCACGCTCGGTTGCTGAACGACCCGGGGATGCCCCGCCAGAAAACGACTTAGAGGTCGATCGCCCCAATGACTTCTCCGTAAGGGGTTTCGCCTACGGGTGTGAAGCCGATGTGCAGGAAGAATTCTTCGGGGCCTTCGGCGCCGCGTTCCCAGAGCACGGTGAGGCGGCCGACCTCGCGACGCCTCGCCTCTTCGATGAGCGCATTGACCGCGAAGGTGCCAACGCCCTGGCCCTGAACGTCAGCTTCGACGTTGATGCGCCACAGCGCCGCGCGGAACTCCTCCTGCGGCGCGTCTGGGTCGAAATTGCCGTGGATGAACCCGACGACCTTGTCATCGAGCAGTACGACTCGCTGCCACGCGCTGTCCTGCGGGGTGACCGCGGCGGCCGCAGCGTAGGAGACGGGCGTGATGAACTGTTCCTGGCCGGGCTTCAGGCCAAGGGTGTTCACCGCAACGATTGTCGCTGCAGAGAGTTCTTCTAGTCGCAGTTCACTCATACCAACAGGCTACCCTGCGAACCCGTCTGCGCAACTGTGACTAATCATTTACTGCAATTGCTGCGCCGATTGCCGCCGCTGGGGAATCCTCGGGGAGTACCTGCAGGCGCTCTGGGAACCGCAGCGCCGCAATAAATTCGGAGGCCGCGGCCCACTCGCTCAGCTGTGCGCGAATCCCATCGAACAACGGCGCACCCAGGAGGCGGAGGCCGCCGCCGACGACGAACGCGCCTGGGTTGACTGTCAGCCCGAGCACGCGGATCGTCTGCGCTGCGCCCTCAATGAGGTAGGCAAGGGCTTGCTGTGCGTCAGCGTCACCCGCAGCGACGGCTGCGTTGAGCGTGCGGCCGGGGTGCTCGCCTCCCGCAGGCCAGTACGCCTTTAACGCCGAACCACTTGCGACGGTCTCCAGGCATCCGAGCTGCCCGCAGGGGCACGCGCGCATGCGCGGGTCGACGGCGAGGTGACCGATCTCGCCGGCGTAGCCGTCCGCGCCGCGAACCGGCACGCCATCGACTGTGACGCCGGCCGCAAGCCCGGTTCCCAGGTTCAGATAGGCGACGGTGCCGTCGAGCCGCATGATTGCTGCAGCGCCGATCGCGGCGGCTGTCACATCGTTGTCGACCGATACTGGCATGTTGACGATGCGCGAGAGTTCGGGGCCCAGCGCGAGCGACGAGAGGCCCATGTTGTACGCGTTGCGCACAGTTCCAGTGGCGCGATCGACCTGGCCGGGGATCCCGATCCCGACACCGGCGAACTCTGTTCGCGAGATCCCAGAATCGCCGACGAGGCTGGCGACGATGTCACCACTCGCCTGGAGCACGCCTAAGGGCCCGGGGACCGTGGGAACGAGGGCGCGGGCGACGATCTCGCCAGCAGGATCGAGCGCGATGCCCTCGATCTTCGTGCCGCCGATGTCGAGGCCGATGCGCGGAGCGGGTGTCATGAGGGGGTGCTTTCGAGAAGATCAATCAGCGCCGCGCCGACAAGTGCGGAGGAGCCATACGTTGCAAGTTCAGCGTAGTGCGTCGAGTCCTCACTGGGCGCGGGGGCCGCTGGCCAGCCCATTTCCACGACGAGCACCGGGGTACCGACTGCACGAAGCGCCTCAATCCGCGCAAGCACTTCGGCCGCACGATGCAGCTCGCGGCCGATGACGATCACGCCATCGCTTGGGTACGCCTCGCTCGGGTCGAACTGCGCGCGCGCACCGAACGCCGCCGCTGCGGCTGCCTGGCCGGGAAATGGCGTCTCCGCGGCCGCGAAAGGCCCCCACGGCGCGAAGCCGACAGCCATGTTCGCTTCGGAATTAACGCGCAGCACGGCTGCACTCGGGTGCTCGCGCGCCCAGCGCCCAGCTGCGTCAGCGCCGTCGAAGGACGCGGCGACGCGTTTTAGTTCGGCTTCGGTGATTGCCTCGCGTGGTTCGCCGCCGTCGGGTGAGCCCGCGGTAGCGCTCGCTAGCGGTCCCGCCGTCGCACCGAGCGTGCGCACGCGGTGCGCGGCGTCGGCGATCCTGTCGGCACCGAGCCTGCCTTCCGCGACCGCCGCTGCGACGTGCGTCACGATCTCGGTCAGCTGCTCGTGAGTCGTATCGACACCGACGCAGAGCAGGTCGCAGCCGGCGGTGAGCGCGCGCACGGCTGCCTCGGGGATGCCGATCTCGCCGCTTGCTCCCTGCATGTCGAGCGCGTCAGAGACGATGACGCCCGTAAAGCCGAGCTCGCCGCGGAGCAGATCCTGCAGGATCAGCGAGCTGAACGTCGCGGGCACGGCGCTGTCGAGCGCAGTGAGCACAATGTGTGACGTCATCACGCTGCGGGCGCCGGCGGCGAACGCGGCGCCGAACGGCGGCAGATCACGCTCGCCGAGGAGCTCACGCGATGCGGTGACAGTCGGAAGCTCGTGGTGTGAGTCCTGCCCCGTGTCGCCGTGGCCAGGGAAGTGTTTCGGGCAGGCGACCGCGCCCTCACCCTCGAGACCGCGCACCCACGCCGCCACGTGGCGGGAGGCGAGTTCGGGCGTCGGACCGAAGCTTCGTGTCCCGATCACTGGGTTCAACGGGTTGCTGTTCACGTCGGCGACAGGCCCGAGCGCCAGATTGAAACCCGCGCTCAAGATCTCGCGGGCGACACGTCGGCCGATCTCCTCTGAATACGCCTCGTCGTTGACGCGGCCGAGCACGGCCGCACCTGGGTACGGCGATCCTTCGAGGTAGCTCAGCCGGGTCACCTCGCCGCCCTCTTCGTCGATCGCGAGGAGGGCGTGTGGCGCGAGCTCGCGAAGCGCGAGTCCGAGCGAGCGCAGCTGCTCGCGGTCGCGCACGTTGTTGCCGTAGACGCACGCCGACGCAAGGCCCGCGTCGAATGCCTCCGAGAGCCAGGCGGGCGGCTCGAAGCCGACAAAGCCGGGCATAAGCGTCGCGAGGATGTCGCGTTCGAGCTCGCTCATCCCTTCACCGCCCCGCTCACGAGACCGCTCGTCATGCGGCCCTGCACAAACATGAAGAAGATGATGACTGGCACGGCGACGAGCGTCGACGCGGCCATGACCTGGCCCCAATCGATCGCTGTGCTCGCCGACTGCTGGATGAAGCCGCGCAGCCAGAGCGGCAGCGTCTTGTTGTCTGCGTCAAGCAGCACGAGGGCGACAGTGAACTCGTTCCAGGCCTGCAAGAAGGCGTAGATGCCGCTCGCGACGAGGCCAGGCGCGAGCAGCGGGAACGTGATGCGCAGGAACGCCTGGGTGCGGCTCAGGCCATCGACCATCGCGGCCTCCTCGAGGTCCGCTGGGATGCCAGCGACGAAGCCGCGGAGCATCCAGATCGTGAACGGCACGACGGCCGCGATATAGATGATGCTCACGCCGATGATCGAGTTGAGCAGCCCGAGGCCAGCCATGAGCTTGTACTGGGCGATGAACATGCCCTCTGCTGGCAGCATCTGGATGAACAGCACGGCGAGCACAAAACTGCGGCGGCCCTTGAACCTGAAGCGGCTGATCGCGAGCGCGGCGAGGAACGCGAAGATGAGGCACACGACGACAACGATCGCCGCGATCGACACGCTGATGCCGAGGGCTTTGAAGAATGAACCGTCAGCGATGACTGCCTGGAAGTTCTTGAGGGAGCCGCCGAACGGGAGGAGCGTCGGCCTCGTCTTCTCGAGGACGACATTCGGCAGCAAAGCCGAGTTCACCATCCAGTAGACGGGGAACGCCCAGACAACGGCGAGCAGGACGCCGACGACGTTGAGCACGATTCGCCACGGTTTGCCTGTGCGAAGGCGGCCGCGCGCGGAGACGATCTCGACGGGGGCCGTCATCGTGGTGGTTCGGGGTGCGGAACCCGCGAGTGAGGCCTGGCTCATGACTCGTCGTCCTCCTTGATGAGATTACGGACGTACGCCCAGCTCAGCGCGATTGTGAGCAGCAGCACGAAGATTGACATGGCGCTAGCCATTGCGAAGTCTGAGGAGCCAACGCCGAGCTGGTAGATGTAGGTGCCGAGCACGTCGGTCTTTGACGCGATCGAGCCGCGGTCCTGCAGCAGCTTGATCTGCGTGAAGACGCGAAGGTCCCAGATGATCTGCAGCAGCATGACGATGCCGAGGATCGGCTTGATGATCGGCACGATGATGAGGCGGAGGCGCTGCCATGGGCTCGCGCCGTCCATCTGCGCGGCCTCGAGCACCTCACCCGGAACCTGGGTGAGCCCAGCGTAGACCGAGAACGCGACGAATGGCACGCTCATCCAGACGACGATGATGAGGGCGACAGCGAAGAAGCTGAGGGGCTCCTGCAGCCAGTTGTGGCCGTTGAAGGGGAGCCCGAGGTTTGTGAGCAGCCAGTTGACGAGGCCGCGGCGCCAGTCAAAGATCCAGTTCCAGATTGTCATTGCTGCGACCACTGGCGTTGCCCAGGCGAGCAACAGAGCAATCTGCAACGTGAGGCGAACGCTCTTGGAAGTCGCCTGCATGAGCAGCGCGAGGCCGATGCCGACGACCATCGTCACCGTGGCAGCGGCGAGGCAGAACAGCACGGAGCGCAGCACCACGAACCACGTTGTCGGGTTGCTGAAGAGCGTTGCGTAGTTCTCGAACCAGACCCACTCGGGCGGTGCACCGAACTGCTGGGCGAGCCCGAACTGCTGCATCGAGGTGATGAGCTGCCAGATCACGGGGTACGCCATCGCGAGGAGCACGATGATGCTTGCTGGCAGCAGCAGCATGTAGGGGGCGAGGCGGCGGCGGGGCTTCCGGGGGGCTGGGGCCGTGTGATCCGACGCGGCGGTGCTCTCGCGTGTTCCCGTGCCGACCGGTGGAGCTGTGTCGACGCTCATCGCGGTTCTCCTTGAAACGTTTGGGGGTGTGGACGGGGGCCCGCAGCTGTCGTGCGGGCCCCCGGTGCCGACGTTACTTCTGGTTGAGCAGTGCGTCGAGCTGTGCGTTGGTGTCCTGAGCGAGCTGCTTCAGGTCCTTCGCGTCGCGGATCTTGGAGAAGAACTCCTCCATGATGTTCTTCGACTCGATTGCAGCCCAGCCGGGTGCGGCGGGGGTGAGCTTCGAGTTCGACGCCGACTCGATGAGCGCCTTCGCGAACTGGTCTGAACCGAGCGAATCAGCGAAGTCCGAGTTCGCCGGGCCGAGGCCCTTCTCGCCGAGCATCGTCTGGTACTCCTCGGAGTAGATGATGCGCATGAGATCCTTGGCGAGCTCAGGGTTCTGAGTCTTCGCCGAGATGCCGATGTTCGAGCCGCCTGCGAAGACGGGGGCAGGCTTGCCGTCGTTGCCCGGCAGTACGAGGGTCGCGAACGTATCGTCGTTCCACTCGCGTGCGGGCTCGCCCTTATCGTTGGTGACGAGGTCGCCGATCGACCAGTGTGCCCAGCCCGGAGCCATGATTGTGGCCGCCGCGAGCGAGAGGTCCTCGGTCACGTTGCCGTCCTCATCCTTCACCTGGTCGGAGTCGTTGAGGTACTGGTACTGGTTCGCGTCCTTCATGTCGTTCGGAGCGTTCGACGCGTTGTTGTAGAGATCCTGCAGCTGCTCGAGGCCCTTGAGTGCCTCGGGCGAATCGAGGGTCGCAACCCACTTGCCGTCCTTGAACTCTGCGATCTCGCCGCCGTTCGCGAAGATCCACGAGATGCCGTCGCGCCAATCCTGGCCGCCGAGGAAGAAGCCCGAGAAGTTGTCGATGCCCTTCGGGTTTGCCTTGGTGATCGCCTTGACCGACTCGTTGAACTCGTCGAGCGATGCCGGTGTGATGCTCTGACCTGCGGCATCCCAGACGTCCTTACGGAGGAACGTGTAGCGCGAACCGAAGTAGTAGGGGAGCGTGTAGTTCTTGCCCTCAACGGCTCCAACCTCGACGAACGAGGGGAGCAGCTTGTCGCCGCCGAGCTCGTCGTACATGTCGCTGATGTCGAGGAACGCGCCCGCGTTTGTGAATGCCGGCGATTGGGTGTTGCCAATCTCGGTCACATCGGGGGTGTTCTTCTCGTCGGGAAGCTTCGTGGTGAGGTTCGTGATGATGTCGCCCCAGCCCTGCTCCTGGATCTTGAGCGTCGCGCCGGTCTTCTCGTTGAACTCGGTTGCGAGGTACTCGCGAAGCTCGGGCGGGGTGTCACCGCCAATAACCCACATCGTCAGGGTCTTGTCGCTGTTGTTGCCGCTGTCGCCACCCGACGCAGCCGGGCTGCACCCGGCAAGGACGAGAGTCGAAGCCATAGCCGCTGCTGCGAGGCCAACGAGCTTTCTCTTCATTGTTGTGTTCCTTTCGGTGTGCGACTCGGCGGTGGCCGAGACGCGGGTTCGTGTCTTCATCGATACGTGTTGTGTGACTGGGAGTGTGTGTGGCGTCGGGGCTAGCTCACGCCGAGGCGTTCGCGCAGCACGATGGCTGCCGCGCCGCGCAGGATCAGGTCCTCACCTTGGCTACTCGCCCGGATCACGAGCGTGTCGTGCGAATCGGGCATGGTGCGGCGGGTGAGGATCTCGAATGCGGCGTCGGCGAGGGTGCCGCCGACGAGCTCGGGCGGACCCGAGAGGACGATCTCGGCGAGGTTGAGCATGCCGATGACTGGGGCGAGCGCGACGCCGAGCCGGTTGCCGGCTTCGCGGAGCACAGCCTCGCGGCCTTCGGGCCCCGCTTCGGCGAGCGCGCGGGAGAGCGTTGGAACTGAGAGCCAGTGCTCGAGCACCTGCTCGCGTGCGTAGGGTGCGTCAATGCCGAGGTCGGTGCCGACCATGACCTGGCCGATCTCACCTGAGGCGAACTTGCTGCCAGGCACGCTGCGGCCACCGAGCATGATGCCAGCGCCGACGCCGTAGCCGATTCGTACGAGGGCGAAGTCTTCACTCGTGTCGCCGAAGCTGTACTCGGCGAGCGCGGCAACGTTTGCGTCGTTGCCGATCGAGGTCGCCAGCCCGGTGCGCTCCATGAGGATGCGCTTGAGGGGGAGGCCTTCCCAGTCGAAGTTGGGCGCCACGCGCACAACCCCGTCGTCGTCGACAACGCCCGGGGTGCCGACGCCGAGACCGAGGATAGGGATTTCGCTCGCGTCTCGCAGGGTGAGGGCGAGGTCTACGACGAGTTCGCAGGCTGCGTCGCCGGTGACTGCGTTGCCGGCCGAGTCGAATCGCGGCGCCTCGACGCGCGCGAGCGTGCGTCCTGCAAGGTCGATAACGGCGCCGCGGAGCAACTTGTCGTCTGAGAGGTCGAGCGCGACGATCGCGTGGGAGCTGCGAGCGAGGTCGACAAGGATCGCTGGCTTTCCTGGCCTGTGGGACTCCTGCTGACCGAGCTCCTCGATGAGGCCTTCACCTATGAGCTCGGCGACGAGGCCCGAGATCGTGACCTTGGTGAGCTGGGTCGTTCGAGCGATGTCTGCGCGGCTGAGCGGGCCAGAGATGTAGAGCGTCTGCAGCACGAGCGTGCGGTTGTGGAGCTTCGTGTCTCCAGGGGTTGCCTTCGCCGCAACCCTGAGATCGCGGGCCCGGCGTGGGTTCATCGCCCATGCAGTGGCGCCCGCGGGACGCGTCGTTACGTGCTTCATATTGGTTAGTAAAGCTAATGAACTAAATAAACGCAAGTCAAGCGGCAAAGTTTTTTTGACGCCACAACGCGAGCGGCGCCCGCGGCACGCGTTTTTGGCCAAGTGAACAGGAAGTTACCCCGGGGCCCGGCTGGCCAGCATGTATAGACAACTTTGGTGATGGCCGCGAGCGTCCTGGCGTGTGGACTGGCGTGTGCGCTGTCCGCCCGCGGCGTGTGCGGCCCCCGAGTCGAGTCCGTGCGAGCAATGTTGCCGTCACATGACTTTTGGGTAACGGGTCTGGCGGGCCGCATTTGGCGCTGCCTAGGCTGCGAGAAGGGCACAGTCAGGGGTAACTGACGTGTGCCCTGCCAATGCCACACGCCACACACAATCGAGGAGTGCAGTACGCATGAAGCAAGACTCACAGAGTCGAACGGGAGAAGCTTTCTTCCGGCGGAGAGAACGAGCGACGGCGCTGGGTCTCACCGCAGCCATCGCGCTCGGAATGGGGATCACGGGAACCGCGCCCGCGTTCGCCGCGCCAGACGGTTCAGGGGTGGTGATCAGCGAAGCCTACCTGTCGGGCGGAAGCCGCGACGCGGCGTTCACGAAGAAATTCGTGGAGCTCTTCAACCCGACCGGCGAGGCAATCACCCTTGACGGCACCTCGCTACAGTACCGACCGGCGGGTGGAACGGCAGCGTTCGGCGGCGTCACACCACTCACCGGCACGATCCCTGCGGGCGGGCACTTCCTTGTCGCCGGCGGTTCGAACGGCGAAGCAGGCGGCGAGCTTCCCGCACCAGACGTGTCCTCGAGCTTCAACCCGAGCGGCAGCGCAGGCACGATTGCCCTTGTCGAGGGCACTACGCCAGTCACCATCCCCGCAGGGCAAGCGGCAGGGGCCGCGGGAGTGATCGACCTGCTCGGCTACGGGACCTCCAACACGTTTGAGGGCGCTGCGGCCACCGCGCCCTCAGGCAACACCGACGTGAAGTCACTCAACCGCAGCGGCGCCGCCGACACCGACAACAACGCCGCCGACTTCTCCCTCTCAGGCGACATCACGCCGACAAATGCGGCGGGGGCGACCGCGCCTGATCCCGGCACGGACCCTGACCCTGGAACTGACCCCGACCCCGGCACGGATCCGGGAACCACCACTCGCACGATCGCAGAGGTGCAGGGCACCGGTGACGCGTCGCCGCTTGTCGGTCAGACCGTCACCGTCGAGGGTGTCATTACCGCCGACCACCGCACAGGCGGCTACGCCGGCATCGTGATCCAGACCGCGGGCTCGGGCGGCGCGGCCACCGAGCCGCGCACCGCATCCGACGGCATCTTCGTCTACCTGGGCGGCAAGGACGTGCCCGGTGAGATCGGCGATCTCGTCTCGGTCACGGGTGCTGTCAGCGAGTACTACGGGCAGACTCAGATCGCGCCGGCAAACTCGGCGGGAGTCGCCCTGAAGCAGCAGGACGCCGGTCTCCCCGAGCCCACACCGCTGCCCGCCACAGTGGTCGGGGCAGACCGCGAGGCCTACGAGAACATGCTCGTCCGGCCGACTGGAGACTACTTCGTCGCGTCGAGCCATCAGCTCTTCAACTACGGCACGCTCTGGCTGAACCCCGGCGAGATGCAGGTGAAGAGCACGGAGACCTCGCGGCCGGGCGCTGAGGCCGACGCGATCGCCGCGGCGAATCGCGCGAGTCGGATCCTGCTCGACGACGGCTACTCGATCCAGACCACGAACAACGCCCACCCAGGAGGACAGCCGTACTTCACCGCCGACACTGTCGTGCGCAACGGCGACACCGTCGAGTTCGCCGACCTGAGCTTTGTACTGCAGTACGGCTTCGACGAGTGGCGGCTCCAGCCAGTTACCCCGCTCGACAGCACCTCGCCTGCGGCGCAGAAGGTGACGTTTGAGTCAAAGAACACGCGCCCCGAAGCGCCGAAGGTCTCAGGCGACGCGCGCGTCGCAGCGTTCAACGTCTACAACTACTTCACCACACTGAAGAGCGAAAACAAGGACGCGCGTGGCGCGACGACGGCGAAGCAGTTCGAGACGCAGAAATCGAAGATCGTCTCGGCGATCAACAGCCTCGACGCCGACGTCGTCGGGCTCATGGAGATCGAGAATTCGGTGAAGTTCGGGGAGCCCGCCGACACCGCTCTGAAGGATCTCGTCGACGGGCTGAACGCCGCAACCGGCGAAAAGACGTGGGACTACGTGCCGACCCCGAAGTCGCTGCACAACGCCGCCACAACCGACTTCATCACGAACGCGATCATCTACAAGAAGAACGCGGTCACCCCGAAGGGCGACGCTCAGACGATCGTCGATGAGAGCGTCTGGGGCAATGCGCGAGAGCCCATCGCGCAGGCATTCGACTTCGACGGACGCACGGTCACAGTCGTCTCGAACCACTTCAAGTCGAAGTCGGGCAAGGAGCCCGAGCCCGCCGACGGCCAGGGGCACTTCAACGCCGACCGCGTGAAGCAGGCGAAGTCGCTCCTCGCGTTCACGAAGGAACTCGAGAAGTCGACGGGCAGCGCAGACATGCTGCTCGTCGGTGACTTCAACGCCTACGGCCAGGAGGACCCGGTATTCGAGTTCACCTCGCAGGGGTGGATTGATACTGTGCCGGCGCTCGCCGCAGGCCAGTACAGCTACTCATTCAACGGCGAGCTCGGTTCGCTCGATCACGTCTTGGCGTCGCCATCACTTTCCGACTCGCTCGGTGGGGCAGGGATCTGGGCGGCGAACTCGGCCGAGTGGGGTGACCGGGGCTACGGCTTCGGCGCCGCCGAGGCAGGCACGCCGTACCGCGCGAGCGACCACGACCCGATCATCGTGGGCATCACCACGACGCCGCAGCCGGTGAGTATTGATATCGCAACGATCAACGACTTCCACGGCCGCATTGAGGCCGACGGGAAGGCAGCTGGGGCCGCGGTGATCGCAGGCGCCGTCAAGGAGTTCGAGCGGCAGAACCCGAACTTCATCTTCGCTGGTGCAGGCGACCTCATCGGTGCCTCCACCTTCACGTCCTTCATTCAGCAGGACGAGCCGACGATCGACGCACTCAACCTCGCCGGGCTCGACGTGAGCGCCGCGGGTAACCACGAGTTCGACGAGGGCTGGGAAGACCTCAAGGGTCGCGTACAGGATCGCGCCGACTGGGAGTACATCTCTGCGAATGTGTTCGTTACCGAGACGGGCGAGCCCGCGCTCGCGCCGTCGTGGGTCAAGGAGGTCGACGGCGTGAACGTTGGCTTCGTCGGCGCCGTCACTGAGGATCTCGACACGCTCGTGTCGCCCGAGGGCATTAAAGACCTCGAGGTGCGCAGCGTCGCAGACTCCGTGAACCAGGCGGCTGCCGCGCTGCGCGACGGCAACGCCGCGAACGGTGAGGCCGATGTCGTGATCCTGCTCGTACACGAGGGGGCCGCGACCGCCGACCTCGCGAGCATCACGCCAGAGTCGCAGCTCGGCAAGATCGTGAACGGTGTCGGCGACGACGTCGACGCGATCGTCTCCGCGCACACCCACCTTGCCTACAACCACGTCATTGATGGCCGCCCGGTCGTCTCGGCTGGCCAGTACGGTGAGAACCTTGGGCTCATGAACCTCAAGGTCGACCGCGAGTCGAAGGAGCTCATCTCGATCACGAACGAGATCAAGCCTCTCGTCGTCGACGGGAAGCCGCAGTACGCGGCCGACCCCGAGGTGCAGGCGATCGTCGACGCTGCGAAGGCCGAGGCCGACGTGCTCGGCGGCGTCTCGGTCGGCAGTATCACTGCCGACTTCAACCGCGCGCGCCAGAGCGACGGCAAGACCGAGAACCGCGGTGGCGAGTCGACGATCGGCAACTTTGTCGCTGACGTGCACAAGTGGTCGACCGACGCCGACATCGCGCTCATGAACCCGGGCGGGATCCGCGCGAACCTGAGCTACGCGTCGACAGGTGAGAACGACCCAGACGGCAACGTCACGTACCGCGAGGCCGCGACGGTGCAACCGTTCGCGAACACGCTCGTGACGCTGAAGCTCACGGGCCAGCAGGTGAAAGACATCCTCGAAGAGCAGTGGCAGCCAGAGGGATCGGCGCGGCCGTTCCTGAAGCTCGGCCTCTCCGAGGGGCTGAGCTACACGTACGACCCGGAGGGCGAGCGCGGCGCGCACGTCACCTCGATCACGCTCGACGGTGGGCCGCTCGACCTCGGTGCGACGTACACGGTCGCAGCGAACGCGTTCCTTGCGGGCGGCGGTGACAACTTCGTGTCGTTCCGCAAGGGTACCGACGTGAAGGACACTGGCCGTAGCGACCTGCAGTCGATGGTCGAGTGGTTCGCAATCAACAAGGAGGCGACGCCGGATCTCGGCAAGCGCGCGGTCGGCGTGCAGCTGAGCCCGCCGCCAGCGGCCGCGGCCGCTGCGCAGCTCTCGGCGCGCGTGAGCGTTGCAGCCTCGAGCACCGGCGAGTACACCGCCGGCGACGAGGTCACCGTCTCGCTCACCTCGCTCGCGTTCTCGGGCGGCGAAGTCCCGGCAGGGTCTGTCTCAGCTGAGATCGACGGGAAGCAGGTCGCGACCGCGCCGGTCGACCCGACGGTCACCGACGCGTGGGACAAGGCTGGAAGCGCCACGCTCACCTTCGCTGTTCCGGCCGGCCTGAAGGGGAACCAGACGATCGAGATCGCGACGAGCGACGGGGCGACCCGTGTCTCGATCCCGATCGCGGTCGCCGGTGGTGACACCGAGAACCCCGGCACGGAAGAGCCCGGCACCGAGAACCCGGGTACTGAGACCCCTGGCACCGGTGGTCCCGGCGGCGAGAAGCCAGGCACCCCCGGGTCAGGCACTGGCGGCGGTTCGACGGGCGGTGGCCTGTCGAACACCGGTCAGGAGCTCGGCTGGATCGGCGGCGCGACGGTGCTGCTCCTCGCGCTCGGCGGTGGCCTGCTGGTCGCCGCCCGCCGGAAGCAGCACGCCGCGCAGTAGCCCCTGAAGGCTCGCGCACGGCAGTGTGCAGCGCCCAAACGCCCGCCCCGCCAAATGCAGGTGGGGCGGGCGTTTGCCTGTGTTAGCCTGTCCTTGCCCAATGATGGGCAGCGGCGGAGGATTCTGCCGTCATTCCACTACGGATCGTCCGGCACGTACCTGCCGGTGGAGGAAAACAATGGCATCAGTCACGTTTGAAGGCATTACTCGCGTCTACCCGGGCACAGACCGCCCGTCGGTTGACAAGCTCAGCCTCGACATCGAAGACGGCGAATTTCTCGTGCTCGTCGGTCCCTCCGGCTGCGGCAAGTCGACAACGCTGCGCATGCTCGCCGGCCTCGAAGAGGTGAACGAGGGCCGAATCCTCATCGGTGATTCAGACGTCACTGACGTCGCCCCGAAGGATCGCGACATCGCGATGGTCTTCCAGAACTACGCGCTCTACCCGCACATGACAGTCGCCGACAACATGGGCTTCGCCCTGAAGATTGCTGGCGTCTCGAAGGAAGAGCGGGCCGAGCGCGTGCTCGAGGCCGCGAAGCTCCTCGACCTCGAAGACTACCTCGACCGCAAGCCGAAGGCGCTCTCCGGTGGCCAGCGCCAGCGCGTCGCGATGGGCCGTGCGATCGTGCGCCAGCCCCGCGTGTTCCTCATGGACGAGCCGCTGTCGAACCTCGACGCAAAGCTCCGCGTGCAGACCCGTACCCAGATTGCATCGCTTCAGCGTCGCCTTGGGGTCACCACCGTCTACGTGACCCACGACCAGACCGAGGCGCTCACCATGGGTGACCGTATCGCCGTGCTCAAGGACGGCCTGCTGCAGCAGGTCGGCACCCCGAGTGAGCTCTACGAAACTCCAGTCAACGTCTTCGTTGCGGGCTTCATCGGCTCGCCCGCGATGAACCTCTTCCCGACGACGCTCACCGCCGAGGGTGCAGTCTTCGGCTCGCTCACGGTGCCGGTGCCCGCTGGCGGCGCGACGTCGAACGCTGTCACAGTCGGCATCCGCCCTGAAGACCTCGTGCTCGCTGCCCCGGGCGAGGCTGGCCTCACCGTGCAGATCGATCTCGTCGAAGAGCTTGGCGCTGACGGCTACCTCTACGGTCACACGACCGGGGGAGAGGGCACCCAGATCGTCGCTCGAGTTGACGGCCGCAATCACCCGCAGGCAGGCGAGACCGTCACCCTCGTGCCGAACCCCGCGCACCTGCACGTGTTCGACACCGCAACTGGCAACCGTATCTAATCGGGGCGGGGCGCGGGCGTTGTGCTTGCTCCCTGTGCTGCCCGCCCCGCCTCGCCGCCGCACTCCGCCTCGCCGCCGCGAAAGAGTAGCGTTCCTGCACAAGACCCCGTTTCCAGCGGTAGGTTTCGGGCATTCTCGCGAGAAACCTGCTCTTTGGCTGGGGTGGGCTGGGGAATTGGCGAGGGCGTGAACTCGCCGTCACCAGCTTTGGGCTAGAAGATGACCCGCTGGCTGGTGAAAGCATCCGCGGGAGTTGAGGGCTGGAGCTGCGCGGAAGCGGTGAGGAGCTTGGCGGTTTGGGCGGCAGCTTCAATTGCGAGCTGCCCCAGCCTGCGAACCGTGTCCGGGGTGATGCGGTAGGTGGGCCCACCAATCCAAATCGCAAAACGGGGCAAATCACCAATGAGGACGGGTGCCGCTACGGAGGCGGCGTCTCGTTCTAGGGCTCCATAAAGCCAGGCGTAACCGTGGGTACGGGCTGGCTCGAGGGTGTCGATGAACATCTCAAGCGTCGAAGGATTCTCCTTCGGGTAGCTCGGTTCGAGAAGCTCGCGCACTACTTCGGGGTCGCGATATGACAACAAAGACTTGCCAGTGGAGGTGAGCCACGGAGGTTGCACTCGCGGCGTTGACTTGAGGGTCTGGCCAATAAGAGAGGGGCCCACGTTCTGCAGCAGGACCACGATGTCGTTGTCCTGCAGCATGTCGAACCCTGTCGTCTCCCCTGAAGCGTTCGACAGATTGGTCAAGATCTCGCGGATCGCCCGGAGCGTGCCTGTCTCCGTGAGTAGACCGCCGATGACTGATAGCGAGCCGACCGAAATGCGCGTCTTCTTCGTTTCATCATCCGTCACCAACATGCCTTCTTCTTCCAGCGTGGTGATGATGCGGAAGCAAGTTGCCTTAGGCACGCCTGACAGGCGAGTGAGTTCGCTGAGCCCGATCCCTTGCGGAAAAGTCGAGATTACTCGGAGCACGCGCATGGATCTATTGAGAAGTCCGTCGCGGCCTTTGCCTGTGTCTTCTGCGGTGTCGGGGCTCGTTGTTGAGGTCACAATCGCACTATATCAAACCGATAGTCCACTTTTGGAGGCGTTTGTGAGCGTCGTCACGGACTCCATGAGCGCGTCAATGATGCGGTTGTCGGCTTCGTCCTGGCTGAAGAGAAGCGGCACATGTGTAATGAGCCCAGCAAACGTGTTTGGCAGGTTCTCGTCAAGGGGGTCTGCAAGCCAAGCGTCGAGCAATCCGCCGGTGGAGCGGTCACCGTACCGCGCCGCGACTGCAGGTGAGGCGCATTCGACGCCAACGACGGCAAGGCAGCGGTCGAGCCATCCCCGGACCGGGCGGCCACCGATAACCGGTGAGAGTCCTATCACCGGCGCCGCGGCCTCGGCGATAGCCGCGCGAATGCCGGGTATTGCAAGAATCGGATCGATTGAGACGACTGGGTTGGAGGGGGCGATCACGATGATGTCGGCAGTGGCAAGTGATTCGAGCACGCCAGGCGCGGGCTTTGAATCCGTAGCGTGGGGAAATGCGAACGCGGTTGGTGAGGGATTCGCCTGGTTCCGCACCCACCACTCTTGAAACCCCATGGGAGCTGAAGCAGCGTGCTCGACGATTGTTGGCGAGGGGTCATCCGTTGCTGGAAGTACTGTGAAGCTGACGCCGTAGCGAGAATTTAGGAGGCGGGTCGCCTCGCTGAGCGAATGGCCGTTTTCGAGGAGCTGCGTGCGCATGAGATTGTGGGCGATATCTAAGTCACCGAGCTGGAACCAGCCCTCCTCCGGAAGAACGCGTGATATCTCGGTCAAGGTTCGGGTTGAATCGTCGGCCCTTCCCCACCCGCGCCCCTTGTCTCCCATGTCAGCAAGGTGATATGCCACCGAGTCTAGGTCGGGAGAGATGCGCAGGCCCATGTGAGTGAAATCGTCGCCCACATTCACAATCGCCGTGCAATTGAACGGACGACCGGAAGCTTCATTCCACGAATGGAGCGCTCTGGCGAACCTGGCGCCCCCAACGCCTCCGCTAAGGAACGTAATATTTCGGGTCATGTCAGTGCCTCCAAGGGTTCGATTGGTGCCCGCAAGGCAGCCGGTGGATCGTCGCGGGTCCCCGCGAGTTGTGCAGCCTCTGTGGCCTGCGAAGTGCGAGGTGGGAAGTCGTGTCGAAGGAGGTAGCGGCTTCTACTGCCGTCACTGGTGTGGATCATGTCCACGCCCCAATGATTTTGAATCATCGCGGGCGTGACCACACTTGCCGTTGGCCCCGCCGCGACAACGCTGCCGCAGTTCACAATGGCGGCACGGTCGGTGAACACCGAGGCAAGGTCGAGGTCGTGCAGGCTGACGATGAGTGCAACGCTGGTGCTCGCAAGAGTGCGAAGAAGCTCGACTGTGTCGCGGATGGCTGCAAGGTCGAGGTGGTTCGTCGGCTCGTCAAGGAGGAGGGCGCGTGGTTCCTGCGCGAGCGCACGAGCAATCTTCGCCCGTTGATGCTGGCCGCCGGAGAGTCTGTCGATCGATGTGTGCTGGATGGAGTCGAGCCCGCATTGTTCAAGCGCGTGATCGACGACATACCTGTCCGTTCGGGTGGTCGGGCGGAGCCAGCCGGTAAACGGGACGCGGCCAAGCTGTACGAACTGCCGAATCGAAAGATCCGAAGGGGCAGTGGAATCCTGCGCGACGAACGCAACGCGCCTTGCCCACTCGCGTTGCCCGAGCTTGGCCCGAGAAACACCATCCCACGAGACGGCCCGACGAGACTCCGGAAGGTGCCCTGCGAGGCTGTGGAGCAGTGTGCTTTTCCCGGCGCCGTTCGGGCCGAGGAGCCCAAAGATCTCGCCAGGGCGGAAATCGAGTGCGGGAACGGAGAGCTTAAAGTCGTGCCCGCGGCTTGCTGAGAAGGGGAGCGTGTGAAGGGTCATGAGTGTCCTTTCTGCTGCCGAAACATGATGACTCCAAACGCGATAGCGCCGAGCACGGAAGTGGTGATCCCGACCGGAAGCTCTTGTGGTTGCGCCGCGATGCGTGAGAGCGTGTCAGCCCACGTGAGAAGCAGCGCGCCAATGAGCGCAGAGGCCACGAGGTGCCTCGTGACGCTCCCAGAGGCAAACGGTCGAGCAAGGTGAGGAACGATAAGGCCGACAAAGCCGATCGCGCCAGAGACCGAGACCATTCCTGCCGCGACAAGCGCCGCGAGGGAGAGAACCCACGCCCGTGAGACCCGCACATTGATTCCTAGCGACTCGATGTCGTTGTCACTGAGCTTGAACACTCCGAGCAAACGGGATGAGGTCGCCAACGCCGACCCGAAGACTGCTAGCGTGACGGCCGCGATCAAAACGGTGCTCCAGTTTGAGCCGCCAAGTGACCCGAGTAGCCAGTGCAGTACCTGGCGGTAGCTGTCGCTGTCTGGGGATTGGAAAATGATGAAAGAAGTGCATGCGCTGAACAGTGCCGTGGTGGCCACTCCGGCAAGAATCACTCTTTCCGACGATGATCGGCGTTGACTACCGCTGAGGAAGAGAGTGGCGGCGAGCGCGAGTGCTCCGCCCACGAAGGCGGCAAATGGGAGCGCGAGTGTAAGCCCAAGCAAAATGACTGAGACCGCTCCAAGCGAGGCTCCCGAGGATACGCCGAGTAGGTAGGGCTCAGCGAGCGGGTTGCGAAGCACCGTTTGTAATGCAACACCAGAGACTGCGAGCCCCGCGCCAACACATGCCGCTGTGAGTACGCGCGGAAGCCTGACTTGCGTCAGGATGACTTCTTGGGTGCTCCAAGAGGTGGGATCAGTGCTCAGCGCCGAGGCAAGCGTTTGCCAGGGGATAGGGACTGCTCCGACGGAAGCGGCAAGAAAGAGCGAGGCAAGGAGCGCTGCGAGCAACAGGGCGGCGGCAACGGTGAAGCGTGACCTTGCGGACGTTGCCCGCGGTGGAGCTGCCTGCCCGCGTTGACGCACCTGCTCGCTTGTCACTGTGAGGCCGCTGCGTTTGCGATTGACTCGACGGCGTCGATGTTTCGCACGCCGGCCTCCGTGGTTGCGAAGTCGACAACGATAAAGCGCTCGTCTTTCACTGCGCGCATCGAGCTGGCTGCTGGGTGACCTTCGAGCAACGCACGCTTCTTCTCCGCGGAGTTCCATGGCGCGTCTACCAGCACGATGACATCGGGATCGCTTGCGACAAAGCTCTCCCAGGGCATGCTGAACCAGCTTTGCGCTTCCGACTCTGCAACATTCGTGAGACCTGCTGCCCGCATGATCATGCTGGGAGTTCCAGTGCCACCGCCGACGAACGGCACGTCCTCGCCAGAGCTAAACCAGAGGGCGGATAGTGCGCCGTCGTTCTTTGGAATAGCTTTCAGCCTGCTGCGCTGATCACTGATGATTGACTCTGCTTCGTTGCTTGCATCGAACATCGCCCCGACCTCCGAGATCATGTCGAATACGTCATCGAACTCGAGCGGATCGGAGCTCTCGCTGCCAAACACGCAGGCGGGTGGAGCAACGTAGGTGTTGATGCCGAGACCCAGGAGCTCCGTTCGAGTACCCAGCCCGTCCTGGCCGAGGTTCGACTCCCAGCCAGCGAACACAAAGTCGGGCTCTGCGGCAAGGAGTACCTCACGGCTGGGAAGCTGGTCTGCCAGCACATTCGGTTCCCACTCTGCTGGTGCGAGGCCCTGCGGCACGGGACCATCAAGCATCGCAGAGCCAACGATGCGGCTTGACTGACCGAGGGCCAGCAGCAGTTCGAGCGGCGTTGATTTCACGGTGACCACGCGCTCAGGCGGGACGTCGAGTTCAACAGTGAACCCGCAGTTGTCTATGGCGGAAGCTGGCCCTGGAGTGACCTGTGCGGGGGCCTCCGGAGAGAGTGATGAGCACCCAGGGAGAAGCGCTAGAGCGCCGACAGTGAGAAGTGAGACCGTACATTTGAACCGACGGTTCGTTTTAATTTTCATCGTTGAAAACCAATGCCTTGAGTTGGCCGCTGGGTCGCGGGGGTTCGTTGGTGCCTCATAGTCTGAGGAATTTAAAGGATAGCGCAAGGCGTCCGTGGTGGATAGTGTGGATTCCTCGGAGCTCAAGGGGTTAAGAAAAATGAGCTTGCAAAAATTATGAACCGATGGTTCACTGTATTTACGTCGCTAATGTCAGGGAGGACATGATGTCACTACAGATCCGCAAACTCGTTCGTTTGGTCGAGGAAATCCACAGCGAGAACGGTCAGCAGCTCGCCAAACCACACCGTGTTGCAGTTGCCGCGGCTGTCATTGCGAACCCGTATGGCGCGGGCTACGTTGAAGATGTCGTCACGCTCGCTGACGAGCTTGGGGAAGCGATCGGGGAACTACTTGGCCCCGAATGTGTTCGGCTCTTGGACGATGAGGTTGAGGCCTTTGGTAAGGCAGCGTTGGTGGGCGTCGACGGCGAAACCGAGCACGGATCTGCGTTGATCCACAACCTGCGGTTTGGCAACGTATTCCGGCGTGCAGCCGGCGGAACGGAACTGTTGCCTGCAGCGGAAAAGATTGGCTTGCAGGGAGCTTCCATCGACGTTCCGTTGAAGCACAAGACTGACGCCAAGACGCGTTCGCATCATCAGACGGTCACCTTCCGCATTGAAGATGCCCCGCGCGCTGACGAGATTGTTGTCGCCTGCATCGCAGCGAATTCGGGGCGACCGCTTGCTCGTCTTGCGACCTTCGGGGCCGAGGCTCCCGTGAGCATCGCCTAATGGCGAAGGCACCGACGAAAAGAGTCAGAATTATGAACGCAGTCGCATGGTCAAAAGAAGAGCTCGTCGCGGCAGACAGTGAGTTCGTCATCCACTCGTGGTCGAAGCAGGGTGGTCTCAACGCCCGCCCCATCAAAGGCGCCGAGGGATCCTGGTTCTGGGATTACGATGGCAATCGTTTCCTGGACTTTCAGTCGCAGCTGGTGAACAGCAATCTTGGACACCAGAACCCCAAGCTTGTGCAGGCGATCAAAGATCAGGCTGACACGATGTGCTACATCGGGCCGGGATTTGCCGAGGAACAGCGAGCCCGTCTGGCGCAGAAACTCGCAGAGATTACGCCAGGTGACCTGAAGATGAGTTTCTTCACCACAGGTGGTGCCGCTGCGAACGAGAACGCCATCAGACTCGCGCGCCATGTCACGGGGCGCAACAAGATTGTTGCGCGATATCGCTCCTACCACGGGGCGACCGCGGGCGCGATCGCCTTGACCGGGGACCCGCGTCGTTGGCACGCTGAGCCCTCGATGCCGGGCGTGGTCCGAATGCTTGATCCTTACACTTACAGGTGCCCGGCGGGGCACCCCTCCCCGTGTCCTGTCTGCTCTGGTGGACCGCACCTGGAAGAGATTTTGCAGTTCGAGGACCCGTACTCGGTTGCCGCCGTCATTCTCGAACCAGTCACTGGGACTAACGGCCTCATCTACCCTGGTGAGAACTACCTGAGATCGATTCGTGAGGTGTGCAACAAGTACGGCATCATCCTCATTTTCGACGAAGTGATGGCTGGTTTCGGTCGCACGGGTGAGCTGTTCGCCTGTGACCACTGGGGCGTTACCCCAGACATTCTGATCACCGCAAAGGGGCTCAACTCAGGGTATGTCCCTCTCGGAGCGATGACAGTTTCGTCGAAGATCTCTGACTGGCTTCAGGACAATAAATTCTGGGGAGGGCTCACCTATGCGGGGCATCCTCTCGCGTGCGCCTCCGCTGTCGCGTCGCTCGAGATCATGGAAGAAGAAGGGGTTGTCGACAACGCGCGGCGCCAGGGCGAGCGACTTGGAGCCGGCCTCGCTGAACTTGCGAAACGCCACCCGTCTATTGGTGACATTCGTGGGCGTGGACTGTTCTATGGGCTCGAACTGGTTCGGAACCGTGACACCCGCGAGCCGCTCGTGCCGTTCAACGCGGTTGGGGAAGCCGCCAAGCCGATGCAGGAGATCAACAAGGCTGCAATGGCGAAGGGGCTGTACCTGGCATCGAACTTCAATGTGCTTCGGCTTACGCCGCCCCTCGTGATCAACGACGAGGAGATTAACTTGGCGCTCGAGATCCTCGACGAGGTGCTCGACATCGCCGATGTACACTACGACACTGCGGGAGGCCCCGCATCATGACGATGGAATCAGCGACAAACGCGGGGCACACTACACTCATCGCCGGTGGCACCGTGGTGAACGCGGAAGGCTTCGTCCGTGCTGATGTGCTGGTGCGCGGCGAACGGATCGTTGGCATCGGGGTTGAGCAAGCGTGGGATGCTGACGAGACGATCGACGCAACCGGGAAGTACATTTTGCCTGGTGGAATCGACGTTCACACTCACCTTGAGTATCCAATTGACGGCTTTACGACGCGAACGGCTGATGACTTCGCAACAGGCTCGGTTGCCGCTGCGTTCGGTGGCACTACTACCTTTATCGACTTCGTCAAGAAGCGCCCAGACGCTTCGCTGTTCGACACTTTTGTTGAGCGGCGCTCGATCGCAGAATCCAAGAGTGTTGTCGATTTTGGACTGCATGCGATCGTGCCGCCATTGGTTCAGCAGCCGGATGTCCACGACGATCTTGTTCGGCTCTTCACCGAGCAAGGCGTGTCGAGCTGGAAGTTCTTTATGGCGTACCCGGGTACGCAGATGGTTGAAGACGACGAACTTCTCGCTGGAATGGACCTCGCTCTCAAGCTCGGTGCGTTCCCGATGGTGCACGCTGAAAACGGGCACATGGTGAACCGGGCCGCTCAGCAGCTTCTGGATGAAGGGAAGACTGCCGAGATTCACCACGTCGATGCTCACGGCCATTCCCAGGAGGCTGAGGCGGTTCACCGGGCGATTGTGCTCGCTGCAGAAGTGGGCACGCCCCTGTACGTTGTTCACGTCTCGAGCGAGCAGGCTGCGGCCGAAATCGCAGCTGCGCGCAGTGAGGGCCTGCCCGTTTGGGGTGAAACTTGCCCGCAGTATCTCGTCACCGCGCTGGAAGATTATCAAGAGCTGGGGGAGCGGGCCGCTGGCTACATTTGCTCACCACCGATTCGTGAACGAGCAAATCAGGCCGCCCTCTGGAAATACCTTGGTGCAGACGGACTCTCGACGCTCGCGACGGACCATGCTGCGTTCTGTATGGAGCAGCCCGAAGACTTGCCTCCGCAGAAGCTTCGGTCTCCAGGGTATTTCCCGAAGACTCCGAATGGGGTGCCCGGACTCGAAGACCGCATGATGGTCGCCTGGGAAGCCGGCGTCGTGGGCGGAGCGCTCGACCTCTGCAGGTTTGTCGAGATCACGGCTGCTCGACCCGCCAAACTCTTTGGAATGTACCCCAACAAGGGAACGATCTCCGTCGGGGCAGACGCGGACATCGTGGTGTGGGACCCTGAGGCAGACCACACGATCACCGCTGCGGGTGGACATTCCCGAACCGACTACAACCTCTATGAGGGTATGCGCGTAAGCGGCCTTCCCGTAACGGTCATGAGCCGTGGGCGGACGCTGATCCTTGACCGTGAGCTGCAGGAGGTGGCCCGGACAACCCGTGGCCGCTACCTCTCTCGCGGCGCAGCCCAACTTTTCTAACCCACCGCTTACTGCCGCCAACGCAGGTTGGCAGAGCACCCCACGAAAGGCATCACAATGAAGTTTCCCATTGGAATCCATGTCGGCGACCGGATGACGCTCCCCGAGACATACGAGGTCGCGCAGTACACCGATGAGAAGGGTTTCGACTCGTTCTGGGTTGCAGAGGGCCGAATGGCTCGCGACGGCATTGTGCCCGCCGCGATTGTTGCTTCACAGACCAAGCAGATTCGCATCGGTACCGGCGTTGTCAACAATAAGAGTCGTAACGTCGCGCTCATGGGTGTGACATTCAAGACGCTCGACGAAGTCGCACCCGGTCGTGCGATTCTCGGCATTGGTGCGTGGTGGGAACCGCTCGCCACGAAGCTTGGCGCGCCCATCCGCAAACCTGTCGCCTCGATGCGCGAATACATTACGATCCTCAAGCAGCTCTTCAACAACGACACTGTGACGTTCAATGGTGAGTTCTACACGATCGACGGTGTTCGCTTCGACAGCATGTATCGCGAGAACACTGAGGTGCCGGTGCCGATCTATGTCGGTGCCGTCGGCCCGCGCATGCTTGAGCTTTCGGGTGAGATCGCAGACGGCGTACACATGGACTTCCTGTTGCCCCCCTCATACCTCGAAGGTGCGAAGCAAGCGATTGATGCCGGCCTCGCGAAGCGAACAGACGGTAAGTCAGAGATCGATCTGACACAGATCATCGCGTGCAGCGTGAACGATAAGGACCCGCAGGAAGCGATCGACCACTGCAAAGCCTTCTTGACCCTGTACCTGATGCAGCAGCCGCACATTGCCGCGCACTCGGGCGTCGAACCGGAGCTTGTCGAAGAGATTCAAAAGATCGCTGGTTGGCCTGCAACGAAGGAGGATATCCGACGTGCGATGCAGCTCGTCCCCAACGAGCTCGTGCAGAATGTCACTGCCTGCGGGTCGACGGACACGGTCGTGCAGAAGCTCGAAGAATACCGTGAGGCAGGGGTGCGAGTGCCTGTCCTCTCGACTCACGGAGACCACCGTACGACGCTCGTCAACATCACCGAAGCGCTGCAGTAGGGAATCGGCATGACCATCGCAATTGTTGGGGGCACTGGCCCCCAGGGAAGCGGGATCGGGCTGCGGCTCGCCCTTGCTGGTGAGACCGTGATCCTTGGATCACGCGACGGTGAGCGGGCAGCGACCGAAGCTGCCAAACTTACCTCCGAGCACGCGCCGCTGGGAGCAATCACCGGAGCGAACAACCGGGACGCAGTGGCCTCCGCCGACACCGTTATCCTCGCTGTGCCCTATAAGGGACACGAAGAACTCGTAGGCGGACTTGCTGACGTCATCGGGCACAAGCTCGTGGTGAGCTGCGTGAACCCGCTCTCATTCGACAAACAAGGTCCGGTTGGTACACAAATCCCCGATCTGAGCGCAGCCGAGGAAGCCGCGAGGCTGCTTCCCGAAGCAAATGTGACGGGTGCGTTTCACCACCTCTCGGCAGTCAACCTGCACAAGGTAGAGACTGACCTGAGCCACGAGGACGTGCTCGTTTGCGGCAACGACGAGTCGGGGAAGGCAGAGGTGATGCGCCTCGCATCGCTCGTGACTGGCGGTCGTGGCATCGATGTTGGAGCGCTTCGGCTAGCGCGGCACCTTGAGCCGTTCACTGCGGTGCTCATCTCGGTGAATAAGAAGTACCGCACCAATTCGAGCGTGGCGCTCACCGGCGTCCCTCAGACTGGAGAGAAGTAATGAAACTGGCAGCACTTCAACTGCGTGCGACAGATGACCGCGAGGCGACGCTTATGCGCGCCGGCGAGCTTATCGACGAGGCTGCCGTGCAAGGCGCGAAGGTCGTGCTCATGCCCGAGTTCTTCGCGATTCCCTTCGTGCAGCCTGAACCAGACCCCGCATACATCAAGTGGGCCGAGGATTTTGACGGACCCTCGAATGAGCTCGTGCGAGTGAAATCAGCGCAGCACGGCATCACGATCGTGTCGTCCTTCTTCGAAGGAACTGACCTGCCAGGTGTGTTCCACAACACTGCTGTGACGTTTGTGAACGGCGAGGCGCGTCATACCTACCGTAAGTCACATCTTCCGTTTTCGAATGGGTTCCCAGAGAAGTTTTATTTCAGGCCCGGTCAGGAAGCCCCTTCCGCTGTCGACACAGGTGAGGTGTCTGTTGGCACGATCATCTGCTACGAGAGGCACTTCCCCGAACTGTCTCGAGCCGTTGCGATGGCTGGTGGCGAGGTGCTCTGTGTGCCTGTTGCTTCCGCCTCTGCGCCGATGAAGGAGGTCTTCCAGCTCGAGCTCCGGGCGCACGCCGCCTTCAACCAGTTCTTTGTGATCTGCTCGAACCGGGTCGGTCTCGAAGGCACGAAGGATTACTTTGGCCTGAGCGCGGTTTACGGGCCTGACGGCACGGTGCTCGCGCAGGTCGCTGACGGTGAGGAAGGGGTCGCCGTCGCGGAAGTCGATCTCGATGAGATGCGTGCTTCGCGCATGCGACGTCCGTTCTTCCGCGACCGCCGGCCAGAACTCTACTCGGCCCTGACTGAGCAGTACTAGCCGAGCTGGGCGACGCGCGTTTTCATGCGCGCGTCGTCCGACTCGGGGTAGCGGCGTCACCGAAGACGGCCGACCCACACACAACAGACTTTCATCTCAGAGGTTTTCATGACAATCAACGAAGATTCAACCGGGCGCATTGAGCTCGTATCGACCCAAAACATTGAGACGAGTCGTCTCTACAACGATGACCTTGCGCCCGTCCCGTTGGCAGGCCGCACTTGGCACACCTACAACTATGCTGCGCTGTGGATGAGTATCGCCCACGGCATCCCGACCTATTACCTTGCATCCGGGCTCATTGACATGGGTATGAGTTGGGTGCAGGCCGTTGGCATTATCGGGCTTGGCAACCTGATCGTGATGATCCCCCTACTTCTTAACAGCCATGCTGGTGCGAAGTACGGGATTCCGTTTCCCATCATCGCGCGGGCGGCATTTGGAATTCGCGGAGCCAACGTCCCTGCGATCATTCGGGCTCTGTCTGCCTGCGGATGGTTCGGGATCCAGACCTGGGTCGGTGGACAAGCCATCTTTACCTTGAGCTCGGTATTCTTTGGCAGTTGGTGGTCAGAGGCCACGCCGATCGGAGGCCACCCCTGGACGATGTGGGTGTCGTTTGGCATCTTTTGGCTCATTCAGATGGGCCTCGTTCTTCGAGGTATTGAGTCGATTCGAACACTTGAGAACTGGGCCGCGCCGCTCATCCTTGTCGTCGCGTTCATCCTGATGATCTGGGTGATGAACCTCGCGGGAGATCTCGGAACCGTGCTGACCCCGCACTCCACACTCGGCTGGGGGCCGGAGTTCTGGACGATTTTCCCCGGCGCGCTTATGGGCATGATCGCCTTCTACGCCACGATGTCAGTGAATATCTCGGATTTCACTCGTTTTGCGCGCTCGCAGAAGGCACATATTGTTGGCCAGTCTGTTGGACTCACTCCCACTGTCGTCGTCTTCACAACCATTGGCGCCCTGACCACGGCTGCGACGGTTGAGGTTTGGGGTCGTCCAATTTGGGACCCTGTGGAGCTCGTCGGGATGATTCCGAACGCGGTCGTCGTCTTCTTTAGCCTGCTGTGTGTCATCGTTGCTACGGTCGCCGTCAACGTGGCTGCGAACACGGTCGGCCCGGCGTACGATTTCTCGAATGCATTCCCGCGCTTCGTCAGTTTCAAGATGGGCGGTCTCATCACTGGTGTGATCGCGATTCTCATGCAGCCCTGGAACCTTATGGCGAGCTCCAACCTCTACATTTTTGTGTGGCTTGGCATTACGGGTGCCTTCCTCGGGTCTGTCGGCGGGATTCTTGTAACTGAGTATTGGATTAACCGTAAGCGCTACCTCAACGTGGAAGAGCTCTACCAGTACGGGGGGCGGTACACCTACACCCGCGGCTTCAACTGGCGCGCCCTCACCGCTATGGCCGTTGCGCTCGTGTTGTCGGTAGGTGGAGCGTACTCCGATCCTGCGACCGGTGGACCTTTCCCGGAACACGGACTAATTCCCGTGCTCAAGCCACTCTTCGACCTCAACTGGGCGGTCGCTTTCCTCACCGGGTTACTCGTGCACCTGCTGCTCTCAAAGGCGTTCCCACCCGCTTCGTTCGCGCTCGATGAGGCTGATCGAGCGACGGGACAGCCTGGTACGGGAGCAATCCAGGTGCCCGGGATGCAGGAGCCGGCGGCCAGATACAGTGCCCCCAACAGCCCCAAATCTGCAGACACCGAAGTCTGACACAGGCCCCCGATTTACGAAATCACACAAAGGACAGCAGCAATGAAAACACCAGCAGCGGCCGTGCTCAACGCAGGCGAGGAGTGGACGGTTACCGAGATCGATCTCGCAGAACCGCAGGCGGGGGAGGTGCTCGTCGAGTTTACTCATGCGGGCCTGTGCTTTTCAGACGAGCATCTCAGGCACGGCGGGCTCGGTGAGCTCCCTGCAGTCGGCGGACACGAGGGGGCTGGAATCGTGCGTGCACTCGGCCCGGGCGTCACGAGTCTGGCTGTCGGAGATCATGTTGCAGCCGCGTTTGTGCCCACATGTGGTCAATGCGACTGGTGCGTCACCGGCCACTCGAACCTCTGCACACAATCCGCAAATGCTCCCGGCGCGGCAGACCGGAGTCTGTACCGCTTCTCAACGGGAGGTGAAGCGATTGCGGCCAATTGTGGGCTCGGCACGTTTGCACAGTTCTCTGTCGTCTCAGAACGCTCACTTATTGCAGTCGATCCTTCGATCCCGCTATCCGTTGTCGCGGTCGCGAGTTGCGGGGTGCTGACCGGATGGGGCGCCGCAGTGCATGCCGCAGAGGTCTCTGTTGGCGACGTCGTAATCGTGCTCGGTGGCGGTGGGGTTGGGGTGAACGCCGTGCAGGGAGCCCGTCTGTCTGGTGCGCGAGAAGTCATCATGGTGGATACGAACCCGGCGAAGCTCGAAACTGCCACGCTTTTTGGTGCGAGTCGGACCTTCCAGTCGATGGATGACGCAGCTGAGTACGCTCGCGAGATCAACGGCGTCGTTGGAGGCGCGGACGCCGTGATTGTTTGCACTGGAAACACGGTCGAACCAATCGTGACGGCCGCCTACGGTGCTCTCGGAACCCGCGGGCGACTCGTGCTCGCAGGTATGTCGCAGGACGTTATGGAGAAGAATGTGCAACTGCCAGGAACACAGATCATCTTCAGAGAGCAGACGATCCGCGGAACGATCTATGGCTCGTGCAACCCGCGGCGAGATGTACCGTTGCTGCTTGACCTCTACAAGCGGGGGCTTTTGAAACTCGATGAGCTTGTCTCGCGGGAGTACTCGCTGTCGGATATCAATGAGGGTTTCGAGGATCTTCGAAAGGGTCGGAACCTGAGAGGAGTAGTCGCACATGGTTAGTGCAACGTTGTCGGCCGCCGCTGTGGACGAGGCTCGAACGGGCCCCCACGAAGCGGCGCTCCGCACACTGCGACAGGCTACTGAACACCTCGGACTGAGTGATGTGGTGCGGCAAGCGTATGCTCATTGCAAACGAGAGGTCGCCGTGTCGTTCCCGGTGCGTATGGACGACGGCAGCAGCCGTATCGTTACGGGCTACCGAGTGCATCACAATACCGCGCTTGGCCCGGCAAAGGGCGGTATTAGGTTCTCCCAGAACGTCGACATTGATGAGGTCCGGGCGCTCTCCATGTGGATGACCTGGAAGTGCGCGTTGCTCGGAATTCCATACGGCGGAGCAAAGGGCGGGCTTGCGATCAACCCCCGCGATTTCAGCAAAGCAGAGCTGGAGCGTGTGACACGTCGTTATACACGCGAGCTTGCGGATGTCTTTGGGCCGGACAAAGACATCCCCGCGCCCGACATCGGCACAGATCAACAGGTCATGGCTTGGATCCTTGACGAGTATTCGGTGGTCGCAGGACATCTTGCTCACGGTGTTGTTACCGGGAAGCCGCTCGAGCTTGGCGGGTCGCTAGGCCGAGCACTCGCCACCTCGCGTGGCGTGACTGAGATCGCCTTGGCTGCGGTCCGCGAAGAGATCGGCGAACCGACTGGGGCGACCGCGATCGTGCAGGGGTTTGGCAAGGTCGGAGAGGGAGTTGCGCAGCTCCTCCACGAGGCAGGAGTGCGGGTCGTTGCGGTGAGCGATGAGTTTGGAGCGCTGAGCAATGTGGACGGCCTCGACATTCCCGCACTGCAGCTTCACGTTGTAGAACATGGTCGCCTCGAGGGCTTCGCTGGTGCGATAGCCCGAGAGCGGGACTCGGTCTTGTTTGATGAGGCAGACCTGCTCGTTCCCGCTGCGGTCGAGGGCGTGTTACACGAGGGCAACGCTCACCTTGTTCGGGCGCGCATAGTTGTGGAAGGCGCGAATGGGCCAACCACGCCAGAGGGAGACCGACTCCTCGGCGAACGAGGGATTATCGTTGTCCCCGATATCCTCGCCAATGCAGGCGGTGTTGTGGTGTCGTACTTCGAATGGGCACAAGCCAACCAGGGATACCGTTGGAGTGAGCAGGTTGTCGAGGAACGTCTTCAGCAGCGAATGCTTTCTGCCTGGAATCGGGTGAAAGCATTCGCCGACAACGAAGATCTAGATCTTCGCGCGGCTGCGACAGTGCTTGCTGTCTCTGAAGTGCACCGAGCCCAACAGCTGCGCGAAGAACTTGTCGCCGGCTAGCAACTGACAGATTTGGGTGGCAACAGAGACCGTTCGCCACCAGAACACGGAGAAAACAATGGAACGGAATGAACTCTATGTTGGAGGGTCGTGGGTCACGCCAAGCACTTCCAGCCGCGGGGAGAACTTCGACTCGAACACAGAGGAACACCTAGGGAGCTACGCTCTGGCGGGCCCAGAAGAGGTCGATCGTGCGGTGGCAGCAGCGCGCGCTACGCTCAACGACCGCAATGGCTGGGCGGGGTACTCGCCCCAGCAGCGAGCCGCCGTAATGCGTCGGTTCGCCGACGCGATTGAGCGACAACGGGACGCGATTGGCGGTCTCATCTCCCGAGAGGTCGGAACTCCATTCGAGCGTTCGCGGTTCAGCAATGCCGACACTGCTTCGTCGCTTCTGCGGTTCTACGCCGACATCATCGGGTCAACTGAGCTGGAGGATTTGCGGCCTGCCGGCCGGGGGCATTCGCTTGTGCGCCGCGAGGCCATCGGTGTCGTCGGGATGATCGCGCCCTGGAATTTTCCGCTCAGCACGTTGTTCTTCAAGCTTGCTCCTGCGCTCGCCGCTGGATGCACCGCCGTGATCAAGCCAGCATCGCTCACCGCGCTGAACTCGTTTCTGATTGCTGATGCGGCGGCCGAAGCGGGTATTCCCGCTGGCGTGATCAACATCCTGCCGTGTGACCGTGCGACGGGTGACCACCTCATCGGACATCCCGGGATCGACAAGATCGCGTTCACTGGCTCGACGCCTGTCGGTCGCAAGATTGGGCGTATGTGTGGCGAGAACCTGAAGCCAGTCACGCTCGAACTTGGTGGAAAATCGGCAGCGCTGCTGCTCGAGGACGCTTCCATCGACACGCTCATTTCCGAGTTGCACGACTTGAGCTTCTCGAACAACGGACAGGCCTGCACGAATAACTCACGCCTTATCGTGCCCGATGTGCTGTACGACGATGTCGTCGATGCCGTTGCGGCCGAGGTAGACCGATGGAAGGTAGGGAACTCGTTTGACCCGGAGACAGTCATTGGGCCGGTCGTGAGCGCAGGGCATCGCGAATCCATTGAACGCTACTACCGGATCGCGCGCGAGGAAGGTGGACGGGCTGTTGCGGGCGGGAACGCCGTGACCGGCAGGGGGTTCTTCGTCGAGCCGACCGTGTTCGCAGATGTAACACCCGACATGACGATCTTCCGCGAAGAGGTGTTCGGCCCGGCTGTATCGATCACGCGCTACAGCGGGGACCTCGAGGAGGGAATCGATCTCGCCAACGACTCGGAGTACGGGCTGTCGGGCGCCGTCTACACCGCCGACGAGACCCTAGGCATCGAAACCGCGCGGCGCATTGAGACTGGGACCGTTGCGTACAACATGTCGAACTTCGACATCGGTGCACCGTTCGGGGGTAGGAAGAACTCAGGGGTGGGCTTCGAGCTCGGTGCGGAAGCAATCATCCCGTACCTGCACTACAAGACGATCTTCACGCCGCAGGTTCCCGCGGGGTTCTGATCGTCCGCGCGGGGAGCCGGAACCCCCGGGCTCCCCTCGATCACCACAACTCACGTATCGCAAAGGAGCGAGGCGCATGCAACGAACACCTGGGTTAGAGATTATTCCGCTCATTGGCCTGCCCGAATTCACGCCGGACCACTCACTCGCGACGGAGATTGTTCGTTCGCTCGTTGGAATTGCGGTCGATGACGGTGACGTGCTTGCTGTCACAAGCAAGGTTGTCTCAAAGGTTGAGGACTGTTTCATCCCTGCCTCGGAACGCGCCAAACTCATCGAACGAGATACGGTCCGCGTTGTCGCGCGTATGCGCGGTCCCAACGCGTCTGCAATCGTCGAGAACCGCCTCGGGGTGGTCGCCGCAGCCGCGGGCGTGGACGCAAGTAACGTTGCTGGAGACTGGGTGCTCGCGCTCCCCGAGGATCCTGATGCGTCTGCTCGAAGGCTCGCGAACGAACTAAGAGATGCACTCGGCATTGATCTTGGGATCGTGATCACGGACACTGTCGGTCGGCCGTGGCGCTACGGGCAAACTGACATTGCGATCGGAAGTGCGAATGTTGCCCTCTACGCAGACGAGCGGGGAGGCGTGGACACCGCAGGGAAACCGCTTACGGTCACACAACGCTGCGTCGCTGATGAGATCGCAGCTGCTTCAGACCTCGTGAAAGGAAAGACAGCCGGAATCCCCGTAGCCCTCGTGCGGGGGTTGGGCGAGTATGTTGTTCCTGGGACTGATCAGCGCGCCCGGCATATCAACCGAGACCTCGAGTTGGATCTTTTCTCCCTCGGAACGCAAGAGGCTTTCGAAGAAGGGTACCGGTCCGCACTCGCCGCAGTTGCGGCGGGCAAGGTGCTGGACCCTCGGGCGGAGTAGGCCGATGGACGCTGCGACTGGGTGGACCGCTATCGTTCCTGTTCGCGGGTTTGGCACTGCGAAATCACGGTTGCGACCCGACCTGCCCGCTTCAACTGTGTCGGATATTGCGCGGCGTCTTGCCCAGGGATGCGTGAGAACCTTGAAACGTACGGCGCAAGTCGACGAGGTTATCGTCGTGTCTGACGTTGCAGTTCAGGAGCACTTTCCAGATGCTCAAGTGACCTTCCTTGTGCAGCAGGTTGGGGGCGGGCTCAACGGGGCCGTCCGCGAGGGGCTCGCGCTAGCTGCCAGGCGCAGTCCCCGTGCCCCACGTCTGGTGATCCATGCTGACCTTCCCGGGATCAACCCTCAGGCCGTGGACTCGCTCCTTGCCGACCTGCCAACCGGGGGCAAAGACGTTTACATTCCGGATCGTGCTGGCACAGGAACGACTGCTCTTGCTTTGCGCGCAGGCAGCCGACGCCCGGTTGGGTTTGGGGTGGGCTCTGCCGCGCGCCACTTGGCCCTCGGGTACGCACCGGTCAGGCTGCCGGCTGACAGCGTGCTGCGCAATGACCTCGACACGCTCGAGAGCTTGCGGGCACTTCGGTGGGGGTCAACCATCGACCTTTTCTCCGAGAATCCCGCGGCCTGAGCGCAAGAATCGAACCCCGTTCGGCGCACAAAGCTGTGTGATCGAAATGTGATGAGATTCGTAGCTGCGGATTCCGGAGCCGTCGGCTACCATAAATAGAACCAATGGTTCACTTTTGAAAGGGATGCAATGGCGCAGACCACATTGGCTCGGCCTTTAGCCAGTCAAAATAAGGAATTTAGGGATAAGCCGCGAGGGCCTTCCCGTCAAGGTATTCAAGCGGTCTATCGATTCATAATCACCGTTCTCGTTGCGATCCTGTCAGTTGTGCTGCTATGGGAAGGGTATAAGGCTCTTGGAACGCTCACCGGAGACAAGGTTCCGTTCACGCAGATTCCGCTGCCAATCTCAAGCTCTGACTACGCCATGCCCCATGTCGGAGTCATTCTTGGGGCGCTGGCTGAGCCCACAAGCGGAGGGGGCGGACAGACGCTCTTTGGGTATCTACTTACCCAGCTCTCTGTCACTCTCCGCGAGGCCGGAATTGGGCTCGTCATAGGCGCGTTTATCGGCTGTGTCCTGGCAGTTGCTCTTCGCGAGGTCGTTGTTCTGAGCCGCGGGCTGCTTCCGTGGCTCGTAATGTCACAAACCATCCCGCTTGTCGCATTGGCACCGATCATTGTTGTCTGGGCGGGTGCTGCTGGGCTCCCGAGCTGGGTCGCCGTCACCATCATTGCCGCGTACCTCTCGTTCTTTCCCGTTGTGATCAATATGCTTACTGGGCTGAACAGCCCTGACCCTGTGCAAGTGGAATTGATGCAGAGCGTCTCGGCCTCGCGCTGGCAGATCTTGTGGTGGCTGCGTTTCCCCTCCGCAGTGCCAAGCCTGTTCACTGGTTTGCGGCTGGCTGCGACTGCGTCGGTGATTGGTGCAATCGTTGGTGAGCTGTCCGCGGGAACGGGGCTGGGGATTGGCCGGGCCATCCTTACAGCCGCGTATTACTACAGCAACTCTCCGGAGACACTTTTCGCCGCGGTACTCGTGGCCTCTCTCGGCGGGGTTGTCTTCGTGCAAATCATTACTCTCGTAGAACTCTTCGTACTGAGAAAGAGGAACGTCAATGGCTAACGCAATTTCCATCACAAACGCCAGTAAGACCTTTCACGTGTCTGGCCAGGCAATCCCGGCGCTCGCAGATATCAACCTTGATATCGAGGAGGGGGCCTTTGTCTCGCTACTCGGCCCTTCTGGATGCGGTAAGAGCACCCTGTTGAGGCTCATTGGTGACCTGCTTGACCCTGACGAGGGAGCGGTTGGAATCTTTGGCAAGAGTGCAAAGACGAGCCGTCGTGACCGTGACTACGGCATGGTCTTTCAGCAGCCGGGACTCATGGACTGGCGCACCATCCAACAAAACGTAGAGCTCCCGCTGCAGGTTGCAGGCGTGAATGCGCAAAAGCGCGCGTCAAAGGCTCGTGAGCTGCTCGAGCTCGTGCGGTTGGACGGATTCGAAAACCACAGGCCACGTCAGCTCTCGGGCGGAATGCAGCAGCGAGCCGCAATCGCCCGTGCTCTTTCCTTCGAGCCCAAGATCTTGTTGATGGACGAGCCGCTGGGGGCCCTCGACGAGATGAACCGTGAGTATCTGCAGAGAGAATTGTTGCGAATCTGGCGTGAGACTGGCACGACGATCGTGTTCGTTACGCACAGCGTTTCTGAGGCCACGTTCCTCTCCACCGAGGTAGTCGTGATGTCCCCACGCCCAGGGCGTATCGCAACGCGCATCCCCATTGACCTGCCGTACCCGCGGGTCGATGACACTCGTTCGAGCGAGGCGTTTCATGACGCCGAGACTCATGTTCGCGAGGCGCTGCATTCCGTACTCGAACCGACTGTGGCGGGTGTCTGATGACCGCAACACAGGCAATCGGGATCGGACGACAGCCGACGGTCCGGCTCGGGCAACTCCCCAAGCTCAAAGCCGCCGTACCCGCTCTCGTTGTTGGCCTTATCGTACTGGTGGGGTGGGAGTTGATCGTGCGAGGCGCAAACGTGCCAACGTACATTCTGCCGGCACCATCAGGGATCGTTGCCCGGTTCTTCTCTGACTTCGGTGCGCTCGTGTCAGCAGCTCGTGTTACCACCGTGGGCGTCTTTGGTGGGATCCTGCTTGGGGCGAGCCTGGCGATTGTCGCTTCCCTCGTTGTGAGCCTGTTCGAACGATTCGCGAAGACGGCGCTTGTTCTCGTTGCGATACTCAGCTGCGCTCCCGTGGTTGCTCTCGCACCGATCTTTAACGCGTGGTTTGGGAGTACGAACATTTTCTCCAAGATTGCCGTTGCGGCGATCATGGTGTTCTTCCCAGTGATGGTGAACACAACAAGAGGGCTGTTGGCGGTGAATCCGTTGCACCGGGAGCTCCTTGACTCTCTTGGCGCCTCGCGTCGCCAACTTCTGCTCTACGTTCGGATCCCTGGTGCGCTCCCGTCGCTCATCGACGGGCTCAAAGTCGGCGCGACGCTCTCGGTGATCGGCATCATTGTTGCCGAGTACTTTGGCGGCACAGCGAACGCTCTCGGTGTGATGATTGCGAACTCCGCAGCGCTCTCACAGTTCACTCTCACTTGGGCCGCTGTATTCGCAGCGAGCATTCTTGGCCTTGTCGCCTACGGAGTCGTTCTGCTCGTGGGCCGTGTGCTCGTGCCATGGCAGCAGACAGTTTTGTAAATACCTATACCGAAGTTCTGTACCTCAATTAAAGGAGACATCAATGAAGATGCAACACCTCTCTAGCCGGGCTCTGCTCGCGCTTGGGGCAACGTCAGCCCTCGTCGTCGGGCTCGCTGGCTGCTCGGGTATGTCGGACCCGGGAAGCTCGAGTCAGCCCGCAAATGAGAATTGCGAAAAGGTCGACGACGTCACCGTTGTGCTGCAGTGGGTCGCGCAGGCGCAGTTCGCCGGGTACTTTGCCGCTGCCGAGGAGGGATTTTATGCGGATCAATGCCTGAACGTCACGATTCAGGAGGGAGGCACGAATGTCGTGCCCCAACAGGTTCTCGCGTCAGGCAACGCGCAGTTTGCGGTGAGTCACGTGGTGAAGAGCATGGCCTCTCGGGAAGAGGGCGCGGACATTGTGAACATTTCGCAGATCTTCCAGCACGGAGCGTATCTCGAAGTGGCGTGGGCCGACTCCGGGATCGAAAAGCTCCAGGACTTTGTGGGGAAGAAGGTCGGTTCCTGGGGCGGCGGCAACGACCTGACCTTGAGATCGGCCCTCGAAGGCGAGGGTGTCGACTTCGAGAAGGACTTTGATGTCGTCCAGCAGCCGTTCGACATGTCGCTGCTGTTGAACCGCGAAGCTGACGTCGTTCAGGCGAAGACGTACAACGAGTATGCACAGCTGCTCGCCACGAAGAACCCCGACACGGGCGAGCTCTACCAGCCCGAGGACTTCTCTGTCATTAACCTCCAGGAGCTCGGCTACCAGACACTGGAGGACGGGATCTACGCGGGAGGAAAGTGGCTCAACGAAGGCGACAACGCTGACATCGCAGCCCGATTCCTCGCCGCAACTTATCAGGGGTGGGCTTCGTGCCGCGACGACGCCAAGCAGTGCGTTGGCTACGTTCTCGAACGGGGCAGCGCGCTCGGAGAGAGCCACCAGATGTGGATGATGAATGAGATCAATAAGCTCATCTGGGATGGGGCAACGGCAGAGATCGGAACGCTCAAGCAGGCTGATTGGGACCAGACGATCGACATAGCTTTGGCTGGCGGAGTGATCTCGGAGAAGCCTGATGCGGACGCCTTCCGGACCGATGTTCACACAGCAGCACTTGGATTGCTCGAGGAAAGTGACGTCGATTTGATCGGGGCTGACTTCGAACCGATGACGGTTACTCTCACCGAGGGCGGGAAGTAAACCGATGGTTGACCCGGACGAACGCTCGAGCACCAGCATCGTCGTAGCGTGCGCGCAGACGGACCCAATTCTGGGCGACATCGAAGCAAACACTGACATGACGGTGGAAGCTATCCGGGGCGCGGTAGCGCTCGGAGCGGACGTTATTGTCCTTCCAGAGTGTGCGAGTGGGGGCTGGGCGTTCGCCGACCGGGCAGAGTCTGCGGCTGCTGCGCAACCGCTCACCGGCTCGACAATTCGCGCCTGGGAACAGTTGGCCAAGGAGCACAACGTCTGGGTCAGCGGCGGCTTCGGCGAGAAGGCAGACGGGGGCGCGCTGTACAACAGCGCGGTGCTCGTTGGTCCGAACGGGGTCGAATCGCTCTACCGCAAGGTCCATCTTTGGAACTCGGAGAACCTGGCGTTTGATCCAGGCAACCTTGGGTACCCCGTTACCGAAACCCCGTTTGGACGGGTGGGGATGTTGATCTGCTACGACGCGTGGGTACCTGAGAGCTTTCGATCGCTGGCCGTGGAGGGTGCCGACCTGGTTCTCGCTCCGAGTGACTGGGTACCCAACCCACACCAACCCGCAGACATGCCGCCCCTTGCGCACCTCATGGTCACCGCAGGAGCGCACAGCAATCAAATGTATGTCGCAGCTGCAAGTAGGTACGGCATCGAGCGCGGACAGCAGTTCATCGGAAGCAGCATGATCGCCGATCACACCGGATGGCCGTTGGCACGGGCCGGAGGGGGCAAAGAGATCATCGTCGCGCAGATTGACCCCATAGGCTCTCGTAGCGCACGTCGAAACGACCCCTTCAACAGGCCGCTATGGGACCGGCGTGTAAGCCAGTACGAGATGGGTGAGGTCAGAGCACGCTGACACGAATACGGCGGCCTGGGGCAGGTTCCGCGAACGCGGGATCAACCCCAGGCCGCCTTCGTTGTTCCCATTTCCTAGCCGGCCCGGCGCGTGCTCGCGTAGTGGTCGAGCGCACCGTCGCGCATCGCCGCCCGAAGCACCTCGATCTCTGTCTAGTTGGGCAGCACGATCGACTGATCGTCACCATGGATGAGAGACATAGTCTTCGCGGACGGACCCAGGCGAGCTCTTCGGGGCCTTGTGAATCAAGTTGCTGCGGCGGGTAGCTGGATCTTGTCGTGCGGGGGCTGCGGGGCACGCTCTCCCTAGCCGCCGCGAAAGAGTAGTGTTCCTGCCAAACGGCCTGTTTTCAGCGGTAGGTTTCGGGCGTTTTGGCGAGAAACGTGCTCTTTGGCGGGACTGGGCGAGGCATGGCCGGGCTAGGCTGGGCTGAGCCTGGGATGCCGCTAGGGCGTGAACTCGCGCTCGAACCCGGCGATGAACACATCGAGGCCGTGGTCAAACGCCGTGAGCGTGCGGAGCGCGGTGAGTGGCGAATCGTCGGCAGGCTCAGCGGCCTCGTCGAGGGGTAGCGTGCGCGCCCACACCATGAGAAACCCGGTCGCGTACGCGTCGAGGGCGCCGAGCACCTCGTATGCTCGATCGGCTGGAACGCCCGCGCGGCGCAGCGACTCGACGATTCCCTCGAGGTGCTCGGCGACGGCGGCGGCCCCGTAGGGCGCGAGCGCGAGGAGCTCGAAAGACGCCGGGTAGGCGGCGGCGAGGTCGCGGTACGCGAAGAGCGAAGCGCGGATCTGCTCTTGCCAGGTGGGGTAGGTGGTGCCTGTCACCAGCAGGAGCCTGCTGCGCTCAAGAAGCTCCTGCACGATGGCTGCGATGAGGTCGTCGCGGTTCTTCACGTGCGAGTACAGGCTCATCGTGCCGCAGCCAAGCGTCGATGCGAGTGTTCGCATCGACAGCTTCGTCAGCCCGTTCTCCTCGATGAAGGTGATTGCCGCGTCGGTGATTGAGGCCCGGCTCAGGGGGGCTGGCTGTTCGGCTCCCTGATCGGCGTTCGACTGAAACTCTTGACACTCGGACATTTCTTCACTTTACTAGCCATACATCGCGCACCGTACAGTGTACGGCGACGCAACGAAGCGTCCGATACTAAGGGAGAAGTATGTCAATCACCCACCTGACAGCCACAGAGGCGACGGCACTGTTCGAGTCGGGAGAGCTCTCGCCAGTCGAGCTCCTCACCCAGACGCTCGCGCGGCTCGACCACGCGGAGCCAGCGATCAACGCAGTCAGCGAAGACCTGCGTGAGTCGGCATACGCTGCCGCGAAGGAGTCCGAGCAGCGTTTCAGGGACGGCACCGCTCGGCCGCTCGAAGGGATCCCACTGATCCTCAAGGACGAGCAGCCGATCAAAGGACATCTTGCCCAGGACGGCTCCCTGCTGCTCAAAGGAGAGCGCGCCGACGTCACACACCCACTCGTCGAGCGCATCGCCGCGGCGGGCGCCGTCATCCACGCGCGCGCGACCAACCCCGAGTTCTGTTGCTCCTCGGTGACGCACTCGAAGCTGTGGGGCGTGACCCGCAACCCGCACAACACCGACATCACGCCCGGTGGCTCCTCGGGCGGCTCTGGTGCGGTGCTCGCCGCAGGATCGACTCTGCTCGCCACGGGCTCAGACATCGGTGGATCGATCCGCATTCCCTCCTCCTTCTGCGGCGTCGTCGGCTTCAAGCCGCCATTCGGCCGAATCCCAGGCCTTGCCCCGTTCAACAGCGACACCTACTGCGCAGACGGGCCGATGGGGCGATCGGTTGCAGACGTCGCGCGGTTGCAGAACGTGATGGCTGGCGCGTGGCCGGGGGACCAAGCCTCGCTCCGCGAACGGCTCACGCTCACCGCTCACCCTGACGCACTCGCGGGCACGCGGATCGCGCTCTGCCTCACGCTCGGCGACTACGAGCTCGACCCCGCGGTCCGCGCGAACACCCTCGCCGTCGGCGAAGCGCTGCGGGCAGCGGGAGCCACTGTCGACGAGGTCGAGCTGCCATGGACGAAGCACGAGATCTTCGAGCTCATGTGGACCCACTTCGGCGCGATCATGGGCACCTCGATCGAGGACACGCTGCACGGTGATGAGAGCCGCCGCGAGCTCATGATGCCGTACACCCGCGCGTTCGTTGACCGCGCCGGCAGCTCGCTGAGCTACGCGGAGGGGCTCGAGGGAGAAACGCGGTTCTACCGCCCGCTCGGTGAGCTGCTCGAGAGCTACGACGCTCTTGTCTGCCCGACGGTCGCGAGCACCGACCTCGCGGCCGACGCCCCAGCCGACAACATCGACGAGGTGTTCAGCACCATGCTGACGATGCCGTTCAACATCATCGGCAGGGTGCCTGTGCTCGCAGTACCCTCGGGCCGCGCCTCAAACGGGGTGCCCACCGGCGTACAAATTGTCGGGCGCACGTACGACGACCAGACTGTGTTCAGTATCGGCGCGGCGCTTGAGGCCGAGCTTTCGCTCTGGACCGGAGCTGACTGGTGGCCGAGCCTGTGAACGGCGAGGAAGCCGTGACCGGAGGGAGCGGCTCCCGCGCGCTCCCTATCGCGCTCATGCAGCTGACCTCGTCGCCGTCGCTCGACGCGCTTGAGGCGGAGGTCTCCCGGGTGCTCGCCTCGTACCCCGCGACAGAACTCATCGTGTTCCCGGAGCTGCACCTCACGAACCCCGCGGAGGGCTTCACAGGTAGCGACGCGCTCGCCGACAACGCCGAGCCGATCGACGGCCCCCGATGCGCGCGACTCGCTGAGATCGCACGGACGCACGGCGTCTGGCTCATTCCCGGCAGCGTCGTCGAGGCAGACGGCGACGCGCGCTTCAACACGATGCCCGTCTACTCGCCGGCCGGCGAACTCGTCGCAAGCTACCGCAAGATTTTTCCGTGGCGGCCCTACGAAACCTGCACGCCAGGCAACCAGATCGTCTCATTCGACATCCCAGGCAGAGGGCGGATCGGGCTCACCATTTGCTACGACGCCTGGTTCCCCGAGATCCACCGACAACTCGCCTGGGACGGCTGCGAGGCGATCATCAACGTCGTGCTCACGCCGACGATAGACCGAGAGCAGGAGCTCGTGCTCGCCCGCGCGAACGCGATAGTCAACCAGGTCTTCATCGCGAGCGTGAACGCTGCGACCCCGGCGGGCGTCGGCCAGAGCCTCATCGTCGACCCCGAGGGCCGAGTGCGCAGCCGTGCGGTCGGCGCGGAGCCCTGCGTCGTGACCGACGTGCTGAGGCTCGGTACCGCCCGCGAGGTCCGCACGTCGGGCACTGCCGGGCTCAACCGAGTCTGGCAGCAGTTCGACGGCATCGAAGACGGCGCCGCCATAGACCTTCCCATCTACGGGGGCCGGATCACGCCAGCAACCTGGCGCCCCGCTTCCCACTAACACCAACCCAGCCACCCGATCTCAAAGGAGCGATCAGCAATGTCAGAACAGGTGAAGAAACTCATTCCCCAATTGGGGCTCACAGGCCTGGTGGTCTTCGGCCTCTCGTACATGGCGCCAGCCGTCGTCATCGCGACCTTCGGGGTCATCGCGACGCTGTCGCACGGCGCTTCAGCGCTCGCATACGTCTTCGCGACCCTCGCGATGGTGCTCACGGCCCTGAGCTACGGAAAGCTCGCGCGGGCGTTCCCTGCGGCCGGCTCAATTTACACGTACGCAAGGCGCACGCTCGGCGGCAAAGTCGGGTTTCTGTCGGGCTGGGTGATCCTGCTCGACTACATGTTCCTCCCGATGGTCGCCTGGCTCATCACCGCGCTCTACTTCTCAGCGCAGTTCCCCTTCCTGCCGCCGTGGGCGTGGGGCCTGATCCTTATCGCGTTCTGCACCCTCGTGAACGTCGTCGGGCTAAAACTCGCCGACAGGTTCAACAGGGTGCTGCTCCTGCTCACCCTCGTCGGTGTGCTCGCGCTCATCGGCTTCGGCATCGCGTTCGCCTCGGGAACCACGAACGAAGTGAGTGTCGCGATCTGGCCCGAGGGCGCGACGATCTCCGCGGTCGCTGCGGGCGCGGCAGTCGCCGCCTACTCCTTCCTCGGGTTTGACGCGGTGAGCACGCTCAGCGAGGAAGTCAAAGACCCGAAGCGCAACGTTCCGCGCGGCATCGTCTACGTGGTACTTGCAGGTGGCGTGATCTTCGTGCTCACCTCCTTCGTCATGCAGTGGTCGCACCCCGGCACCGAGTTCGCAAACACCGACACCGCCGGCTTTGAAGTGCTGAACCTCATTGGCGGGCCGGTGTTTGCGGGGCTCGTGAACTCGACGATCCTGATCGGCGGGATCGCCTCCTGCGTCGCCGTACAAGCGAGCGGGAGCCGACTGCTCTTCGTGATGGGCCGCGACGGCGTCTTCCCGCGGAAGGCGTTCGCGTTCTTGCACGACAAGTTCCGCACACCGGTCTTCAACCTCCTGCTCATCGCCGCGATCGGCCTCATCGGACAGTTCCTCACCGTCGGCGACGCGACCTCGCTCATCAACTTTGGCGCGTTCCTCGCCTTCACCGTCGCGAACGTCTGCGTCTTCGTGCTCTGGTTCAAAAACCGCGACAGGATGCCGATTCGCACCCACTTCTTCGGGTTCATCCTCATCCCCGTGCTCGGCGCGGCAGTCGACCTGTTCCTGCTCTTCAGCCTCGGCCCGCTCGCCCTGACTGTCGGGGGCCTCTGGCTCGCGGCAGGAGTCGTCTACCTCGCGTTCCTCACGAAGGGCTTCCGCAGGCCGGCTCCCGGGCTTGACATCGACGGCGCCGAGCGCGGCGACGCTGGCGCGCAGGTGAGCACACGCACCGCCGCCGCGCCCGCCCTCGGGGAGGAGATCGAATGAGCGAGGCGACTGACCAAGGCGCACTGGCTGGCGCAGGGGCCGGAGTAGCGGCCGATACCGGAACGGGAAGCGCTGCGGCGTTCGGTTCCGGAGGCTCCCTCGCCGTCGTGGGTGCCCGCCTGCGGCGGAACGTCGCGGAAAGCGGTGAAGGTGCTGCGACAGCGATCCTTATCGAGGGCGGCGTCATCACCGCTGTCGGCACCGACGACGAGATCCGTCAGGCGGCGCCCGCAGGCATCGAGATCATCGACGCTCGCGGCGGCACGCTCACGCCAGGCCTCTGGGATTCGCACGCCCACCCAGACTCCGGGGCAGTGTCGACCCGAGGTATCGACCTCGGCGGTGTGAGCACGATCGCCGAGCTGCGTGACCGCCTTGCCGCCGAGCACGCGAGGCTCGCCCCGGGCGAGTGGCTCGAGGGGTGGAACCTCGAGTACGAGATGTTCGAGGTGGGCGGCATCGACCGCTCGGCGTTTGAGGAAGTGACTGGCGACCGCCCAGTCTTCCTCAGGTTCTACGACGGGCACACAGGTCTCGCCTCGGGGGCGGCGCTCGCCGCAGCCGGGGTCGAAGAGCCGATCCGCTACCCAGACGGCAGCGAGACCGTCGTCGACGAGACGGGCCGCTTCACTGGCGAGCTCTGCGAGATGTCGGTGCTGAGCTTCATGACCGAGGCCGTACCGATGGCCGACCTCGAGGCCGAGCTCGACAGGCTCGAAGCCGTGCTGCTGCGGTTCGCAGCCGCCGGACTCACAGGCTGCGCCATCATGGACGGCGGCCCGCGCACCCGCGAGATGCTTCGCGAACTCGAATCGCGCGGGAGGCTCCCGCAGCGCATCGTCGTGCACGAATGGCACAGGGTGCATTTCACGGATGCGGATCAGGATCGGATCATCGCCGCGAAAGACGAACGCGGCCGCCTGTGGGAGGGCGGCGCAGTAAAACTCTTCTCAGACGGAGTGATCGACACTGGGACAGCGCTGCTGCACGAGCTCGACACGCAGGGAGAGGGGCTGCGCGCGGCGTGGCCGGAATGGCCCGAATATCTGCGGGTGCTCGGCCGCTACCACGACGCGGGGATGCTCGTCGCGACGCACGCTGTCGGAGACCGGGCGGTGAACGACGTGCTCGACGCCTACGCAGACCTGCCGGCGCGGGCAGCCGGGCTCCCCGCGCACTCGATCGAACATCTCGAGGTGATGAGCGACGCAGACGTTGCGAAGCTCGGCGGCTCTGGCATCACCGCATCCATGCAGCCCCTGCACATGCAGTGGCGCAGGGAAGACAACTCAGACAACTGGTCGCAGCGCCTTGGCGAGGATCGCTGGGGCACAGGCTACCGGGCCCAGAGCGTACTCGACGCCGGTGCGCGGCTCACACTCGGATCTGATTGGCCCGTCGCCGACTACGACCCCCGCGTCGGAATGGCATGGGCACGCGGACGCCACGACCCGTCGGCCGGGCAGGCGCCCTTCGAGCCAGGCGAACGGCTGACAGGCGAAGACACCCTCCTCGCGTACACGCTGTGGCCTGCCCTTGCCCGCGGACACAGCGACAGGGGGCACCTCTCGGTGGGGGCTGTCGGCGACGTCACACTGTTCGGTGGCGACCCAGTGGCGGCGAAGCCTGAGGCGCTGCCCGGCCTGCCAGTGCTGCTCACCGTCGTTGACGGGCGCGTCGTGCACCGAAGCGAGGGCGTGTAGGCGGCTCCGGGGTGCCTGGGGCCCTGGGGCCTGGGGTGCCTGGGGCCCCGGGTGCCTGGGGCCTGGGTGACTGGGCCCCTGGGGCCTGGGTGACTGGGGTGCCGGGGGCCTGGTGACGCGGTTCTCTCGTGCTCGAGTGGGCAGTCGTTGTCGCATGGGCTGTCGGTTGGCGACAACAACTGTCAACTCCGGGCAGGCTGAGTCCGGCCCGGGCTGCCTGCTGCCCTAGCCTGGCTGCTCGGAGCCCGGCTGGCGTGTCTCCGCGTAGTGGTCGAGTGTGCCGTCTCGCATCGCGTCGCGGAGCAACTCAATCTCGGCCCAGTCGGGCAGCACGATTGACTGCCCGTCGCCCGACGTGCCGGTGCCGAGGGTCGGGCTCGTGAAGAACGAGATATCGCCCTTGCGGATGTTTCGCATGTCGTAGCCAAGTCCTGCGGCCTTCGTCAGCGTGAGATCCTGATCGACGATGAGGTATGGCTTCAGCGCATCGAACGTTGCCGTGATCTTGCCCGGGTTCGTCAGCGTCTCCTTGCTGAGCATCTGCGAGAGCAGGCCCTTCAGGTAGATCTGCTGGTTACGGGCACGCTGGTAGTCACCATCGTCGAACGCGTAACGCTCGCGCACGAACCCGAGCGCTTCCTCGCCGCTGAGAGTGATCTTGCCCTGTGCGAAGTCGAAGCTGCCGTGATGCGAGGTGAACGCGATCGGGTTGTCGACTGTTACGCCGCCGACGGCGTCGGTGAGGCCTTTGAATGAGTCGAAGTCGACGAGCGCGACGTGGTCGATGCGTGCGTCGATGAAGTTCTCAACCGTATTCACCGCGAGCGGGATGCCGCCGAAGGCGACAGCGGCGTTGATCTTCGCCTCGCCGTGGCCTTGGATCTCGACCCAGTTATCGCGCATGATCGACATGACCGTGACGTGGTCGCGGTTCGGTGAGATCTGCGCGACCATGATCGCGTCGCTGCGGAATCCTTTCAGGTCTTCGGCGCTCGCATTCGGGTCTGTGGTGTCGCGCGAGTCGGATCCGAGTAGCAGCACGTTGATCGGTGCATTCTTGCCTGCGGGAGGCTCGACGGCCGCGGGGCGTTCGAGGGTCGGGTCGACTGTGTCGACGCGTTCGATCTCGTTGTACGCGTTGCTCAACAGGGCGTAGGCGACACCCGCGCCGATGCCGATGAGGGCGAGGATCGACCCGATAACGATGAGGGTGTTGCGCAGACCGTGCCGCTTCTTTGGTGCTTGATTCTTCGACTCCTCGGAGGCTTCAGACAGCATCTTTTCGAACTCGGTTAGGTTGTCACCCATGCGGTGCTCCCTCGGGGTAGGTGTGGCGCGACGACGCTCGGCCAACGGCGGGAGCAACGTAGATTCGGCAGCTTTCAGGGTAACCGAGGCGTCTCGCGTTCGCCAATCATCGAGAGTATTGCCAGGCTCCAAACGGCTAGACTGCGTGTTTGCGCGGTACGCGTACGCACGAGGGAGGCCCACAGTGACCGATTCACCGGACGGGATTAAGGGATCGCGCAGGCGCCTCTCAGCCCGTCAGCGGGTTGGGATCGTCGGCCTCGGGTTGGTTCTTCTCGTTGCACTCGCGATCACGCTCAACCCGACCCCGGTAGATCGCGGGCGCGGCGATGACATCCGCGCCTTCCTTAACGTGCTGCATGGGTGTGGTGTTCCAGAGTCGTTTGGCTACCTGCAGCTTGAGTTCACGGCGAACGTCATCATGTTCGTGCCGCTCGGTCTCTTCTTTGCTTTGCTCGGGGCTGGACGCAGGTGGTGGGTCGCGGCGATCCTCTTCCCGTTTGCGCTCTCGTGCGGCATCGAGTTAGCGCAGCTCATGTTTCTGCCCGAGCGCTTTGCGGACGTATCCGACATCATCGCGAACACGATAGGTGGCTGGATCGGGGTCGCGATCGCCGCCCTCTTGCCAGGCAGGCGCGTTTCAGGCGCTGCTCAGGAGTCGTTCAGCGCTTCGTAGGCTTCCCGTAACCTGGCTCTGACGTAATGAAGGCATGAGGAAATTGCTGCACCGCCTGCTTGACCTGCGCAGTGATGCACCCGCCTACCGCACACTCGATTGCCGCCACGGACTGCACGCAGGCTGCGCCGTGTGTGATTGCGGGTGCCACACGTAGGTGCGGAGCGGCCGCACGCGTAACCGCACAGGCTTGCACGCCTATTCTCGGTCGGGCCGCACGGTCTGGCATGCAATTCCTATGGGTATAGCTATGATTGGCTAAGGACCAAGCGCAGAAGCTCCGTGTCACGTGGAGTGCAATTCCGCCCGTGAACGGAGTAGGCTACGCCTGTTGGGTTTTTTGCTCGGCATAGGCGCCTCGACTCTACCCGGAGACATACAACAGAGCATGTTGGCAAAATCTCGCACCAGCCCACTGGTGAGCGTGATCGTGCCTGTTTTCAACGGCGAGCAGTTCTTGTCGCGCTGTCTGGACTCGATATTCGCGCAGACAATGCCCGATTTCGAGGTGCTCGTCGTCAACGACGGGTCGACCGACCGCACCGCGAGTATCCTCGCTGACTATGCGGCACGCCACCAACAGCTCGTCGTTCTGGAACAGGCGAACGCGGGCCAGGGTGCGGCGCGCAACCGGGCCCTCGACCTAGCGCGCGGCGAGTTCGTGCTCTTCGTGGACGCTGACGACTTCATCGAACGCGTCACACTCCAGGTGACGACGGAGCGGGCGCTCGAGGACGAGTCTGATCTCGTGCACTTTGATTGGAAGTTCATCCGGCCAAAGCCCGACCACTTGGGCAAGTACGACTACTACAACATCGAGCCCTTCTGGCACCAACGGATGCTTGAGGGGGCTGAATGCGAGCAGCTGTTTCGCATGCACAGCTACTTCAGCGTCACCAACCTCTATCGGCGCTCGTTTCTTGAAAGGCACGACCTGCGCTATGAGGAAGGGCAGATTTACGAAGACAATCCCTTCCTCGCGCAGGTGTTCTCTCTGGTTGAGCGTGTCTCGCTCGTTCACTCGCCCCTATACATAATCCAGGCAAGCCCAAACTCATCAACGAAATCGGGAACTGATACTCCCAGACATATGAGAGACCACCTTTCTGCAGTTCGAAAGAGTTTCGCCACAATATCGCCACGAACCCCCGCAACGCTTGGTGACCTCGCCGAATATCACCTCGAGAAGTTTTCCACCTACTACGGACGCCGGGTGCCTAAGCAGTTGCGAGCAGAATATGCGCGAGAGTTCGTCGAGATTCTCGCCGCGCAAGACCTCCAATTCACGACCTTTGGTAGAAAGACCAGCTGGCTCACGAAGGCGTGCCTCAAGCTTCGAGTCTTCGAGGATGACAAACCACAGACTCTCCAGCGTCTGATCGTTTGGAAGGACTTCGCGACGCCCCCTGCGAAGAAGCTTGTATCCGCAGGTAAAAAGACGAAGCGGCGGCTACGGCATCCGTTGCGGACCATCAACACGGTCGTCTCTGGCAGATCTCCTGAGGTTGCTCCGGGTACGATTCTTTTTCTTGGGTTCGACTACCGTTACACAGGGAACTCGCGAGCGCTTTTCGAGGAACTGCTCGCCGACGAGCGCTTCCGAGATCGTGACATCCGCTTTGCAACGACGGATGCACGTGTGCCATCCAGACACCGAATTCGCCCCGAATCTATTGCCTTTACACGTGCAGCCGAACGCTCTGAGTTCGTCATTGCTGAGACCTGGGTTCCTGCGTCCGTTCCAAAGAGCGCGGGCTCTACATGGGTTCAGCTGTGGCACGGTACACCGATCAAGCGGATGCTCTTTGACTCGCATGAACGGGAAATCACTAAGGCTCGACCGGCGCATAAGGTCAACAAGTACAAGGACATCCAGCGGTGGGACTATTTCGTCGTTGATGGGGAGCTTGCTGCTGAGCGATTCTCGACGGCATTTTTGCTGCCGCAAGAGCGGTTGCTTTTCTCGGAGTACCCGCGAACTAAGGTGACTCGGCAGGGATCGTTGTCCGGTCGTTCTGACTCACTCTCGTTCTCGGCTGACCGCGCGAAGCTATCGGTTGCCCGGAAGGAAGGGAAGATTGCTCTCTATTTGCCGACGTGGAGGGACTACAATTACGCACGTGGCGAGTCGGGCAGATGTGACTCCTACCAAAACGGTGTGCTTGAGCACTTCCTGCATGCATCGGGAAATGATCTGCTTCTGTTTAAAGAACACCAGTACCTGCCATCAAAAGAAGTGCGGGCAGGTGCGAGAATACTGACCGTCAACGATGTCGATGCCGAAGACTTGCTCGCCGTGTGTGATTTTGTTGTGTCTGACTATTCTTCGGTAATATTCGATGCTCATTCTCTCGGTATCCCGGTTGTTGTTCACCGCCCGGATGAAAGGGAATTTGAGGCTTCGCGGGGCTCGTATCCGGACCCGTTCCCTATGCCTCTATGGGGCACGACGGATCCAAATGCAGTGAGTTCTGCACCGCTGATTCCGGGACACGCAAGTAGCAGTCAGAACAACCTCATGGAGTTTCTTGAGTCGGCCAGCAAAGCCTGACGCTGGTCTTAGCGAGCCCAGAAGTCGGGTTCTGCGGCGCGTTCTCTTGCGTCAGAGGGGCGCTTGATTGTTAGCTCCTGCATAGCGCCAAACACTCTCTCGCAGTTCCTTCCGTCTTTGACGGGAAATGTCGAGAGCATACGTGTCGTATAAGGGGAAGAAACTTGGGCGAGTCCAGTCTCGAGGGCCTCTAACAGCGACTCAACGGTAAGACACACAGGTCCGAACCCATCCTCCAGATAGTTGAAGTAGCCAGGCCGTTCTGTGTGTCCATTGAAGTATTCTTCGTGATCAAACTGAAAGTATGCCATCGGTACATCCAAGTATGCGGCGTTAAACGCCATTGAGGAATAGTCCGTAATTAGGAATGCTGATCGCGCAAGTAGAGGGCGAAGATCCGTCTCCTCGTAGGAAGCCACGGTAAAGTCCTTTGGTACGTCGAACGACGCTAGGTGGGCCTGCATATTAGGATGAGGCATGAAGACGACCTGGAAACCTGACTGTCGTGAAATCGTTTTCAGCTTGTTGGAACGTAGAAGAGCGCCCCATTCTTGTGCGAAAGTGCTTTCGGCAAACTTAGACGCGCCCTCGCGCTGAGCGGACGTTCCCCCCATTTCGCTGACGAGGTAGTTTCGCCATGTAGGCATGATCAGAATGATCCGCTTTCCATCATTCAGTTGATTCGCCTTCAATCGTGCAAGCGCGTCATGCCGTGGTAAGCCGGTTAGGCGTACCTCTTTCTTGCTGAATCGGAACGGTGAGTCCCCCGACACATAGCTGTATTCGGCTTCTGTGGAGGTGATGAAGAGGTCGATGTGCTTCGGGTTGAGCCAGCTTGAGATGTCACCCTTGATCACACCGTGCTGCAAGAAAGTGAATTTATAGCCTCGACGGATCTTTCCCGGCACGGAGTGCGAAATGAAGCGATCAGCATGGCTGGAGGCTAGGTGGGCAGCGTTAGCGAGAGCAGCCCAATGCCTGAGGGTTCCGTATGGGATCAGACGGACACCATCGGCTTCAAGCCGCTCCCAATCTGCTGACGTCTTCCTAATGAGAAACCAACTGTTTACTTCGGGCCTATTGGCAGCAGTCCAGCGGTAGAGGTCTTCTGCGGAGTCGTTTGCGTCGGTGTCACGGTCGATGAATACCCACGCGTGATCATACCGGCGTCGGTACAAGCCAAGACGTGTCACTAGGTCAAGCCAAATATACTCTCGACGACCGGGGCGTAGCCGACGTTCCACCGCTTTCGCTAGCTTGCGAAGCACGACCTTCGGAGAGAATCGTGGAGAAGCAACCCGATCTGACGGAGGTTGCAATATAGATTGTGTTGTCCACGGAAGAGGAGGCTTGCGCGGGCGGTGAGTGACGTCGCGCACCTCTCCAGCAATCCTGATCGAGACTGAGCCATCATCCGGAAGCCAAACGATTCGTTGCCACGCAATTGGTCTACCCGCGTACTCAAGGCCGACGTTCTTCGAGTATCTGGGCTCAATCCGCAAGCCGTTGCGAGTGAACTCTTCGTCTGGTTGCTGGCCTGAGTACCGGTAAATGTAGGCTTGCAAGCCGCGTTGTGCGTCATGGGTTGACTTGTAGACGATGACGCCGTGGTTCCCCGTCTTAATAGCCATCAAAGCTTCGCGCATCCAAGGAAGCACCGGCATAAGGGAAAACTCTTGTATGGTTTCGATGTCAATGTAGTTCAGGAACCAAGGAATAAGGGCCGACAAGGAGTCATACATCTCTTGGGGGAACTTCGTCCGTCGCAGAGGCCCGCCCTGCGACGCCCGGAGTACCCAAAACTGATCGTACAGGAACAACGTCTGGAGCCACCGAGGCAAATCCCTATCTTGCTCGTCGGTAATTTTAACCAAGTGCCGAAAACCCACGTCGATGGTGTCAACGTAGGTTTGGGGCATATGCCTGCTAATTTGGATAGTCGACGATTCGTCTTCCCGCTGCCGGTAATAGTAGGCCGCTTGAGGGACAAAAAGTACTGTCGGCTTCTCCGTTGAACGTAAGAAGTACTCTGACATGAAGCAACCGTCTTCAAATCGATAGCGAAGGGCCGTTGGGAACGTGACGCCGAATCGCTCAACAACCTCGCGTCTAACAAATCCAGAGGTAGCGTGTGGTTGAACCCAGTTAGGGTGCTCCGAGAGGTCGACCAATTTGTTTCCGTGCGCGTACCGCCAGGTGAGTGCGTGATTGTCTCGGACCGGCTCCGCGAGCTTGTGGGGATGCCACATGAGTATTTTGGCTGACATCGCGTCGACGCAGGCGCCGTTGCCGATAGCGTCTGCAAGGCTATCGGATACGGAACTGAAATAGTTCGGGCCCAGCTTATCGTCGGGGTCAGGGAAAGTGAGCCATGTCCCGGTGGCAATCGCGATGCCAGCATTTCTTGCTGATGCCTGTCCGGAATTTCTCTGGTAAATATACTTACGCGAAGCAGGGTTCTTCTCGCAAAAGCGTCGCGCAAGCAAGGAAGTATCGGAATCAGAGGATCCATCGTCGACCAGAATGATCTCTAAACGATTTACGCCGTAGTCTTGCTTTTCCAGCGAATCAAAGAATTCTGGCAGATAGCGCCCGACATTGTATAGAGGGCATACCAAAGAGAACTCATGCAGGTGAGGCCGGCCGTCGTTAGGGGTCAATCCAAGGTCGCTAGTTACTCGTCCGACCACTTGTAAAGCGACTCCTTTATACGGGGCTGCAGGCTCCGTCGCACTGCCGACCACTTCCAGTGAACTCCTTCCAAGTAGTATAGATGTGTAAGTGATCTGGGAACCTAGCGGGTAGCAGCCGTATGTGAAATGCGTCTGGATACCCGAGATCAAACTCAATAGGGAGTTCTGCTCGTGATGAAACATGTCGGTTGGGGGGTCCTGCGTCCCAACCGGGTGTGCGTTGTTGTATTCTCCGGTGACCGGGGGCCAGATGTAGCCACCACCCTCGCCTCGTTGGAAGAGCACTCGCAATGCCAGGAGCTTAGCGTTCTAATCTGTGGCGCTCTGGCAGACGAGTCGGCGCTGTCCCCGCACATTGCGTCATTTGAGAGCCTGGTGTTTCTCGGTGATACGAGTCCTGAAGACCTTCGATCGCGCATAGGGAGTTCACGTCATTTGAATCCCCGGTGGGTGACTTTTGTAAAGGCAGGCGACACCTTCTCCGAGGGCGGTATTCAAGCCCTCTTGGGCGGGGGTGGAGGCGCAGACATCCTAGTCGGGCATGTGGCCACTCGTGAATCTCCCCAGCCACCAGAGTGGTACACAAAGCTAGCTAAGCAGAGGCAACGTCTCGACGTCGAATCTCAACCGAGGTTGCTTTCCTCTTCTGATCCGGCTGGGAAGATCTTCTCGGCAGTCTACTTGGATGGTCTGCTTGCCAACCTTGCGGCGGTGGACTATTACTCACTAGCAGAACTGACGTATCTTGCTCTTCTTGGGGCCCGAAGCGTTCAGTTAAGGACTCACGCAGTGGTTGCGACAGCGGGTTTCACTTCAGACGTACCTGTGGTGTGTGACCGCGAACGCTTTTTCCTTCCGCTCATTCTCGCCGAAGCGGGCTACGCGCGGGGTGACCGCTTGAGCGCGAAGCGCCTCCGAGCCGTCGACTATCATTTTGTCCGGGAGAATATGGAGCTTCTGCTCGAGGCACGTCTGTACCTTGATGCCGCAGACCTCTCCGAGTACTTCGTTAAGGCGTCGGCGCTCGCGGCAAGGTGTCCACTAGGGAGAATCATGGGCATCGCCTCCAGTCTGAGACTGAGGCTGGGGTTCTACGCTTTGCTCACCGAGAACTTTGACCTATTCGCGAACCCTCGACCGTCTATTCAGGGCCTTTCGGTTTTCGAGCAAAAGCCGTTCCTGGATATTCTGGGCGAGGAAGACTCGGGCCTTGCGGCGCTCTTAGAAGTTCAGGCCCCTCGCGCATTCGCTGAACACACCTTTGTGAAAAACGGAAGACTGTATATTTCTGGCCGATTGGTTCTGCCCGGGTCCTTTGGTGCTGTTCTGTCTGACGTGCACGTAAGAGTAGCTTCACAAGGTGTGGGCTTGGGCACATTTGTGCCCCTCGTTGTCCGCACACCACGTCCAACAAACGACTCAATGGGTCTTTACGAATGGACGGCCGAAGTTAAGCCACCGGACCACGCTGCAGATGCGCCTCTCGACTTTAGAATCGAAGGCAGTGGTGGAGGCTTGACGGTGCGGCTTCGTTACACGTTGGGCTGTGCTCGCACTTCCCGTACTCTCCGAACAGCGCAAGGGATCACTCAGTTCTTCCCGTCTGATGAGCACAGACTTCACATTGTTCACTTGCCTGCAGGTGATTCAAAAGGCGTCGGACAGGCCTGGCGTCGTCAAATGGTGAAGCGGGACGCCAAAGCTTGGAGGGAAGGACGGAAGCTTGCCCCTTGGCTTATTCTGCGCCTTCTCACCCTCTTTATGCGTCGGCGAAACTACTGGGTTCTCGCCGAACGCAGCGACACTGCACAGGACAGCAGCTACTTGCTTTTCTCCTGGTTGCGGAAGAATAGCCGAGACGTGAGAGCGTTCTATGTGCTCCGAAAGGGCTCAGCCGCGTGGGACCGGGTTCACCAAGCGAAGGGAATCGTTGCGCATGGAAGCTTTCAGCACAAGTTGCTGATGCTACACGCCAAAGTGCTTATTTCTACCCAAGATATTGATAGCTACTTAGTGCCAGATGACTGGAACAGAGTTTCATTCAGAAATGAACTTGCCCCTAGATTGGCACAGAAACGCGTATTTCTTCAGCACGGCGTCACACACAATGGAGTCGGTCCTCAGCTTCATCGAGGAGTTACAGGGTTGGACTTGTTGGTTTGCGCTTCGCCCCAGGAAGCACAGTATTTGACTGCTACCACCGGGTACGGGAGCGAAATCGTTCAAGCCGGATTCCCAAGATTTGACAGGCTTTACGAAGCGCGGTCCAAGCCGAAATCGCGACGCATACTTCTCATGCCCACGTGGAGGCGGTATCTTGTTGCACCGTCCTACAGTCAGGACGCAAAAGATCCAGGAAACTTCGTCGGCTCCACCTACGAGAAATTCTTCTCAACGCTTCTTGCAAGTCCCGAGCTTCATCGTATTCTTGATCAGTTCGACGTCGATATCGACTTCGTTCCTCACTATGAGACGGCATCGTATTTTGCGAACGAAGCGCTACACGACCGAATCCAGATTGTCACGGATGGAGGCGCCCAACTTCCTCAGATGCTGAGATCGACTCCACTGCTAATCACGGACTACTCGTCCGTAATGTTCGACGTTGCATATGCAGGCGGTTCAGTTCTGCAGGTGCCTTTTGATCTCAATGACTTCTACTCAAGGCACTACCAGCGTGGGTGGTTTGACCCCCTGCAAGGTGGACTGGGGGAAGTGGCTACAAATGTGAAAGAAACGCTGCAGCGTTTGACCGAAATTGTCGAACGAGGATTTGTCCAAGATGATCAAACAAAAGCACGGGTGTTCACGTACTTTTCCCACCATGATGATGGGAGTTGCGAACGCGTGTACGATCAAGTTCGATCCCTCTACTAACTGGTGAAAGATGCGGAGAGGCGGATTGATGTCTAGGGAGATTCACCATCGAGTCAGCCGACTCGGAGCCTATGAAGACGAACATGGCAACCGTATCGTCGTTGAGGACCCGGCAACGTTGGGGAGTCCTCCTTGTAATGTCACATTCAGGGGTTCAGGAAACAAGCTGATCGTTAAGAGTGGCGTCGCGTTGGGGAGCCTGACGATTGTATTCGAGGGAGATTTTGGGTCCTTCTGCCTCGGGATGACACCGCCGGAGAAGGCCGGACAGTGGAAGGCTCGGATCGGTTCAGCCGCACGGGTGCAAATCGGGACCCACGTTATGACTGAGAGTGCATGTACGGTAGTTGCCCAGGCACATGCAAAAGTTGTCATAGAAGAAGAAGTCATTATCGCCGAGGATTGCGAGATCAGTGCTGTCAGCCCGGCTTCGTTGCGCGATCCAGGTGTTGGAGACGCGGAGGTGGCTGACGCCGACGTACTTGTTAGTCGGGGAGCGCGTCTGGAACAAGAGATACTGGTGAGCGGTGGCGTTTCGATTGGCGCGGGAAGCCTGGTCTTGCGACGGTCTGTGGTTCGTGACTCAATTCGATCGTTCGTCGTTGCGTCTGGCAATCCCGCCGTTGCTGAGATCGATACTGTTGCCGGGGACGAGAGCTAAGGGCGACACTGACTCAATCTTGCTTGGGCAGGGCGACGCTGTCTTCAATACCTGAGCCCTCGGTAGCTTTGAGCGAAGGAGGAGTAGTCCTCTGTGATTCTCGCATAACGCAGGTTGGCCCGTTCCCGCTCGACGTAGATACTCGAATAGTCAGTGACTACCAGGTCCGCTACGCCAAACAGCTCGTATGTCGTAACTTCATGTTCGCGTAGCGAATCGACGTCGAATGACGGAAGTCCCAGTTTCTCACTTGGGTCTTGGTCATGAGGATGGATCTTCAAGACAAGTGTCGCACCAAGGCCTTGTGCTAGTCGCTGAACCTCGGCTGCTGCTACGGTTCCGTCAATGCTAAGCGGCACGCCACTCACTCGAACCTCCCGCCCCCGTCGTGTCACCCGGTACGTCGGCGCCCACACCACGAGCGGCTTCGTCGGGTCCAAGCCGAGCTTCTCAAGGATCGAGGTGTCGCCCACGGAGCGCCGCATGATCTCGAGGCGCGGCATGTACTCGATGACCTCGGTGTCCGCGGGTAGCTTGTATTCCTTCAGCTGCTGTTCGACCCACTGAGGCGTGATTGACGCGAGCACGTTGGTCGGGGCGCGGAAGGTTGTGTCAGGCTTCGGGCCGCTGCCGTGCGTAAGGTGCACGTGGCGCCTCCGCTTTGAGAAGTCGCGCCCGGGCAGCAAGACGTGCGTCGAGTACGTCTCGCGGCTGCGTCGGTACTCACCGAGGAGTGCGCCGTAGCTGAGCTTGCGGTACTCGAGTTGAGGCGGCACCTCGAGCTCGAGCCTGCGTGCTGCCATGCCGACAGCGATGCGCGAGATCTCAGGTGACGGAGTCACGAGCACGATGCGGTCAAAGTCACCGGAGTCACCGAGGAAGACCGCCTGAACTGTCGCGTTCTCCTCATCTGCGTTCAACGTGACGACGGTGGCGTGCCTGGGATGGGGGCGGGTGGTCGACAGCGTCGCCGTGGTTATCACCGAACGCAGCTCGCGCACAGCGCGGCCCCACCCCCGGGAGAGGAGGTGGCCTCGGCGCAACCTGGCGATGAACGACTCGGCCAAAACGGACCAGCTACTTCTTCTTCGGCGCGATGAGCTTCAGCGCCTCGTCGAGTGGGCCGTCATGGATCTTGCGGCCACGTTCGAGCACAATTCCCCGGTCGCAGAGCTTCTTGAGCTGCGCGGCACTGTGACTCACGATGAACATGGTCTTGCCCTGCTCGCGGAGCTCCTTGAGTTTCGCGTTGCACTTCGCCTGGAACTCGGCGTCGCCAACAGATAAGACCTCATCGACGAGCAGCACGTCGAGTTCGGTGTGGATCGCGACGGAGAAGCCGAGTCTGGCGTACATACCCGACGAGTAGCGCTTGACCTCGGTATCGATGAAGCCGGCGAGCTCCGAGAATTCAACGATCTGGTCGAATCGTTCGTCGGTCTCCTTCTTCGTCATGCCGAGAATCGACGCATTCATATAGATGTTTTCGCGGCCGGTGAGTTCGGGGTGGAAACCCGCGCCGACCTCAAGCAGACCGGCAATGCGGCCGCGCACTCGAATCCAGCCGTCGCTCGGACGGAGCACGCCAGAGAGAAGCTTGAGCGTTGTCGACTTGCCAGAGCCGTTCTTGCCCATCAACGCGACCGATTCGCCAGGGCGCACCTCGAAGCTGAGCCCGTTTACGGCGGTGAACTCCTCCGCGATGGTGCGCCGTTGAACTGCATCCATCACAGTGCGCTTGAGCGACCGTGCGTGGCGCAGTCTGAAGCGTTTTGAGACGTCTTCGAAGACGATCATCGGGTCTTGGTCGTCAGAGATTCTGGGCAAAGTCACCCTCCAGTTTGCGGAATACGACCTGGCCGATCAGCAGTGTGCCGAGTGCGATGCCGACTCCGCCAATCGTGTTGGTCAGTGCGAAGTCGGGAATCTGTGGCTCGGACACAACTGGCGCCCAGAACACTTCGTGGAAGAGCTCGACCGCGACGGTCACGGGGTTCACCATGTAGACCTGGTAGACCCATGCTGGCACAACGCTGCGAAGCATTTCGTGCGAGTAAATGACGGGCGACATCCACACCGCGAACATCAAGAACACGTCGATGATGTTCTTTGCGTCGCGGTAGGCGACGTTGAGCGCACCGAACAGCAGCCCGAGGCCGAGCGTGAACGCCAACAGGATGATGAGGGCCACGACTACCTTGACGACCGCTAGGAACGAGAACGCGAAGTTGCCGTAGATCAGGCTGACCGCGAGCAAAACGACCAACTGCGGGAGGAAGTGGATGAAGGCTGAGCCGACCGCCGATACTGGAAAGAGTTCGCGGGGGAGGTAGATCTTTTTGATCAGCGCGGCGTTGCCTGTGATCGAGTTTGTCGCGGCGCGGGTCGCCTCGGTGTAGAAGTTGATGAGCACGATACCCGAGAGAAGGTACAGCGGGAAGAGCTCTAGGCCGCGGGTGAGCCCGAGTACGACTCCCATGACGAAGAAGTACATGAAGAACTGCATCGCGGGCTTCACATACGACCAGCCCCAGCCCATCACCGAGCCGTAATAGCGTGTCGATGTGCCCTTCTTGAGCAGCATGCTCAACAGATGCGGGTAGCGGAATGTATCGAGTAGCCAGCGGCTGTCTCCGGGGGCGCGGTAGCGCGCATCGTCGAGCGGAGAGAGGCTCGGAGCGGCTCGGCGCCTAGTCTGCCGACGTTCGCCTCCGCCCACGATGCGCACAGGCTGGGTGTCGTCAAGCGTCATTCAGCGTCTCCCAATTCCACGGTAGTGCCAACCGGCGGCCGCCCATGAGGCCCGGTCGAGGCAGTTGCGGCCATCAAATACTGTCTGCTCGGCGACGAGCTCGGCCGCAGCCACGGGGTCAATCTCACGGTATTCGGCCCATTCTGTCGCGATCACGAGGCACTCTGCGCCGCGCACCGCGTCGGTCAGGTCGCCAGTGAGGCTCAATTCAGGATACCTGCCCGCCACGTTCGCCAGGGCAGCCGGGTCAGTGACTGTGACATTCGCGCCGAGTCTATGCAGTTCGAGCGCGATGTCGATTGCGGGGGAGTCCCGGATGTCGTCTGAATCGGGCTTGAACGCGGCGCCGAGTACTGCGATCTTTCGCCCAGCGACCGCGCCGCCGAAGTGATCCGTGATCGAGACAACGAGCCCTGAGCGCTGACTGAGGTTGATGTCGTCGACGGTCGCGAGGAGCGCCGCTGGAGCCTTGGCACCGAGCTCGGTTGCGCGCGCCGCGAATGCTCGAATGTCTTTGGGGAGGCAGCCGCCGCCGAAACCGATTCCAGCGCGCAGGTAGTGCGGCCCGATTCGTTCGTCGTGCCCGAGCGCCTCGGCGAGACCTGAGATGTCTGCGCCTGCGCGTTCGGCGACGTCGGCCATCGCGTTCATGAACGAAATTCTTGTCGCAAGGTACGCGTTCGCAGCGCCCTTCACGAGCTCGGCGGTTGCAAGGTCGGTGACGACGAGCGGTGTCCCGAGGTCGAGCATCGGCGCGTATGCCGTTCGGAGTATGCCAATCGCGTCACCGCCCTGGCCCGGGCGACGGCCATGACCATGCGCCTCGCCCTGACCCTGCTCCTCGCCCGTACGGCCAACGCCGATCACGATCCGATCCGGCGAGAGACTGTCGGCGATCGCGCGTCCCTCACGAAGGAACTCGGGGTTCCAGACGAGCGCCGCCCCAGCGGTCTCGAGCATGTCTGCAATGCGTACGGCCGTGCCGACGGGCACTGTCGACTTCCCTGCGACGACGCTGCCCGGGCGCAGGTGCGTCGCAAGAGCCTCGGTCGCCGCGAAGATCGCGGTGAGGTCTGCCGCGTCGCCGTCTGCAGATTGCGGGGTGCCGACGCAGACGAAGTGCAGGTCGGCTGCCGCCGCCTCACCCATGTCAGCCGAGAAACGGAGGCGACCCGAGGCGAGAGCCGACTCGAGGCGCTCGGGGAGCCCTGGCTCGAAGAACGGCGCGCGGCCAGCCGCCAGGAGGGCGATGCGGTCGACGTCGACGTCGATTCCGACAACGTCGTGCCCAAGCGCCGCCATCGCCACCGCGTGCACAGTGCCGAGGTAGCCGCAGCCGATGACTGAGATTCTGAGGGGTGCAGCCGTGCCTGTCATGCGTCTCCGCTCATCGGTTGGTCGTGTGCTGGCCGGTCAAGCCCGTGCCCAAGTCCGTGCCCGTGCCCGGCCCCGTTCCTGCCCTCGAACCGGGCCGCAAGCCCGAGCGCTGCCCGCACAGCGTCGAGGCCGCGCCGCTGTTCCCCGATCCTGATCGCACGGACCCGAGCGAGCGCGGCGACAAGCTCCGCTCGCCGCTCGGTCAGATCGCGCACAGCTGCCACGATCGCGTGAGCGGCGGGTACGGCGAACACGCCGCTCTCCGCGTAGAACTCGCGAAGCTCAGGGAAGTCGCTCGTGATGTGTGGGACTCCGGCGCTGAACGCCTCGTAGCCCGCTCGCTGCATCGTGCGCGCGCGGGTCGTGAGCGCGACCACGGCGAGGCTCGTGCGCACGAGCTCCGAGTACTCAACGTCGGAGACGAACCCGGTGAACGTCACGTTTGGCGGGGCGGCTGCAACGACAGACTCGGGCGCCCTGCCCGTGAGGCGCCACTCGATGTCGGGGGTGAGCGCTGCTGCGGCCAGGATCTCGGCGACAGGCTCATCGTTCGCGTAGCTCAGCGGACAGAGCAGGAAGCCTGAATGCTCCCGCGGCGGCTCGGCCTCGCCGATGGCGTCGTGGAGCACGACCGCTGGCACGCCCGCACGCTCGCACTCGCGACGAAGGGCGTCACCGGTGACGATCGCCGTGCCACCGAGGCGCCGCATGAGCCGCAGCGCGGGCCTCGCCGACCACGCCCATTTGGGGTCAAGGAAGAACCCTGTGTGCAGGTCGAAAACGAGGCGCTTGGGCCGATGCCGACGTGCGCCGACGAACGAGAAGAGCGCGGGGGCAGGCGGCAGCATGAGCACCGCGCGAGCGGGCGCGGTGCGCCTGAGGAGCGTGCGGGTGGCGCGCAGTTGCCTGGCGTACCTGCCTGGCAGGCCCAAGGCTGACTCAAGGTACACGTACTCGGGCGTGAGCCCAAGCGCGAGTGCGAGATCAGCTGTGCGGCCGTTCTGCCGCGTCCAGCTGATGAAGACGCCTGTCACAGTCCGCCCTCCGAAAGCCTCGTTCGGTGCGCGGCCGCCGCAAGCAGGCCATCGCGGGTGAGCTCCTCCACCGCATACGGGTCGGCGACGCCCGAGTCCTTGAGCAGCTGCCAGATCTGCAGCTGATGGTCGTCGACGTGCTCGCGGTGCTGGCGCCTGCGCGGCACGACAACCGGCGAGATTCCCTCGCCGAGCATTTGCAGGATCGTCCCGACACCCGAATGCGTGATGACGACGTCGGCGGAGCGGGCCTCCGCAAGCAGCGCGCTCGTGTCCATGAGCGAGTGCGTCGTCCCTGGGAGGTCGTCGCGGGCAGTTTCGCCGAGCTGCCAGACGATCTCGTCGCCGTCGCGGGTGATGTTGAGCACGCGATCGACGAGGCGGTCGAAGCGGTAGGGGCGGATGGTGCCGAGCGTGACGAAGACGCGCAGCGGCCTGTCGGTTTCCGCGGTCCTGCCATCGGCGGCCCGTGCTGCGTCGAGCTCCCTCGCGAAACCGCGCATCACCGACGCGGTCTGCGGCCACGCGCGCGACGCCCACGCCCCATGTTGCGTGTAGGTGTCCGCGAGCCGCATGAACCTGACGAGGCGACCGGTGAGCGACGGCCCGTCTGTGCGCGAGACGCTCTCGATATACCTGCCTGGCACACGATTGGCTCGGCCCCAGAGGAACGCGGACAGCGCGACTGCAGCGCCTGTCGAGACGACGCCATCGAAGGCGCCCGGGTCAAGCTGCTCACCGAGTGCTCGGCGAGCGCGCAGGGTCCCAGGGACGTCGCGCGGCGCTACGTAGTCGACCCACACGACGCGCTCGCCGGCGAGCATGCTGCGGCTCTGCGGAGAGTCAAACGTCACCCAGGTCGCGTCGCCGGCGACTCCGGCCGCACGGGCGAACCTGCTGAGCTGGGTGAGATGCCCGCCGGTTGACGCCGCGAGCAACAGCCGAGGGCGTTCGACGCCGAAGCTTGAGAAGGGGGCAGATCGCAACTCGCTCATCAGTACGCACCATCGCCCTTGGCAACGGCACGGATCGTGCGCCACAGAATGAGCAGGTCGCCCATCATTGACCAGTTCTCGACGTAGTAGAGGTCAAGGCGAACGCTCTCATCCCAGCTGAGGTTGCTCCGGCCACTGACCTGCCACAGGCCGCTGATCCCGGGGCGAACGAACATGCGTCTGTGCATCCACTCCTCGTACCCCTCTGCCTCCTGCGGCAGGGGCGGTCGCGGCCCGACGAGCGACATATCGCCCTTCAGCACGTTGAACAGCTGCGGAAGCTCGTCGAGGCTGTGACGGCGAATGAACTTGCCAAACTTCGTCACGCGCGGATCATCGCGCATCTTGAAGAGCACGCCGTTGCCGTCGCTCTGATCGAGCAGCCCGATGCGCTCCTGCTCGGCGTCGACGTGCATCGAGCGGAATTTCACCATGGTGAATGCCCGGCCGCGCAGGCCGAGTCGCTGTTGCGGGAAAAAGACTGGCCCGGCGCTGTCGACGCGAATCAGGATCGGGATCAGGATCAGAAGCGGGCTCGTGATGACGATTCCGACAATGGATCCGAAGATATCGAGCGCGCGCTTCGCGAGGTAGCGCCACCCCTGGAACTGTGGGGACTCGACGTGGATGAGGGGGAGCCCCGCGACCGGGCGGGTGTGGATCCGTGGGCCAGCGACATCGGTGAGCGCCGTCGCGACGATGAGCTTCACACCCATCGGCTCGAGCTCCCAGCCCAGCCGGCGAAGCCTTCGCGGGGTGAGCGCGTCGGCGCTCGTCACGATGAGCGTGTCGGTCTCGAACCGCTCAACTGTTGAGAGGAGGTTGTCGTAGGAGGCAACCACCGGAACTCCAGGCAGCAGATCTGGTTCTTCTGGGTCAGTGGTGACGACTCCGACAATGTTGAACCCGGCAAGCGTGTTCGAGCGCAGCAGCCGGGCCACATCGGCAGACTTGCGACGCTCACCGATGAGTAGGGTTCGGTAGGAATTGCGTTTGCGGCGGCGCTGCTGGTGCAGCCGTTTGCGCCAGGCCCAACGTCCGAGCAGCAAGAGCGGGATGCCAACTCCGCCCGCGACTAGAAGGAACGTTCGCTGCGGCGCCAGATCGACAAGGTAGAGCAGGAGCGTGAGGAGCCCAAGCGTCGACAGGCTCGCAGCGAGCACACGGTTGTACTCGTCAGCTCCCGTGCCGAACACTGCCGGCCGACGTGAGTCATGCACGCCGAGGGCCAGGATCCAGACGAGCCAGTACGTCACCCCGAGTGCGAACGAACCAAGCGCGTAGGTGTCCTCGGTGAAGGGCGTGCCAACAGGGTTGCTGCGATACACCGACGACGCGGCGATGATCCCGGCAGCGACTGCAGCGGTGACGACTGCTGCGTCAGTCCAGATGAGTTTTCGCGAGTACCGCAGCTCCCATGAGGGCGCGACGGCCCCGGAACGCGTACTCGCGGTCACACTCAATCAACGACGTCCTCTGGCTGAGCGGCGGAAGGCCGCATACCTGCAAACCGCCATCGTTCGGTACTAGATGTTTCCCATAGCTTAACCAGCTGGACAGGTATAGTAAAATTGCTCACACTTTGCGTATGCGAGGTCGAGGATCGCAGTAGTGCAACGAAGAAGGTGACGGAACTGGCGCGACGAGGCAACGCCCACGGCGACGACGGCGCAACTGCCGAGTCGCCGAGAGTTGTCGCGCGCCGACGCAGGGTGACCTCGAAGGCGCTCACGACATCGCTTGCTATCGTCGCCGTGCTGCTCACGACAGGCGGAATTGCCGCGCCGCAGGTGCTTTACGCCCGCGAGGCTGCAACCTTCCACGAGCTCGCTGAACAGGTGAACGCCCAGGCCGAAGCGCTCACGCAGCTCGAGATGCAGGCAGGCTCTGAACAGTTGTTGCTTGAGCTGCGTTCTGCTGAAGTACACGGGCTCCCCGCGAAACTCACTGCGTTTACAAAACCCGCGGACGGGCCGCTGAGCCCCGAGTTCAAGCGGGCACTCGCCGAGGCCACGACTGCGCTCTCAGCTGCCATCGCCGTCGACGCAGTCCCGAAGAACCACTCGAGCGCGGCGAAGAAAGCGTTGACGGCCCGTGAGGCCGAGCAGCCAGACCCGCAGAACTGGTTCGACGTTGACGCAGACCTTCTCGCCTTTTACGCAGACATCACGCCGGAGGGTGTCGAGCACGTTGACACCACAGGAACAGTCACCCTTGAGCGCGTGCAACAAACGAAGCGGCTGCATGCGACGAACCAGAAGCTCGCTGAAGACTTCGCGGTGACAGTAGATGGGCTTTCGGCGGACAACACGGCACTAAAGGCCGCGCTGACTGAAGTCCAGGAACTTACCACGACTGAAGCTCAGCGGGTGGCGAAGCAGATCATCGATGAACTCGCGGAGCGCGACGCCGAGGCGGAGGCCGCCGGGCTTGATCCTGAAGTCGAGAAGCTCGAAGAGACGAAGCAGCTGCTCGCCGATGCGACGGACTTGCAGGCACGTGCGAACGCCGCCTTTTTCGTCGTCGACGGCGACGGCAAGGTAAGCGGCCTCCCTGAGGGAGCTGAGGCTCCCGAAGGGGCAATGCGGATCCCTGGTGGGCCAGTCGTGCAGATGCGCTACATCATGCCGAAGTTCCAAAAGCTCATCGGTTCGTACGAGGCCGAGCGCAAAGCGGTGGAAGAGGCAGCCGAGAACGCTGCTGCCGCCGAGGCTCAGCAGCAGCAAGACGCTGAAACACCAGCGCCGGAGACGCCCGCCGATCCGGGCGCGACGAACCCTGAGCCGCAAGCCGGCACGGGAGGGCAGCCGAGCCCGCCAGCCACCTCGCCGCCAGTCACGACGCCCCCTGCTCCGGGCGCCGGTGACGGTGACACCGGCGGCGCGGATCCCGGCGGGGCCGGCGGCGGCGAAGCGGGCGACGCCTAGCTTGCTGCCCTACCGGCGGCGATCTTCGCACCCGATCACCCCGATATCTTGACGTCGAGATAAATCTAGGCCGCATCGGCTAGACTAGAAGGCGGAAATTTGATCGTTGAAACAGGGAGTTACGTTGGCGAAGATCAAGGTTGAAGGCACCGTCGTTGAGCTCGACGGCGACGAGATGACACGAATCATCTGGCAGTTCATCAAGGATCGGCTGATCCACCCGTACCTCGACGTCACGCTCGAGTACTACGACCTCGGTATGGAGCACCGCGACGCAACCGACGATCAGGTCACGATCGACGCCGCGCACGCGATCCAGAAGCACGGCGTCGGCGTGAAGTGCGCGACAATCACGCCTGATGAGGCGCGCGTCGAAGAGTTCGGCCTGAAGAAGATGTGGAAGAGCCCGAACGGCACCATCCGCAACATCCTTGGCGGCGTGATCTTCCGCGAGCCGATCATCATCTCGAACATCCCCCGCCTCGTGCCGGGATGGAACAAGCCGATCATCATCGGCCGCCACGCGTTCGGCGACCAGTACCGCGCAACCGACTTCCGCTTCGCGGGTGAGGGCACCCTCACCGTCGAGTTCGCGCCCAAGGACGGCGGCGAGCCCCAGAAGTTCGAGGTCTACCAGGCCCCGGGCGACGGCATCGCGCAGGTGCAGTACAACCTCGACGCGTCGATCGTTGACTTCGCACGCGCATCGCTGAACTACGGCCTCTCGCGTAACTACCCGGTGTACCTCTCGACGAAGAACACCATCCTCAAGGCGTACGACGGCCGCTTCAAGGACATCTTCCAGGAGATCTTTGACACCGAGTTCAAGGAGCAGTTCGAGGCTGCGGGCCTGACCTACGAGCACCGCCTCATCGACGACATGGTCGCTTCCGCTATGAAGTGGGAGGGCGGCTACGTCTGGGCATGCAAGAACTACGACGGCGACGTGCAGTCTGACACCGTCGCGCAGGGCTTCGGCTCGCTCGGCCTCATGACCTCCGTGCTCGCGACACCGGATGGAAAGGTCGTCGAAGCTGAGGCTGCTCACGGCACCGTGACCCGTCACTACCGTCAGCACCAGCAGGGGAAGCCGACCTCGACGAACCCGATTGCGTCGATCTTCGCGTGGACCCGTGGTCTCGCACACCGTGGCAAGCTCGACAACAACCAGGAGCTCATCGAGTTCTCGCACACGCTCGAGGACGTTGTCATCAAGACCGTTGAGTCGGGCAAGATGACGAAGGATCTCGCGCTCCTCGTTGGCCCTGAGCAGGGCTACCAGACGACCGAGGAGTTCCTCGCGTCGATCGACGAGAACCTGCAGCAGCGTTTGGCATAGAGCGAAACGCGCAGCGTTTCGCCGCCAAACGCTGGTCGCGCTACTGCGCGAGTTGGCATAGAGCGAAACGCGCAGCGTTTCGCCGCCAAACGCTGGTCGCGCTACTGCGCGAGTTGGCATAGAGCGAAACGCGCAGCGTTTCGCCGCCAAACGCTGGTCGCGCTACTGCGCGAGTTGGCATAGAGCGAGACGCGCAGCGTTTCGCCGCCAAACGCTGAAGGGCCGGTGGAGAGTATCTCTCCACCGGCCCTTCGCCGTTCCGAGGAAACCTTACGTCCCAACGACGTAGTACCCGCCTGTGACCGCGTCGACAAGGATCTGCAGCCTGCGGCCCGCTAGCCGGGCCTCGAGCAGCCAGTTCGGCTTCCAGAGTGTGTTGATGGTCCGTACCCCGGTGACTGTCGAGGGCGTGGAGAGGCGGTGTTTTCGGATGGCCGCGGTGGCTACGAGACGGTGCGCGCGGCTTCCCGCCTCTGCGAAACTCGTCGTGTTCCAGCCAGGATCCGTGACGAGGTTTGTGCGCTGACGCTCGTCGAGTTCCACGAGGTCAGGCCACGGGTCGGTGAGTGTAGCCTGACCCGTGAGCCGATCCACGATTGCGAAGGCACGCTGCGGTGAGCCGCCCATGTTCAGTGGGTGCGTGATCTTGTACTCGAACCCTGAGAATGGGTGCCAGCGGAGCCGCTCGCTCACCATGGCGATTCCAGGTGCGCGGTCCAGTACAACTGACCACGCGTGTGCGGAGGTGAGTTGCGCTGGAAGCGCCTGAAAGCTCTTCGTGTCCGCAGGCATGTCACTGACTCGCGATCTCGGCCTGGGCCGACAGCTTGCTATCTTGCCCGAGCAATAGCTTTGCTGGGATCGGGCCAACCTTCTTGGTCTCGTCGAGTGCGCGAGCGATGTGCTCGGGCACAGGGTGGCTGCGCTGCGTGGCGAGGCTACCGACGATCATTGCGACGGTGGAGCCTAGGATGCCAACGACCATCGGGTCGAGCCCGGTGAATCCGGCGAAGCCAGCGAGCTCCCACCCGACGGCGAGTACGGTCCCCGTGATCATCGAGGAGATCGCCCCGACGGTGTTCGCCTTCTTCCACCACACCGCGCAGACGTAGGAGGGCACGAAAGCGCTGCCGAGCACGGTCGTCGAGAAAATAACGATAGCCGCAACTGCGGGCGGCTCGACGACGGCAATGAGATAGCCGACGATGGCGAGCGTGAGCACGATGACGCGGGAGACGAGCACCATCTGCTTGTCGGTCATGTTCTTGTTGAAGAACCGCGCGTAAATGTCCTGGCTCGCGACGGTTCCCGACTGCAGCAGCAGCGCGTCGGCTGTCGACATGATTGCCGCCATCACTATCCCGACGGCGAAAGAGGGCAGCACATTTGACGCCATTTCGAAGATTGCGAGCTCGGGGTTCACGAGGTTTGGGAGCAGCACGATCGCAAAGATGCCGACGATGTAGGGCGCGGGAATGAAGACGAGATTGAATAGTGTCGAGTAGAGACCCGCTCGGCGCGCGACGCTCGGCCGTTTCATCGCCATGTGGCTGACGACGACGTGCGGCCACCCCATGTACCCGATCGAAAAGATGAGCAGCGCTCCCAAGATGATGCCCCACTGGCCGTCGTAGACACCACCACTGCCGAACATGCCAAGCAGGGTCTCGTCGATCGCTCCGACCTTCGCGTTGCCGGCAGAAAAGCCGCCGATGGCGGTGAGGGTGCCGATGAGGATCCACACCATTCCAACGAGCATGATGATTGCCTGTACGAAGTCCGTGTACGCGACCGCGAGGTACCCGCCGAGGAATGTGTACAGCACGATGACCCCGATCGCCACCGCGAGCGCGATCGGATAGCTGATTCCCGAGACCATCTCGAGGCCGCGCCCACCCGCGATGAACTGGGCCATCACGTAAAAGAACATGCAGAACAGGGCGACTGGAGCCGCGATCATCCGCACCCACTTCGAGGGGTACCGGTGTTCGAGGTATTCAATAGAGGTGATCGAACCGAGGATCTGCGAGAGTTTTCGCATCCGCCTGCCGAGCACTGACAGGTTGAGTACGCCACCGCCGATGTCGCCGAGCGCGTACCACATGCCGAAGTAGCCCTGCGTGTACCCGAGCGAGCCCGCGCCGAGGAACATGTAGCCCGACATAGACGAGCTCTGCAGTCTCAGTGCCGTCACCCCGGGCCCGAGGCTTCGCCCCGCGAGCAGGAACCCCTCTGCGTTCTTCGAGCTGCGGCGCATGGCCCAGACGCCGATCCCGGCCATAGCGACGAAGTAGATGATGAGGAACCAGAGCTCAATCTTCATGGGTCACCTCACTGTCGTCGCGCGACCAGGATCTGGAGACCCACAGGAACACGACCGTGTACAGCACCCAAAAGCCTGTCACGCTCGCGATCGAGACCAACGTAAAGGTTGGAAGATTGAACATGTGCACCGCCTCTTTGCGTCGTAGCCGAGCGTTTCGCCACGCTCGACACTGATCTGCGGCGAAACACTGCCCCGGTTGTTCCGGGGTGCGTGGTCAGTCTTTCAGCGGGATATCGTGCTTGTCCAGGGAACCGCAGTTCGTTCTGACCGCACGTGAAATTGCCCGCTCACAGCAGGAAAACTTAGGAAACAAGGGCTAGGTAGGGTGATTACTTCGGATTTTCACAGCAGCGGGACCGACGGCAAGATGCCGCTGGATCCGCACCCCTCCGGCTCTGGCGGATGACGACCCACCCCAAACGCCCGGGCCTCCGGGCTACCATCAAGGCATGTCAGCGACGACGCACCAGCAAGACGATCCTCTGAACCGAGACCAGCGGGCCGAGCTGGCCGTACAGGCGGCGGCCCGCATACAGAAAGATGGCCCGCGCACCGCTCTCATCACCGGTGCGAGCTCAGGGCTCGGGGCCGAATATGCGACTCAGCTTGCTGAGCGCGGTGAGCACCTCGTGCTCGTCGCTCGTGACGGAGAGGCGCTTGAGGCGCTCGCCGCGAACCTGCGCGCGAAGTGCGGAGTCGACGTCGAGGTGCTCGCTGTCGACCTCCTCGACCCGGAGGGTGTGCGCAGGGTTGTCGCGCGTCTTGAATCTCGCACAAACCCCGTCAGCACCCTGGTCAATAACGCGGGTTTTGGTCTGCCGCTCGCGTTTGAGCTGAACGATATTGAAGCGGAGGCGCGCCACTTGCGTATCCACAATGAGGTGCCGATGCGGCTCATGCATGCGGCGCTGCCTGGGATGCTTGAGCGGGGGAGCGGCCGCATCGTGAACGTCGCCTGGGTCGCGGCGTTCATTCCGCGCAGTACCTATTCGGCGGTCAAGCAGTGGCTTGTGACGTTCTCGCGCTGGGCGAATGGGCGGTACCGTTCGCGCGGCGTGACTGTCACCGCGGTCTGCCCCGGCTATACGCACACGAACTTCCACGAGCGGCTCGGGCTCCCTCCGGGCGAGGAAGGGATCCCGCGCTGGATGTGGCTGAGTGCGCCGCGAGTTGTCGCCGATTCGCTGAGGGACCTCGAACGGGGGAAGGCAGTCTCGATCCCGTCCGTGAAGTACAAACTGTTGACCGCGGCCGCACGCCTCGCCCCGCCAGCGCTCTCGGCGCGCATCGGCGAGCGCGGGCGATAGCTGCGGCGCGGATGGCGTCTTGCCACGGTGCTCAATCGGGCGGGTGCCCGGTCACTATAGTTGAGTGAGCAACGCGATCAGGCTGGTCATGGGTGGCGAAACGCCTGACCGTAACGGGCCGTCCTGGCGCACGCGGCAGAGCAGCCCGCGCGGGGCACCCGCCCCCACGGCGGCGTGACGCTGCCCGCGGTCAGAACGCATAGTTAGGAGTTTCTGGTGAGCTATTTCATTGGTAAGGATCAGGCGCACTCAGGTTTCTCGGCAGCGGACGAGCCAGCGCTGAGGATCGATCCGGGCACCGGTGAGCACATCCAGTTTGAGACGTCTGACTACTCGTATGCGGAGAGTGCCGCGAAGGGAAGCAGCGACGACCTCGAGTCGCTCTTGAACCCGATCACCGGGCCCGTCTACGTGAACGGCGCCGAGCCGGGCGACACGCTCATCGTTGACATTGTCGACATCACGCTCGGAGACCACGGCTGGTCGGGCTACTTCCACGGCGCTGGTGCCCTCGCCGGCGTCATGGGCGACGAGCCGTACATGCGCACGGTGCCGATTTCTGATGGCATGGTGCACCTCACCGACACCATCTCGGTGCCGGCCCGCCCGATGGTTGGCTGTTTCGGCACGGCACCAGCGTCTGGCCGCAACTCGTCGATGGCGCCCGTCTACTCCGAGGGCGGCAACCTTGACCTCACCTACGCTGGCATCGGTAGCCGACTGTACCTGCCCGTGCGTGTCGCTGGAGCATTCCTCGGCCTGGGCGACATCCACGCTGTTATGGCGGAGGGCGAAGCCTCTGACGTCGCTATCGAAGCTGCCGGCACGATCACCGCGACCGTGTCGCTGACAAAGGAGTTCTCTGTCTCGGGGCCAGCGATCGAGACCGCAACCGAGGTGATCTTTGTGGGGCTCGGCGACACGATCCAGGAGTCGCTTGCACACGGCTACCAGCGCGCCTTCCGCTTCCTGACGACGCAGCACGGCTTCAGCCGCGGTGACGCGTTCACTGTCATGAGTGCGATGGTGAACTCGGCGCTTGGTGGGCCCGCCGGTTCGGCCGAGGTCCCCGCGGGATCGCCGCTCGCGGCCGGGTCGATCACGACCCACCACGTGCCGAAGTCGATCCTGCAGCCCCGCGGCTAGCCTGTGCGCCGGCTCTGGCCAGTGAGTTGGCGCCGCGCCCGGCCGAGACCGCATCTCTCATCCGAGACCGCATCCCCTGTTGTGACAGGGCGTGCGGTCTCGGTGGTCGTAGGCGGTCTCGAGCCTGGGTGGGGTGCCCTCGCCGGCCGAAGGGTGCACAAACCGCGACCGGAAGGGTGGCGTCGCGGGCGCCTAGCCCTCTGCGCGCCCGATTCGCCAGTAACCCATGAACGCGACGGCCTTGCGGTCGATCCCGAGGTCGCGCACTAGGTGGCGGCGCATGCGCGTGACGACGCCCGCTTCGCCGGCGAGCCAGGCGTAGTCTTCGCCGACGACGTGCTCAGGAACGTCCCACAGGACCTCGTCCGAATCGACCGCCTCGGCGTCGGTACTGGCATCGGCGTCGGCACTGGCGCCAGAGTCGGTTCTGGCGCCAGCGACGTCCCCCTGCTCTGGATCGCCCGCCCGCGCGCCCGCCCCCGGAAGTCGCCGCGCGCCCCACTCCGCGATGGCGGGCTCAAGGAACGTGCCGTGCGGGGCGCCGTCGCGTCCGAGCCAGGTCACGGTGACGCCGCTCGGGTGCGAGAGTTCGAGTGCGTCGCCGGCCTCGGGCACCTCGATGAACGCTTCCCCGGTGAAGTCGCTGGGGAGAGACTCGAGGATGGCGCAGATCGCCGGCGCCGCGGTCTCGTCGCCTGCGAGGAGTACGCGTCGGGCGGGGCCCGGGTTCCACTCGATGCCGCCCGCTGGTTCCAGGGCACGCGAGTCCGGGCCGACGATGATGAGCTCGTCTCCGGGCGTGGCTGCCTGCGCCCAGGCGGAAGCGGGTCCTTCGGTGCCATGCAGCACGAAGTCGACGTCGATCTCCGCGAGCTCTGGGCGTACAGCGCGGATCGTATAGGTGCGGATCGGGTTGCGCTCGTCGTCGGGTAGCTCCCGCCACTTGCGGTACCAATCGAGCATCGCGGGGCTCTCATCGCCGAAGAGCCCGAGCTCGGGGAACGTGCCGTCAGGGAGGGGCAGGAGCAGCTTGATGCGCTGATCGAGGCCGTCGATGCCGAAGTGCGGAAGGTCGTCGCCGCCGAACGTGATCCGCGTGAAGTGGGGTGAGAGCTGCGTGATGCGCAGTACCCGGGTGAGGAAGGCGTCGTACGGCTGGCGGGAGGTCATTCGGAAGGGCTCCTTTGGGGCGGTAGGTGGCGGGTGGGCGTTCGTGCCGGTCTGGCGCGCACGATGCGTAGGTGATCGGTGGTGTGCGGCTTGCGCGAGCTGGGAGAACGGCGCGAATCCACACCCACTCTATTCATCAGATCAATGTTAGGCTAGGCTTACTTAACTGTGAAAGCATCGACTCTTTGCGGAACAGAACTGTGCCTGGGCTATCGGGGCACCGAGGTCGTGCACTGCGCGAGCCTCACGCTGCGGCCCGGCAGGGTGACCGCGCTCGTCGGCCCGAACGGCAGCGGCAAGTCGACGCTGCTGAGGGCGATCGCCCGTCTCCACGACACAAACTCCGGCGATGTGACGCTCTCCTCGGCGAACGCTGAGCCGAGGAGAGCGAGCGCGCTGAGCGCCAAAGAGTTTGCCCGCGAAGTTGCGATGCTGTCGCAGTCGCGGCCGCACCCGTCGGGCCTCTCGGTGCGCGACATTGTCACCTACGGTCGTCACCCGCATCGCGGACGGTTTTCGGGCCTGCAAGATCAGGATCGCGCGGCCGTCGACACAGCCCTCGAGCTCACCGGTCTCACGCAGATGGCCGACCGTTCAGCAGACCAGCTCTCGGGCGGCGAACTCCAGCGAGTCTGGCTGGGCACGGCGCTCGCGCAGGACACCGGTGTGCTGCTGCTCGACGAGCCAACGAACCACCTTGATCTCAAGCACCAGATGGATACGCTCGACCTGATCTGCGACCTCGCCGCCCGAGGCACAGCTGTCGGCGTCGTGCTGCACGACCTCGACCAGGCCGCGGGCGTCGCTGACGAGGTTGTGCTGCTCGCGGGCGGGAGCGTGCTCGCCTGCGGTGCCCCCGAAGAGGTGCTCACTGGCGAGCATCTCTCGGCTGTCTACGGACTTCCCATCGACACGACCGTCGACGAGGAAACGAAACGCGTTCGGGTGTTCCCGCGCGCACGCCACCGGCAGCGCCAGCGCCGCCTTGAACCGGAAGTCTGCACCGCATGAGTATCAGCCCCTCGACCACTCGTCGTCGTACGTCCCGCCTCGCGGCGATCGCCGCCCCAGCCGCCGCTCTCGCGCTCGCGCTCTCGGGGTGCGGCACGACCGTAGCGCCTACAGGTGAGACCGAGACCGCCCCGGCCTCGTCGATCGCTGGCTGTGAGAACGACTCGACAACGACGAGCACTGGCGCAGTCGAACTCACCGACTCGTTTGGGCGCACCGTCAGCCTTGACGCGCCAGCGAAGCGAGTCGCCGTGCTTGAATGGCAGCAGATTGAAGACGTGATCACCCTGTGCGTCGCCCCGGTCGCCGTTGCTGACGCCGACGGATTCACCACCTGGGACACCGCGGTTGAGCTTCCCGAGGGCGCGACCGACGTCGGATCCAGGCAGGAGCCGAACCTCGACGCCCTCTTCGGAACGAACCCCGACCTCGTGATTGTGGAGGCATACACAGCGGACGATGAGATCATCGGCAAGCTCGAGAAGTACGGCGTCCCTGTACTCGCGACGAAGGGCGCAGACGCCGCAGATCCGATCGCGAACATGAAGAACACATTCTCGCTCATCGCCGACGCGACAGGCCGCGAGGAGCGCGCCGCCGTGGTGCTCGACGAGTTCGACGCGCACCTCGCTGAGGCGAAGGGCAGCCTCGCCGATGCTGGCCTGAAGACGACCGATTTCGTCTACTTCGACGGCTGGATCGACGGCGGCAACGTCGCGCTGCGTCCCTTCGGGCAAGGATCGCTCGTCGGTGAGATCGGCGAAGAGCTGGGCCTCACGAACGCCTGGACGGGCGAGGTCGACCCCGCTTATGGCCTCGGCCAGACCGACATCGAGGGAATGAAGGCCGTCGGTGACGCGACGCTGCTGCACACCGCGACAGAAGAGAAGTCGGAAGACGAGTTCGCGACTGCGCTCGAGACGAACCCGGTATGGGCGGCGCTGCCTGCCGTCGCCGACGGTCGCCTGTACGCGTTCCCGACTGGCATCTGGACGTTTGGTGGCCCCCGGTCGGCGCAGCAGATCATCGACGCCTACGTGTCGGTGCTGGCTGAACCCGGCGCGGGCGAGTGACCCGCACCGCCTCCGAGCTCGCCGTCGCGGGCGCCGAGGCGCGCCCCCGCGCCCGCGCGTTCGGGGGCGGGGCCGCGATCGCGGTCATCGCCGCCTCGCTCGCCGTCGTTGCGGCTTGGCATCTCTCGCAGGGAACGTCTGGCGTCGGTGCGGGTGAACTGCTCCAGGTGCTTACCGGCGGCGGTACTGACGACGCCAGCAACGTGCTGTGGGGTTCCCGGCTCCCGCGCCTCGCGGCCGGCGTCGCCGTCGGTGTTGCTCTCGGCGTCGCGGGCGTGCTCATGCAGACGCTTGCCCGGAACCCACTCGCCTCGCCCGACACCCTCGGCGTCACGGCGGGGTCGTATCTCGCGGTGACTGCTGTCGCAGCGTTCGGGATCGCCGTGCCCCTGTGGGCTTCGGGACTGCTCGCCTTCGCCGGCGGGCTCGCCGCCGCGGTCCTCGTGCTCGGCCTCGCAGGCGGCGCCGGCACCTCAAGTACCAGGCTCGTGCTCGCTGGCTCCGCACTTGCGCTCGCCTTTCAGGCGCTCACGTCTGCGCTCCTGATCCTCTTCCAAGAGGAGACGAAGGGTCTCCTTGCGTGGGGGAGTGGGAGCCTCGCCCAGCTCAACCTCGATGCTGCGCTGCGCGCGCTGCCGCTCATTGCGATCGCGGTTGTGGCCGGCCTCCTGCTGTCGCACCGCCTTGACGTGTTCAGTCTTGGCGACGATCTCGCGAAAAGCCTCGGCGTTCCGCTTCGCGCGACTCGGGTATCCGGGATCCTGATCGCCGTCACGCTCTCCGCGACCGCCGTCACGCTTGCCGGGCCCATCGGCTTTGTCGGCCTCTGCGCCCCGGTGCTCGCGCGACTGCTCGCTCGCTGGGTTCCCGCGCTCGAACGGCACGCGTTCAGGCTGCCAGCCGCCGGGCTCATTGGCGCCGTGCTCGTGCTCGGTGCAGACGCCGTGCTCAGGGCAGTGCTCGGCGCGGCGGCGGCAGTGTCGGTACCAACTGGCGTCGCGACGACGCTCGCCGGCGCAATCGTGCTCGTGATTCTCGCGCGGGGACTGCGCGGTGGCTCCACACAGGCCGCACGGGTGCGTGCGGCGGCGAGGAGCGCGCGCAGGTTCTGGATCACGATCGTCATCCTCGCCGCTGCGCTCGTCGCGGTCGTTGTGCTTGGCGCGCTCTCCGGCAACACACTGTTGCGCACAGGCGACCTCGCGCTGTGGCTTCAGGGGACCGCGCCGCCCCCAATCGCGCTCGCCCTCGACGAGCGCGCGCCTCGCGTGATCGCGGCCATCCTCGCGGGCGCGGCGCTCGCGGTTGCCGGTGGCATCACACAGTCGATCAGCCGAAACCCCCTCGCCGATCCGGGCCTCCTGGGCATCACCGGCGGTGCCGGCCTCGGCGCGGTGCTCGTCGTCACTGGCGGGCTTGCAAACACTGTCGGGATCACGGTGGCCGCGACCGTCGGATCCCTCCTTGCGTTCGCCCTCGTCTACGGCCTGAGCTGGCGCGGCGGCCTGAGCGCAGACAGGCTCGTGCTCATCGGCATCGGTGTCTCGGCCGGTGCAACAGCGCTCACGACGTTCTTCCTGCTGCGCGCCGACCCGTGGAATACGCCGGCGATCTATACCTGGCTTTCAGGCACGACCTACGGGCGCAGCTTCGCACAGGTGCTTCCAGTGCTCATTGTGCTCGCGATTGGGCTACCGCTCGTGCTCGCCGCTCGCCGCGAGGTCGACCTCATTGCGCTTGACGAGGACACCCCGCGTGCGCTCGGGGTGCGCCTCGAGCGCACGCGGCTTGGCCTGCTCGCGCTCGCCGCACTACTCGCCGCTGCGAGCGTCACGGCGGTTGGCGTCGTCGGGTTCGTTGGTCTCCTCGCCCCGCACGCAGCCCGAGCGCTGGTGGGCGCTCGGGCGGCTCGCTTCCTGCCAACAGCCGCCGTGCTCGGTGCGGTCCTTGTCGGGGTGGCCGATGCCGTCGGGCGCACGGTCATCGCGCCCGCGCAGCTCCCCGCGGGCCTCATGGTCGCGCTGCTCGGTGCACCGTACTTCGTGTGGTTGCTCTGGCGGACACGCGACGCCTGAGCGCGGAGGGGCATATGGCTGCCGCGCCGCTGATCTGCAACGCAAGGATTTGCGCATCGTTCGTGGCGTATTGGTTGACGAATGTCGCACACGTGCGTAGCCTGGCCGGGATACGCGCGCGGCGGAGCCGCCGCCCGTGAAGGGAGAGCCGCTTCATGACAGACGTGCCAGCACTCGACACGATACGCCTCGAGTTTGACGGTGACCTGCTCATCGCGACGCTCTCGCGACCGAGCCGAGCCAACGCGGTGAGCCGGCAGATGCTTCGTGAGCTCATTGAGCTTGCCGACTGGCTCGACGGCAATGAGGCGGTGCGGTTTCTGATCCTGACGGGCGACGGTCCGATCTTCGCCGCCGGACAAGACCTGCAAGAGATGCGCGAACCGCTCTCGGACGAGTCTCAGGCGCGCGCGGCAATGCGCGCACTGCAGCGGCTCGCGCAGGAGGTGATGCACAAGCTCGAGGGTCTCGAGCAGATTGCGTTCGCGGTGATTCAAGGATCTGCCTACGGGGCCGGTGTCGCGATCGCAATGACCGCCGACTTTCGGCTTATGGCGGCAGATGCGGTGCTGAATCTGCCAGAGACGAACCTCGGAATGTTTCTCACCTACGGCGCGACACCGCGACTCGTGTCAGTCATGGGGGCGAGCGCTGCGAAAGAGTTCGTGATGTTTGCGCGTGACATGCCCGCGGCCGACGCGCTGCGACACGGGCTCGTGAACGTTGTCGCCCCGCGGGGCGAACTCATGGCGGCCGCGCTCGCGCAGGTGAACGAACTACGCGGAAAAGACTTCAGATCGCTGCGCATCACAAAGCGCATCGCGCAGGCGGCCGCTGCGGTGAACGTTGGTGACATTCTCGTCGGCGAGCCCGAGCTGAGCGAGGGCGCCCTTTCTGACGGCACGACGCTCGAACTCGTCGATAGGTTCTTCAAGAACAAGCGGTGAGCCCAGCACAGAACCACGTCCCATGGGCGCTGCCGCCCGTGGGACGTGGTTCAGAGGCGACGCTTCCGCCTCTCGCGGGCCCAGTGCTCGGGCCCGCGCCTGGCCTACTCGCTGAGTAGTTCGCGGACCCGTGGGATCACGTCGCGTCCGTAGAGCTCAATGCTCGTCATGAGCATGTCGTGTGGCATCGTGCCGTTCGCATACTTGAGATCGAATCGGTCAGCGCTGAGTGTGCGCACGGTGTTCGCGATCTTCCGTGCGACGGTCTCGGGAGATCCGACGTAGAGGGATCCTGACTCGACCTCGGCGTCAAACTCGGCGCGTGACGCCTCGGGCCAGCCGCGCTCACGCCCGATGCGGTTGCGGTTCGCCGCGAAGTGCTCCCAGAGTTCTTCGCGGGCGAGCTCGTCGGTCGCCGCCACGTGCCCGGGCGAGTGGACGCCGAGCGGCATCGGGTCACGCTCGAGTTCCTGCTGGGCGCTGCGGTATAGGTCAGCGAATGGGAGGAATCTCGCCGGGTCGCCGCCGATGATTGCGAGCATCATGGGGATGCCGACCTGAACTGACCGTACGACTGACTGGGGGCTGCCGCCGACACCGATCCAGGCGGGGACGCCGCCCGGGTGCTCGGTCTTGGGGTGCACCTCTTGGTTGACGAGCGGCGTGCGGTGTTTGCCCGCCCAGGTGACTGGGCCCTCGCTGCGAAGCTTTGCAAACAGGTCGAGCTTCTCGCTGAAGAGAGCGTCGTAGTCGTTCAGGTCGTATCCGAAAAGCGGAAAGGACTCGGTGAAGGAGCCTCGCCCCAGAATCACCTCGGCGCGGCCGCCGCTCACGCCGTCGAGTGTCGCGAAGCGCTCGTAGACCCTGACAGGGTCATCGCTTGAGAGCACCGTCACGCCAGTGCCGAGCAGGATCTGCTCGGTCGCGCCGGCGATTGCGCCGAGCACGATCTCAGGTGACGAGATCGCGAAGTCGTCTCGGTGATGCTCGCCGAGAGTGATCGCGTCTACACCGAGGGAATCAGCGAGCTTCGCCTGCTCGACGACGTCACGCAGCACCTGTGCGGGGTGAGTGCGGCTGCCATCGGGCTGCTGGGAGATGTCGCCAAACGTGTCGAGCCCCAGGGCTACATTGCTGCCGGCTGTGCCGCCGCTGTGCTGTGATGTGGTCATGCTCTATGCAACAGCGGCCCTAGGGTGGCTATTCCGGGGGCGGGCTCTGTAGCTGGTGCTGACCCTGGCTGCTGAGCCTGATTGCGGAGCCTCGCTGTCGGCGACGCGCGCCGTTGCCGGCGCTTCCAATGTGATCGTCAGAAGATATGCCTGGATCCTTAGGTTGGTGGCATTGGTTCTGTTGATCCCAGGCGTACTGTGTGCAGCGGAGTGGCTGTGCTGAAGTGAAGCGTGCTACTGGGCTGCGTCGGATTCTGGGGATGGCGCTCTGTTTTCGGCGTTTCCAATGTGATCGTCAGAAGATATGCCTGGATCCTTAGGTTGGTGGCATTGGTTCTGTTGATCCCAGGCCTACTGCGTGCAGCGGAGCGGGGGTGTAGCTGAGAGGCGCGTACTACTGGACTGCAGCCGCAGATTTGGCAGCTCAGCGATTCACAGACGCCGCGCCACCGACTACTTGCTGCGAAGCGAGGTGACGAAGCCGAGCGTCGCGCCAGCGAGTCCGAAGACGACAGCGACGATCCAGTTGATGCCGAGTCCGAGCATAGCCCCGACACCGGCTGCGAGTAGCAGCAGCTCGATCAGCGCGCGCCCGAAGCGGTCGGTTGCGAGCACGGGCTTGGGTGACAGGAAGAGTGCCCAGAGCAGCAAGCTCAGCGCGAGCAACCCGAGGCCCGTGAAGATGCCAGGAAACGGCATTTCCCAGCTCATGAAGCCCCACACAGTGATCGCGATGATTGCGATGAGGTGGAAGAGTCCGCGCACCGCCTGCTGGATCGTCTGAGAGCGGGCCTGCGAGTCTGATGGAGTAGGGCTAGTCACTCGGTCAAGTCTACCCGGCCCTCCCCGGGCAGCCGATTCCCGGTCTCGTGGGTGCGAGGTGCGTCGGTGTGGCGGCCCTCCCCGGAGTCCCGAGGAGCGATGCCCGGATCCCGCAGTCCTGAAGCTCGCAGCCAGCCCCACCCCAGCCTGTGGTTCACCCCAGCGCCGACAATGTGGTCCACTACGCGGCCAGATCGTAGCCTAACTACATAGACCAGCCGGAGCACGCGGCACCTGCCGCCGCTGCCACCCCGCTGCCGAGAGGAACCAATGACCCCGAACTCACAGCGAGCACTTGTCGCACTCGCGCTCGCCGCAACGCTCGGACTTGCGGGCTGCGCCCCCGCTGCACAGGGCGGGGGCTCCGAGCCAGCGCCGACCGCCGGCGGCACGCTCACCTATGGCAGGCTCGCGAGCGCGAACGATCTCGACCTGCACACGCAGATCACCGCGAACAACGCATTCGCGATTGACAAGATCTTCGAGTCGCTCGTCTCGTTCGATGAGCACGGCAAGATCATCGACTGGTTGGCGAAGAGCCACGAGATCTCGGCAGACGGACTGACCTATACATTTACGCTGCGCGAGGGGCTCAAGTACTCCGATGGGTCTGACGTGCAGGCCTCTGACGTGAAATTTTCGCTCGAACGCAACCTCGCGAAGCAGGGGCCCCTCACTCTCACCGCCCCGATCTCGGAAATCGTGACCGATGACGCTGCCGGTACCGTCGTCATGACGCTCGGTGAGGCGTACACGCCGTTCCTGTCGGAGCTCACGAGCTTCTCCGCGGGCGTTCTGCCCACGGACTTCGGCGGCAAGACCGAGGAGGACTTCTTCAAGGCCCCGGTTGGTACCGGGCCGTTCGCGGTCAGCGAGTGGGACCCTGCGGGTGACCTGAATTTCGTGAAGAACGAGCACTACTGGCAGGACGGGAAGCCGCTCCTTGACGGCCTCGACTACGTCTTCGTTGCCGACGACAACCAGCTGCTCCAGCGCCTGAACGCTGGCCAGATCGACGCTGTCGAGCAGGTGCCTGCGGCGAACGCAGACGCGGTCGAGAACGGGGAAGCAACGAAGCTTTTGAAGAGCGATTCGTGGGCGATCGAGCAGGTCTTCTTCAACACGCAGAAGCCCGAGTTCGCAGACGTGCACGTCCGCCGCGCGGTCGCGCAGGCGCTCGACCTGCCCGGCATCACGCAGGCGACCACGTTTGGCACCGCCCGTGCGGCGTCCTCGCTCATTCCGCCGGCGATCGAGTACAGCGCGGCCGACGCGTTCGACGCGAAGCCGGTGCTCACACACGACGTCGACGCGGCGAAGCAGGAGCTCGCGAAGTCGGACTTCGCGGACGGCTTCGAGGCGACGATGCTCATCCCGAGCGGGAACTCAGCTCGCGCCCAGATCGCCCAGGTTGTGCAGGAATCACTCGCGCCCCTCGGCATCGACGTGCAGATCGAGTCCATCGACCTCGCCTCATTCCGCGAGCGCTTCAAGGCGTTCGACTACGACTTCATGATCAACTCGGGGCAGTCCGACGCCCCCGACCCCAACGGGCTCGTGACGTTCCAGGCCGATCCCGAGGGCTTCAGCAACTCGTTCTGGACCCACTACACGAACCCCGAGGTCACGAAGCTCATGCACGAGGGCCGCACGACCGCAGACGGGCCCGAGCGGGAGCAGATCTACACCGACATCCAGCGGATCCTTGCTGGCGACGTGCCCTACATTCCCGTCTACTACTCGCCGAACCTGCACGGCACGACGGCGAAGGTGCACGGCCTCGAATCGCTGCCGAACGGGAGCGTCAGGTTCCAGGACGCGTGGGTCGAAGCGAAGTAGCCGGCGGAAGAGCCGCGCGTCCGCAGGCACGCCCTGCGGGGCCCAACAGGGTCTGGCAGGGCGCGCCAGCGCAGCGGATAGAGTAGGCGAGTGTCAGCGGCTCTGCGATCCCTCCCGCGCCAGGTGCTGCGCCAGGCCCTGCGCGTCGCGGGAACGGTGCTGCCGGTCATGCTCGGCGTCGTCACAGCTGTGTTCTTTCTGCTGCGCCTGGTGCCCGGCGATCCTGCCGTGATGATCCTCGGGGATCGCGCGACGCCGCAGGCGCTCGCCGAGCTCCGCGCCAAGCTTGGGCTCGACGCCCCGCTCTGGCAGCAGTACACCGACTTTGTCTCAGGGGTGCTCACGCGCGGTGATACTGGCGACTCGCTCGTGACTGGCGTGCCAACCGCAGAGCTTGTACTGTCTCGCGCGCCTGTGAGCCTCGGCATCGTCGCGCTCGCGCTCATGCTTGTGCTTGCGATTGCCGTGCCGCTTGCGCTCGCGGCGGCGAATCGACCCGATGGCTTCGTGGATCAGCTTGTGCGCATCGTGCCGACGATCACGCTCGGAATGCCGCTGTTCTGGATCGGACTCCTGCTCATCATCGTGTTCGCCGTGAACCTTGGGTGGTTTCCGGTCGGGGGTGTCGGCGCGGCGGGGTCGGCCCCGTTCGAGCCGGTGCGTTCGCTGGTGTTGCCTGCGCTTGCGGTCGCGCTGGGTATGGCGCCGCCGCTTATCCGCTCGCTTCGGGCTCAACTGCTCGAGGTGACGGAGGCCGAGTTCGTGACGACGTTGCGGGCTGCGCGCATCCCGGAGCGGCAGATTCGTTGGCGCCACGTGCTGCGCGGCGCGGCGTTGCCGACGCTGAATCTTCTGAGCGTGAACCTTGCATACCTCATCGGCGGGACGCTGGTTGTCGAGAAGGTGTTTGGCATCAACGGCCTTGGCACGCTCCTGTTCCAGTCGATCTCGACCCGAGACTTTCCTGTGGTGCAGACGATCGCGTTGTACTGCGCGATCCTTGTCGTGCTCGTGACGCTCGTGGCCCAGCTGCTGTCGGCGCTCATCGACCCGAGGTTGCGGGGTGCGCGATGAGTGGTGCGCGGCGCGCGCTCGGGTCGCGGAGCTTTGTCGCAGGCGCGCTGCTTCTCTCGGTGATCGTGTTTGTCGCGGTGCTCGCCCCCGCGCTCGCGCCGTACTCGCCGACCGCGCAGGATTTGTCGGCCGGCCTGCTCCCTCCCTCGTTCGCGCACCCGTTTGGTACGGACCAGCTCGGTCGTGACGTGTTCTCACGGGTGCTCTTTGCGGCGCGCACTGATCTCGGGATCGCTGCCATCGCGGCGATCACCCCGTTCGTCGTTGGCGTGACGCTTGGCCTCGTCGCTGGCTACTTCGGACGCGGCACGGACTGGGCGATCTCGCGTGTCACCGACACTGTTATCGCGTTCCCGTTTTATGTGCTCGTCATCGCAATCGTGTTCGCGGTCGGTGCGGGGGGACCGGGCATCATCGCCGCGTTCGCGCTCGTCGGGTGGGTCGGGTATGCCCGGGTGATCCGCGCTCTTACCGCGTCGATGCGCGATCATGGCTGGGTGCGCGCGGCGCGAGGGGCGGGCCTGTCGCACGGGCAGATCCTTGTCAGGCACCTCCTGCCCAACGTGCTGCCGCAGGCTGTCGTGCTGCTCGCGACTGAGATTGTGCTCATCATGGTTGCGATCGTCACTCTCGGGTTTCTCGGGCTCGGCATCCAGCCGCCAACGCCAGACTGGGGCACGATGATCGCCGATGGACAGGCGTTCGTGACGAGTCACTGGTGGCTCTCGGCGTTGCCGGGACTTGCCGTCGTGGTGACTGGCGTCGCACTCTCGCTGCTTGGCGACGGCATCGGTGACGCGCTGAGAGTGACGGGTGAGCCGCGCAAAACCGGCAGGGCCCGCGGCGGGCGTCGGGGCCCACGCCCGGCGACTGCGGGGGTGCCTCTCGGGTCGCTCCACGTCCGCGGGCTCACCCTCGAGTTGGCAGCTGTTGTCGCTTCGCGTGCGCCCAAGCGACAACAACTGCCAGCTCCCGCGCTTGTCGGCGGGGCGCCGGGCAGGGCGCCGGGCAGGGCAGAGGGCAGGGCGCCGGGTGGCAGCGAGGGGCACAGCGCCCAGGGCGTGAGTTTCGATCTCACCCCAGGCGAGGCACTCGGCATTGTCGGCGAATCAGGATCGGGCAAGAGCCTCACCCTCCGCGCCATCGCCGGCCTGCTCCCGAACGGTGTGGTGCACACTCACGGCGAAGTCGCCATCGGGGGCGCCGTTGGCATGGTGTTCCAGGATCCACTGAGCGCACTCGATCCGCTGACGCGAGTTGGCACCCAGCTGCGCGAAGCGTGCGTCGCGGCGGGGGAGCCAGACCCGGTGGCACGGGTGCGCGAGCTACTCGGTGCTGTCCGGCTCGGTGACCCAGAACGCATCGCCCGCGCGTACCCGCATGAACTCTCGGGTGGACAGCGCCAGCGCATCGTGATCGCGATGGCGCTCGCTGGGAGGCCGGCGATTCTGCTCGCTGACGAGCCGACGACGGCGCTGGATGCGACAGTGCAGCGTGAGGTACTCGAGCTGCTGAAAGCCCTCCGGCGGGAACGCGGCCTGACTCTCGTGTTCGTGAGCCATGACGTCGCTGTTGTCGCCGCAATGTGCGAGCGGATCGCGGTCATGCGCGGAGGGTGCGTCGTCGAGGAAGGGGCAACGGCCGCGGTCCTCGCCCGACCAGAACACCCGTACACTCGGGAGCTGCTCAGCGCGATCCCTCGTGCCCCCCGCCCCGCGGAAAGGATCAACGATCGCGTTGCCCTCGCGCCAAGCGCAGGCGCGATCAGCATACACACGACGGGTGCGCCCGGCGTCGAGAAGACCGCCCCGCCCAGCATCGAGACGGCCGCCGCGCCAGCGGCAGCGACGTCTGACGGCGCGCCCGTGCTCGCCGTCAAGGACCTGCGCGTGAGGTATGGCGGCCGCGAGGCGGTTGGTGGCGTCTCCTTCGACGTACGCGGCGCGCTGGGCATCATCGGCGAGTCGGGTTCGGGAAAGACGACGATCGCGCGTGCGATCGTCGGGGAGCTACCGCGCGCGCACGGAGCATTCAGCTTCGCGGGCGAGCGGGAGGAGATCCAGCTCATCCCACAGGATCCCTCGTCGTCACTCAACCCGCGCCGCACAGTCGGTGCGACGCTCGGCGAGGTTGTGCGCGCACACGATCGCCGCGCTCGAGCCAGAGGAGGCGATCTCGCGCGCTCCCCGCGCGGCTCGACCGAGGGACGCGTCGCGGCGCTCCTCTCGGAAGTCGGCCTCGCCCCTGAACACGCGAGGCGCTACCCGCACGAGCTCTCGGGCGGGCAACGGCAACGTGTCGCGATCGCGAGGGCGCTTGCCGCCGAGCCGAAAGTGCTCGTCGCTGACGAGGCGACAAGCGCGCTCGATGTGTCAGTGCAGGCCGCAATTCTCGACCTGCTCGCGCGGCTTCGCAGGGAGCGCGGCCTCGCCCTCATCGTGATCTCCCACGACCTCGCCGTTGTCCACGCGCTGTGCGACGATGTCGTCGTGCTGCGCGCCGGCGCCATTGTCGAGCAGGGGCCGCGGGCCCTCCTTGACCCGCAGCAGGCCTACACGCGAGAACTGCTCGACGCGGTCGTGCAGCTGCCTGCCGGATCGTTCGATGGCTCCTCCTAGCCAGATCCTGTACTCTCGGATCACCTGAGCCAAGGGAGGTCCCAGGTGCGCAACAGTCGACACGCACTCCAGCGCGGCGAATCAGTGAGGCAGCGCCGCCTGCTGCTCGAGCGTGCGCACGAGCGCTTCGTTGCCGACCATTCGCTCGCCGAGGACCCGGACTCCCGGCGCACCTTCGCTGCTCAGAGCGATCTTCGCCCGGTCGTGCTCGAATCGTGGGTGCGCTCGAAGCGGCACTCGATCGACCCGAACGTGACCCCGGGCGCGAGGCCACTGTCGCCTGACGAGCTCGAGGAGCTGCAGCGCCTCCATCCGATCGCACGAGTACTTCCAGTCGTGAACAGGCTCCTGCTCGACGAGGCGACCCAGGCTGGATTCGTCGTTGCCATCGGCGACGCCGCGGGCAGGCTGCTGTGGGTCGATGGCGACAGGCGGCTGCGGTCGGAAGCCGAGGAGATGGGGTTCGCCGCTGGCGCCGACTGGTCTGAGAATGCTGTCGGCACGTCGGCGCCGGGCTCGGCGCTGCTGCTCGGCGACTCGATCCAGGTGCTCGGCGCTGAGCACTACAACCGCGCCGTGCACCAGTGGAGCTGCACCGCGGTCCCGGTACACGAGCCCGAGAGCGGCGCGATCATCGGTGTCATTGACGTGACAGGCAATGACGCTGCAGCCTCGCCGCACATCCTGCCGCTCGTGGAAGCCACGCGGGCTGCGGTCGAGGCCGAGCTCAAACTTGTCGCCATGCGCGCGGCACTCGAGCGCAGTCACGAACGTTCGAGCGAGCGACGCGTCACGTCGACTGCTCATCCACCGCCCAAACGCGAGCCGAAGCAGGCAACGCCGCGGCTCATGCTCCTCGGGCGCGACCCTGCGCTGTTTGAACACAGCGGCGGGTTCGTGAGCGTCAGTAGACGCCATGCCGAGATCCTCGCGGCACTTGCTGAGGCGCCGAACGGGCTGTCTGCCGCGGCGCTCGCGGATCAGGTCTACGGCGAGCCTGGTGCGGAGCACAGCCTCAGACCCGAGGTCGTTCGTCTTCGCAAATGGTTGATTCAACACAGAGTCGGTTTCGAACTGCTGTCTCGCCCATACCGGCTGAGTGGCCCGCTCAGGCTCGACGCGCTTGAAACACTTGAAGCGCTCGAGCGGGGCGCGCACAGGCTCGCGCTCGCAGCGTACGAGGGGCCCGTGTTGCCATCCTCAGATGCGCCCGTCATCGAGCGGCTGCGACACGAGGTGGACTCGACGCTGCGCGAGTCAATGTTGCAAACAGCGGCCGCTCCGCTGCTCTTCGAGTACGCCCAGAACTGGGCGGTCGATGACGCGCAGGTGTGGGAGGCGCTGCTGCACGCGCTCCCCCCGCTCTCGCCGAAACGCACGCGCGTAGTTGCGAGGCTCGAGACCATCGAAGCCGGGCGATGACGGCGGTGCCGCGGACCCGGCGCAACCTAAATGCAACCTTCGCAGACCTACTCTGACACCACGAAGCGCGGGTACTCCCGGCTTCGGCACTTCGACAACGACGTCAGAGAGAGGTAGCACCATGACTGTCTACGCATTCCCAGGACAGCCCGATTCGCTCGTGACCTTCAAAGGCCGCTACGAGCACTACATCGGGGGCGAGTGGGTCCCGCCTGTGAAAGGCCAATACTTCGAGAACATCACCCCGGTGACCGGGCAGGCGTTCTGCGAGGTCGCCCGTGGCACCGCTGAAGACGTTGAGGTGGCCCTCGACGCGGCACACGCGGCAGCTCCCGCGTGGGGAAAGACGAGCCCGGCCGAGCGTGCCGTGATCTTGAACAAGATCGCCGACCGCATGGAGGCGAACCTCGAGATGATCGCCGTCGCCGAGACGTGGGACAACGGAAAGGCTGTGCGCGAGACGCTGAACGCCGACATCCCACTCGCGATCGACCACTTCCGCTACTTCGCCGGCGCGATCCGCGCGCAAGAGGGCGGCCTCTCCCAGATCGACGACGACACTGTCGCCTACCACTTCCACGAGCCACTCGGGGTTGTCGGCCAGATCATCCCGTGGAACTTCCCCATCCTCATGGCGGTGTGGAAACTTGCCCCTGCGCTCGCCGCAGGCAACGCGGTCGTCTTGAAGCCTGCCGAGCAGACCCCGGCGTCGATTCTCGTGCTGTTTGAACTCATCGGTGACCTGCTGCCGGCCGGCGTGGTGAACATCGTTAACGGCTTCGGCGCGGAGGCAGGGAAGCCCCTCGCGTCGAACAAACGTATCCGCAAGATCGCGTTTACAGGCGAGACGACCACTGGTCGGCTCATCATGCAGTACGCCTCAGAGAACATCATCCCGGTGACGCTCGAGCTCGGCGGTAAGAGCCCCAACATCTTCTTCGATGACGTTGCGGCGAAAGACGACGCGTACTTCGACAAGGCAAAAGAGGGGTTCACGATGTTCACCCTCAACCAGGGCGAGGTGTGCACGTGCCCGTCACGCGCCCTCATTCAGGAATCGTTCGCCGACGACTTCCTCGACGCAGTTGTCGCGCGTACCGAGCTCATCAAGCGCGGCAACCCGCTCGACACCGACACGATGATGGGTGCGCAGGCATCGAACGACCAGTTCGAGAAGATTAAGTCGTACCTCGACATCGGCCGCCAAGAGGGTGCGAAGGTGCTGACGGGTGGGGGAGTCGACGACCTCGGCGGGGATCTCTCCGGCGGCTTCTACATTCAGCCGACAATCTTCCGCGGCGACAACTCGATGCGCATCTTCCAGGAAGAGATCTTCGGCCCTGTGGTCTCGGCGACAACATTCACCGACTTCGACGACGCGATTCGCATCGCGAACGACACACTGTACGGCCTGGGGGCCGGTGTCTGGAGCCGCGATGGTAACACCGCGTACCGTGCGGGCCGGGCGATTGAGGCGGGTCGTGTCTGGGTGAATAACTATCACGCGTACCCGGCGCATGCGGCGTTCGGTGGCTACAAGTCGAGCGGCATCGGGCGCGAGAACCACCTCATGATGCTCGACCACTACCAGCAGACCAAGAACCTGCTCGTGAGCTACAGCCAGAACGCGCAGGGCTTCTTCTAGGCCCTCCCTAGGTCAGCTCGTTCGACCTCCCGAACACACACCCCAGATTCACAACGGGTTGCAGCGTGGCAGCCCACGAAAGGAATACGACAATGACAACAACCACTATGCGTGCCGCCTCCGTGCCGGCATTCGGCAAGCCGCTCGACGTCGGCGACCAGAGCGTCCCGACGCCCGGTCCCGGGCAGGCGCTCGTTCGGGTGCTCACTACTGGCGTCTGCCACACAGATCTGCACGCCGTCGAGGGCGACTGGCCTGTGAAGCCGAGCCCACCGTTCATTCCGGGCCACGAGGGCGTCGGACTTGTCGAGGCCGTCGGCGAGGGCGTCACAAACGTCGCAGTCGGAGATCTCGTCGGTAATGCGTGGCTGTGGTCCGCATGCGGGCACTGCGAGTTCTGCCGCACAGGCTGGGAGACGCTCTGCGAGCAGCAGCAGAACGGTGGCTACTCGGTCGACGGCTCTTTCGCTGAGTACATGCTCGTCGACGCGACCTACGCCGCCGTTGTGCCCGCGGGGTCAGACCCTGTCGAGGTTGCGCCCGTGCTCTGCGCAGGGGTCACTGTGTACAAGGGCCTGAAGGTGACTGGCGTGCTTCCCGGGCAGTGGGTAGTGATCTCGGGAATCGGTGGCCTTGGCCACATCGCAGTGCAGTACGCGGTTGCGATGGGGATGCGCGTCGCCGCCGTCGATATTGCCGACGACAAGCTTGCGCTTGCGAAGAAGCACGGCGCTGAGGTGACTGTGAACGCGTTGAGTGAGGATCCGGTCGAAGCCATCCAGCGCGAGACAGGTGGAGCGCACGGTGTGCTCGTGACAGCCGTGCACCCGTCGGCGTTCGGGCAGGCGATCGGTATGACGAGGCGCGGCGGCACGATCGTCTTCAACGGCCTGCCTCCCGGGGACTTCCCCGCGCCGATCTTTGACATCGTGCTCAAGGGCCTGACGATCAGGGGGTCAATCGTCGGCACCAGGCAAGACATGATCGAGGCACTTGACTTCTACGCGAGGGGCCTTATCCACCCGACAGTCTCCGAGCGCCCGCTCGACGACGTCAACGATGTGCTCGACGAGATGCGTGCAGGCAAGATTGACGGCCGCGTCGTTCTCAGGCTCGCGAGCGCCTAACTCATAGGCCTCGGGAGGCGGCTCACCGCCTCCCGAGGCCAACTCAGTTTTCAGGATGGAGACGATGATGACACCGGAGTCAACGCCCGATCCGGCCGAAGTGCTTGGGGACGAAACCCGTGGGGCCGTCGACGCGTGTGAGGTGGGCGGCGCTGTCGCGCCTGGGCCAGAAGACACAGCTTCGATTCCCGGCGTCGTCGATGCGCGCCCGGAGATCGCGGGTGAGCATGCGAGCAGGCTCGCTTTCACACCAGCCGCGATCGAGCTCATCGAGCGGCTCTGGGCGATGCACGGCCCCCTCATGTTCCACCAGTCCGGCGGGTGCTGTGATGGCAGTGCCCCCATGTGTTACCAGGAAGGCGAGTTCAAGACGGGCGGGCAGGATCTGAAACTCGGCACGCTCGAGCTGCCGCCAAGCGCCGGTGAGAACGCGCCGCGCGAGATCGGGTTCTGGATGTCTCGTGAGCAGTTCGCAGTGTGGGCGCACACGCATCTGACGATCGATGCAGTGCCAGGGCGAGGGTCGGGATTCTCGCTCGAGGCCCCGGAAGGCAAGCGGTTCCTCATCCGCTCGCGACTCATCTCGTAGTCGCCCTCCGCCACCTCGAGCTCGCAACGGCGTCCTTTCGGGGCGTGCGTGGCCTTGCTACGCTGGAGGGGATCCCGACAACTGTTGAACGAGGTGCGCTATGGGAGCGATCATGGACTGGCTGAATGGCCTGCTCGACGGGTCGCTCATCGCGGGCGGCATCTTTCTCATCATTGGCGTCGTCGGCGGCATCCTCCTGCTGCTTTCGCTCGTGCTCGACGGAATCTTCGATGCATTCGATTTCGGCGATGGCCCGCTGAGCCTCACGACAATCGCAGCGTTTACCGCGATCTTCGGCTTTACGGCTTTTGCGCTTGTTGGCGCGGGCCTCCCCACCCCGCTCGCGGGGCTCCTCGGTGCGCTCGCGGGCGTGCTCGGCGGCGCAGCTGCGTGGTGGTTGAGCAAGGTCATCAGAAGCGCTGAATCGTCAACGGCGGTGAGTGGCGATGAGCTTGTCGGCTCAGTCGCAGGCGTGGTGCTTGCGATCCCTGCCGGTGGTCTCGGCGAGGTCGCGCTCGTGCGGCACGGTGAGCGCGTCTCGCTCTCGGCGACCGCAGACACCGCCATCGCGCGGGGCACGCAGGTGCGCATCGCCCAGACAATCACCGCGACATCGGTGCGGGTTGAACCCGTCGCCGCGACGGCTGACCCGAGCGCACAGCCCACCTAACTCGTCCGTGCCGGCATTGGTGTCGGCTTCATTCACAACTGAACTTCCCCGGGAGGGAAAATGTTCTTCATTACCCCAGCAATCGTCGGCGTGTTCGGCGCGGTGGTTGCGCTCGTGCTTATCGCGCTTGTCATTATCAAGCGCTACCGCATTGCGAAGCCTGACGAGGCGATCATCGTCACCGGAGGCAAGGGGAAAGAGATCAAGTCGGCTGACGGCGCGACAGTTCGCGACATGTCTGGCCAGAAGGTTGTGACGGGCGGCGGTGTCTTTGTGCTGCCGTTCGTGCAGAAGTCGTTCACAATCTCGCTGCGCTCGCGCCGCCTCTCAATCACCACCGAGGCGCAGACGACCGACGGCATCACGATGCAGGCGCAGGCAGTGGCGGTTGTGAAAGTCGGCGGGACGCAGGAGATGATCCGCGCCGCAGCGCAGCGATTCCTGTCAAACTCTGACGAAATTGACGAGTCGACCCAGGAAGTACTCTCGGGCTCGCTTCGCTCGATTATCGGTGGGCTGACAGTCCTGCAGATCATTCGCGACCGCGCCGTTGTTGCGCAGAGCGTGCTCGAGGCTGCAGAGGAGGCACTGACGAAGCAGGGCCTCGTTGTCGACACGTTGCAGATCCAAGAGATCCGCGACGGCGCCGACTACATCGCAAATATTGGCCGCCCGGAGGCAGCGAAGGTTCGCCAGGCGGCAGACATCGCCGAGACCAATGCCTACCAGGCTTCTGAAGAAGCAAAGATTGCTGCAGAGAAGGTCCTGCTTGACCGCAACCGAGAGCTGAAGCTCCGCCAGGCTGAGATTCAGGCCGAGACTGACAAGGCGAACGCGCAGGCGCAGGCGGCGGATCCGCTCGAGCAGGCAATCCAGCAGCAAGCAATTGTTGAACAGCAGCAGATCACGGCTCAGCGCGAGGTCGCGCTGCGCACCGAGAAGCTGAACGCAGACGTTCGCGCGGTCGCCGAGGCCGAGGCGTACAAGGTCGAGGCGCTCGCGAAGGCCGAAGCCGCTGCCGCGGTGTCGGCGGCGGACGGTCGTGCGCAGGCTGTTGAGCGCGAGGGTCTTGCAGCTCGTGCGGCGCGTATCGCCGCGTCTGAGGCTGTCGCGGCCGAGGGCCGGGCAGAGGCCGAGGCCATCCAGGCGAAGGGAACGGCAGAGGCGATCGCGGTCGAGGCCCGCGCACGCGCCCTCGAGACCCAGTCGCAGGCTGTGCTTGCCCAGGAGCTCATCCACAGGCTCCCGGAGATCGCGGGCGAGTACGCGCAGGCTATCGCCGGCATCGACAGCATGACTGTCGTTTCAGCCGACGGCACTTCGCGGGTCGCGGGCGACGCTATGGGCAACCTGAAGGGCCTCCTGGAGATGGCGCGAGAAACGGTTGGGGTCGACCTCGTCGGCATGCTCAACGGCGTCGTCACGGGTAGCGCGGCAGGAGCCGCAGCCGGGCGCGCTGCGTCGTCCTCGAGCTCTGACGAGCCCGCCTTCGCCGTCGCTGAGCGCGGCGCCGAGGAGGAGACCTCGGGTGCCGACCTGACAGCTGCGGTTGACGAGCGACCCGCGAGCGATGGGGCGACTGGCGTCGCCAACGCCGACGAGGAGCCGACTCGCTAAAGCTGCACCGACGAGGCGCAGGCTGACAGGGCAGAATAGGGGTATGCGGCGTACCCGAAATACTCAGGAGACCACGGTGCTCCCCTCGCAGGGGGCCGAGCAGGTGCTCAGGGGCGCGGGTGATCCCGGGACACTCCCGGGCCACCCTGCGGGAGCCAGCCACCAGGCAGGAGCGGCGCCGCAGCAACCCGAGGAGATTGTCGTGCGCGTGCGGCGGCATGGCAGGCATCTCACCATTCCCGTGCTGCTGTTGTTCGTGGTGGCCGGGTTCGGTGGGTTTTTTATCGGCACGCTTCCTGAAGCGTGGATGAATCTCGCCGCCGCGGGCGGGGCAGCCGTGCTCATCGCGTTCGGCGTGATTGGTCCGCTTCTCGGCTGGCTCGCGCGGCGTGCGGTCGTGACGACGAGGCGCGTGATCTTGCATCACGGCTTCTTCGTCAGGCATCGCAGCGAGATTTCGCTCGCTCGCGTGCGTGAGGTTCGGTCAAAGCAGAACCCAGTCCAGCGCATCTGGGGGTCTGGCGACATCGATCTGCTCGTCGGGGCCGAGGCCACCCGGATCCCTGACGCTCCTGGTGTGAAACTGCTGCACGTTGCGCTCCAGGAACTCTCCGAGCGAAGCTACGACGAGCAGGTGCGGGCGACAGCCTTCGGAATGTAGCCGCAGTCGCGACACCTAGGTTGTGCGCGCGATGAGTACGTCTATGAGCTCACTCGCGAGCTTCACGAGGCGTTCGATCTCTGATTCGTCGCGGTCGATCCACCTGAACTCCGGGTCGCCAACGGGAACAAAGTTCTCGTGGCGCTCCCAGACCATGAGCGTTCGTTCAGCCCCAAGCACGTACTGCTGCCACCAGATCTGCCGTAGGTAGTTTCGAGGAATGACTCGCCATTCCTTGTTCGTCGTCTTGATCTCGGCAAGTTCAAGGGCGCCAGTCGCGCGCTCGACTAGGCCATCAGGCGTCGCAAGATGGCGGAGATCTGTCGCCGCGTGGAAGAGCGCCGAGCTTGGGCGGATCCCGTGCTCACGCTCGACCCACGCAGCGATCTCGGGCTCGCGCGCCTTGCCGTGCTCCGTGTAGGCGTTGCCGATGAAGCTGCTGCCGTACATCTTTTCGCGCGCCGCAGTTTCGATTGAGCGAGGAGTCGAAAGCTTTGCGACGTCGGTCGCGGTAATGCCGCGGGCCCGCGCGCGCATCCACGCGGCTCGATCGGAGCCGTCGGTGACGATGCGCGAGAGGTGTGCTCCAGAGCGGGCCGCGGGGCGTTCTGACTCGGAGATAAGCACCGAATCATTGTCGCACGACGCCCGAAGCTTCTGTGGAGGCGAGCCGCGTAGTCGACCAAATGGCGCGCGTGTGCCAACGCTTAAGCTTATGTCGGCTCAAGAGTATACATGTGTTTGCAAAAGTTCGCCCCCAGCGTGCCCCCAGACGCGCCAGGCACTATATATGTATGACTGCCGAGACGCTCACGAGACAAGATGGAACAATGGTGCGCGCCCTCGTCGTGGACGATGAGGAGTCGATAACCCAACTCATTGCGATGGCACTTCGCTACGAGGGGTGGGAGGTGCGCTCTGCCGCATCCGGAGAAGAAGCGCTTCAGGCAGTCGCAGAGTTTCAGCCAGATGTTGCTGTCTTTGACATCATGCTCCCCGATTTCGACGGAATGCGGCTCCTCTCTCAGGTGCGCGCGAAAGGTGAGATCTTCCCGGTCCTCTTCTTGACTGCCCTCGACTCTGTCGAAGAGCGGGTCGCCGGCCTCACCGCTGGCGGCGACGACTACGTCGTCAAGCCGTTCAGCCTCGAAGAGCTCCTCGCCAGGCTTCGCGGCCTTGTGCGCCGCTCGCAACTACGTCTCGCGTCGCAACCCAACCCAATTCTCCGGGTCGGCGACCTCGAGCTCAACGAAGATAGCTATGAGGTGTCGCGTGGCGGCGAGCTGATGCAGCTGACGAATACCGAGTTCGAGCTGCTGCGCTACCTCATGCGCAACTCTGGGCGTGTGCTGTCGAAGGCGCAGATCCTTGACCGTGTGTGGAGCTACGACTTCGACGGGAAGCCGACTGTCGTCGAGTTGTACATCTCGTACCTCAGGCGAAAGATCGACGCCGGGCGTCCGGCCATGATCCACACCGTGCGCGGTGCCGGATACATGCTGAAGCCTGCCGACTAGGGCCTGAAGCCTGCCGATTAGGGCGTTAGTGTCCGATAAAAACCGGGCGCCGCTTCTCGAGGAAGGCTGACGCTGCTTCGATGGCGTCGCTCGTGCGCCCACTCGCGATGTTTCTCCGAGCCTCGCGCGCGATCGCGAGCTGGAACTCAGGGGTGGTCTCGGTGAGGTTTGCCTTCACGTTCCGCAGGGCAATCGGGGGCTTCGCTGCGAGCCCCTCGGCCATAACGTGTGCCTCAGTGTGAAGTTCATCGTCGGCAACGACGCGGGTAACGAGGCCGATCCGGAGCGCTTCGCGCGCACCCACTTTCTCGTTGAGGAAGAACAGCTCCTTCGCTTTCGCCTCACCGAGCAGGCGGGTCAGGAGCCAAGTGCCTCCGAAGTCGCCCGAGAGGCCAGCGTCAAGGAACGCGGTGCGGAACACTGCTGTGTCTGACGCGAGTCGCAGATCGCAGGCCGCGGCGATCGAGAGACCAGCGCCTGCGCAGGCGCCGCGGATGGCGGCGATGGTGATGAGTGGGCTCTCGCGCAGGAGCACTGAGATCTGCGTCGCGCCGAGCAGTTCGCGAACGCTCGTCTCGCGCGCGGCGCCGCCCTTCGTGAATCCTCCTGCCGAGAACTTGTCGAGATCGCCCCCGACGCTGAAGTGGGCGCCAGCGCCGGTAAGCACGAGCACGCGAACTTCTGTTGAATCGGTGAGGTGCTCGAGCGCAGAGCGCACATCGCTCACGAGGTCGTCGCTGAACGAGTTTCGCTTGTTTGGGCGGTTGAGTGTGAGCGTGGCGACTGCGCCGTTGATCTCGATTGTTGCGGCACTGCTCGTTGGTGCGTGCATGGGAAGCTCCTTTGCTCCGGGAGTGTGGCGGGGAGTTCGCGCCATCTCCACCCTCGCCTGGCTTCCTGGGAGAACGGCCCACTGTTGCGCTGATTTTTGCTACCCGTAAGGGTGTGCTATTCTTCTAGCTGGCCCAAGACCGCCGGTAGAGTTCGCAAGAACTCCGGAACGCTCGCAGCCTCCAGTAGTGGAAAGTGCGAGGACCAGCGCAGGTACAGAACTCCTTGACATGCGAACTTGTTCCATGGATTTGAAGCTCCGTGCGTGCGCGCCGGAGCTTTTTCAGTTTCTGGGAATCGCTTCGTGCGGCACGGCCACCCGTGAGGCACTCGCTTCACGGCTACGACAATCAAGGGAGCGCCATGGCTACGAAGGACGCTACGGTCGCCGATCTTCAGAAGCAGTTTGAAGAGTCGGGCGCCGTTCTGCTGACTGAGTACCGCGGTCTCACGGTTGCTCAGTTGCAGGAACTCCGCAACAGCATCCGCGAGCACGCGACGTACGCTGTGGCGAAGAACACGCTGACCAAGATTGCGGCCAACAAGGCCGGAATCACTGCGTTTGACGACGAGCTCGCTGGCCCGTCGGCACTCGCATTCGTGCACGGTGACACTGTCGCCGTCGCGAAGGCGCTGCGTGACTTCGCCAAGGCAAACCCTCTTTTGGTGATCAAGGCTGGCTACTTCGATGGCAAGCCTCTGACCGCCGCTGAGGTAGGCAAGCTTGCCGATCTCGAGAGCCGCGAGGTGCTGCTGGCCAAGGCTGCCGGCGCCATGAAGGCTTCGCTGATCGGTGCTGCACAGCTGTTCAACGCTCTGCCCGCCAAGGCCGCTCGCGGCTTCGGTGCGCTGCAGGAGAAGCAGAACGCTTAAGGATCGGCATCCGCCGACCGCAAACAATCTGTTCCTGCGCGATGTGCAGGGCAAACATCAAGGAGAATCATCATGGCTAAGCTTTCGACTGAAGAGCTGCTTGAGCAGTTCAAGGGCCTGACCCTCATCGAGCTCTCGGAGTTCGTCAAGGCGTTCGAGGAAGAGTTCGACGTTTCGGCTGCTGCTCCGGTTGCAGTTGCTGCTGCTCCGGCTGCTGGCGCAGCTGAGGCTGTCGAGGAGAAGGACGAGTTCGACGTCGTCCTCGAGTCGGCTGGCGACAAGAAGATCCAGGTCATCAAGGTTGTGCGCGAGCTCACCGGCCTGGGCCTCGGCGAGGCTAAGGCTCTCGTCGAAGAGGCACCGAAGACCGTTCTCGAGGCTGCAAAGAAGGACGCAGCTGAAGAGGCAAAGGCTAAGCTCGAGGAAGCTGGCGCTGGCGTAAAGCTTGCGTAAGTTTTCGCTCTAGCGAACTGAAGGTGGGCCGTCCCGATTGGGGCGGCCCACCTGTGTTTGTGGAGTGGGGTTCGTTAGACGCTGAACCGTACCTCGGCCGCGAGCTGTGCTCCGCCAGGCACCTCGCTGCCGCGCAGCGCGAGGACGCGCCCGCCGCTCGCGAGCACCTTCGAGGCGAGCTGGTCGACGAGGCTGTACCCCGGGGTGCTGTCGGCCACGAGTCCGCCAACCTGGTCGTCGAGTGTGCCTTCGGGGTGGGCATCCATGTCGACGTAGAGCGTTGAGATGGCGCCCGCCACGGCTGCGCGGGAGATGTCGGTCAGGTCGAGCACCGCGCGGCCGGCAGACTGGAGGTTTCCGAACTTTTCCTGGCGCTCAGCAAGCTCGTCGGCGTAGTAGGCGTCGAGGATCTCACGCGCGGCAGTGTCGATCTCCGTGGAGCTCAGGTTGTCGGGGTTTCCCGAGATGCCAGCGTCAAGCAGTTTCGCGTTGCGGGTCACTGACCTGAAGACGCTGTCGAGGGGTTGCGCTGCCGCCAGGATCAGCGGGCCGCGCGTGCTTCGAAGCACGGGCGCGATCGCGCGGTCGACTGCCCGTGCGTAGCCGAGGAGACGTGCGTCGTGGCCCTCTGGCCCGTGCAGCCGGCGGCGGTGAGAGTCCACTCCAGGGTCTTCGACGTTGAACGTGTCGAGGAGGTCGCTTGGCAGCTCGGGGACTGGCAGCTCGGAGCCGCGATGGTCTGGCCCGATGACGATGAGCCTCACGTCTTTTTGGCTGAGCGCGAGCACTGTCGCGTCGTGGGCGAACGTGATCGTGCGAAGAAGCGGCACGACCCTGAAGTGGTTACCGGAAAACCACTCAGACTCGAGCTCGTTGGGGAGCCTGTAGGCGACGGTGCGCTCGGGGCTCGCGAAGACGACGAGGCTGTGCGATAGATATCGCCAGAGCTGGGTGTCTTCAAGCAGGGCGCGTAGCCCGGCCTCGGTTGCAGCGATTTCCGCAGCGTCTCCACCGTGCGCGGTGTGTTCTGCGACGGCTTCGCTCACGAGGTTTCCGAAGCTTATTCGGTTCGCCTCGGCATCTGTCGTCACCGGTGACGTTCGTAGCACGATGGTGATGAGGTTCGGGCGCTCAACCGCAGCGAGCTGCTCGATCTCTGAACGGAGCGGAATATCGGTGTGCATGGGCGATCCCCCTTCAACGTCGTCGCGGGACAGCGGGTTCGCGCCCCACGTGAGAGAATCCCTGTGGGAAACTCCCGTGGGATCCTTAGCCCCTACCTTGCCCGATGAAGCGTAAAAAAGGAATGATGCAGTTGTGCAACGCGCGTGCACGCGCGAGGGAAACCGCGCGAGATCCCTATGCGAGCTCTCCCGTCGCCGTGTGCGCGAGGTCGGCGGTGAGATGCGTTGGAACGCCGCCGAGCAGTGTCGCAGCGACGCCCGGCGGCCGGAACCCGGCCGGGCCTATTGGGAGTGCAGCGGTGAGTGGATCTGAGTCGAGCAGCACGAGATCGGCGTGATCGCCCACGCCCGGAGCGAGCGGACCGCGCATCGAACACGCGAGAGCTGCAGCTACCGAGATGCGCTCCTCGGGAACCCAGGCCGGGCTTCCTGCGCTGGCGCGCGTGACGGCGGCGGCGATCGCGTGCCATGGGTCAAGCGGCGCGACAGGGGCGTCAGACCCCAGCACGACGTTCGCCCCACTTGCGAGGAGGGACGCGAGCGGGAACGCGCGATCCGCCCGGTCAGCCCACTCGGCACGCATGCTTGGGACGTCGTCGATGAGGTGCGCTGGCTGAACGCTCGCACCCACGCCAAGCGCGGCGAAGCGAGCAATGTCCGAGCTGCGAAGCAGCTGGGCGTGCTCGATCCTGCCAACCGCCCCGGTCGCCCCGAAGGCGTCGAGCGCCTGCGCGTTCGCGCGGTCACCGATCGCGTGTACCGCGGCCCAATACCCTGCCCGCTTCGCCCGCGCGAGGAGCGAGGAGAGCTCCGCTGGCGCAACAACCTCGCGACCGTGCCCGCCGCCGGCGTAGGGCTCGCAGCAGAGCGCAGTGCGAGTTCCGAGGGACCCATCGGTGATCACTTTGAGTGGGCCGACGGAGACGAGCCCGTTTGTGCCAATCGGCGACCCCGAGCCCAGACCGCAGTCGATGGCGCGATCAAGGTGCTCTGGGTAGATTGCGCTCTCGACGCGCAGCGCGCGAAAGCCGCCGAGCTCACGCCGCGTCCAGTCGTCGAAGCTCCACCTGATCTCAAAGTCGACAACCCCGACGACGCCGAGCGCCGCTGCACGTCGTGCCGCGAGATCCACCGCTGCGTCGAGCGCCTCATCGGTGGTGCGGTCGAGCTCGGCGACAAGCCCAAAGCACTCGTCTTCAACGACGTGCGCAGAGTGGTCGGGAGAAAAGCCGTACTTGGCAAGCGCCGCGCTGTTGAGCCAGGCGCCGTGGAGATCGAGCCCGACGAGCACGATGGGCACACGGCTGCTCACGGAGTCGAGCTGCTCGCGAGAGAGCCCGCCCCAGTCGCCGCCTCGCACGCGCATGCCGATGAGCTCGGTCGGCGCGCTTCCCGACAGATCAGGAGCAAGGTAGCCCGCCGCGAGCTCGAGTGCGGCCGCCGGCGAGTCCGCAGTGACAAAGTCTGGGCGGCTCGACTGCTGGGCCCACTGCCCGAGGTGCACGTGCTCGTCCCACAGCCCCGACGTCAGCACCCGGCCGTCGGCGCGGAGCGTCCGCGCCGACGCAGCGCTCACTCCGTCGAGCTCGGTGAGGGCCCCGGCTGGGGTGAGGGCCGAGATGACGCCATCGCCTCCGATCCAGACGTCAGTGACCGTGCTCGACCCAGGGAAGCGAGCCCCTTGGATGAGCTGGATTGCGGCGTCATGCATCAGGTAAGCCTACGTCGTCGCGCGGTGCGCGACTGCGCCGCCGAGCACGGTGAGCAGGACGGGGGCTTCGGCGAACTCAGCGGCGTCTGCGGTGAGCGGGTCAAGCCCGAACGCAGCGAGATCCGCGACAGCGCCGACCCGCACGAAGCCATCGGCTGGCCTATCGATCGCTGCCCAGCAGTTGTGGGTGATGGCGGCGAGCGCGCGCTCCGGCGTGAGCGCCTGGTGCTCGTCGACGGCTGGGGTACCGGCCCCGTGCCGCTTCCGATTCACCGCTGCCGCGAAGACGCGGCGCGCGTCGAACTCCTCGACGGGCCAATCCGAGCCGAGGGCGACGATTGCCCCGGCGTTGTCGAGGTCGGCAACGCGCCAGGCGTTGTGTGCGCGCTCAGATCCAGCGCCCAGCAGGGTCGTCCACATGTCGAGCCCGTCGGGGCGCTTGCAGAACGCGTGAATCGGCTGCATGCTCGCGGGCACACCGAGCTCAGCGAACCGTGGCACGAGGTGATCGGGGATCGTCTCAACGTGTTCGATACGATGCGTTACACCGCGGGCGTCTGCTGGCAGTGAGGCGACGGCGTCGAGCACGAACTCGACGGCGCGGTCGCCGATCGCGTGCGTTGCGGTCTGGATTCCGCGCGCAGACAGCGTGTGTATCGTGCGGGTGAACAGCTCGGTCGGCGACCAGTACGGTTCGAGCCCGCCGCCTCTGGTATCTGCCTCGAACAGCCAGGCTGAGCCGTTGTCGATGCTGCCGTCGAGCATGAACTTCACGCCTTCGACGTGCCAGCGGCGGCCGCCCGTGCCCTGCAGTGCGACGATGCGCTCAAGCGTCTCATCCCACGGGTCGCTCGCCCGCCAGAGCGGTGAGACGCGCACGCGGGTTGCGAGCTCCCCGGTCTCCTCAATCGCCCGCAGCACCTCGATGTCGCCCTCTTCCATGTTCATCTGGTGAAGCGACGTGTATCCGGTGGCCGCGAAGTCGGCGAGCTTCGCTCTGACCGCGGCGACGCGTTCTGCGAACGGCATTCGCGGGTAGAGGTCGGTGACGAGGAGCTCGGCGTCTGACTCGATGAGGTAGCCGGTCGGGGTGCCGTCCTCGTACACCTCTATGGAAGCGTTGTTGCCAAAGTCTCGGGGGCCGTCGATGCCGGCGAGCTCAAGGGCGCGCGGGCTGGCGATCACTGAGTGGCCGTCGAACAGCAGCAGGTACCCCGGGCGGCCACCGAATGCCTCGGCGAACGGTGCGTTCGTGAGTTCGCCCCCGACAAACATGTCGAATGAGAGACCGAACCCGCGAATCCACTCGTCTTCCCCGCAGGACGCGGCGAACTCGGCGATGCGGTCGGCGACCTCCGCGATTGAGGTGCAGCCGTGAAGCATGAGCGCCTCGTGTCGCGACTCGGCACCCGAGAGCGGGTGCACGTGAGCGTCGACGAAGCCAGCGGTGATTGTCGCGTCGCCGAGGTCGATCGTCTCCCCGGCAGCCACATCCCAGGCTGTGGCGTCTGCCCGCGACCCGACCGCAACGATGACCCCATCGGTGATCGCGACGGCGTCTGCACGCGGCCCGTTCACCGACGACAGCGGCTCTGCAGGCGCTCCCGTGTGCACGCGCCCGCCGAGCACGACGAGGTCGGCACGAAGCTGGGTCGTCGACCCGGATCCTGATCCAGTGACGGGCGCGGCAATCGCGCCTGATGAGATCTGCGCCTCAGACATCATGTCGCGGGTCCTTCCTGCTCGACCGAGAGGATCGGTTGAGCCAAGTCTGTAGCGTGCGCTCGGCGCAGCCGCTGCACCGCGGGGTCGGGCACGGGAACCGCGGCAATGAGCCGCTGCGTGTACTCGTGCTGCGGGTGGTGCAGCACCTGCTCGGTCTCGCCGATCTCGACGAGCCTGCCCCGCTGCAGCACGCCAACGCGGTGGGCGAGCAGCTCGACGACCGCGAGGTCGTGGCTGATGAACAGCGACGCAAAGCCGAGCTCGCGCTGCAGGCCCGTGAAAATGTCGAGCACCTTCGCCTGCACAGACACATCGAGGGCGCTCGTCGGCTCGTCTGCGATTACGAGCTCGGGCTGCAGCGCGAGCGCGCGGGCGAGACCGATGCGCTGGCGCTGGCCGCCCGAGAGCTCGAACGGCTGCCGCTCTGCAAACGTGGCAGGCAGTTCGACTGCGTCAAGCAGCTCGAGCGCGCGGGCTCGATGCGCGCGTGCGCCGCCGGGCGCGCGGTGGATCCGCATCGGCTCGGTGATGCACTGCTCAACAGTCATGAACGAGTTGAACGAGGCTGCAGGGTCTTGGAACACGAAGCCGACGCGGCGGCGCAGTTCGCGCAGCTCGCGGCGCTTCAGGCGCTTGAGTTCGCTGCCAAACACAGTCAGCGACCCTGCGGCGATCTGCTCGAGGCCGCCAATCGCGCGCCCAATCGTCGACTTGCCCGATCCCGACTCGCCAACGAGGCCAACGACCTCGCCGCGCGCGATCGTGAGGTCGACCGCGTGCACAGCCTTCACCGGGTTCGTGCCAAAGCCGCTCTTGTAGACGATATCGACGCCGCGGAGCTCGACGGCGCTTGCTGAAACTGCGCTTGCTGAAACGGCGTCTGCCGCAGCAGTCGCCGAATCCGCGGTGTCGAACTGTTCCGCTGAGTGTGTCGCGACGGCCGCATCGGCAATCGTCGCCGAGCTGACGCGGGATCCGCTGCCGAGCCTCGGCACCGCGGCGAGTAGCTGGCGCGTGTACTCCTGCTTCGGGTTTGCGAAGAGCTCCTCGACCGGCGCCTCCTCGACGAGGTCACCGCGGTACATCACGGCGACACGGTCTGCGAGGTCAGCGACGACGCCCATGTTGTGCGTGATGAGCACGATCGACGCACCAAACTCGTCGCGGCACTCGCGCAGCAGGTCGAGAATCTCGGCCTGCACGGTGACGTCGAGCGCGGTTGTCGGCTCGTCGGCGATGATCACCGACGGGCGTAGCGCGAGCGCCATCGCGATGATGATTCGCTGCTTCTGTCCGCCGGAGAACTGGTGCGGGTAGTCGCTGTAGCGGCGCTCGGGGTCGGGAATGCCGACCGCGCGGAGCATCGCGAGCGCGCGCTCCTTGCGCTCGCTGCCGTCGCTCATGCCGTGGGCCCGCAGGCCCTCCTCGATCTGCCAGCCGATAGTGAAGACAGGGTTGAGTGCGGTTGACGGCTCCTGGAAGATCATCGCGGCCTTGCCGCCGCGGATCTCGCGCAGCTCAGCGTCAGACGCGCTGAGCACATCGGTGCCCGAGAGCAGCACGACGCCTGAGCGCCTGGTGCGCGGCGGGAACAGCCCGAGGGCGGCGCGCGCGGTGAGGGTCTTGCCCGAGCCCGATTCGCCGACGATTGCAAGGATCTCGCCCTGCGTAAGTTCGAGCGACACGTTGTTCACCGCGTGCACGGTGCCGTGGGCGGTGTCGATGTTCAGCGTGAGCTGCTCGATCGCGAGTGGCGCTGTGGTCTGCGCCTGGGGCGCTGTTGTCGCGGTGCTCATCCGTTGAACTCCTTCTTCATGCGGCCCGGCGCGAACACTGCGACGGCGCGGGCGAAGATGCCCGGGCGGCCGGTGAACTCGCGTGAGCGCTGGTCGACGAGGTCGCGCAGGCCGTCGCCCACGAGGTTGAGGGCGAGCACCGTGATGATGAGGAACGCGCTCGTGATGATGATCATCTGCGGTGCCTGCATGATGACTGCCTTGCCGTCGTAGAGGATGTTGCCCCAGCTCGCGTGGGGTGCAGGCACGCCAGCACCGAGGAAGCTCATCGCGGCCTCGGTGATGACCGACTCCGCGAAAGTGAATGTCGCCTGCACCACGAGCACCGAGAGCACGTTGGGAAGAATGTGGCGGATCATGATGTGGAACATGCCCGCGCCCTGCATCGTCGCGGCGGTCACAAAGGTCTCGGAGGTGACCGCGAGCGCTCGTGCGCGCACGAGGCGTGCAATGCCCGGCGTGTAGACGATCGCGAGGGCGATGATGAGGTTCGTGACGCTCGGGCCGAGCGCCGCAGCGAGGGCGACAGCGAGCAGGATGGCGGGGATCGCCATGAGGCCGTCGCAGATGCGCATGAGGATCGCGTCGAGCACCGGGTTGAACACCGCGAGGATGCCGATGAGCGCGCCGATCACGCCACTCACGAGGGCAACAACGAAGCCGACGAGCAGCGACGTCGAAGCGCCGGAGATGATGCGCGTGAAGAGGTCACGGCCGAAGTTGTCGGTGCCGAAGATGTGCTCTGCAGACGGCTTTGCGAGGCGGTTCACCGGGTCGACCGCGTAGGGGTCGAGTCCGAGCACAGGCGGCAGCACGTACGAGATCACGAAGATCGCGAGGATGATGATGATGCCTGTCATGAACCCGGTGTTCGAGAGCGCCCGGCGCCACAGCGTGTTCTTCGGTGCCTCTGGGCGCATTGAGAGCACGGTCGTGTTCGGGACTGGCAGGTTGTGCGTGTTGGGTGCGGTCATGACGCTCAGGCCTTTCCGACGCGAACCCGCGGGTCGACGATGCCGTAGAGCAGGTCGATGAGCAGGTTGGTGAGGAGGTAGATGAGGGTGACAAACAGGATGACGCCCTGGATCACCGGGTAGTCGCGGCGCGAGATTGAGGTGACGAGCAGTTGACCGAGACCCGGGATGTTGAAGATCGTCTCGGTGACGGCGGCACCCGTTACGAGGCCGCCGAGCGAGAGGCCGACGATCGTGAGGATCGGGAGGCTCGCGTTCTTCAGGGTGTGGCTGAAGAGCAGCCTGCGCTCGGCGACGCCGCGCGAGCGGGCCGCGTCGATGTAGTCGGCTGAGAGCACATCAAGCACGGCGGCGCGGGTCGTGCGGGTGATGAGCGCCGCGGTGATCGCACCGAGCGCGATGCCAGGCATGAGCAGCGTCTTGATGCCGTCGCCGAAGCTTTCGAACGGGTTCACGTAGCCCGAGATTGGCAGCCAGCGCAGCGTGAGGCCGAAGAGCAGCATCATGCCGATCGCAAGCACGAAGCTTGGCACAGTCATACCGAGAAGTGTGAAGCCGGTGACCATCTTGTCGAAGGCGCGTCCGCGGAACCGGGCGGCGATGGTGCCAAACGGTACCGAGAGCACGACCGCGACGATGATCGCGATAACGGCGAGCTGGATCGTTGGCACTGCGTTGTCACCGATCGCCTCTACAACGCTCTTGCGCAGGAAGTAGGAGTCGCCGAGGTCGCCGCGGAAGATACCGCCGACCCAATTGAGGTACTGCATGACGATCGGCTCGTTCAGGCCCATGCTCTCGCGGAGCGCAGCGACCTGGTCGTCTGCGGCCTTCTCGCCGAGGATGCGGCGGGCTGGGTCGCCAGGAGTGAGGTGAATGAGCGAGAAGATCACCACCGACACCACGAACAACACTGGGATGAGGCTCAGGAGCCTGCGAAAGATAAATCTAAGCATCTGCGTTCCGGGGTCGGGGTGAGCGGGGTGAGAAAAGCGGTGAAGCGGGGTGGATCAGGGCCGGCCGCGCGAGGCGACCGGCCCAATCCGGTGGGGCGTGATTGCGCTACGCTGCCCCGGTTAGTTCTTCCACTTGGCGTTCCACCACACAAAGTGGCCGTCGAACCAAGCGAGATCGAGATCCTTGTTCGCAGCGTAGACGTTGTGCGCGTCGCCGATGCGGCTCATCGGGCGGGTATCTTCGATCCACTGCTGCATGTCGCTGAACAGTGCGCTTGCGTCTGCCTGGGTGGGTGCGCTGCGGAAGTCTGCGAGCAGCTTTTGCAGTTCTGGGCCGTCGAAGTAGCCGGCGCGGGTCGGCAGGAAGCCGATTGTTTGCGTCGGGTCGAGCTCGGTGCCGAACGGGAACACTACAAGATCCCACTCGTCGCGGCGCTCGCGGTACTTTTCGCTGAACGCGCCCCACTCGTACGCGTCGAGGGTGGCGGCAACGCCCATGCCCTTGAGCTGCTCGACGACGACGACGGCCGAGTTGTATGCCTCGGAGTAGTCCTTGTTTGCGAGCACGATGACGGGCTGGCCGGTGTAGCCGCCGGCAGCCAGCATTTCCTTCGCCTTGGCAGGGTCAGCCTGGTTGAAGTCGGCCTTGCCAACCTCGGTGTCCCAGATCGACTTCTGGCCGAGCGTCATGTTGTGGTGCACGAGGTCGTAGAGATCCTTCGAACCGACAGCCGCGAGCATGATCGGGTCGCGGTCGAGGCCGGTGTTGATCGCCTGGCGGTTCTCGACCTTCGAGAACGGGCTCGTCTCTGCGTCTGAGTAGACGAGGTTGATCGGGCCAACCATGTAGGTGTCGAGCTGCAGGTTCTCGTCGTCCTTGAACTGGTCGAGGCTGTCAAACGGCAGCTCGGTCGTTGCGTCGTACTGGCCCGACTGCAGGCCGAGTGTGCGGGTTGAAGCGTCGGGCACGAAGTTGAACACGACCTCGCTGAGGGTCGCGTCCTTCGCGCCCGCGCGGCCGCTCGACGGCGCGTCGACAGGCACGTAGTCGTCCCACTTCTCGATCACGATCTTCTGGTCAGCGTCCCACTCGGCGAGCTTGAACGGGCCGGTGCCCACGAGATCCTCAAGCGCCTCGATCGGCTGGTCGCCGACCTTCGCGATGACCTCGCTCGGCAGGATCGCCGGGTACGCTGTCGACACCTGCGAGAGGTAGAGCAGGTGCAGGAAGCTCGGGTTCGTGACGTTGAGCTTGACTGTGCGGTCGTCGACCTTCGTCCACTCCGAGCCGGCAAATGCCTCCTGCGCTGCAACAGACACGCGCGTCCAGCGGTTCATCGAGTCGACGACGTCGTCTGCGTCGAGGTCGCTGCCGTCTTGGAACTTCACGCCCTCGCGGAGGGTGAACGTGTACTCGAGCGCGTCTGCGCTCTGCTCGAACGACTCGGCGAGCATCGGCTGCACCTTGAGATCGGCGTCTGCAGTGACGAGGGTCTCGAAGACGGGGCCGGTGATCTCGCCCATGATCGAGTCAGTCGAGATCTGCGGGTCGAGGCTCTCGGGCTGCGCCGGAGTCACGAGGTTCACCGTGTCCTTCGCCGCGTCGCTGCCGCCCTCGGAGCTGCTCGACGGCGAGCAACCCGAGAGGACAAGTGCGCCAATGGCGATCGCGGCGGTCGCGCTGCCAACGCGTCGAAGCGCGCCGGCGCGCCACGATCTTGGTGCTTGAGTGGTCATTGAATGGCTCCTCAGTGGTTGGTTGGGGTTGGAGTGATCGAGATGATGAGGTCTGAGAACCCGCCAGTGGCGAGCGCGTGTGTGCGCTCGTCGCGGTGCAGGCTCGTGCGGTAGCGGGGCTGCCTGTCTGCCGAGCTCTCCCCGCTCGCGCTGAGGGAGTCTGAGTCGAGCAGGCGCTCGGCGAGCGCGAGGAGCGGGCGAGAGCCGTCGTCTGACCAGATGTCGCGGGCGCGTGAATCCTCGACGTCGGAGCCGAACGCGAGGTCTGCGACTCTGGTGCCCCGGGTGGTGGCGGCAGATGCGAAGTCGTGCGTGTCGCCAGGAACGAGGTAGCTCCACCGCGTGCCGAGGATTGCGGCCTGGGAGCCTGCGGCCGACTCGTCTGCGTCGGGGACCTCGCAGCCATCGAGGTTGAGGATGGAGACTCCGCGGTCGCCAATTACCTCCGCCACCCGAGTATCGCGGTCGTAAACGAGCGCGGTGTGCTCGTCGACACCGACGGCGAGGCTGCGGCCGAGGGAATGGGCGAGCCGGATCGAGCGTGCGTGCCTGCCCCACTCGGAGAAGTGCGAGTCGAGTAGCGCCTCTGGGAAGATCCCAAGCCCGCCGGCGGGGATGTGCGTGAGCGCGTCACGGCCGTCGCGCGCGAGATCGTAGCCCGCGAAGGCGCCAAACTTCCACGCGTTGTGAATGTCTGCCCCGCCGCTCACCATGTCTTCGGCTTGCTGGATCGCTAGGCCGGCACTTGTTCCAGCGACGACGCCACCGCGCCCGAGTACGTCGAGGATCGCCGTGAGCGCGGGTGTTGCTGTGCGCGAGGCGAAGGGCTGTGCTCCCGGCGTCGTTGCGCGAAACAGCGCCAATACGTAGTGGGTCTGGTCCCCGCCGCCGAGAAAGACGCCATCGGTGCTCCGAATGAGTTCGGCGGTGTCGGCGGCGTCGGCCTGCGCCCTGGAGTAGCTGGAGCCAGGGTAGGCGGGGGCCTCGCTGACCCCAATCGGGATGGGGACGCCCACGGCGCCGTGGCGAGCGAAGAGCTCGGCGTAGTAGCGGCCGTCTGCCTCGTCGTTCTCGGCTGTCGGGTCCTGGGCAAGTTTCTGCGACCCTGCGGGCTCCGAGGCCGTCGTGAGGATCGCGATGCGGGGCGCCCCAGTCCTTCGGCGCTCGCCCGCGAGCGCGACGATCTTGCGAATGATCTCAGGGTGTTCGTCGAGTGCGCCGCCGATGAGCACGAGCGTTCCCGCGCGTGCCCCGGTTGCGTCTGCGGCGTGCGTCGCGCTGGGCGCTGCGGGGCGTGGCATAGCTGGTGAGTGTGCGTTCACGTTCCCCTCCCGAGGCCTCGTCAATGAAGTGTCGAAATCATTTCATGGATCAAATCCTGGTGCAAGTCTGAAATGAATATTTCACAATCTCTCGAAATGTGGGTAGGGTTTCGGTACCGGCTCCCGGCTGACGCCAGGTCGCATCTCATCGCTGAGACGACAGGCTTCACGCAGGGTCCCACACGGCAACAACTCCCGCGTTACGGGCCATCAGGCTGAAACCTTGAGTTCACAACTGTGCATCTGGAACAGGAACTGAAATGAACACCTCTGTACGCGACGTTTCGGCGGCGCTCATCACGCAGCTGCACGCGCTGGCACTCGAGGCAGGGCCCGCGTACGAGCGCGACCTGTCTGAGGTTGTCGCACTCGACTCAGGCTCATACGATCCTGCCGGAGTGAACAGGGTCGCCGACTGGGTGAGCGCCCGACTCGCGAGCGACGGATTCGCCGTCGAGCGCGTCGCATCGCCAGACGGGCAGACAGGCGACGCCGTCATCGGCCGTCGACGCGGAACCGGCACCAAACGAATCGCCCTATTCGCCCACATGGACACTGTCTTCGAAGCCGGCGACGCGACCCGCCGCCCATTTCGCGTTGACGAGCGTGGGTATGGCCGCGGCCCCGGCGTCACTGACGACAAGGCCGGAGTCATCGCGAGCCTGCACGCGGCCGCACATCTCCGCGCAGCTGGTGCCGAACGCTTCGGCGAGCTCATCCTCATCTTCACGCCCGACGAAGAAATCGGCTCGCCGTTTGGCGCGTCGGTGCTTCGCGACGCGACCGCAGGGATCGACGTCGCCCTCTGCATGGAGTGCGCTCGAGAGAACGGCGACCTCGTCACCTCGCGCAAGGGCGTCGCAGACCTAGAGATTGCGGTGAAGGGCAAAGCGGCACACTCGGGCATCGAGCCCGAGCGGGGAGCTCACGCGGGCCTTGAGGCAGCGCACCTCACCCTGTTTCTCCAGGGGCTCGCCGACCCAGTGACAGGCGTCACCGTGAACGTCGGAATGCTGCGTGCAGGGGAACGGCTGAACATCGTGCCCGACCGCGCAGTGCTGCACGTCGAGGTACGCGCAATCACGGCGGTTGCGCTCGATTCAACGCTCGACAAGATTCGCGAGCGGCTCGAGGCGCCGGTGACCGGCGGCACAGAGCTCACGCTCGCCGCAATCGACCACTGCCCGCCCATGGAAGAGACAGCCGCCGGTTCGGCACTCGCACAGCGCGCGCTCGCCATCGCGCGAGAGCTCGGGTTTACGCCGGGTCTCGCCCGCACGGGCGGGGTGTCGGACTCGAACAGGATCGCGGCGCGCGGTATCGTCACACTCGACGGGCTCGGGCCAGTTGGCGGCGGCGACCATTCAGAAAACGAGTGGCTCGACCTCGCCTCAGTGCCTGACAGGGTGAGCCTCCTGGCCGCGCTCATCGACGACATCGGTGGATCGGACTAGCAGCGTTGTCTGATCGGGGCCCTGTCGATAGTGTTCGTAGACAGTCATCAACGCCGACGGGAGGTGGGCCGAGTGCCGACTGAACACCACGTGCAACGCGACGGTGCCGAGCCCGACTCGCCGCGGTCAGGCGATGCCCAGCACGAACGGCGCACTGAGGACTCGCCCGCGACTCGAATCCGCGAGCGAATGGGAGAGTGCACTCCCGGGGAGCGCAAGGTCGCCCGAGCGCTCCTTGCCGCCTACCCCGTCGCGGGGTTCGAGACCGTCGCTGGACTCGCAGACATCGCCGGTGTGAGCGGGGCGACAGTCGTGAGGTTCGCGACGAAGCTCGGTTACCTCGGCTTCCCCGACTTTCAACGTGCCCTTCGCGACGAGTTCGAGCATCGCAGCGCCTCCCCGATGTCGCTCTACGAGCGGACGAGTAGGAGCCGCAGGGCCGCGTCCCCCGACGACCTCGCGGCACTCGGTGAGGCCCCCGCTGAAGACGTGCGTGCGACCTTCGCCGGTGTTCCGGCTCACGACTTCGAGACCACAATAGCGACGCTCGCGCAAGACAAGCGGCGGGTGTGGATCACCGGGGGGCGCTACAGCCACTTCCTCGCTGAATACCTCGGGGCAAGTCTGCAGCAGCTCAGGCCGGCAGTGCAGATGGTGCCGAACATGGCGAGTGTGCGCGGTGCCGCGATGGCAGACTTCGGCCCGAAAGACGTGCTCATCGCGTTCGACTTCAGGCGATACGAGGACGCGACGCGCGACCTCGTTCGATTCGCGAAGTCGCGCAAGGCCTTCGTCGTACTCATCACCGACAAATGGGTGTCGCCGTGCGCATCGGATGCTGACACGGTGCTCACGAGCGTCGCGGCCGAGCGCGGCCCATTCGATTCGGTCGTGCCTGTGATGGCGCTCATCGAGGCGCTATTCGAAGGGCTCGTTGCGAAGATCGGCAGCCCAGCCCGCGAGCGGATGGCGCGGATCGAGGAGACGGTGCAGCAGCTCGACCTGCTGTAGCTGCAGCACCGCCCACCCCGCGCCCTAGATGATCTGGCGCCCTTCGCGCTTGGCCTCACGCGAGTCCCTGATGAAGGCCCGCACGATGACGAACAGCGTGCCGGTGACGATGACCGGCCACACGAGTACGTACGCGGTTAAGAGAACAACTTCGAGGTTCATTGGTATTCCTTTCCTACCTTGACCTGCTATTTGGTGCTCGGTCGCGTGGCTGACGACGCAGTCTCTGCCGAGTCTGCCGAATCTGACGACACGGTGGCCCTCGCCGCGATCTCCTCGACAGGATCAAAATCGCCAGTGCGCAGTTTGATGAGGTCGAAGTCGAAGCGCTTGTTTGAGCCGAGCGTGATGAGCGTGCACAGGATCGTCGACACCGAGTAGGCAACGAGGGAGCCCGACAGCACCGGGTAGGTGTGCAGGAAGCCGATCGCGAACGGGGCTGCCGCGACTATCGCGATCCCACCAACCCAGTAGGCGACGCGCTTGCCGAAGAACCCGAACGCCATGAGCCCGAGCACCACGCCGATCCCGATCGTCGCGAGCACGTCGAACGCAATCGCTACCCAGCCCGTCATCGGGAGCCACTCAAACCGCACGGGCAGGAACGCTGCGAGCGCGACAACGACGGACACACTGAAAGCGAGGTTCGTCACCCGGTTCCAATAGAAGCTCGCGATCACGGGGAACACGAGTGCGCCCCAGAGCGCGCCGACAAAAACGAGCAGGTCGAGGATGTTGAGCTGCGAGCCCGCGAAGTACATCCCCGCGGTCATGGCGACAACCATCGTGATGCGCCCAACAAGCACCATCGTGCGCGGGTTGGGTTTGCCCTTCGCAATGTTCTGGCCGTAAATGTCGGCCATCACGATCGACGAGAGCGCAGTGAGGTCGGCGTCTGCCGTCGACGACAGTGAGCCGATGATCATGATGAAGAACAGGGCGAGGAGGGCGGGCGGCAGATAGGTTGCTGCCATCTGCGGGATGAGATTGTTCACGTCGCCGCCGATCGGGTCGATCCCGGCATACAACGCGATGACTCCGAGCATGCCGACACCGATGATCGTCGCGCCGTACCCGAAGGTTGCAGTGACAAAGGTCTTCTTGATGAGATCCTCTCGCACCGCGAAGAGCCGCTGCGCGATCGTCTGATTTCCGATCGCGTAGGCGAGCACGGCAGCAATGTATGGCGCTCCCTGATTGAAGAACGCGTCGGATGAGAAGAAGTTCGACTGCTGGGCAGTGAGATTGTCTGCGCCCGACACAAAGAGGTCAGGCCCGCCGGCCGCGAAAAACACGACGGGGATGATGATGATCACCGCGCCGAGCATGAAGAGGACCTGCATGAAGTCGGTGAGTACTGACGCTCTGAACCCTGACCAGAGCGTGTAGAGCAGCACACCTGCGCCGATCGCAAGGACGCCCTGACCGAAAGTGAACGGAGAGAGCATCGAGATGAGCGCTCCACCCGCGATGAGGTTCGAGGTCAGGCTGATGATTGAGCCGAGCACGTTGGAGCCAGCGAGCATGAGCTGGCTCGAGCGGCCGTGGCGGGCGAACATTACCTCTGCGATCGTGTGAGCCCGGGGTGCCACCTGCCTGATCCTGCGCCCGAACGGATAGATGAGCAGGATCATGAGGGCGCCCCAGAGTCCGTAATGGATGGGGCCAGATAAGCCGTAGGTGTAGCCCGAGGTGGCAGAGGCATACATTGACGCTGCCCAAATCCATGTCGCAGTCATTGACGCCGCGGAAATGCCGAAACCGATTCGGCCGCCACCCGTCATGTAGCCGTCGGCGTTCTCACGCTTCTTGCTGATGCGGAGGGAAATGATGAGACTCGCTCCAAAGAATGCGAGAAAGAGGGCGACAACGATGGGGCCCGAGAGTTGCTGGAGCTGTTCTTGCAATTGTGCTTCCTTTCAGAATGCGGATCGGCCGAGGCCGGGAGACCGAATGCGGAAGAAAGCAGCTAGGTGGGGAAGCGGAATATGTAGAACGGGGAACTGGACGGTGTGCGCGAGGGAGTCGATGCTGCGCCAAAGCGTTGCAAGACGGAGATAGGGCTATTTCCTTTCGAAGTGGTCCCGCGCGCCAGGTGCCACCAAACTTGGGTAGCGCGCTGCGGAGGGGGTGCACCGAAACGGGTCCCGTAACGGTGTGCGACGAATGCCTGGCGGCGCAGCACACTGATCTGTTCGTTCAGACCGGCGCATGCGAACACCCTGACCTATCAAGTAGTACATGAGTTGACGGAGAACTTCTAGCCCTCAGAAATTCCAAGTCAGCACCGAAATCTTGGCCTGGGCTACTGATTCACGAGGAACGGTACCAGGGGCTCTGGCATTTGCGCGCGGTTCCTGCTACGTTTGTCCGGCTGATTCTGCCATCTGCTGTGGGAAATCCATCCCCTGGCTTTCTGCAGTTTTAGCGACGGAAGGAATCCCGTGGCCCTCATTTCTCTCGCACTCAGACATGCCAAAAAGTACTGGGTGTTCATCGTTGCAGTACTCGTGCTGCAGACACTCTCGACAATCGCGACACTCTGGCTGCCAAGCCTGAACGCGCAAATCATCGACCAAGGCATCGCCGTCGGTGACACTGACTTCATCTGGCGAACGGGTGGCATCATGCTGCTCGCCGCCTTCGGCCAGGTGCTCGTCGCAGTGGCTGCCGTCTACTTCGGCGCGCGCACCGCGATGGGCGTTGGTCGCGACCTTCGCCGCGAGGTCTACCGCAAGGTTGATTCGCTCTCGACCCTCGAAGCCACGAAGTTCGGCGCGGGAACGCTCATCACCCGCGGCACGAATGACGTGCAGCAGATCCAGATGCTCGTCCTCATGACGCTGAACTTCATGGTCTCTGCACCCATCATGATGATCGGCGGCATCGTCATGGCGCTCCGCGAGGACGCAGGCCTCGCCTGGCTCGTGTGGGTGTCCGTCGCTGTGCTCGCGGTCATCGTGAGCCTGCTCGTGTGGCGCCTGTTGCCCCTCTTCCGCGTGATGCAGGAGAAGGTCGACAATATCAACGGCGTACTGCGCGAGCAGATCATGGGCATCCGCGTCGTGCGCGCGTTCGTGCGCGAACCGTTCGAAGCGAAGCGCTACGACGTCGCGAACCGCGATATCACCGACGTCTCGGTGAAGGTCGGCAACATCTTTGTGCTCATGTTCCCAATCATCATGATGGTGCTGCACCTCGCAACCGCCGCCGTGCTGTGGTTCGGCGGGTACCGCGTTGAAGCCGGCGACATCCAGGTCGGCTCGCTCACCGCGTTCCTCCAGTACCTCATGCAGATCCTCATGGCAGTGATGATGGGCGTCTTCATGACAATGATGATTCCGCGCGCCGTCGTGTGTGCGGAGCGCATCAAGGAGCTCCTTGACACGAAGTCATCGCAGGCCTTCCCCGACCGCGAGACAGTTCAGACGCCGGCAGCTGGCAGGATCGAATTCGCGAACGTCACATTCGGCTTCCCTGGTGCTGAGGCTCCCGTAATCAACAACGCGAGCTTCGTTGCCGAGCCCGGTAAGACGACTGCGATCATCGGGTCGACCGGGGCAGGCAAGACCGTGCTTTTGAACCTCATGCTCCGTCTCTACGACCCGCAGCAGGGCTCGGTGACGATTGACGGCGCCCCGGTTGACAAGCTCACCCGGGCGCAGCTCGCAGATTCGATCAGCCTCGTGCCGCAGCGCCCGTACCTGTTCGGGGGAACGATCGCCTCGAACCTGCGTTTTGGTCGCACCGAGGCGACTGATGAGGAACTCTGGGAGGCGCTGCGTATCGCACAGGGTGAAGACTTTGTGCGCGAGAAGGAGCTCGGGCTTGAAGAGCCGGTGTCGCAGGGTGGCACCAACGTTTCTGGCGGTCAGCGTCAGCGGCTCTCGATCGCGCGTGCGCTCGTTGCCAAGCCGCTCGTCTACCTCTTCGACGACTCGTTTTCGGCGCTCGACGTTGCAACCGATGCGCGGCTGCGGGCCGCGCTGCCCGATGCGACTGAGGGAGCGACTACGATCATCGTCGCCCAGCGCGTATCGACAATCACCGAAGCAGACCAGATCCTTGTCATGGAAGGCGGTGAAATCGTCGGCCGCGGGACGCACGACGAACTGCTCGCCGATAACGAGGTCTACCAAGAAATCGTCCGCTCGCAGCTTGAGGAAGCGGAGGCCGCGTAATGGCAAAACGAGAGAAGGCCGTGAAGGCCAAGAACACCCCGGTCGAAGAAGTAGAAGAGGACTGGGAGAACTTCGAGCCCGGAAACGGGGGCGACATGTTCGGCGAGGGCGCCCCGCCGCGCAAGGCGAAGGCATTCTGGCCGTCTGCGAAGCGACTCGTCGGGCTGCTTGCGCCTGAGAAAGGCAAGTTCGCCTTCGTTGTCGTGCTCGTGGTCGGCTCGGTCATCCTGTCCGTCATTGCGCCAAAGGTGCTGGGTCGCGCGACTGACGTTATCTTCAACGGCATCCTCGGCAAGCAGCTCCCCGCTGGCGTGCCGCTCGACCAGATCATTGCTCAGCTTCGAGCCGAGGGCAACACCCAGTTCGCAGACATGCTGCAGGGCGCGGACGTCGTACCCGGGCAGGGAATCGACTTCGGCCTCCTCGGCATGCTGATCCTCGTCGTCCTCGGGCTGTACCTCGTGTCGTCGCTCCTTATGTGGTTGCAAGGGTTCATCCTCAACAAGCTTGTGATGCGCGTCGTCTACAAGCTCCGTGCCGACATCGAAGCGAAGATCAACCGTCTCCCGCTGTCGTACTTCGACGGTCGCCAGCGTGGTGACGTGCTCTCGCGAGTCACGAACGACGTCGACAACATCCAGCAGGCGCTCCAGCAGGCGTTCTCGCAGCTCGTGCAGTCGTTCCTCATGATCGTCGGCATTATGGCCATGATGTTCGTTGTGTCGTGGCAGCTCGCACTGATCGCGCTCATCGCCCTGCCCCTGTCCGGCGTGATCGTCGGTATCGTTGGCGTGCGCGCGCAGAAGCTGTTCGCGGCCCAATGGAAGCACACGGGTGAACTCAATGGGCACATTGAGGAGTCGTTCACCGGCCACGAGCTCGTTCGTATCTTCAACCGTGACGCGGAGATGGCTCAGGAGTTCGACCGCCGCAACGACGGCCTGTTCACCGCATCGTTCAAGGCGCAGGCGCTCTCGGGTGCGATCATGCCGTCGATGAACTTCGTGCAGTCGCTCATCTACGTGCTCATCGCCGTCGTCGGTGCGCTTCGGGTGACGAGCGGCACGATGACGCTCGGCGACGTGACCGCCTTCATCCAGTACTCGCGAGAGTTCGCGCAGCCTGTCGGCGAAATCGCCAGCATGGCGAACATGCTGCAGTCTGGTGTCGCCTCGGCCGAACGCACGTTTGAGCTTCTCGATGCCGACGAACAGGAGCCCGAGAACGCCGAACTCGACCTGCCTGACCGAACCGATGGTCACGTCCGTTTCGAAGGGGTCTCGTTCAGCTACGACCCCGAGAAGCCGCTCATCGAGAACCTGTCGCTCGAGGCTCGCCCCGGCCACACGATCGCGATCGTCGGCCCGACGGGCGCTGGCAAGACGACCCTCGTGAACCTCATCATGCGGTTCTACGAGATCGACGGCGGCCGGATTCTGCTCGACGACGCCGACATCACGCGGCTGTCGCGTGAGGAGCTCCGCTCCCACGTCGGTATGGTGCTCCAGGATGCGTGGCTGTTCGACGGCACCATCCGTGAGAACATCCGCTACGGCAGACTCGACGCAACCGATGAGGAGGTCGTCGAGGCGGCCAAGGCGACGATGGTGGATCGCTTCGTGCGCCAGCTTCCTGAGGGCTACGACACCGTAATCTCAGAGAACGCGTCGTCGCTTTCGGCGGGCGAGCGTCAGCTGCTCACCATTGCACGCGCCTTCATTGCGAACCCCTCGCTGCTCATCCTCGACGAGGCAACCTCGTCTGTCGATACGCGTACCGAGGTGCTCGTGCAGCAGGCAATGCGGGCGCTCCGTAGCGACCGCACGTCGTTCGTCATCGCGCACCGGCTCTCGACGATTCGCGACGCAGACACCATCCTCATGATGGAGGCAGGCCGCATCGTCGAGCAGGGGTCGCACGTTGAACTCCTCGAGCAGCGCGGAGCGTACTACGACCTCTACCAGTCGCAGTTCGCGGGCGAGGTCGACGAGGAACACGCCGAAGAGCTGTTGACGGGTGAGCCTGTCGCTGCGACAGGCGCAATCCCAGTGCCCGGTGCTGGTGCTGGGGACTCGTCAGCCGCTGCCGATGCGGTCGCCGAGGATGGCTCGAAGGGTGCTTCGTAATCCGCTAGACTAGTTGGTGCCCCTCACGTGGCGATATCTTTGTGAACTCCCCCAGGCCGGAAACGGAGCAAGGGTAGCGGAGCTCTATCGGGTGCGTGGGGGGCGCTTTCGTTTCTGGCGGCGGGTCGCTAGGGCGTGGGCCAGGCGTCAGCGAGTTTCTGGACCAACCTGAGGAGCTCTACCCGTTCGGCGTCGTCAAGTGCGGCGAGCGCTGTGGTGGCCTCGTCGCGCTGTCGGTTCCGTATGCCATGTACGAGCTGTTCCCCAGCGCCAGTCAGCCGCACCCTCGTGCGCCTGGCGTCCGCCGGATCGGCTTCGCGTTCAGCATGCCCGAGCGCCACTGCCTGTTGAACGAGGCGGGAGGCGCGGGGCTGGTCGACGCCAATGTGCTCAGCGAGTTCGCTGATTGACAGCGGTTCGGGGGAGTGCGCAAGCACGCCGAGCATTCGCATGAGCGCTGCGCCGCCTGCGCGCCCACCCGGCCCACCGCGGCCGCGCCGACCCTCGCTGGGTGGGCCGCCGTGGCCACCCCAGTGCTCCCGATGTGCGGCGCCGCCAGGGTGGAACCCGGTGCGTTCCGCGTCGCCAGGTGGGGCGTGCTCGTTGACACCGCGGGCCTCGTGGCCGCCCCAGCCTGCGAAGTCGCCGTGCCTATCCCCGGGTCCGCCGTGTCGGTGGCCCCCTCGCCTCCCTCGCCGTCCACGCATGCGTGCGAGGGCATCGATGAGTGCATCCGCGTCTGCCGTGGTTGGGAGCCCGGACTGGTTCGGTTGGTTCGGCTGTGAGCCGGGCGGGGAAGTCATGAGAAAAGTTTACATGTCTCTTGACATGGAATGAAATGCATGTCACTATACATATGCATGCAAGGTGACATGGAAAGTTACGGCTCACGAACGAGGCATGCTGAGCGGGTCTGATCCCGCACGAAAGGACTTCACCATGAGTAACACTCAAGACTTCAACCCATCAGACGCACAGAACGCCGACGCGAAGGCTTCGGCAGAGTCGGCTCCCAACCAGGAGGTAGGCCAGGTTCGCTTGATTCGATACTGGCTGCGCGCCGTCGACACGCTCGTCACTCGAGAGGTCGATGCCCGGTTCGCAGAGGCTGGCGCCTCCCGGCGTGATCTTCGAATGCTGAGCCTGATCTCGTCTGGCAGCAAACTGTCTGACAAGCAGCGCGCCCGTCTCGACCGCCGCAGCCCGCGCCTCTGGGCCCTCGCTGACCGCGGGTGGATCACGAGAGACAGGCGAGCCGAGGGTGCTGTGTCGCCCACAGGCTGGATTCTCACCGGAGCCGGCGAGGCGGCGCGAGAGCGCCTGCAGCAGATCGCCAAGGACGTTCAGGATCGGATCGAGAGCTCAGTCTCCGACGAAGACCTCTCGATAACGACCGACTCTCTTGAGGCAATTGCCAACGAACTCGGCTGGACCGAGGAGTTGCGCGCTCGCCGACGGGGAGGCCGAAGGGCGTGGGACCCGCGGCGTGGGCATGGACATGGGTATGGACACGGCCACGGCCACGGCCGCGGGTATGGACACGACCAGGATCACTGTCGCGACCACGGGCGCGGCAAGGGTGGCGAACGCAGCTTCCATATGGAACGCGGCTTCGGCCCAGGCGCTGGTGCGAACTCCGGTCGCGGCCGCGACTGGCATGACGGCCGCGGATACGGCCGCGGGCATGCACACGGGCATGGACGCGTTCGCGGGTTTGAACGCGGCTTCACTGCGGGCGTGATGGCTGCGCGTTCGCGCGACTAGCGTGATCCGCGGGTGGTTGTGCGTGCGCATTGTGCCGCACAACCACCCGCAACCGGGCCGGTTTCCCCGAGCGGGGAGGCCGGCCCTTCGGTGTTTCCAGGAGAATGCTGCAGCTTGTACATCCGAGGCCCGTCGGGAGGGGCCGAGGAATACACTGAGGGTGTGGCAGTAAGTATCTATCTCACGTCCCCCGAAGGTCGCACGGGCAAGAGCGCTGTGGCGCTCGGCGTGCTAGATGCGTTGAAGGCCGACGTCCCGCGTGTGGGTGTATTCCGCCCTGTGATCAGGTCTCGCGACGAGCGTGACCGCGTGCTTGAGATGCTGCGAGGCAGGGCGACAGCTCACGCGTCGTACGACGCCTGCATCGGCGCCACATACGAAGAGCTGTCGCGAAATTCAGAAGAGGCCATGGCGAGTATCGTCAGCGCCTACAGTGCGCTTCGTGAGGAGTGCGACGCCATTGTCGTCGTGGGGTCCGACTACACCGATGTTGCCGCTCCGACCGAGCTCGCCACGAATGCGCGGATCGCCGCGAACCTAGATTCTCCGGTGCTTCTTGTGGTCGGCGGTCGAGACATGGCTGAGCAGGAGGTGCTCGGGCAATCGAGTGCCCGGTCGGCAATTGAGCTTGCGAAGGTCGTCGAGTTGAGCGTCGCTGAACTGCACGAAGAACATGCAAGCGTGCTCGCGACCCTCATCAACCGCGCAGACAGCGACGAGCTTGAGGCGATTGTTGGTGCGGTCTCGGCGGTGGTACCTGACGGCAGCGCGGTGTGGGCAATCCCTGAGGAGCCGATGCTCGTCGCCCCGCCTGTCGCCGAGGTGATGCGCGCCGTTGACGGACAGCTGGTTCGAGGGAGCGAAGAGCTGCTGAGCCGCGAGGTGAGCCAGATCGTGGTGGCAGGCATGTCTATGACAAACGTGCTGCCGCGGCTGTTGGAGGGCGCGGTCGTGATTATCGCCGCGGACCGCGCAGAGACGCTGCTCGCTGTTTCAATCGCACACGAGGCTGAGGGGTTCCCGACGCTTGGCGCCGTGGTGCTCAACGGCGACTTCGAGATGTCAGCAGACGTTGAGCGACTGCTTGACGGTGTGGGTGCGGTACTTCCCGTGATCCGCACCCCGCACGGCACATTTGAGACCGCCCAGCGGGTGGTGCACGCGCGTGGGTTGCTCACTGAGGAGTCGCCAGTCAAGTTCGATACTGCTCTCGCGCTTTTTCACGCCCACGTCGACACCGCCGACCTGCGTGAGCGGCTGCGGCTGCATCGTGGGAGTGTGCGGACGCCGGCGATGTTTGCCTACGATCTGTTCGCACGGGCGGCGCAGGCGAACGCACACATCGTGCTTCCCGAAGGACACGACGATCGAATTCTCCGTGCGACGAGCACCCTGCTCGCCCGCGGGATCGCAAGGCTCACCCTGCTTGGTGAGGAGAGCGCGATCCGCAAGCGCGGAGCAGAGCTTGGCCTGGCCATCGACGGCGCGACAGTCATCGATCCGGCGACATCGCCGCTGCTCGAGGAGTTCGCTGCGGAGTATGCGAAGCTCCGCGCCCACAAGGGAGTCACGCTCGAGGATGCGCGGGATCGCTTGGTCGACGTGAGCTACTTCGGCACGATGCTCGTGCACCTCGGCCTCGCCGACGGAATGGTCTCGGGCGCCGCCAACACGACTGCGCACACGATCCGACCGAGCCTCGAGTTCATCAAGACGAAGCCGGGTGTCTCAGTTGTGTCGAGCGTGTTCTTCATGGCGCTTGCAGACAGGGTGCTCGTCTACGGCGACTGTGCAGTGAACCCGGATCCGAACGCCGCGCAGCTCGCCGACATCGCCGCCTCGTCAGCTGAGACGGCAGCGCAGTTCGGTGTCGACCCGCGAATCGCGATGCTCTCGTATTCGACTGGCGAATCAGGATCTGGCGCTGAGGTCGACAAGGTACGAGAGGCAACCGCGCTCGTGCGGGATGCCCATCCCGAGCTGCTCGTTGAGGGGCCGCTGCAGTACGACGCTGCAATTGACCCCGAGACTGGCGCCTCCAAGCTCCCTGGTTCGCAGGTTGCTGGGCACGCAACCGTATTCATATTCCCAGACCTGAATACGGGAAACAACACGTATAAGGCCGTGCAGCGCTCAGCCGGGGCGGTCGCCGTCGGGCCCGTGCTTCAGGGCCTAAACAAGCCAGTCAACGACCTCTCCCGTGGGGCGACAGTTCAAGACATCTTGAACACGGTTGCCATCACGGCAGTGCAGGCGGGAGAACGATGAACGCCGTACTCGTGGTGAACTCTGGTTCATCGTCAATCAAATACCAGGTGATCGACGAGCGGAGCGGAGCCAGGCTCGCTCAGGGGCTCGTCGAGCGTATCGGCGAGAGCGGTCGCGGCCGGGTGGTCTACAAGGGTACTGCCGGTGACTCGGCGACTGAGCAAGACATTCCCGACCACTCTGCGGCATTCGCGGCGATCGTCGAGGAGTTCAGGGCCGCCGGCACGCCGATTGATGAGCTTGGCATCGTGGCTGTCGGTCACCGTGTCGTGCACGGAGGCAGCGACTTCATTGCGCCGACACTCATCGATGATGCCGTCGCCGAGCGGATTCTTGAGCTCGCGGAGCTCGCGCCGCTGCACAACCCAGGGCACTACGCTGCCATCGTCGCGGCACGCGCAGTGTTCCCCGAGCTTCCACACATCGCCGTCTTCGACACCGCGTTTCACCAGAGCATGCCCGAACGCGCATACACGTATGCGCTCGACAGAGACCTCGCGGCCGACCATGGCATTCGGCGGTACGGGTTCCACGGGATCTCACATCAGGTCGTCTCGCGGCGCGCCGCCAGCCACCTCGGCATGCCACTCGAATCGCTCAAGCAGATCGTGCTGCACCTTGGAAATGGGGCCTCAATCTGTGCCATCGATGGTGGCAGATCCGTGGACACCTCGATGGGGCTGACGCCGCTTGAGGGGCTCGTGATGGGAACCCGATCCGGAAACATTGACGCCGGGGCAATCTTTCACCTGCTGCGCCGTGGCGTGAGCGTCGACGAGGTCGACGAGCAACTCAACAAGCGCGCGGGTTTTCTCGGCATGACCGGGTCGAACGACTTCCGCGACGTCCGCGCTGCGGCGGCGAGCGGTGACGAGGCGGCGAACCTCGCGATCGAGGTGTACGTGCATCGCGCCAGGCACTACCTTGGCGCCTATCTCGCGGTACTTGGCGGCACGGACACAGTCGTGTTCACGGCAGGCCTCGGAGAGAACGGGCCCGATTTGCGCGAGCTCATCTGCGCTGGCTTTGAATGGTGCGGTCTGAAACTCGACCCGTCGCGCAACGCGGCTACAGGCTCGGGCGCCAGGGTCATTAGCGCCGACGACTCGGCGATTACTGTGCTCGTTGTTCCGACTGACGAGGAAGCCGAGATCGCGCAGCAGTCGATTGCCCTGATAGCGTCCAGCTAGAGACGACAGGAGACTCACCGTGAAAATCGCAGCCATCCAGTTCACCCCGTCGGTCGAGCCGAGCGAGAACTTCCAGGCGATGCGAGCGCGCGCGGCTGAGGCGGCCGCCGATGGGGCCAGAGTGATCGTGTTCCCAGAGCAGGCGATGGTGCTTTTGCAGTCGGTGACAGTCGACGGGCTGACAGGTATCGCTGCGAAGTGGTGGGATGCGTTTGCGGCACTGACTGCAGAGCTTGCCGTCGAGCACAGCGCCGTCGTGGTCTCGGCGGGGTTTGAACCCTCGCCCGACGGTCTCCCGTTCAACACTGTGCTCGCCGTCGGGCCTGACGGATCAGAGCTCGCCCGCTACCGCAAGCTCCACCTCTACGAGGCGTTTGCGCAGAGCGAGTTCGCGCACACCCAACCTGGCGATGAGCTCCCGCCAGTATTCAACGTGGAGGCGGACGGTGAGAGCCTGAGCCTCGGCCTCGCGAATTGCTACGACCTCCGGTTCCCTGAGCTCTTCCGCTCGCTCGTGGATCGGGGAGCGGACACGCTCGTTGTCGTCGCGGCGTGGGCATCGGGGCCTGGGAAGGAAGACCACTGGTCGATCCTGACTCGCGCACGCGCGCTTGAAAGTGTGAGCTGGCTCGTCGCGAGCGCGGCCGTCGGCGGGGGGCCGCGCGACGCGGCGACGACGGGTCTCAGCAGGATCGTTGACCCGCTCGGTGCCGTCGTCGCCGGCCTCGGCCCGCGCGGCGAGGGGATCGCGATCGCCGACGTCGACCCGGCAGCGGTCGCTCGGGCGCGCGGCGTGCTCCCAGCTCTCGAGAACCGACGCATCGGGCTCACCTACGAACTCGGGTGAGTTATCCCCAGCCTGGGTAACGCCCACGCAAATGTCGGTGCCCGGCGGTAGCATTGGTGTCGTGGTAGCAGCACTGTATCGGCGGTATCGGCCAGAGTCATTCTCGGAAATGATTGGGCAGTCTCAAGTGACCGATCCGCTCATGACTGCGTTGCGCACAGGCAGGGTCGGGCACGCGTACCTGTTCAGCGGCCCACGCGGCTGCGGCAAGACCACAAGCGCCCGAATCCTTGCACGGTGCCTCAACTGTGTTGAGGGGCCAACCGACACTCCGTGCGGCACCTGCCCGAGCTGCGTCGAGCTGAGCCGCGCCGGTGGCGGCTCGCTTGACGTTGTCGAGATTGACGCTGCGAGCCACGGTGGTGTCGATGACGCCCGCGACCTGCGTGAGCGGGCAGTGTTCGCCCCCGCTCGCGACCGTTTCAAGATCTTCATTATTGATGAGGCGCACATGGTCACAGCTGGCGGCTTCAACGCCCTGCTGAAGATCGTGGAAGAACCGCCGCCTCACGTGAAGTTCATCTTCGCGACGACCGAGCCAGAGAAGGTCATCGGCACCATCCGCTCCCGCACCCACCACTACCCGTTCCGCCTGATCCCGCCTGCCGCTCTGATCGATTATGTGCAGCAGCTGTGCGACAGCGAGGGCGTCGTAGTCGAACCGGGCGTGCTTCCGCTCGTCGTGCGCTCGGGTGGTGGGTCGGCGCGTGACACGCTCTCAATCCTCGACCAGCTCATTGCCGGTTCAGAGGGCAACAGTGTCTCAGCCGAACGTGCTGCCGGGCTGCTTGGCTTTACCCACACGGAACTGCTCGACGACGTTGTCGTGGCGCTTGGGTCTGGCGATCCTGCAGCCGCATTCACCGCGACTGATCGGGTGATCCAGACGGGGCAAGATCCTCGGAGGTTCGTTGAGGACCTGCTCGAACGGCTCCGCGACCTCATCATCGTCAACGCGACGTCAATCGACGGCGCTGCCGCAGTACTCCGAGGGGTCCCGCAAGACCAGCTCGACCGCATGTTCGAGCAGGCACGTGCGTTTGGGGCCCGCGAGCTCTCCCGCACGGCCGACACCGTGAGCGAGGCGCTCGATCAAATGACAGGTGCGACGCCGCCGAGGCTGCACCTCGAACTCATGATCGCGCGCGCGCTCGTTGAGCTGTCTGGGAGTGCAGCGCACGACATGCAGGCCCTCGTGCCTGGGCTCGGCATGCAGCAGTCGCCTCAGGGGGCGACGGCGGCTGAGGCCCCCGGTGGGGTTCCGCACCAGAGCGCTGTTCCCGGTGCCCAGCCTCCCCGTGCAGGCGGCCCGATGCCTGTTCAGGACGCTGCGCCGCACCCGGTGTCGCAGGCTCCAGCCGGGCAGGGCGCCCCGACGCAGATGCCGCCCGCCCCAGACCACAACCCAGGAGCCCCGGCGCCCGCAGCGCCGAAGCCCGAACGCGTGGCAAACGCGGCGGAGACTGCCGCGTCGATTCGCGAGTTCCTCCGCAATGAGGACGCGGGGCCGGCCACACCGCCGGTGCAGAGCCAGCGCACGGATGGCGAGCGTGACACGCACCCGAACGAGGGCGCGGCCGGGTTTGGCCGCCCAATTTCAGACGTGTTGAGCGCAGCGCAGATTGCGTCGATCGGTACAGAGCCGACGACTCCCGCTCCGGCTGCTCCCGCTCCGGCTGCTCAGGCCCCGGCCGCCCCTGCAGGGCAGCCCGCTGCGCCCCAGCAGTCCGCTGGTGCGCAGCACCCCGCGAAACAGTCTGTGCCCGGCGGGCCGCAGCCGTCAGAGACGCCCGCCCCTGGAGCAACCCCCTCACCCGCAGCCGCCGCAGGGCCAGAGGGCACCGCCGCAGAACTGAGCGAGGAGCTCGCCGGGTTTGAAGACCTCCGCGAGATGTGGCCCGACCTGCTCGAGGAGCTACTCGAATCAAACCGGGAGGCCTGGAACGCGGTTCGCGCGATTGAGCCGCTCGGCCTCGAAGACGACCTACTGATCGTTGGGGTGGCGAGCCGTTCTGACCTCGACGCGTTCAAGGCAACGGGTGCAGGGCCGCTCCGCGAGACGATCCTCGAAGCGACAGGCATTCGCGTTCGCTACGCCCCCCGTCAGGTGACCGCCGCCCGTGAGTCGCAGGAGCAGTCACAGCCGTCGGTCGGCACCGCCGACTCAGAGGAGCCTCATCGAGGGTCTCCCAAAGCCTCCACACCACCGGTCGACGACCTGGCGGAACGGGCTGCAGCGCGACTCAGTTCACTCGGCCCGAAGCTCGCGGCGCCAGCATGGGCAGACCCCATTCCCGAGCCCGTCACACCCAGCGACCCCGCACCTGTCGGGCAGCCTGCCGCACACGAAACGCCGCAACAGCCGAGCCCGGATGCAGTGGGGGAGCCGCCGGCGTCCCAGTCGCCTGCACCCCAGCAGCCCGCGCCTCAGCAGCCTGCGCCTCAGGCGACAATGCAGGCTGAACATCCTCCTGCCGCAACAAGCAGCTCCGGGGCCGGAACGCGCGACGACGACGGGTACGACGACAACTCCCCGTATGGCGATGGACCGAGCTACAGCGACGACGAGTACGGCTACCCAGAGGGCGACCCATACGCGAGTGCAGCGTCAGCACCACGGCCCGAGCCCGCGCCACAGGCCCAGGCCGCTGCACCGGTCCCGCAGGCCCGGTCGGCAGTGCAGGAGGTGGCACCCGCTCCGGAGTACCCGGCAGCACAGCAGGCCGCGGCAACCCGGCCGGCCGAGTCCGCGAGCGCGGCGGTCCCTGCGACGCAGGCGAGCGCTGCGGCTCCGATGAGCCCCACCCCGATAGCTGCACCGCAGCCGGCAGAGTCATCGGCTGACGCCGGCGGGTCCGCGGCAGGAGGAGCAAAGGTAGCGCCGAAGTTCACCCGCTACGGCGAAGCAGTCGTGCGTGAGGTGCTTGGCGCCGTGTTCGTTGAGGAGCGACCGCTCCCAGAGCCCAGGAGGTAGTCGATGTACGACGGAATCGTGCAAGACCTGATCGACGAGTTTGGCAGGCTCCCTGGCATCGGGCCGAAGTCGGCCCAGCGCATTGCTTTTCACATCCTGCAGACGCAAAGCTTCGACGTGTCCAAGCTCGCCGAGCTGTTGACTGAGGTGCGCGAGCGCGTCCGCTTCTGCGAGGTCTGCGGCAACATTACTGAGCAGACTCGCTGCAGCATCTGCTCTGATGCGAGGCGCGACCACACCCTCATCTGCGTTGTCGAGGAGCCCAAAGACGTCGTCGCCATCGAGCGCACCCGTCAGTTCCGCGGCCTCTACCACGTACTTGGAGGGGCCATCAGCCCGATCGACGGCATCGGCCCTGACGATCTCAGCATCCCAGCGCTTATGCGCAGACTCGGGGAAGCGACGGGAGACGACAGGATCCGCGAGGTGATCATCGCGACCGACCCGAACCTCGAGGGTGAGGCAACGGCGGCCTACCTCTCCCGCCTGCTCACAAGTATCGACGTGCCTGTCTCGCGCCTCGCATCGGGGCTCCCTGTCGGCGGAGATCTCGAATTCGCTGACGAGGTGACGCTCGGCCGAGCCTTTGAGGGCCGTCGCGTCGTCGAGTAACGCGACGTAACGCCAGCGCCACGCGAAGCCGGGGAATACGCCTCGCGCTAGACTAGAAGCTGGCCCAGAACCAAGGAGGACCCTCGTGGCATTGATCGTGCAGAAATTCGGGGGGTCGTCTGTCGCGGACGCAGAGAGCATTAAGCGCGTCGCGAAGCGCATCGTCGAGACTCGTCGCACGGGCAACGAGGTCGTTGTCGTCGTGAGCGCGATGGGTGACACCACCGACGAGCTTCTCGATCTTGCCGCTGACTGCACGCCGATCCCTGCACCCCGCGAGCTTGACATGTTGCTCACCTCGGGTGAGCGCATCTCAATGGCGTTGCTGGCGATGACGATCAAGGGAATGGGTGTTGAAGCCCTGTCGTTCACCGGCAGCCAGGCCGGCATGATCACGACGCCCGACCACGGTTCGGCGAAGATCGTCGACGTCACCCCGGGCCGCGTGCGCGAGGCGCTTGACGAGGGCGCCGTCGCAATTGTTGCAGGCTTCCAGGGCTTCAGCCGTGACTCGCGAGACATCACGACGCTTGGACGCGGCGGCTCAGACACGACCGCTGTCGCGCTCGCGGCCGCACTCAACGCAGATCGGTGTGAGATCTACACTGACGTCGACGGCGTCTTCACGACCGACCCTCGCGTCGCCCCGCTCGCTCGGAAGATCGACGCGATCTCGTCCGAAGAAATGCTTGAGCTTGCCGCGTCGGGCGCGAAGGTGCTGCACCTTCGCGCCGTCGAATACGCGCGCCGCCACGGAGTCGAGCTGCATGTGCGCTCATCGTTCTCCGGCGAACCAGGAACTGTTGTGTACACGCCCAAAACTGGGCACCCGAAGGGAGATCTTGTGGAAGACTCGGTCATCACTGGCGTCGCAGCCGAGGCAAGCGAAGCGAAGATTACTGTCGGCGGAGTACCAGACATTCCAGGGAAGGCCGCGCAGATCTTCGAGGTCGTCGCGAAGACCGACGCCAACATCGACATCATCGTGCAGAATATCTCCGCCGCAGACACGAACCGCACCGACATTTCGTTCACGGTTCCGATGGGCGAGGGCCGCAAGGTGACTGAGGCGCTCGAGGCTGCGCGCGACGATCTCGGATTCGAGACCCTGCTGTATGACGACCAGATCGCGAAGATCGCAGTCGTCGGTGCGGGAATGCGCACGAGCTCGGGAGTCTCAGCGCAGCTCTTCCGGGCTCTGTATGAGGCAGGCATCAACATCGAGATGATCTCGACATCAGAGATCCGAATCTCGGTCGTGACCCGCGCCGACCTCATGGAAAAGGCTGTGCGCGTGCTCCACACTGCGTTCGGCCTCGATGCTGAAGAGACAGCAACGGTCTACGCAGGCACTGGCCGGTAGCGCTGCCGCGGCTAGCAAACACACATACTTGAAGCACTCAGACAGGATCCATTCACATGACTGAACAGCAGGGTTTTGCCGTCGCCATCGTTGGCGCCACGGGGCAGGTCGGCGCTGTGATTCGTACGCTCCTTCAGGAGCGTGACTTCCCCGTCGCCTCACTGCGCCTCTTCTCGAGCGCGCGATCAGCTGGGAGCACGTTAAGCTTCCGGGGCGCCGACATCACTGTTGAAGATGTAGCGACAGCCGACAAGGCCGGGCTCGACATCGTGCTCTTCTCGGCAGGCGGCGCCGCTTCCAAGGAATACGCACCGCAGTTCGCCGAGGCCGGCGCGATCGTCATCGACAACTCGAGTGCCTGGCGCATGGATCCTGCGATCCCGCTCGTCGTGAGTGAGGTCAACCCAGCCGACCTTGACGCGACAGTCGCGGCTCGCAAGGGAATCGTTGCGAACCCGAACTGCACCACGATGGCCGCGATGCCAGTGATGAAGGTGCTCGACGCCGAGGCAGGCCTCGAGCGGATGAAGGTGACGACGTTCCAGGCAGTGTCGGGCTCGGGCCTCGCCGGTGTTGCAGAACTCGCGGGTCAGGTCACGGCTGCGGTGGAGACCGGCAACATCGAAGGACTCGTGCACGACGGCAAGGCTGTCGACTTCGTCGAACCGGCCGTCTATACGAAGACGATTGCGTTCGATGTGATCCCGCTCGCTGGCTCGATCGTTGAAGACGGCGAGGGCGAGACCGACGAAGAGAAGAAGCTGCGCAACGAGAGCCGGAAGATTCTCGGTCTGCCAGATCTGCTCGTCGCGGGGACCTGCGTGCGTGTTCCCGTGTTCACCGGACACTCACTGGCGATCCACGCAGAGTTCGCGAACCCCATCACCCCTGAGCGGGCCCGCGAAGTTCTCAGCTCAGCCCCCGGCGTCGCGCTCAGCGACGTCCCCACACCGCTCGAAGCGGCAGGAAACGACCCCAGCTACGTTGGTCGAATCCGCGCCGACCAGTCCGCCCCCGAGGGCCGCGGGCTCGTTTTCTTCGTCTCCAACGACAACCTGCGCAAGGGCGCTGCACTCAACACTGTGCAGCTCGCCGAGGTCGTCGCAGCCAAGCTCACCGACTAACACACGGAACGGACAGGATCTCCCCGATGATCATCAACACACACTTCGGGGAGATTCCCCAGTCGTACCTTTTCAGCGAGGTCGCCGAGCGCGTGCGGCGCTTCGAACAGCAGCACCCTGACGCGCGGGTCTTGCGGCTCGGTATCGGCGACGTGACCAGGCCGCTCGCGCCCGCGGTCATCGCGGCGCTGCACGCGGCCGTCGATGAGCAGGCAACCGCCGAAGGGTTCCAAGGATATGGCCCAGAGGCAGGCTACGAGTTTCTCCGGGAAGCGATCGCGGAGGGGGAGTACGCGGCAATCGGTGTAGACGTCGCTGCCGACGAGATCTTCATTGGAGACGGCTCGAAGTCTGACTCCGCGAACATCCAAGAACTCTTCTCTGAGGCCGCACGCGTCGCAGTGACCGACCCCGTGTACCCGGTGTACGTCGATTCGAACGCGATGGCGGGCAGGCTTGGCTCGTTCAACGGCGAACGCTGGACGGGTCTCACCTACCTGCCGTGTGACGACACGAACGAGTACCGGCCGCCGCTCCCGTCCGAACCCGTTGAACTCATCTACCTGTGCTCGCCCGGAAACCCGACAGGCACGACGATGAGCCGAGGTGAGCTCGAGGAGTGGGTGCAGTACGCGCGGCGAACTGGCGCGGTGATTCTTTTTGACGTGGCCTATCGCGCGTTCATCACTGGCGACGACGTCCCACGGTCGATCTACGAGATCGAGGGCGCAGACGAGGTCGCAATCGAGCTGGGCTCGTTCTCAAAGACCGCTGGCTTCACAGGCCTGAGGTGCTCGTGGACAGTGGTGCCGAAGAAGCTCCTGCGAGACGGCGCCTCACTGAACGCGATGTGGCTGCGCAGGCAGTCGACGAAGTTCAACGGCACCCCGTACATCGTGCAGCGGGCCGCCGAGGCCGTCTACAGCGCAGAGGGGCGTGAACAGGTTCAGGCAGACGTCGACTACTACCTGCAGAACGCGCGCCTCATCCGCGCGACACTCGAGAACGCCGGCGTGAGCGCGGTCGGTGGCGAGCACTCGCCCTACGTCTGGTTCAGGTGCCCTGGGGGAATGGACTCGTGGGCGTTCTTCGATGCACTGCTCGAGCGGGCGCAGATCGTGGGTACTCCGGGGGTCGGATTCGGCCCGACGGGTGCGGGCCACTTCAGGCTGAGCGCATTCAACACGGCAGAGGCCACCCGGGAGGCCGCTGAGCGGCTCTCAAAGCTGCTTCCGACGCTCGTATAGGGGCGGGCCCCGCTGGGCTCTCCTTTGGGGGCTCTGGGGCTTGCTTGGGGCTTTCTGAGGATCCCCTGGGGCTTCCCGTGGGGATCCTTTGGGGGTGCCTAGGACCTCCTACGCCAGGTCCAACACGCTAGAACTGTGATCTGCAGTTCGAATGTCCTCCGCCTCGCGGAGCAGGCGCATCTTCTGCAGATCACAGTTCGTGTGTCTGAGGGCAGCGCTCTCGGCCGGGCGGCAGCCAGCACCTGCAGCCCTCGGCACGGAGATCAGGCCGTGGGCGACGTTAGCGTGATGAGACTTGCCTCGGGCCGGCAGGCGAATCGGACTGGCGCATAGATCGAGTTCCCGAGGCCCGCACTCACGTTGAGGTATGCGGCGCGGTGCGCGTCGTACCAAACGCTCAAACCGCGAGCCTGGTTCGTCGGGAGGTCGCTGTTCGAGGTGAGCGCGCCCACGCCAGGCACGCGAACCTGTCCGCCGTGCGTGTGACCCGCGAGTATCAGGTCGGCTCCCTCGTCGAGCAGCTCGCCGAGCGCCGATTGGTAGGGGGCGTGAACGACGCCGATCCGTGGAGCTGAGGGGTCGGGATCGGTGATCTCTGCTGATGCGATCGCCGCGCGCATCGCGTCGCCGTCGTCGAGTTTGATGTGTGGATCGTTGAGGCCGAAGAAGTGAAGTTTCGTGCCACGCACTTCGAGCGAGGTCGCCGAGTTGTTCAGGTCGGTGAACCCGAGGGCAGTCATCCCCGCGGTGAGCTGAGCGTTGTCAATGTCCTGCTCGCGTGTAGCAAGCCTGCTCGGTTCGCGAAGATACTTCAGTGGATTTTTGAGCCTCGGCCCGTAGTAGTCGTTCGAACCGTGCACGAAGAGCGTCGGGATTCCGGTGAACGCTTCGAGCGTATGTAGCAGCGACGGCCGCGCGCCAACGTGCCCCATGAGGTCTCCAGTGAGCACGACGAGGTCGGGCTTCAGCTCGGCGAGGGAGCGCACCCAGTTCATCTTGTTCGTCTGCCAGGGCGCGAGGTGGAGGTCTGACAGCTGCAGCACTCGAATCGGTGCCGCGCCCTCGGGCAAGATCGGAATGTCGTGCCTGCGGATCGTGAAGAGCCGGCGCTCGACAACGGTTGACCAGAGCAGCACTCCCGCTGCGGTCCATCCAAGGACCGCAGCGGGAGAGCAACAGCGTGAGCTACGTGCCATCTGAGGTTACGAGCACTTCACGCTGAGCGTCACGCGGGAGTTCAGTGCGACTTCCTCGCCAGCTGCAGGGGAGACCGACTCAACCTTGTCCTTGCCCCCATCGACCTTGCCGCCACCCGTGCAGCTCGTGGTCACCGAGGTGAAGCCCGCAGACTTGAGCGCGCTCTCAGCTTCCTTCGCTGTCATGCCGCCGAGGCCACCCGGAACCTTCGCGGCGTTGCCGCGCGAACGGTAGAGGGTGATCTCGGTACCGAGGCCAGTTGCTGCGCCTGCGCCGGGATCGGTCCGGGCGATCATGCCCTTCGGAACTGACGAGTCGACCTCGCCGCCATCGCGGTACGAGAAGCGGGCGTTCTCAAGAATGCCTGCGGCCTCGTCGAACGACTTGCCTGTCACGTCGGGTACGTTGACCATGGTCTGGCGCAGTGCCGTCGCTGCCGGGTCGCCGAAGCCTTCGCCGCCGAACTTCTCGTCAGCGACGTACATTACTGCAGGCCAGATGCGGCTGTCAGCCGCGGTGAGACCCTGGTATCCGCCGAAGTTGCGGGTATCGACGCGCGAGCAGTCGGGCTGCCCGAGGCACTGCGGGTTCGGGCCGACGTTGCCGACCCAGGTGGCAGTCGAAACCTTGCTCGAGGCGCCGACGGTCCAGTTGTCGATGTACTCATCTGTGGTGCCCGTCTTCGCGAGGTGCGGGATGCCGAACTGCGAGCGCGCGTGGCCAGCGATGCCGTTGTTGATCGTGTACTCGAGGGCGTACGCGACGCCGGCTGCGACCTCGGGGGAGAGCGCCTCAGAGCACTCGCTCTTCTTGAACGGCACTGCCTCGCCGGTTGGCCCCGTGATCGAGTCGATGGCGACCGGGGTGCACACCTTGCCCTTGCCTGCGAAGGCCCCGAAGGCGGTCGACATGGTGAGCGGCGACATCTCGTCGGTGCCGCCGAACGTGTTCGACGGGTTCATCGTGAGCTCAAGAGTGCCATTGTTCGGGAAATCGGGGTGCGTTGCGGGAGACGCGCGGTGGAGGCCGAGCTTCTTCGCGAGCGCGAACGTGTCGCAGAGGTCCATCTGCTGCTGCATCGAGACGAAGCCACCGTTAAGTGACTGGGCGACCGCGGTCAGTACCGACTGGTTGCCGCGCACTCCGAGGTTGTCGTTCTTGAACTCCCACGAGCCGTAGTCATAAACGCCACCGTCCATGCAGCTCGCACCGAAGCTCTGCAGCTGCACGGTACGGCCGTTCACGTTCACCACGTCGCGCACCGAATGGCCCGAGCGAATCCACTCTGCGAGCGTGATCGCTTTGAACGTCGATCCGACCTGGAAGCCCGAGGAGCCACCGTCGCTCTGGTCCGTGCTGTAGTTGATGGCCGTGTAGCCCTGGCTCATCAGCGCTTCATCGTTACTGTAGGGCCGGTTTTGCGCCATCGCGAGCACGCGGCCTGTGCCGACCTCGGTGCTGACCGTTGCGCCACCGACGTCGATGCCCTCCATCGTCTTCGGCACCTCGGCGCGAACCGCGTCGGTCGCTGCCTTCTGCAGGTCGAGATCGATCGTCGTGTAGATGTCGTAGCCACCGCGGCGCATGTTGAAGTCGCGCGTCTCGGCATCGGGGCCGAAGCTTTCGTCCTTCTTCATCTGGTTCTGCACGAAGTCGCAGAAGTGGCCGAGGCCGTACGTCGACTCGGCAGCGGCGCAACCCTGCACGCGCGGGGTGATCTTCGGCTCGACGGGAGTAGCGATCGCCTCGTCACGCTGCGCCTCGGTGATCTTGCCGTGCTTGTACATCTGATTCAGGATCAGGTCGCGGCGGGTCTTGTTCGCCTCGACGTTCTCCTCGATATCGAGCTGGTACGCGGTCGGCTGGTTCACGATAGCGATGAGGCTCGCGGCCTGCGGCAGCGTGAGGTCTTTTGCCGTGGTGTTGTAGTAGTAGTGCGCGGCCGACTCGATGCCGTACACCTGGCGACCGAACAGCGCGATGTTCATGTAGCCGGTGAGAATCTCGTCCTTCGTGAACTTCTTCTCGACGCCGATCGCGAGCTTCATCTCCTTGAGCTTGCGATCCATCGTCTGCTGCATGGCCTCTTCGTAGGCCTTCTTCTGCTCCTCGGGGTCGGGCACCGCCGTCGACTCCTGCACGAGCACGTTGCGCACGTACTGCATGGTGATCGTCGAAGCACCGGACATGTTGCCGCCAGCGGCGTTCTGCAGCACGGCACGCGACGCCGCAAGCGCGTCGACGCCGCCGTGGGTGTAGAAGCGTGGATCCTCAATGGCGACGAGGGCGTCCTTGGCGTATGGAGAAATATCGTCCCAGCCGACCGGGATGCGATCCTGCTCGTAGAACTCGGCGATCTTGACGTTCTTGTCGCCCTGCTTCGCATACAGGGTGCTCGGCTCGGCGAGCTGTCCTGGCTTGAGGTTGCTGGGAAGGTTCTCGAAAATGCTCACTGCGGACGTCGCGGCAGCACCCGAGAGGGCGACTACCGGGGTGACTGCAGCGGTGACAAGAATGCCTGCAATAGCGCTCATTGCTACTGCGCCGAGGATTCCGCCGACGACGCCACCAACCGAACGAGGTTTGGCTGTGGGCACGCGCGAAGACTTTGGGGCCTTTGGGGTCATAGACTCAAGGGTAGGCGAAAAAGCTGGTAATCAGCGCCGCTCGCGCCCAATCCAGGCGTTTTCACCCGCTAATTCCAAGGAGGAGTTTCACGTGAGTGATGCCCCAGAAGCACCGAAATGGGAGTACTTCGTGACTCCGCTATTGCTGCACAACGAAGCCCAGATCCTCAATAACTGGGGGGCACAGGGCTGGGAACTCGTGCAGATCATCGAGGGCCCTGCAGGTGGGAACGTCGCATATCTCAAGAGGAAGGCCTGATATGTCATCAGTTATCGAAGAGCGCATCAACGAGCTCGGATTTGAAATTCCTGAAATCGTCCCGGCGGTCGCGGCGTACGTCCCCGCCGTCCGCGACGGCGACTACGTGTACACGTCGGGCCAGCTTCCCATTGCGAACGGCTCGCTCGTCGCGACAGGCAAGGTCGGCGAAGGTGAGGGGCTCGTGAGCCCTGAGCAGGCTCAGGAGCTCGCGCAGCTGTGCGCGCTGAACGCTCTCGCTGCGGTCCGCGGTGTGCTCGGCTCGCTCGACAAGGTCGAGCAGGTCGTGAAGGTAACGGCGTTCGTCGCGTCAGAACCGAACTTCACCGGCCAGCCGATCGTCGCAAACGGCGCATCGGTGTTCCTCGGCAAGGTGTTTGCTGACCAGGGCATCCACGCACGCTCGGCGGTTGGCGTCGCAGTACTGCCGCTTGATGCACCCGTCGAGGTGGAGTTCATCTTCCGCGTTCGCGACTAAGCGCCTTCGCGGCGTCTCGCGATATGCGACGGGGGCGGCGGATCCGATTTGGATCCGCCGCCCCCGTTTCGTCGTGGTGCGTTACTTCGCGCCGCGCTCTGCAACCACGCGGTCAGAGATGAGCTGCATCACCATCGTGTCTGCAAGCGTGGTGGTGTCGCCGATCTTCCGTCCCTCGGCCGCGTCTTTGAGTAGCCGGCGCATGATCTTGCCCGAGCGAGTCTTCGGCAGCTCGTTCACGACATAGACGTTCCGCGGGCGAGCGATCGCGCCGATGTGCGACGCGACATGCGAGCGGAGCTCTTGCTCAGCTTCTGCCTCGGTGATGAGATGCTGCTGCGACTTCAAGATCACGAATGCGACAACCGCCTGGCCAGTCGTCTCGTCATCGGCACCGACGACTGCCGCCTCGGCGACCGCGTGATGGCCAACGAGTGCCGACTCGATTTCTGTCGTGGACAGTCGGTGGCCAGAGACGTTCATGACGTCGTCGACGCGTCCGAGGAACCAGATGTCCCCATCCTCATCTAGGCGTGCGCCGTCGCCAGCGAAGTACTTATCGCCGAACTTGTCCCAGTAGGTGTCGATGAATCGCTGCGGATCGCCCCAGACGTTTCGCACCATCGACGGCCATGGCCGCTCGACGACGAGCAGGCCGCCCTGGCCATTCTCCACGGGGTTGCCCTCGTCGTCGACGACGGCGATCGAGATGCCTGGCTGAGCGATCTGCGAGCTGCCGGGCTTGAGCGAGGTGAGTCCGGGAAGCGGCGCGACCATCATGGCGCCGGTCTCTGTCTGCCACCACGTGTCGACGATTGGCGTCTTGCCGGCGCCGATCACGTCGCGGTACCAGCGCCACGCCTCGGGGTTGATTGGCTCGCCGACGCTGCCAAGCAGCCGGAGGCTTGAAAGGTCATACTGCTCGGGTACTTGGCGTCCGACCTTCATGCACGAGCGAATTGCGGTGGGCGCCGTGTAGAAGATTGACACCTTGTACTTCTCGATGATCCGCCACCAGCGGCCCCAGTCTGGGGTGTCGGGCGTGCCTTCGTACATCACCTGCGTTGCGCCATTGGAGAGCGGGCCGTACACGATGTAGGAGTGGCCTGTGACCCAGCCAACGTCTGCAGTGCACCAGAAGACGTCGCTCTCTGGCTTGATATCGAAGACGTCGCTGAAAGTTGTGGTCGCCTGAGTGAGGTAGCCGCCGGTGGTGTGCAAGATGCCCTTCGGCTTGCCCGTCGTGCCGGAGGTGTAGAGGATGAAGAGCGGGTTCTCGGCGGGGAAACCCTGCGCCGTGTGGTCGCCGTCGTACGCGGTAATCTCTTCGTGCCACCAGAGGTCTCGGCCGTCGACCATATTGACCTCGTTGCCGCCCCGGTTCACTACGAGCACGTGCTTCACGGTGGTCGGCTTGCCGTCTGCATCGTCGAGCTCGAGTGCCTGATCAACGACGGGCTTGAGCGGTGACACTCGTCCCTTTCGGTACCCACCGTCAGCGGTAATAACTACCTCTGCCTCCACGTCATCAATGCGCGCCCGGAGGCTCTCGGCGCTGAACCCGCCGAAGACGACCGAGTGGGCCGCACCGAGCCGAACCACTGCCAGCATTGCGATGACTGTCTCTGGAATCATCGGCATGTAGATCGCGACGCGGTCGCCTGCGGTGACCCCGAGGCTCGCGAGCATATTGGCTGCGCGCTTGACCTCGTGGGTGAGCTCGGCGTAGGTGAGCGTGCGGGTGTCGCCTGGTTCGCCCTCAAAGTGGATCGCGACGCGGTCACCGAGGCCGTTCGCTACGTGCCTGTCGAGGCAGTTCTCTGCAACGTTGAGCTCGCCGTCTGCGAACCACCGGGCGAACGGTGGGTTTGTCCAGTCGAGAACCTCGGTGAACGGCTTCTTCCAGGCGAGCCGATTCTGCGCCTGCTCAGCCCAGTATGCTTCTGGATCGGCTGCGGCGCGAAGGTAGATCTCTGAAGAGTTCTGGTTTGCTTGCTCGCGGAATTCCGGCGAAGGCGGGTAGCTCTCACCGGCGTCGTGGGCGAGGGCAGAAAGACTTTCAATAGTGCCGTGATCGTCGCTCATGGCTACCCTTTCAATCAGGAAACATCATTGTCTCGCTCAATGGTAGACCCGGCGGCTTCGTCCCCAGGCCCCCCGAAAGAGGGGAGCGGCATCGGCTCTCCACAGTTCGGCTCGGCGTCTTGCGTGACGAGATTTCATCGGGTTCGCTGTGACGCATGAACCCGGGAGCGTCTCGCAGTGACTCACCCCGGTCGGCCGCGCTCGGAATTGACGCCCGGCGATCGTTTGGGGGCTTGATCTCGCTTATCGACGATCCTGACGTGCGCGACATTATGTTGCACGCAGTCGCGGGAAAGGGTGAGTTATGGGTGGACAGGGGACGGGGTGCGGAGATTGTGGAAGGCTGGGAATCCCCAGCTGCCGAGCTCCGAAAGCTCGCGGTGGCGCTCATCGCCGCTGGCGGTAGGCACCTTGACGAGCTCAACCCCATCGCGGATGTGCACCTTGGGGACGCGATACGTGTGCACGCGGTGCTTGCTCCCGTGGCGGTGGCGGGCACAGCAATCTCGATTCGATTGCCCGCGCAACATGCGCAAAGCCTCGATGACCTCGTTGCGTCAGGGAGCTGTTCACGAAGGGTCGCGCGGCTGCTGACAGAAAGCGTTGTCGGCCGACGAAACCTCCTTGTCACTGGCGGGGCAGGGAGCGGAAAGACCACCTTGTTGTCATCCTTGCTTTCGCTTGTCCCAGGGCATGAGAGGCTCCTGACGATTGAAGATGTGGCGGAGCTCCGGCCGGACCACCGGCACCACATTGCATTGGAGTCGCGCCAGCCGAACATTGAGGGCGCCGGCGAGGTGAGCCTTGACCGACTACTGCGGGAGGCGCTCAGAATGCGCCCCGACCGGATCGTGCTCGGAGAATGTCGGGGCGCTGAGATTGCGACATTGCTCGCGGCACTCAATACCGGGCATGAGGGTGGCGCAGGGACACTTCACGCGAACGGAATCGAGGATGTGCCGGCGAGGCTTGAAGCGCTTGGAACGCTTGCCGGGCTGAGCCCCGAGATGCTCGCCCGCCAAGCGACTGTGCTTGATCTCGTCGTGCACGTGAGTCGCGAGGGCGGTGTGCATCGTGTCTCCCAGCTCGGCAGGTTGCGGGTTGGAAGTAGGGGCACGTTGGAGGTGGCAACCCGTGCGGCCGAGGCGTACTAGGCTCGGCGCGCAGGGCGGGGACAGTCGCCTCGCGAGCCGGATCCGAGGCCGTGTGAATCGCGTGCTGTCCCGCGCGAGCACAGATGATGTCGCCGCCGGGGGTGCTGGCTCGGCCGTTGTCGCAGGCCGCTGTGCTGCGCTGCTGCGGGGAGGGATGTCGCCTCCGCAAGTCGTGCGGTCAATCGCCGATGAGTTCTCCAGCGAACCGATCCAGGAGATTACGGAATCGGTGCGTGGTGGCGCCAGCATCGGTTTGGCATTTGCCGGGGTTGATGGGCCTGACTGGCGGGTGCTTGGAGCTGCCTGGCAGCTCGCAGAGACGAGCGGCGCCCCGTTTGCGCCCGCGCTCGAGCGGATCGCTGCTGCGTTGCAGAGCATCTCAGACGGGGCTCGAAAACGTTCGGTGCTGCTCGCAGGACCGAAGATGACTGCCACGCTCGTCATGTGGCTCCCACTTGCTTCCGTCGCTGTGAGCTTCATCCTTGGGTTCAACCCGGTTCCGGTGTTCTTCTCCCCGGTGGGAGCCCTACTGCTCAGTATCGGGGTGCTCCTCCAGGTCGTCGGCGCGAAATGGACGGCAAGGCTGACCGCACAGGTAGAACGGCAAGACCGAGTCGCTGGGCTTGAATGCGAGCTCGCTTGGGTCGCCCTTGCAGGCGGGGCCCCGCCGAGGCTCGCGCTCAGGCGGGTGGCCGATGCGGTGTCAGAAGCGCGCGCCGAATGGGTGCAGTTGGACAGCCTTCGGGCGGGCGAGCCGCTCGCGCGCGCCCTGGCTGTTGCGACCGCCGCCGGTGTGCCGGCCTCCGGACTCTTGCTCGAGGTCGCGAACGACGAGCGTGCGAAGACGCAGGCCGCACTGGAACGCGAAGCTGAGAAGCTCGGGGTGCGCATCCTCTTGCCGCTCGCCGCGTGTGTGTTGCCCGCATTCATCGCCGTCGGAGTCGTGCCAATTGTTGTTGCGCTCGTTGGTGACCTGTTTCCGTCGTGACCCCGCGCAGGCGAGACACACCCCGCTCAGTCATCTCAGACTGCGGCGCTGAGCGGCGCGTTGCGTTGTGTGAGGGGCCGCGCGTTCTCAGCAAGGCTCCGTCGTCGTCCACACCCCGCCTTGCAGGCGTCCGAGGCGGCAATCTCTACACATGATTGCCCTGCGCCCGCCGCAACGATGCCCCCACGCTCACCATGGAACTACCACCGCGGAAGTCGCAGGCGGCAACTTGTCGCACGGCCCCGCAACTGAGAAGGAGGCAAGGATGACTACGACAGCAAGAGAAGGAATTGTGCGGGAGGAAGCGCGCGCGAATGACGCGCGAACCGAACGCGAGGTGCTCCACGATTTGGGGTTTCCGGTCCAGGCCGTGCATACGGCGAGCGAAGAGGATCGAGATCAGCGGACCAGACTCGAGGGCTCGGAGCCCGCCCCACTCAACGGATCGGAAGAGGGAGCTTCACGGACAAGCAATAACCGGGGGCGCCGTATCGGCTGGGCTCGCCGTGGTGCGTCACTTCGCGTCAGGTTTCGCGCTGACGAGCGTGGTGCGGTCACTGCCGAATATGCGCTTGTCATCATGGCGGCAGTCGCGTTCGCGGGATTGCTGATTGTCATTATGCGCTCAGAGGAGATCCGTGGCGCGCTGCTGGGGCTCGTGCAGAACGCGCTCGGCAGCGCAGGCTAGCTGAGTGAGACGCTGATGGTGCACACGTTTATCGCAGACCGTCGTGGCTCTGTGACCGCTGAGTTCGCGGTCGGTCTGCCAGCAGTTCTGCTCGTGCTTGGTCTGGTGATCGGCACTGTCCAACTGTCGGCTGAACGTGTTGCACTGACAGCGCTCGCTGGCGACCTTGCCCGACTGCAGGCGCGTGGAGACACGGGTGTGGCGCAGGCGCGTCTCGACGAGCACGGAGGTTCCCCGAGCGTCAACAGGACTGTGGAAAGCGGGGTGCTGTGCGTAGTGGTGACGTCTCGGCAACGAACGGGGCTGCTGTCGCCACTCTCGGTGAGCGGGAGAGGATGCGCTGCGCTCTCAGACGGGTTGGCGAGTACGGGGTCGACATGAGCGTGCCGGTTGCTGCAGCAATTGCCGCAGGCTCGGTCGTGCTCGCACTCCCGATACTCGCCGCCTCGCAGCTGCTTGTCGCTGGGGCACAGGCGTCCAACGCCGCTGACGCGGCAGCCCTTGCCGCCGCTGATACCTTCGTGGGACTCGTGTCCGGCGGAACGAATGAGGAGCCGTGCGAACTCGCAGACCGAATCGCCGCGGAGAACCGTGCGGAGCTCGGCGAGTGTGCGGTCGGGCCGGGTGTTGCCGAGGTGCGGGTGACAGTCAGGTCGCGGGTCGGGCTATTCGCGGTCGAACGGCATGCCAGGGCTGGCCCGCCGGAGTGAGCGAACGTCGCTAACGGATCGCTTACCTGGTAGTGCGGCTAGCGGTCGAGCGCCTCCGCCATCACTGTGTGTCGGGGCTCTCGCTCGCCGGCCCGATCCCGAGCAGCGCGTCGGTAAACGCAATGAGCCGAGCCATCGCTTCATCATCAAACCGCGGCAGGATCGCAAGCAGGTCTGTGATGAGCCCCAGCGCAGCGTGCACCAGCACCGTCGCTTCGCGGGTGTTCAGTTCCGGGCGGAGGTCAAGCAGGCAATCGACCCAGGCCTGCAGGGAGGCTGCCTGCGACGCCTGGACTCCGCGCAACTCCTGGGGGGTGAGATTGCCTTTCTCGGCAAAAAACACCCGCATGAGTTCCGGGCTCCGAAAGGAGTGCTCAATGTAGGCGCGGATGAGCGAGCGCAGCAGATCAACCGGTGAGAGCGGCGACCCTTCGACCTCGGTCTGATGTGGGTAGAGCCATTGCGTCGCACGCTCGTACACTGCGAGCAGCAGCGCGTGTTTGCCGTCAAAGTGCCTGTACACACCTGATGGTGTGAGGTCGACCTCGGTTGCGATCTCCTCGATCGTTGTCTCGTTGTATCCGCGCGCCCCGAAGAGTCGCACGCTTGCCTCAAGGAGCCGCTCTCGCCGAGAGAGCGGCGGCGTTGAGCCCGCAGCCGTAGAGGCCGCAGCTTTAGAGCCCGCAGGTGCTGAGCCCTCAACTGTGGAGCTCTGAACCGCTGGGCCGCCACCCGCTGGGCCGCCTTCGCCTGCCGTGTCAGCAGATGGCGAGGTGTGCGACAGGTATGTCGAGACATCGACGTTCAGTACATCCCAAGCCGCAGTCGTGAGAAGCGCTCGCAGTCGGGGCCGAGCGAGAATGGTGTCGTGTGCGGAGATGCTCCCAAACACCGCAAACGTGCCAAGCGCCATGTAGACCCGCTCGAGCTCGTCGACATTGGGCCTGTAGCTTCGGTGCGCGGCGATGAAACGGTCGCCGTTCAGCTGAAATCCAGCGTTCAACCGCGCCCGGTCAGCCTGCTCGAGGTAGCGGCCTTCCCACTTGTAGATCCCGCTCGTCGCGCGCAGTTCGATCGTGAGGTCGGCAACGACCCTGATGAGTTCGCCGAGAGCGACGCGGCCCTCGTCTTCGGTTGACAACGGAAGCTCCGCCGCGTCTGCGGTGACCACGGCGAGTTGGTCAACGAGGAGCATCGCAGCGCTGACGAAGAGCGCGTACTTGCTCGGGAAGTGCCGATACAGCGCGGGAGCCGAGATGCCGACCGAGTCAGCAATATCTTGCATGCTGACTGCGTGGTAGCCGCGACGCGAGAACGCGGCCGCGGCAGCGTGCTCGATACGTTGCTTGCGGTCACGCGGGCGAACCCGAGGCGTGGCGGCACTATCGTGCTTGGACATGCCAAAAGCCTAGTGCGTGACAGGTTTTTGAAACCTGAGTCGCGCAAACAGCCCGAGGCCGAGCATCACAACCGCGCCCCAGGCGAGGCCGAACACCGCTGACAGGCCAGAGTCGACGAACCAGGTGACAATACCGGGAAGCGTTGCGGCGTGAACGATCGAGCTCACGAGGTCGTAGGGAGCGCTAAATCCCACTTCTGCGAGATTGACGAGGAGGATATGACCGCCCACCCAGAGCATCGCAAGCGCCCCGACGACCGTGAGTGCCCGGAACACCCACGGCATTGCCTGCACGAGGCCGCGGCCCGTCGCCTGCAGCCAGCGCGCGGGACGTTTGATGAGCCAGAACCCGACATCGTCCATCCTGATGAGAAGCGCTACGGTGCCGTAAACGGCGACTGTCATGAGGAGGCCAACGACGACGAGTGTCGCAAGTCGAATACCCCACGAAGTGGCTTCGATGTTTGCGAGGGAGATGAGCATGATCTCAATGCTGAGGACGAGGTCGGTGCGTACCGCGCTTGACACCATCTGCTTTTCGTCGGTCTGCGTGCGTTCGACGACCTGTTCGACGCCCCCAGCGTCGCCGTGGCTCGGGCGAATCCAGTGCCACACCTTTTCGGCGCCCTCGTATGCGAGGTACGTTCCACCGAGAATGAGAAGCCACGGGAAAATCCACGGCGCCCACGCGCTCAGCACCATGATCCCTACGATGATGATTGCTTTGTTGAGTAATGAGCCGCGCGTAATCTTCCAGACGACTGGGAGTTCCCGCTTGGGGGTAAGCCCCTGCACGTACTGGGGCGATACTGCCGCGTCGTCGATGACGACGCCCGCGGCCTTTGCGGAGGCCTTCGCGGCCCCGGCGACGACGTCGTCGATCGATGCCGCTGCAGCTCGGGCGAGCACGGCAATATCGTCAAGTAGTGCGAAGAAACTAGCGCTCACGTGTGGTGCCTCTATGTAAGGGGAACGAATTGAGAATCAGGATAACCCGTGCGGGGAACGAAACCCGAAGGGAAGACGGAAGTCGCTAGGAATGACGGATTCTCACGTGACTGTGTGTATCGTTGCGGTGCAGGGAGCCCTGCGCGACGAATCGCGTGTACGGGATATAAAGGCGAGAATTGGAGTGCCGTGGGGAAAAAGCTAGTCATCGTGGAGTCGCCGACAAAGGCGCGCACGATTGGTGGTTACCTCGGTGATGATTACGAGGTGCTGTCATCGGTCGGACACGTTCGCGATCTCGCCGAACCGTCCGAGCTCCCCGCCGAGCTCAAGAAGGGGCCATTCGGCAAGTTCGGCGTCGACGTCGACAACGGTTTCGCCCCCTACTACGTCGTTAACGACAATAAGAAGAAGACAGTCGCTGAGCTCAAGCGGGCGCTGAAGGGCGCCGACGAGCTCTTCCTCGCAACTGATGAGGACCGCGAGGGTGAGGCAATCGCGTGGCACCTGCTTGAGGTGCTGAAGCCGAAGGTTCCTGTGCACCGGATGGTGTTCCACGAGATCACCAAGGACGCGATCGCAGAGGCGCAGCGGAACACCCGCGAGCTCGACACCGCTCTCGTCGACGCGCAGGAGACCCGCCGTATCCTCGACCGTCTCTACGGCTACGACATTTCCCCGGTGCTCTGGCGCAAGGTCGCGCCGAAGCTCTCGGCAGGCCGTGTGCAGTCGGCTGCCACGCGTCTCGTCGTTGATCGCGAGCGCGAGCGTCTCGCCTTCAAGACCGCAGAATATTGGAGCATCGCCGCACGCTTCAGCCCGGCTGAAGATGCGCCTGATCGCGTGCCGTTCGAGGCAAAGCTTGTGAGGCTCGATGGCAACCGTGTCGCGTCGGGCGGCGATTTTGACGACGCCGGCAAGCTGACCGCGAAGGCGACAGATGCGGGAGTCATCGCGCTTGACGGTACCCGTGCAGATGCGCTCGCCGCAGCGCTCGGCGATGGGCCGGCCGCACTCGTGCGCGCGCTCGAAACGAAGCCGCACACGCGCCGCCCCGCGGCGCCGTTCACGACGTCGACCCTGCAGCAGGAGGCGTCACGTAAGCTCCGCTTCAGTTCGCGCCAGACGATGTCGTTTGCGCAGTCGCTCTACGAGAACGGCTACATCACGTATATGCGTACCGACTCGCCGACGCTCTCGCAGCAGGCGCTTGAGGCGGCCCGCAGCCAGGCAGCCTCGTTGTACGGCGCCGAGACAGTCCCCGACAAGCCGCGTGTCTACACGGGGAAGGCGAAGGGCGCGCAGGAGGCACACGAGGCGATCCGTCCAGCTGGCGACACGTTTGTGCGGCCGAGTGAGCTCAAGGGCAAACTCACGCAGGGCGAGTTCTCGCTCTACGACCTCATCTGGAAGCGCACTGTCGCGAGCCAGATGGCAGACGCGAAGGGCTCGACAGCCACGGTCACCCTCGGCGTCCCGGTCGCCGAGGGGTCTGCGACGACAGACGCCGAGTTCACCGCCAGCGGCACTGTGATTACGTTCCCAGGGTTCCTCCTCGCATACGAAGAGGGCAAAGACGAGAAGCGCGGCGACGCGGAGAAGTCGAACGTGTCGCTCCCGCAGCTCACCGAGGGGCAGGCGCTCGGGATCAGCGAGCCACTGGCGAAGCAGCACGAGACGAGCCCGCCGCCGCGCTACACCGAGGCGAGCCTCACGAAGCGCTTCGAGGAGCTCGGGATCGGGCGACCGTCGACCTACTCTTCGACGATCTCCACGATTATGGATCGCGGCTACGTCTCGAAGCAGGGCCAAGCGCTTGTGCCGAGCTGGATCGCGTTCTCCGTGGTGCGCCTGCTCGAAGAACACTTTGCGGCGCTCGTCGACTACGACTTCACCGCCGAGATGGAGAGCGACCTCGACGAGATCGCCGCCGGCCAGACTGACCGTTCGGAATGGCTGAAGGAGTTCTACTTCGGCACCGACAATCATCCGGGTCTTCGCGGCGTCGTTGATAATCTCGGTGAGATCGATGCGCGCGCGATCAACACGATCCGAATCGACGACCAGATTTCGCTTCGTAATGGCAAGTACGGCCCGTATCTCGAGGTCTTCGACGAGAAGAGCGAGGTTGACGAGAACGGCGAGCTGAAGCCGCGCAGCGTGAACATCCCCGACGGGATGGCCCCCGACGAGCTCACCCCCGAGCGCGCCCACGAGCTCGCCGACGCCGAGCCCGCTGAGGATCGCGTTGTCGGCCTGCACCCTGTCACTGGCAAGCGCGTCATCGCGAAGAATGGCCGCTTCGGGCCGTACGTGCAGGAGCTGCCGAACGACGACGAGGAGCTACCGAAGGGCGAGAAGCCTCGTACCGCGTCGCTCTTCAAATCGATGGATCCTGCGACTGTCGACCTCGATACCGCCGTGGCGCTTCTCGACCTGCCCCGCGTTGTCGGCAACGACCCGGAGTCTGGCGACCCGATCACCGCGCAGAACGGTCGCTACGGCCCCTACCTCAAGAAGGGCACGGAGACCCGCACGCTGCCGAGCGAGGATTCGATCTTCTCGATCGACCTCCCCGGCGCCCTCGAGGTGCTCGCTCAGCCGAAGTACGGCGCACGCAAGGCGAGCTCGGCGCTGAAGGAATTCGACGCCGACCCCGTGAGCGGCAAGCCCGTGAAGGTGAAGGACGGCAGGTTCGGCCCGTACGTCACTGACGGCGAGACGAACGCGACGATCCCGCGCGGCGACTCCGTCGATGAGATCACGTTCGAGCGCGCGATCGACCTGCTCGCGATCAAGCGCGCGAAGGGCCCGGCGAAGAAGAAAGCGCCGGCCAAGAAGAAGGCGCCAGCGAAGAAGCCTGCAGCCAAGAGGCCCGCAGCCAAGAAGTCCACTGCGGCGAAGAAGGACGTGGATCCGGCCCGCTCCGCCGCGGCGAAGAAGGCAGCCGAGACCCGCAAGGCCAACGCCGCGAAGAAGGCAGCGGAGGCTGCCGCTGCGGCCGAGACCGCAGAGTAGGCCCGGCGTGTTCATTACCCTCGAAGGCGGGGATAGCGTCGGCAAGACGACGCAGGCGGCGCTGCTCGACGCGTGGCTGACAGGCGAGGGCCGTGAGGTCGTGCGCACCCGGGAACCCGGCGGCACGCCGCTCGGAGTCGAAGTGCGCCGGCTGCTGCTGCACGGCGGCGACGAGATCGGCGCGGTCGATCCGCGCGCCGAGGCGCTGCTCTACGCGGCGGACCGCGCACAGCACATCGCGAAGGTCGTTCGGCCCGCGATCGAGCGGGGTGCGGTCGTCGTGCAGGATCGGTACATCGACTCCTCCCTCGCATACCAGGGCGCCGGCCGTGTGCTCGATGTTGATGAGGTTCGCCGCATCAGCGAGTGGGCGGTCGGGGGGCTGTGGCCAGACGTCACGGTACTGTTCGATCTCGCGCCCGAGATCGCGGCTGCCAGACGCTCGTCGCGCGAGGACGACAGGCTTGAGTCGGAGCGGCAGGAGTTCCATGTCGCGGTCCGCGAGGCGTATCACCAGCTGGCTGCGGCATCGCCGGAGCGTTTCCTGGTGGTCGACGCCTCGGGAACCCCAGACGAGATCCACGCCGTCGTTCGCGCCCGGGTCGCGCAGCGCCTCGCCGCCGCCTGACTTCCGCGTACTGCCGGTATCTGCCGGTCGATGCCGGTCGATACGGGTCGATGCAGGTTGATGCCGGTTGATGCCGGTCGATACCGCGAGCGAGGCACTTCTCTGCAAGACAGCACTTTTCTCGCAGTGGGGAACTACCTGTTTGGCGGGAAAAGGACTCTTTGGTGGGAAGGGACTGTCTGGGGGGAACTACCTGTTTGGTGGGGAGCTCCCTGTTGGGCGAGGGGCGTGAGGCTGTGCCGTGCTCATTCCGCGTGAGTGTGGCCGCCGGCCTCAGTTTCGATGCCGAAGAGCGTCTCGAGCGCCTCGGCAGCGGCAGGCACTCGGCCCTCACGCCCAAGTGTGCGGATCCGCGTCATTGGCGTGTGCAGCAGCTTGCCGGTGAACCTTCGCAGCGCGGCCTCGTAGTCGGCCGTGACGAAGGAAGCATCGGAGCCGGCAGTGCCGGAGTCCACGCCAGTATCCGCACGCGCACCAGCGACTGAACCGGCGACAGTGGCGGAGGCCGTGCTCGCGGGCAATCCTGGGCCAACGCTCGACCCCGCAGCGGCAGTCGCCTGCGAGGCGGTCCGGGCCCGGCAGAGCTCGTCTTCAAGGATGCCCATGACGTGCTTGCGGAGGGCGAGCAGCGCGGGCAGCGCGTCCCGTTCAGCCCGGGAAGCGGAGAACTCGTCGGCGGCCTGCCGCACGATCTCGTGGGCCTCGGCGGCGGTGCTGAGCTCTTCGACGGGGGCATGCTTTGAGACCGTCTCGAGGTCGAGCAGTTCGATCCCAGGGAGCTCGGCGACTGCGTGCTCGATGTTCCGGGGCATCCCGAGGTCGATGAGCAGTCGCTCGTTCGATGCGGCCGCTTCTTGTCGCAGCAGCTCGGCCGTGAGCACGGGCTCCTCCGCGCGGGTGCAAGCGATGACGACGTCGGCGGCGTTGAGCGCCTCCGCGAGTCCGCCCTGGGGTACGACGACGAGGTCGTGCTCTGCGGCGTAGGTCTCGGCTCTGCCCGAGGGGGAGTACACCCGAATAGTGCCGGCCCCGCGCGCCCGCAGCGCGGCCACAGTTGCGCCGGCGTAGGCGCCAGTGCCGATGAGCAGCACGCGTGCGGAGCCCCAGTCGGCCACGCGGGCCTCCGCCATCCGCAGCGCGAGGCGTACGAGCGACCTGCCAGCCGAGCGGATGTCGGTGCGGTGCCCCACCTCGCGTGAGGTGCGTGTCGCGGTGCGAAAGAGATGCTCGAGGTCGTGGGTGAGCGTGCCGCGGGCCCGCGCGTCATCGTGAGCCCGCCTCACCTGGCCCGCGATCTCGCTCTCGCCGACAACCGCCGACTGCAGGCCGGCGGCGACGGCGAAGAGGTGCGCCGCGGTGTCGTGATCGGTGGCGCTGCTTGCGGCGGCCGCAAGTTCTGCAACTTCGATTCCCGAGGCCGCAGCGATGCGCGCGAGCACAGGCTCCGGCCTGCCTTGGCCCGTCTCGGCGTACACCTCGAAGCGGTTGCACGTCGCGAGCACGACAGATCCAACGGTGAGCGTGGGGTCGTCGAGCCCCGCCGCGATGTCCTCGGAGCGCTTGGAGAGGGCCTCAAGGAGCTCGAACGGCGCGCGTTCGAGGCTGAAAGAAAGGGAAAGAAGCATGCGCGTTTCTGTGATCGTGTGGGTGATCTGGCTGACGAAAAGCAAGCAAATCACGCGAACCTGAGCACATCAGATTTATCACATCAGATCTATGGGTTACTATCTCGGCGATGAAACTTCTCAGTGAAACCCACCCACTCGTCACCGGGCGTACAAGCAACTCCCCACTTGTTCGGGCCCTCCGCGCCGAGCGGCCCGAACGCGTGCCAGTCTGGTTCATGCGTCAGGCAGGGCGCTCGCTGCCCGAATACCGCGCGCTCCGCTCCGAGCATCGTATGCTCGACGCCTGTTTGAACCCCGAACTTGCGAGCGAGATCACGCTGCAGCCTGTGCGCCGGCACGGCGTCGATGCCGCGGTGTTCTTCAGTGACATTGTGGTTCCGCTGCTGCTCGCGGGCGTCGACGTCGACCTTGTCGCCGGCGTCGGGCCCGTCTTTGCGGAACCCGTGCGTACCGCCGAGGATGTGGCGCGGTGCCGCGCCGAGTACACTCCCGAGCGGCTCCGAGAGGCACTCGAGCCGATCCGCGAGGCCGTCGGTCTGACGGTCGCAGAGCTCGGTGAGACCCCGCTCATCGGTTTCGCGGGCGCCCCCTTCACGCTCGCCGCGTACCTCGTCGAGGGGCGGCCGTCGCGCGAACACCTCCGTGCGCGAACGCTCATGCAGTCCGATCCGGAGACCTGGCGGGAGCTGCTCGCGTGGACTGCTGAGCTCAGCGCCGTGTTTCTCGAAGCGCAGATCGAGGCCGGGGCAAGCGCCGTGCAGCTCTTCGACTCGTGGGCCGGTTCCCTGAGCGCCGCCGCGTACAGGGATCACGTCGCACCCGCGTCGAGGCAGGCGCTTCGGCTCGCGCGAGAGCTCGCATACCCGCATCCGTGGGAAGCCGGGGCGCAGGCGCGTGTCCCTGTCATCCACTTCGCTGTCGGCTCCGGGCACCTGCTCGAGGAACTCACGGCGCTGGATCCAGATGCCGTCGGCGTCGACTGGCGCACGCCGCTGGACGAGGCGAGCGCGCGCCTCGGCGGCAGGATGCCGCTGCAGGGCAACATCGATCCAGCTTTCCTCGGAGCTCCCGCTGCCGCGCTCGAGGCCCATGTGGCAGACGTCTTGGAGCGCGGGGAGCACGCCCCAGCCCACATCCTGAATCTCGGGCACGGGGTGCCGCCCGAGACCGACCCCGATGTGCTCACCCGCATCGTGCAGCTCGCGCATGCACGGTAGCACCCTTCGCGAGCCGCGGGTTGCCGTCGTCGGCGGAGGGGTCTCGGGGCTCGTCGCCGCACGCGAGCTCGCGCGCGCGGGAGCGGCCGTCACGGTCATCGAGCGCGACGAGCACCTCGGGGGGAGGGTGCGCGGCGCGGCGCTCTGCGGCGCGCCGTTCGACGTCGGCGCCGAGGCATTCGCAACCCGTGCGGGAGCCGTCGAGGAGCTCGTCTCCGACCTCGGGCTCACCACGCACATCGTGCATCCGGCCCGGCTCGGCTCGTGGGTGGTGACCGCCGAGGGTGCTCGACCGCTTCCTCCGGGCGGCGCAGTCGGGATCCCCGTGCGGCCCCTCGCCGCGGAGGCCCGCGCCCACCTCGGGCTTCGCGGGGCCGTTCGCGCCGCGGTGGAGCCGCTGTTGCGCCGTGACCGCGCGGGTTCCGCGGCGTCTGACGCGCCCGAGACGCTCGGCGCGCTCGTCAGGCGCCGCCTCGGGGAACGCGTGCTCGACAGTCTCGTGCGCCCAATCGCCCTCGGCGTCTATTCGACGGATCCAGATCGGCTCGAGCTGTCGGCAGTGCCAGGGCTCGCCGCCGCCTACGCCCGCACGGGCTCGCTCGTGCGCGCGGCCCGCCAGCTGCGCGACGCAAGCGCTCACGCGGGGGGAGCGGTTGCCGCGCTCGCCGGTGGGATGACGGCGCTCACTGGCGCGCTCGTTGCAGACGTTAGAGACCGCGGTGTCGAGATCCGCACGGGCACTCGAGTTGTCGAGCTCACGCGCGGTGTCTCGGAGCATCCCGCTGCACCGGGTCGGCGCTCGGAGCCGCAGTGGATGCTGCGCGACAGTGTAGGCAAAACGATCCTCCGCTGCGACGCTGTGCTCCTCGCGGTCCCCGAGTCTGTCGCCGCGACACTGCTCGCCGAGCGCACGCCGCCCCCACGCGAGCACGATATCGAGGTCGTCGCGCTCGCGGTCGCAGACACACGACTTGATGCCGCCCCGCGAGGTACCGGCGCGCTCGTCGCCGACGGCGCCGGCATCGCGGCGAAAGCGCTCACTCACGTGACCGCGAAGTGGCCGGATCGGGCTGCGACAGTACCGGCTGGAACCCACGTGCTCAGGCTCTCCTACGGTCGCGCTGGCGTGGCCCCTGAGACGGCTGGTCTCTCCGATACAGAGACGCTTGGACTCGCGTGCCGCGACGCCTCGCTGATCCTCGGCGTGCCGATTGACAGCGCCGCTGTGCGCGACTGGGTGCGCCAGCCGTGGATCGTCGGCGCACCGCCCGGGCCGACCCCGCGGCTCCTCCCGCCCCCTGGTGTCGACGTTGCCGGCGATTGGGTCAGCGGTACGGGGCTCGCCTCCGTGGTTCCCGGCGCCCGCGCAGCCGCCGCCCGACTCCTCACACACCTCTCACCCATGAACGAAAGCTCGGTATCGTCAGCATGACCGTCACTTCTCTCACCACACCGCCAACGGCAGCGGGCGGCGAGGCCCCCAGCGTCGTGGAGCCTGGAGCCGTCAGCCGCGCCGACGGCGCAGTCGCAGCGTCGTCTGGGCTCCTGCGCATCGGCACCCGAGGGAGTGCGCTCGCAGTGTCGCAGACAACGACCGTTGCCGAGGCGATCGCGCGGGCGACTGGGGTCGATGTGGTGCTCGTCATCATCACGACCCACGGCGACGTGTCGCGGGCCCCGCTCGCTCAGCTCGGTGGCACCGGCGTCTTCGTGAGCGCGCTGCGCGAGGCGCTCGTCGCTGGTGAGTGCGACCTCGCGGTGCACTCATTGAAGGATCTGCCCACCGGCCCGTGCGACGGGATCGCGCTCGGGGCGGTCCCGGCTCGCGCAGATCCCAGGGACGCGCTCTGCGCGCGCGCTGGCATGACGCTCGAGACGCTGCCTGTCGGAGCGAGGGTCGGCACAGGATCCCCGAGGCGCGCCGCGCAGCTCCTCGCACGACGGCCAGACCTTCAGGTCTCGGACATCCGCGGCAATGTCGACACCCGGCTCGCCAGGATCTCAGATGACCTCGATGCAGTCGTGCTCGCCGCGGCGGGACTCGACAGGATCGGCCGAAGCGACGCCATCTCTGAGCGGTTCTCACTTGAAACAGCGCCGCCAGCACCGGGCCAGGGCGCTCTCGCGATAGAAGTGCGCGACGGCGACACCGATCTTCCAGTGATGCGCCGGGCGCTCGCCGCGTTGAACGACCCGCGCGCACGCGCAGAAGCGATTGCGGAGCGTGCGCTGCTCGGCACCCTCGAGGCGGGCTGCGCCGCCCCGATCGGGGCGACTGCGGCGATCACCGACGACACGCTGACGCTCTCGGCAACTGTCTACAGGCTCGACGGCAGCGAGCAGCTCACCGCGACTGCAAGTGCCCCGTGGGAGCCGGGAATGCGGGATGACGAAGCCCCAACCGAAGTCGGTCGACGTGTGGCAAGGGAGCTCCTCGACCGAGGGGCCGAGCGGCTTGCGCCGCTGGGCGGCACAAGATGACAGTCGAACACCAGGAGGATGCGGCGCTGCCCTCGCTCGGCGGGCGGATTGTGCTCGTTCCGCGCGGCGGCGAACGGGGCGAACAGATCGCATCGGTTGTGCGCGCCCTCGGCGGCGAGGCAGCTCTTGTCCCGCTCATCGAACAGCTGCCGCCGCTTGACCGCGCACCACTGAGAGCGGCGATCGCGCGACTGAACGCCGGATGGTTCGGCTGGGTCGCCGTCACCAGTGTGCACGGCGCAGCCGCGCTGGTAGCTGGCGGGGCCGACCGCGGGAAGGCGCGTGTCGCAGCGGTCGGCCCGGCGACGGCGGCGCGGCTCGAGGCCGCAGGGTTTGCCGTCGACCTCATCCCTGCCGAGTACACGGGCGAGCGGCTCGCGGAGCGGCTTGGCTCCACGCACGAGTGGCAGAGTGGTGGCGCTGCTGGCGATCCAGACTCTGTCGCGCGCGTGCTCCTGCCGCTTTCCGACCTCGCCGACGAGACAGTCGAGAGCGGGCTGCGCGAGGCCGGCTTCGAGCCCGAACGTGTGACCGCCTACCGCACGGTTCAAGTGGCGGCGGGACGCGCCGACGCCGAGCTGAGGGCACGACTTGGTGCCGTGCTCGTCTTCAGCTCGTCCGGGGCGCGGGCGCTCGCAGACCGCTTCGCCCCACTGCCGCCCGGAGCGCTCGTCGCCGCGATCGGCGAACCGACAGCCCGCGAACTCGCCAGGCTCGGAATTCCGGCGGCTGTGATCGCTGCCGAACACACCGCAGCGGGCACAGTGCACGCGCTCGCGGCGCACTGCGCGCGACTCGCAGGCGGGCCCCAGACTTTCACCGAAACCCTCAACCGAGAAGGAACCGAAGCATGACCCCCACCGTTCGCCCCAGGCGGCTCCGCGCGACGCCAGCGATGCGCGGCCTCACCACCGAGACTCGCGTGCACCCGCGCGACCTCATCCTCCCGATGTTCGTGCGCGAGGGGCTCGATGCGCCGCAACCGATCGGATCGATGCCAGGCGTCAAGCAACACACCCTCGATTCTCTTCGCGGCGCGGTCGCGGAGGCCGCCGCTGCAGGCATCGGCGGCGTGATGCTGTTCGGGATCCCTGCAGTGCGTGATGCGCAGGGCAGCGCGGCGGACGACCCCGCAGGCATCCTCAACGTTGCGACCGCGGCCGTGCGCGCCGAGGCAGGCGACGCGCTCGTCGTGCAGACCGACCTGTGCCTCGACGAGTTCACCAACCACGGGCACTGCGGCGTGCTCACGGCAGACGGCGCCGCAGTCGATAACGACGCGACCCTCGACCGCTACCGCGCGATGGCAGTCGCGCAGGCCGAGGCAGGGTCAGCCCTTCTGGGACTCTCGGGAATGATGGACGGCCAAGTCGCGGCGGTGCGCGAGGCGCTCGATGAGGCAGGCCACCCCGACACCGCGCTGCTCGCATACTCGGCAAAGTACGCGTCGGCGTTCTACGGGCCGTTCAGGGAGGCGGTGGACTCGCAGCTCACCGGTGACCGCAAGGGCTACCAGATGGACCCAGCGAACCGCCGTGAGGGGCTGCGCGAGGCCGAGCTCGACGTGCTCGAAGGTGCAGACGTTGTCATGGTGAAGCCGGCGATGAGCTATCTCGATGTGCTCGCCGACGTCGCAGCAGTGAGCCCGGTTCCCGTGTGGGCGTACCAGGTGTCAGGCGAGGCGGCCATGATCGAGGCGGCGGCCCAGAACGGCTGGATCGACAGGCGGCGCGCCATCGAGGAGTCCGTGCTCGGGATCAAGCGGGCTGGGGCCGACGCGATCCTCAGCTACTTCGCGACCGAGCTCGCGGGGTGGCTGCGATGAACGCCATGGCAGGTACCAATGCCGGGCTCGCTGAGCGTGCGGCACGCGTGATCCCTGGCGGAGTGAACTCGCCCGTGCGCGCGTTCGGCTCGGTAGGGGGCACGCCCCGATTCTTTGTCAGCGGAAACGGCGCGACGGTCACCGACGCTGACGATGTCGAGTACGTCGACCTCGTCGGAGCATGGGGCCCCGCTCTGCTCGGCCACGCCCACCCTGCCGTGGTCGATGCCGTGCAGCAGGCGGCCGCGCGAGGCCTCGGGTTTGGCGCGTCAGTTCCCGGCGAGTACGAGCTCGCGCAGGAAATCATCGAACGCATGCCCGAGGTCGAACTCGTGCGCCTCGTATCGACGGGCACGGAGGCGACGATGACAGCGATTCGTGTCGCCCGTGGCACGACAGGGCGGCCGCTCATCATCAAGTTTGCAGGACACTACCACGGCCACTCCGACGGGCTGCTCGCGGCCGCGGGCTCCGGGCTCGCGACATTCGGGCTTCCGGGCTCGGCGGGTGTCACTGCCGAAACCGCTGCGCAGACTCTCGTGCTTCCCTACAACAACCTCGCCGCGCTCGAACATGCCTTCGCCGCGCACCCCGGGGAAATCGCCGCCGTGATCACCGAGTCTGCGGCTGCAAACATGGGGATCCTGCCGCCCGACCCGGGCTTTACGGAGGGGCTCATTCGCCTCGCCCGCGCGAATGGCGCGCTCGTGATCACCGACGAAGTGCTCACTGGATTCAGGGCGAGTTCGTCGGGGTACTGGGGCATCGAGCGTGAGACCATGCCCGACGGCCTGCGGCCCGACCTGTTCACGTTTGGCAAGGTGGTTGGCGGGGGCCTGCCGCTTGCGGCGCTCGGTGGGCGGCGGGACCTCATGGAGCAGCTCGCGCCACTCGGGCCGGTGTATCAGGGAGGAACCCTCTCGGGGAACCCGCTCGCAGTTGCGGCGGGGCTCGCGACACTACGCCACGCAGACGGCTCGGTGTACGAGCGACTCGCAGCCGCGGCTGACGCGCTCGCGGTTGAGCTCGACGACGCGCTGACCGCCGCCGGGGTCGCCCACAGAGTACAGCGAGCTGGGACCCTACTCAGCGTGCTCTTCGGGGACTACCCTGTGGCCCCAGCAACCTACGACGACGTCCTCGGGCAAGACACGAGTAAGCACCGGGCGTTCTTCCACTCGATGCTTGACTCTGGTGTGAACCTGCCGCCGAGCGCCTTCGAGGCCTGGTTTGTGAGTGCAGCTCACGACGACAGGGTGATCGGCAGGATCGCCGAGGCGCTGCCGGCTGCAGCACGCGCCGCGGCTGCGGCCTAGGGGCTGGGGAGGGCTGGGGTTGGGGTGGGGTCGCCCCGTAGCCATGTGATCGGCGTTAGAACTGTCAGGAATTGCAGTGTTAGGCATTGAGAGCGCGGAAAGCATGTGCAGCGCAGGCCAGGCCAGGCCAAGCCAAGCCGAGCCCAGTCCAGTCCAGTCCAAGCCGAGCCAAGCCGAGCCAAGCCGAGCCCAGTCCAGTCCAGTCCAGTCCAGTCCAGTCCAGTCCAGTCCAGTCCAGTCCAGTCCAGTCCAGTCCAGTCCAGTCCAGTCCAGTCCAGTCCAGTCCTAGGCACCCCCAAGCTGACCCAGCCCGACCCGTAGCCATGTGAGCGGCAATAGAACTGTCAGGAATTGCAGTGTTGGGCATTGAGAGCGCAGAAAGCATTCGCAACGCAAGCCAGCCCTGACCGACGCAGTCCCCAGCCCAGCCCAACTCCGGGCGAGGACGGCATAGCCCCGATAGCGAAGCGGTGAACACGCGGGGAGGGCGCCACCGCATGGTGACGCCCTCCCCGTGTGTGAGCCCTTAGGGCTCGAACCTGGTGCTGAGCCTTACTCCGAGATGACCGGGCCGAAGGCCGCGGGCAGCGTAGCCTCGACCGATGCGCGAAGCTCGGCGAGGGGGAGCGTGAAGCGATCCTGAACCTCGATGGCCGCGTCAGCGCCCGCAAGATCGGTGACGCCGACCTTGAGCACCGGATAGTTGCGACCTTCGCAGAGGCCGCGGAACTTCACGTCCTCCTCGTGAGGAACAGCGACGAGCACGCGGCCCTGAGTCTCCGAGAAGAGTGCGGCAACAGCGTCGACGCCGTCGCGCTCCATGATCTCGGAGATCCACACGCGAGCGCCGATACCGAAGCGGAGCGCACCGTCGACGACTGCCTGCGCGAAGCCACCCTCAGACAGGTCGATTGCCGCCGAGAGCAGGCCGCCCTGGCTTGCAGCGTGGAGCAGCTCGGCGAGCGTGCGCTCAGCATCGAGATCCGCCTTCGGGGGGAGCCCGCCGAGGTGCGAGTGCACTGCTTCTGCCCACGCCGAACCGTCGAGCTCGTCGCGGGTCACGCCGAGCAGGTAGAGGTTCTCGCCCTGATCCTGCCAGCCCGAGGGGATGCGCCGCGCGACGTCGTCGATGATGCCGAGCACGCCAACGACAGGGGTCGGGTGGATCGGAGTATCGCCGGTCTGGTTGTAGAACGACACGTTGCCGCCGGTGACGGGAACCTCAAGCGCGAGGCAGGCGTCTGACAGGCCCTCGACAGCCTGCGAGAACTGCCACATTACCTCGGGGTTCTCGGGGCTGCCGAAGTTCAGGCAGTCGGTGACGGCCGTCGGCACGGCGCCCGAGGTGGCGACGTTGCGGTACGCCTCGCCGAGTGCGAGCTGCGCGCCAGCGTACGGGTCGAGCTGGCAGTAGCGGCCGTTCGCGTCTGTCGAGATTGCGACACCAAGGCCCGTCTCCTCGTTCACGCGGATCATGCCAGCTCCGTCGGGGAACGACAGGGCGGTGTTGCCACCAACGTAGTAGTCGTACTGGTTCGTCACCCACGACACGTCAGCCTGGTTCGGCGACGACGAGACCGCGAGTAGCTGCGCGCGGAGTGCCTCGCCGTCCTCGTCGCGTGCGAGGCCAGCGGCGTTGACCGAGTCGGCCTGGAGTGCGTCGATCCATGATGGGTATGCGACGGGGCGCTCGTAGACGGGGCCGTCGACCGCGACAGTCGAGGGGTCAACGTTCACGATCTCCTCGCCGCGCCAGTTGATGACGAGGCGGTTCGTGTCGGTGACCTCACCAAGCACGCTCGTCTCGACGTCCCACTTCGCGGTCACCGCGAGGAACTCGTCGAGCTTCTCGGGGGCGACGATCGCCATCATGCGCTCCTGGCTCTCCGACATGAGGATCTCCTCAGCGGTGAGCGACGGATCGCGCAGGAGCACGCTGTCGAGCTCGATGAACATGCCGCCGTCGCCGTTCGCAGCGAGCTCGCTTGTCGCGCACGAGATGCCTGCAGCACCGAGATCCTGGATGCCCTCGACGAGCTCGCCCTGGAACAGCTCGAGGCAGCACTCGATGAGCACCTTCTCTGCGAAGGGGTCGCCGACCTGCACCGCGGGGCGCTTCGTGGGGCCGCCCTCATCGAACGAGTCGGAGGCGAGGATCGACGCACCGCCGATACCGTCGCCACCGGTGCGGGCGCCGAAGAGCACGACCTTGTTGCCGAGGCCGGAGGCGTTCGCGGTGTGCAGATCTTCGTGGCGGAGGACGCCGACGCCGAGCGCGTTCACGAGCGGGTTCTGCTGGTAGACGCCGTCGAACACTGTCTCGCCGCCGAGGTTCGGGAGGCCGAGGCAGTTCGCGTACGACGAAATGCCGGAGACGACGCCGTGGACAACGCGGGCGGTGTCGGGATCGTCGATTGCGCCAAACCGCAGCTGGTCCATGACCGCCACGGGGCGTGCGCCCATCGAGATGATGTCGCGGATGATGCCGCCGACGCCGGTCGCGGCGCCCTGGAACGGCTCAATGTATGAGGGGTGGTTGTGGCTCTCCACCTTGAACGTGACTGCGAGTCCCTCGCCGACGTCGATGACGCCCGCGTTTTCGCCCATGCCGACGAGCAGGCGCTCGCGCATCTTGTCATTGACCTTCTTGCCGAACTGGCGCAGGTAGATCTTCGAGGACTTGTACGAGCAGTGCTCGGACCACATCACCGAGTACATCGCCAGCTCGCCCGAGGTTGGGCGGCGGCCGAGGATCTCGCGGATCTTGTCGTACTCGTCTGGCTTAAGCCCGAGGGCCGCGTACGGCTGTTCTTTCTCGGGGGTGGCAGCCGCATCGGCGACCGTATCGGGGCGAATGGGAGAGGCAGCGAAGTCAGTCACCCCCTCAGTCTACGCGGCTTTCGGGCCCAGGAATTCCGCCGTCGTCCCCAGCGCTTTGGCCCCCGCATAAAACAGTGAAATGGCGGCCGAATGAGGCTTTTCTGGCCCTTCCCGGGTGACAGGTGTCACACTAGGGGTATGAGCGAACAGCATGCGCCACAGCCGGCCCCACAGGGTGTAGACCTCAACGCCGCCCAGGCGTTGGCGGGTGCCGAGCCCGGTAAGAAGAAGCTTTCGATGTTTCTGCGGGTCAGCATCATCCTGCTGATCGGCCTCACTCTTGCCTCGATTTCGCTGCTGTTTATTGGCGACTTTGAGGGGCGCTTTGAACGCATCTTCTCGACGTTCGCGCTTTTCGCGGTCTTTGTCGTGCTGACCGCGATTGACACGAGTCGTGATCGAGCGAACGAGTGGTATGCCCCCGTCGCCCTGATTGCGAACACGTACATCCTCGGGCTGTTGCTCGTCGTGATTTGGATGACGCCGTACGATTCGTTCTCGCTCATGTTCCAGATCTTCTGGAAGTCATTCCTGGTAATCCTCGTCACACGTCTCGTCATTCTCTGCTGCGAGCTGCTCCTTCGCAGCGGCAAAGACGACGACGAGGCTGGCAACCGGTTTGCGTTCATCACGAGCGTGCTTGCAGTTCTCTCGGGCATCTTGTTCACAGCCCCCGTCGGAATTGAGGCCTTCAGCCTCCACGTCCCCGACATGTACTGGAAGATCGCGACTGCGGTGCTGATCCTCACGGCGCTCGGACTCTCCGTTACGCTGCTGTTGCGGTGGGCGAACAACTCGGAGGAGCGCTCCGCGAGGCGCGAGGCAGACAAGGCCGCGCAGCGAGCTGCGGCAATTGCAGCGCCGGCGAGCGTCGCGGGCGGCGCCGAAGCAACGATCGCAGCGCAGACTGCTCCGACAGCAGAGTCCTCGCAGGTTGCACCGCCTCTTCCGCAGGCCGCAAACGAGCCGCAGGCAGTCGCACCTCAGTCGCCTCCTGCGCCGCACTCCGGGCAGGCGCCGACCGAGGTGCTGCTCCCGTGGCCGACGTTTGCAGACGGCAGGCCGATCCCTGCGCGGCCCGATGGCCAGCCTGACTTCTCGGTGCCCGGGGCGCCGCTTCCGCCCACGTTCTAGCTGAGAAGGTGCGCGGCTCGCGCTGTGGCGCGGGCGGCAGGCAGCCGAGCCTGGCGCACGGCGGGCCGGGAGTGCGAGCGGCCCTAGACTAACTGGGTGAATGCTGCAGTAACCCCACTCGTACGCCCTATTCGGACAGCTGAATACCCCGCCGAAGTGGCACTCCTCGACGCCGCATATGGGGCAGGCCCCTACGCGGCGGAGCTTGCCGGCGACCCTGAATGGGAGCGCTCGGTGAGCGACGTCGCAGGGCGCGATGCCGACGGCCAGGTCATCGTTGTCGAAGAAGCTGGCAGGCTGCTCGGCGCGGCCTCCGTGCTTCGGCCAGAAAGCTCGCACGCGAAACTAGCGTCTAAAGGGGAAGCCGAGCTTCGCCTCGTCGCAGTAGATCCGAACGCGCAGGGGCGCGGCATCGGGGAGGCGCTCGTGCGCGCTGGCCTTGAGGTTGCGCTCGGCTGGGGGCGGTCGTCCCTACGTCTGGACACGGGTGTGCGCAACCCCGCTCAGCGGCTCTATGCCCGCCTTGGGTTTGAGCACACGGTTGAACTCGATGCGGAGCGCACGAGCTCGGGCTACGGCGAGTCGTTGACGTACCGCTACGCGCTGCAAGACAGGGAAGACGTGCGGGTGCGGCTGATTCGCGACGAGGAGATCTCGGAGGTGAGCGAGCTTGTACTCGCTGCATACCGCGACGACTACCCCCACCTAGCCGCCGACTACCTTGCAGATATCGCCGACGTCGCGGCGCGCGCCGCAACGCACTTCGTGTGGGTCGCGGAGGACGTTGCCACTGGCGATCTGCTGGGGACGGTCACCAGCCCGAGGCATCGCGAGCAGCTCACCTCCGCCTCCGAGCCAGGGGAGATGGATATTCGGTTGCTCGGGGTCTCGCAGGCCGCCCGTGGGCGAGGGATCGGCGCCCTCCTCATGCGGAGTAGTGTGCGCCTCGCAAAGATCCGGGGTGCGAGTCGTCTCGTGCTCGAGACGAGCCCGATGATGGAGTCGGCGTGGCGACTGTACGAGCGCCTGGAGTTTTCAAGGCTCAGTGACCGAGATCGCTCAATCACCCTCGCCAGCGGCGATGAGTTGCGGCTGTTGACCTACGGATTCGAGCTCATGGCCTAGTTCGAGGCGCGTGGGCGCCCGGGGTGGTAGGGGAAATGCCCAGATCAACGTGACAATTTCAGCAATCACTTGAACATCAGATGAATTGGAGGTTAGGGTTACCTAAGTGGGTTCCAGTGTTGGGCGCATCCCGGGCCACGGGATCCAGCACGGAACCCTTTTTCGCTTCCACCCGGAAGCCGGCGCGCCAGAACCCGAACCCCCGTCCAAAGGAATTCATTACCGTGACTCTCCGTACCTCTCGTAAGCCGCGCCTGCTTGGCCTCGCGGCAATTGCCGCAAGTGCCGCCCTCGTGCTGTCGGCCTGCAGCTCCTCGCCGTCTGAAGAGACCGATGCGAAGCCCGAAGCCGGCGCAACTGTGTCGATTACCGACAACTTCGGCACCGTCGACGTACCCGTGAACCCTGAGACCGTTGTCGCGCTCGACAACCACGTTTTCGAGACGCTCACCGAGTGGGACATCGACCTCGCGGCAGCGCCGAAGGGCATCATGGGGTCTGTCTGGCCTGGCTACACCGACAACGACGATGTCGTAGACATCGGGTCGCACCGCGAGCCGAACCTCGAGGCGATCGTTGCAGCGCAGCCCGACCTCATCATCGCCGGTTACCGTTTCGGTGACTCGTACGACGACATCAAGAAGCAGAACCCCGACGCCGTGGTCATCGACATCGCTCCCCGCGAGGGTGAGGATCTCATGAGCGAGCTGAAGCGTGGCAACACGATCCTCGGCCAGATCTTCGACCACGAAGAAGAAGCCGAGGCGACAAACGCTGGGCTCGACGAAGCAATTGCCGGCGCCAAGGAGGCCTACAACGGCAGCGACACCGTCATGGCAGTGAACACCTCAGGCGGCAAGATCGGCTACCTCGCTCCCGGCGTCGGCCGTTCGGTCGGCCCCGTGTTCGGTGCCCTCGGCCTGGTTCCCGCGCTCGAGGTTGAGGGCGCGTCAAGCGACCACCAGGGCGACGACATCTCGGTCGAGGCGATTGCCGCCTCGAACCCAGAGTGGATCATCGCGCTCGACCGTGACGCATCGTTCGCTCCCGAGGAGCGCGAAGAGGGCTCGGCCCCGGCCGCCGAGCTCATCGCCGGCTCAGAGGCGCTGAAGAACGTGCCCGCCGTCACCAAGGGCAACATCATCTACCTTGACGCGAACTTCTACCTCACTGAGGACATCCACGCGTACACCGAGCTGTTTGAGCAGATCCAGGCGGCATTCGCAGCAGCATGAACGTGAACCGCACGTCTGCCGGCAACGGCGATGGAGGAACGCCCGCTCGAGAGAGCGGGCGTTCCCGCGTTCGTCAGGTGGCGCCGCGATCAAGCATCGCGACTGCGCTTCCTGACGCCGCCGGCGAGATCGCCCCCGAAAAGCGGGCGCGAGTGTGGCCGCTCGCGGTAGCCACCCTCGTCGTCGCAGCTCTCCTCGCACTTTCGCTGTTCGTCGGCGTCTACGACATCACAGACGGCGAGCTCGGAGCCGAAATGATGTGGATCACGCGAGTCCCGCGGACAGTTGCGCTCATGCTGGCGGGTGCCGCCATGGCCGCGAGCGGGCTCGTCATGCAGATGCTCACGCAGAACCGTTTCGTTGATGCGACGACTTCCGGCACGACCGAGTGGGCGTCACTCGGGCTCCTCCTCACCGCGATCGTCGCGCCGAGCGTCGGCCTCGTCGGACGCATGGTCGTTTCGAGCCTGTTTGCCTTCATCGGGGCGATGGCCTTCATGCTGATCCTGCGCCGGATCGTGATCCGGTCGACACTCGTCGTTCCGCTCATCGGGATCATGCTCGGTGCTGTGATCAGCGCACTCACAACGTTCCTGGCGGTGCAGTTCAACCTGCTGCAGATGGTTGGCACCTGGTTCATGGGGAGTTTCACGAGCGTCGTCCGCGGACGCTACGAGGTGCTCTGGATCGTCGCGATCGTCACGCTGCTCGTCTTCCTGCTCGCCGACCGCATCACCGTTGCTGGCCTCGGCCGCGAGGTAGCGACGAGCGTCGGCATGCGCTACGAGACGATACTCATCGCGGGAACCGCCCTCGTCGCGGTTGCCGCCGGAGTGACAACCGTGGTCGTCGGCTTTCTGCCGTTCCTCGGCCTCGTTGTACCGAACGTCGTCGCGACGCTGCGCGGCGACAACGTCCGCAGCAACCTCCCGTGGGAGTGCCTGGGCGGTATCGCCCTCGTCACGGTGTGCGACATCCTCGGGCGCGTCGTCCGAATGCCGTTCGAGGTACCCGTGTCAATGGTGCTCGGAATGGTCGGCGCTGTTGTCTTCATCACGATCCTGATGCGGGGGCGGTCGCGTGCGTGAACCCATCCAGCTCAGCCCAGCTGGCGAGCTTCCGATCCCGCCCGAGCCGGCGCTGCCGCGCTGGCGTCAGCTCCTCCCGATCGCGATCGTCTTCGTGGTCGCGATCCTCCTCGCGGTGGCCATTCTCACGTACGCGAACCCGGCGCAGCCTGGCAGTTCCGGATTCTGGGTGATCGTCCGCTCCCGCGCAGCCTCGCTCGGCACGATCGCGCTTGTCGCGGTCTGTCAGGCAGTCGCGACAGTGCTCTTTCACACGGCGACGTCGAACAGGATCCTGACCCCGTCGATCCTCGGCTTCGACGCCCTCTACGTGCTCACCCAGACCGCGCTCGTGTATGTCTTCGGTACCGCAGCGTCTGGCCTCGAGGGAATCCCGAAGATCCTCGCGCAGAGCGGGCTCATGGTGATCTTCGCGACCGCCCTCTACGGGTGGCTGTTCTCGGGCAAGCGCGCGAACCTGCACCTGCTGCTGCTCGTTGGTGTTGTGCTCGGCATCGGGTTCGGGTCAATCTCGACGTTCATGCAGCGAATGCTCACGCCGAGCGAGTTCGACGTGCTCAGCGCGCGACTCTTCGGCAGCATAGGCAACGGCAACATCGAATACCTGCCGTTCGCGGCGACGATTGCGCTCGGGATCCTCGTGTTCGTGTGGCGCCGCCGCAAGGTCTACGACGTCGTCGCGCTCGGGCGCGACGCCGCGGTCAGCCTCGGCGTGAACTACAGGCGAGAAGTCGTCACGATTCTTGTGCTCGTCGCCGTGCTCATCTCAGTGTCGGTGACGATGGTGGGGCCGATGACGTTCTACGGCTTCCTCGTCGCGACGCTCGCCTACCAGTTCGCCCGCAATGACTCGCACGCTGAGATTATCCCGCTCGCGATCGGCATCGGCCTCGTCACCCTCCTGGGCGCGACCTTCGTGCTGAAGCACATCTTCTCGGCCGGCGGCCTCGTCACCGTGATCATCGAGTTCGCTGGCGGCCTGCTCTTCCTCATCGTCCTGCTCAGAAAGGGGCTGCGTTGATCCAGCTCACCTCCGTCGGCAAAGACTACGCCGGCAAGCGCGTGCTCGGCCCGATCGACCTCACCATCGAGCCCGGCGGCATCACCGCGCTCATCGGCCCAAACGGCGCCGGCAAGTCGACGATGCTCACAATCATCGGCAGGCTGCTCGGGGCCGACGCCGGCACCGTGACCGTCGGCGGGCTCGACGTGACGAAGGCAAAGCCGAAAGAGCTCGCGAAGGTCGTGTCAATCCTGCGCCAAGAGAATCACTTCATGGCGCGTCTGACCGTGCGCCAGCTCGTGACGTTCGGCAGGTTCCCGCACTCAGCCGGGCGCACAACCGAGGCTGACAGGCGTGCGATTCACGCCGCGATCGCGTTCCTCGACCTCGCGGGCATGGAGGACCGGTTCATCGACGAGCTCTCGGGCGGTCAACGCCAGCGCGCGTTCGTCGCGATGGTGCTCGCGCAAGACACCGACTACGTGCTGCTCGACGAGCCGCTCACCGGTCTCGACATGCGGCACGCCGCCGGCATGATGCGGCAGTTGCGTGCTGCCGCAGATGCGCTCGGCAAGACGGTTGTGCTCGTCGTGCACGACGTGAACTTCGCGTCCGCGTACGCCGACAGGATCATCGCGCTCGCCGACGGTGAGCTCGTGGCGTCGGGTACTCCCGATGAGATCATGACGCCCGAGGTGCTCGAGCGCGTCTTCGGCACCGAGGTCGAGGTCATCGAGCACGCGGGGAACAAGGTCGCGATCTACTACAGGGTGGAGTGACCCGCGAGGCGCAGGCGAGGCGCCTGGCCCGTGCCTGGCCCGGGCCTGGCCTGCGCCTGGCCCGTGCCTGGCCCGCGGCTGGCCCGTTCCTGGCCTGCGCCTGGCCTGGCCCGCGCCTGGCCCGTTCCGTGCCTGGCCCAGCCCGCAAAACAGGCCCATTTCTGCAAGACAACCTGTTCCCGACGGTAGGGAAGGGGTGATCCTGCGACGAACGACCTCTGTGGCGGACTCGCCGGTCGGAACGGCGCTGGAGTGCGCGAAAGGCCGGGGGAGCGTGGTGCTCCGCCCGGCCTTTCGAATCGGTGGGCGCCGCGTCGGCGGTGCCCGTGTCGGGCCGCGTTAGACGCGCGCCGCGATCGCGTTCAGGGCGCTCTCAAAGAATGCGAGGCCGTCAACGCCCGAGCGCATCGCTGCCGAGGTGTCGGGCCCGAAGCCCTCCTCGATTGCGTGCTCAGGGTGGGGCATGAGGCCGACAACGTTGCCGCGCTCGTTCGTGAGCCCGGCGATGTCGTTGAGTGAACCGTTCGGGTTGACGCCTGCATAGCGGAACGCGACGAGGCCGTCGCCCTCAAGCTGCTTCAGTGTCTCGTCGCTCGCGATGTAGCCGCCGTCACCGTTCTTCAACGGGATGACGATCTCCTGGCCCTGCGTGAACGAGCTCGTCCAAGCGGTCGACGCGTTCTCGACGACGAGGCGCTGATCGCGGCGGATGAACTGCTGGTGCGCGTTCCGGATCAGGCCGCCGGGAAGCAGGTGCGCCTCGACGAGCATCTGGAAGCCGTTGCAGATGCCGAGCACCGGCATGCCCTTGCCTGCCGCATCGATAACCTCGGTCATGATCGGGGCGAGGGCAGCGATCGCGCCCGGGCGCAGGTAGTCGCCGTAGCTGAAGCCGCCGGGGAGAATAATCGCGTCAACATTCTGCAGGTCGTGGTCAGCGTGCCAGAGCGCGACGGGCTCGGCGCCGACGAGGCGAACAGCGCGCTGCGCGTCGCGGTCGTCGAGCGAGCCGGGGAAGGTGACTACACCAATGCGCGTCGCCATTAGCGTGCCTCGACAGCGACGCCGTCGACCGAGATCGCTACGACGTCCTCGATGACCGAGTTCGAGAGGATCTCGTCTGCCATCTGGCGAACCTCTGCGAGCACCTCTTCAGTAACCTCGCCCTGCACGGTGAGCTCGAAGCGCTTACCGATGCGCACGTTCTCAAACTTGCCGTGACCGAGGCGCTCAAGCGCTCCCGTCGTCGCCTTACCCTGGGGGTCGAGGAGTTCGGCCTTGGGCATGACATCAACAACAATCGTGGGCAAGGAGTGCCTCCAGGTTCGCGAAATAAACGGGATGCGTACCGGATAAGTCTACCCGCAGCGGCGGTCTCGTGCTGGGCCCGGCGGCAATAGGCGAGGCCTGACCGCGGAAACGCAGTCAGGCCTCGACGCGCTTGGTCAAGCGTTGAAGCTGACCGGCTCAGAGGCGCGCGTATTCACGTCGAGCGAGAATACATCTGGGCGCGCGTAGTGGCCCACCGGATCGAAATCGAGGTGCGAGCGCCGCTTGACGTCGAGATCAATGTCGGCGTACAGCACCGCTTCCTTGCCGAACACCGGCCCAGCGAGGATCTGGCCAGCGGGGTCGATGATCACGCTGCCGCCGCGCATGAAGACGTCACCGCCCGTTGGCTCGATGTCGACTGAGTGCTCTGGCGGGAACTCGTCGCGCGTGATGTATTGACACGCTGAGAGTACGAACACGCGCCCTTCGAGTGCCACGTGCGTCATTGTCGCCTGCCAGGTGTCACGATCGTCAGCTGTCGGAGCGCAGTAGATCTGGGTTCCCTTGGCGTACATTGCCTGACGCATGAGCGGCATGTAGTTCTCCCAGCAGATCACCGAGCCGACCCTGCCTGCGGGGATATCCATAGTGTCGAGAGTTGACCCGTCGCCGAAGCCCCACACGAGGCGTTCGGTTCCCGTCGGCATGAGCTTGCGGTGGTTGCCGACCAGCCCGTCCTCGGGGTGGATGAGGAGGGCGGTGCAGTAGAGGGTGTTGCCGAGGCGCTCGATCACGCCGATCACAACCGCGACCCCGTGTTCCGCCGCCGCCTCGGTGAGTCGGCGTACCTCGGGGCCATCGAGGGTCACAGCCCCCGCGGCGTAGCGGGCGTACTCCTCGCGCCCTCCCTCCGTGCGGATCCCGATCGCAGCACCGTAACTGGTGCCCTTCGGGTAGCCGCCGATGAACGCCTCAGGGAAGACGACGAGTTCTGCCCCGCTCGCCGCGACCTCGGCGATGTATCGCACCGCCTTGTCAGTTGACGCCTCCGAGTCGAACACCACAGAGGATGCCTGCACTACAGCTACTTTGCTCATAATCTGCCTCCTTGAAGCCTCACCCTAGCCGTGGGTGATATCGACGTGCCTGGTTTCCTTGAGCATCGGCAGCAAAACCGCCAGCGCAACCGCGGCGACAGCCATCACGTAGAACGCCGGTGAGACGAGCGAGCCCGTGTTCGCGACGAGGGCTGCTGCGATGAGGGGGCCGGGACCCGCGAGTGCCGCGTAGGCGACGTTGTAGCCGATGGCAGACCCAGTCGAGCGCACCGAGGCCGGGAACACCTCGACGAGCAGCACATTGTTCATCACCGCGCAGCACGCTACGAAGAACGAGAAGACGACGAGGCCGAGGAAGGCGAGGACGGGTTTCCCGGTGTTCATAAGCATGAACGCGGGGAGCGCCCAGACAAGGAGGCCGACGATGCCCGTGATGAGTACGGGCTTGCGTCCAATCCGGTCGGAGATGATGCCGACGAGTGGGTTAAACCCGACGTAGATCACGATTGCTGCGCCCGTTGCGAGCAGCGACTGCATGCGATCCATGCCGACGGCGCCTGTGAGATGGTTGTTCGCGTAGGTCACAAAGTAGTAGAGACTCACGCCGAAGATGCCGGAGAACGCGAGTGTCATGATGAACGCGCGTGCCTTCAGGCCGAAGCTCGTCGGTTCAACCGTGTTGTTCGCGCGCTTGCGCTCGAGTTCCTCGTAGACCGGAGTGTCGTCGAGCTTACGGCGAATGTAGACGGCGACGCCCGCCATGACGATTGAGAGGATGAACGGCACGCGCCAGCCCCAGCTCGCCAGCGACTCTTCGGGCATGACTGCCTGCAGTAGCGCGGCGGTCAGCGTTCCGACGAGGAATGCGAGACCGGCCGTCGCAGTCACGATGCTCGCGAAGAGACCGCGCTTTGCCTTGGGCGCGCTCTCGCCGATGTATGCGGCGGCGCTCGTCCATTCACCGCCAACCATCGCGCCCTGCAGCAGTCGGAGAATCACGACGATGATCGGTGCCGCGACGCCGATGGTCTCGTAAGAGGGTGTGAGTCCGATGAGCGCGGTGATGATGCCCATGCCGAGGACCGTGATGATGAGCACGGTGCGGCGGCCGAACTTGTCGCCGATCGGTCCGAGGAAGAGTGCGCCGACCGGGCGCGAGATGAACCCGACAGCGAATACCGCGAGCGAGGACAGCATCTCGGCTGTTGGGTCGCCAGACGGGAAGAACTGTGCGCCGATGATTGCGGCGAAGTAGCCGTAGATGGCGAAGTCGAACCATTCCATGAAATTGCCAATGCCGACGGCGGCGAGTCGCTTCTGTCGGTCGGCGCGTGGAAGGTCGAGAAGTTCGGTGTCACTGCGCGACACGGTCGCGGATTGCTCCTGCATGTGAGAGCTCCTTTGTTCTCTGCGTGGATAGCTACCAAGCAACTTTGCAGCGCACAGAGGACGCAGTCAAATTAATGATTAGTATGTGCAGTATGAATTCAATTGATCTTAGGCGCGTTGACCTCAATCTGCTCGTCGTGTTTCACGCACTCATGCACGAGGGGAGCGTGACGCGCGCGGCGGTGAAGCTGAGCCTGACCCAGAGTGCGGTGAGCGCGGCGCTCGCGCGGCTGCGAACGTTGTTCGAGGATCCGCTGTTCGAGCGCTCACGCACTGGGATGCTGCCGACTTGGCGCGCTCTCGAGATCTCGGGCCGCTTGGGCCCCGCGCTCTCGTCGATTGCCGACGTGATCTTCGACGAGCCCGAGTTTGAACCGACCGCAAGCACCAGGGTGATACACCTTGCAATGTCGGACGACCTCGAGATTGTGCTCGCACCGTGGCTCGCGCTGAAGAAGATTGAGCTTGGGTGGACGGTCGAGTTCGCCATCCACCAGACCAACAGCACGCTCTGGCGAGAGAGCGTCGAGAGCGCTCGCACCGACATTGCGCTCACCATGTCCCCAGGCCAGCTGTCAGCTGATCTGCGGGCCGAGCCGCTGTTCTCCGGCGGCTATCTCTGCCTTTACAACCCTGAGCTGCTCGAGTTCTCCGAGCCGATCACCTATGACGAGTACATCGCAGCAGATCACGTGCGTGTCTCGTACGACGTGCAGCGTGGCTGGGTCGACGATCTGCTCGCCGCGCGCGGGCACAAGCGGAAAACGGTGTGCGCAATCAGCCACTTCTCCGGGCTCGGGACGCTCCTGACGCGCGTGCCTGCAATCGCTACCTTTCCGGAGCACGCAGCGCGCGGAATTGCGAGCTCAACCGGCCTCAAAGTGTGCCCGACTCCGCTGCAGGCGCCACGATTTACGATCTCCGCGATCTGGAATACGCGGGTCGATGGCTCACCCGAAAACGCCTGGCTGCGGAGGCTGCTCGGGGAGTTCGCCCAGACCGTGTAGCTGGGGGAGTCCGCGCGAGCGGGCTTGAGTTTTTTCAAATCTTCGTAATATCGTAATACCGGATGAAGGGACCATGGCAATGCTGAAACAGGCCGCACCGCTGCGAGAGCAGGCGGTTACGATCTTGCGTGAGCGCATCGTGAGGGGCGAGCTGCAAGCTGGCCAGCGGCTCATCGAGCGAGTGCTGGTCGAGGAGCTCGACGTGAGCAGGACCGTCGTACGCGAGGCTCTGCGACAACTCGAATCCGAGCGCCTCATCCGCATTGAGCCGCATGTTGGTCCGCTTGTCGAGGAACTTACCGCTGAGGAGGCCAGGCAGCTCTACGAGGTGCGCGCAGCGCTCGAGGGCGCCGCGGCGCGCCTCGCCGCCGAACACCGAACCGACGCGGAGCTGCGCGAGCTCCACGAGGCGCTCCTGCACATCGACGAGCACTTCGAACCATTTGACGAGCTGCTCGCGGCGAAGGAGAGGTTCTACGCCGCACTCATCGCCGCGAGCCACAACCAGATCATCGGCGAACAGCTCGCTGGCGTGCAGGCGCGTATCAGTCAGCTGCGTCGGGTGACACTGCAGCAGCCGAGCCGGGGGCGCCAGATGGTTGGCGAGCTCCAGCGCGTTGTCAACGCCGTCGCCGCGCGCGACCGAGATGCCGCGTTCGCGGCGAGTATCGAGCACGTTTCCGCAGCGGCACAGATCGCCGCGGCGCACTTTCAGGAACAACCGGAGGAATAGATGCCAACAACCCTGTTCATCGGACTCGGGCGGATGGGCCGACCAATGGTCGCGCACATCGCGCCGCTGTTTGCGACCGCTGTGTACGACATCGTCAGCGAGACAGTTGTGGCAGTTGCGGCCGAAGTCGGGGCAGAACCACGCCACGATCTTGCCGATCTCGCTGACGTTGAGACGGTGATCCTCATGGCTCCGACGAGCGCGCACGTCGAATCGGTGCTGCTTGAATCAGGGGTGCTTGACCGGCTGGCCGCTGGCGCGCTGATCATCGATATGGGATCGAGCGTGCCAGCGAGCACGCGGCGACTCTCCGAGCTTGCGGCGGCCCGCGGCATTGACTACGTTGATGCGCCGGTTTCAGGCGGGATCGCAAAGGCAGAGACCGGCGAACTCGCGATGCTCGTTGGCGGCACCCCGTCCGCGATTGAGCGCGCCAGGCCTTACCTTGAAGCTGTCGGGGCCGACATTGTTGTCGTGGGCGACAGCGGTGCGGGCCACGCGGCGAAGTCGATTAACAACCTCGTGAGCGCGGCGAACCAGGCAATCGTGAACGAGGCGCTGATCCGCGCAGGTGTCGCCGGCATCGCGCCCGAGCGCATGGTCGCTGTGCTCAACTCATCGACCGGCATGAGCCAGGCAAGCTCAGTGAAGTTCCCGAGGCACGTGCTCACCGGCGCGTACGACTCGCGGTTCGCATTCGACCTCATGCTCAAAGACATCGGAATCGCCATGGGCATCGAAGCCCCCGCGACCTCAACGCCGCTGTCCAGCGCGGTCTATGAACTACTCACCGCCGGGCGGCAGCTGCTCGGTGAGAACCCAGACCACACAGAAATCACCAGGGTGTACGAGCGCACGTTCAACACCCCTATCATCGAGGAGCAGCAGTGACCGACACGACCACCAATCCGCAAGACTACATCGACGACATGGCGCGCAAGCGCGGCTATGTGCTCGACTACCACAAGGTTATGGCCAAGCACGATTTCGAGGTGCTGCAGGCAGCAAACGGGCTCGTCTCAGCCGCGTACCTTGACCAGCGCAGCCTTGACCGGAAGACCAAGGAGCTCATCTTTATCGTCTCGCTCACGGTGATGCGCGCGGCGAAGGGACACATCCAGTCGCACATTCGGGTGGCGCTCGACCTCGGCGTGACGCCGCAGGAGATCCTTGAAGCGATTGAGATCTCACTGCCCGAGGCGGGAATCGTTGCGTTCCAGGCCGGGTTCGATGCGTGGCGAGAGGTCGTCGGCGCCGATGGGATCGAACCTACGGTCGCGGTGCACGAGGGCGGATCGGGCGCGCAGTAGCGCACTGAGGGCACGATAGCGGGATGGCGATGATGGCACCCACCGAGTGGGAAATCTTTGTGGTGAAGCACGGCACACGTGCAACGGCGCGCAGTGAGGTGTTCCTAAACTACGGCTTCTATGGCGAGCCCGACGGTGAGTACACCGTCGACTACTACTTCTGGGTTCTCCGCAGCGGCGACAGCGTGATCCACATCGATACCGGGTACTCGGCGGCGGGTGCCAAGAAACGCGGCCGCGAGGTGCTCATAGACCCGCTACAGGCGCTCGCTCAGCTCGGGATGCCGGCTGATGCTGGCCACCCGGTCGTCGTGACACACGCGCACTATGACCACATCGGAAACCTCGCGGCGTTCACACGCTCGCCAATCCACATCGCGCGCGCAGAGCTCGAGTTTTGGCGCAGTGACATCGGTTCACGGCCGCTGTTTTCGCACTACGGCGACAGTGAGGAGATCGCGCACCTGAGCGAGGCGGAGGCGCAAGGCCGACTGAAAGTGGTCGACGGCCACGCCGAAATTGCGCCTGGCGTCGAACTCATCGAGCTTGGCGGGCACACTCCGGGGCAGCTCGTGGTGCGTGTGGTGACGAGTATCGGAACGGTCATTCTCGCCGCTGACGCCGCGCACTTCCAGGAGGAGCTTGAACGGGACATGCTGTTTCAATCGATGGCCGACCTGCCGGGCTCATACCGCGCGCTCGATTGGCTCAGGGCGCAGGAGGGTGCGGTGATCGTGACTGGCCACGACGCCTCGGAACTCGGCAGATTCTCACCCCTCGCAGGCCCGCTTGCTGGGCTGGTCGCCACTATCGGGTCCCCCGATGCGTGAGCGCCTGATCGCGGCGGCTGCCGCCTCGGAGCCAACCGCGCTTGCCGCAGGATCCAGTTGCATCTTTGCGCTCGCGGGCGACGACTGGCGTGCAGTGTTTCTCGTGGAACATGCCCGGATCACCGCTGCCGCGGGCGAGCCCGAGTTCGAGCTGCGTGCGAGCAACGCGGACTGGGTCGAACTCGCGGCCGATGCACCAGCCGCCGGGGCCCATAATCTGCTGCACCTGCTGCGCACGGGCAGGATCTCCCTCTCCGGGGACCAACTCTCGTATGAGCGTCATGCCCATCTCGTGCGTGCGCTTGTCGACGCTGCCCGCGCGACGACCGTTCACGCCCAGGTGGGCCGCCCGCTCATGGCGCGAGGCGAATACCACCGCATCACCACGAGCCTCGGCACGAGCGATGTGTACGTCGAGCGCTGCGGCGAGGGGCCGCCGCTGCTCGCCTTCGCGACGGCTGGGAGTGATACCGGGCAGTGGCACGGCCTGCTGACGCACACGGACCTCACCGCGCGCTACGAGCTCATCACTGTGGATCTCCCGTGGCACGGCCGCAGCGCGCCGGCCTGGGGTGAGCCGGTCGGCAGCTACGAACTCACCCCTGAGTGCTACACCGAGTTCATCGTCGCTGCGGCTGACGCGCTCGGCCTCACGCGCCCAACACTGCTCGGGGTGTCAATGGGCGGGGCCGCCGTGGTTCACGCTGTCGCGACGCACCCGCTTCGCTTCGCCGGCGCGGTCGCCTGCCAGGCCGGTCCGTCCGTGGTCGCACGCGCGAACCCGCACCTCCGCGGCACCCAGCTAAACCCGGCATTGTTTGTGCCCGAGTGGACCTACGGCCTCATGAACCCGGCCTCGCCGTTCGAATTTAAGCAGCGCGTCTGGTGGGGCTACTCCTCCGGCGGCTTCGGCCTGTACGCGGCAGACATTGACTCCTACCTCAGCTGGGACCTCCAGGCGGTCGAAAACCTCCTCACAGCAGACTCTCCGCACATCGCGGTGCTTTCTGGTGCGTTCGACACCAGCGTGCCCTCGGCTCGATCTCGTGAGCTCGCTTCGCGAATTCCCAACTCGTCGTTCAGGGAGATGCCTGAACTCGGGCACTTCCCGCATGCGGAGAATCCGCCAGCGTTCGTCGCGCACCTCGAAGAGGCGCTAGCTCGCGTGCGTGTTGGACAGGCAGAGCCTGCCTAGTGAACTTGTGTCTGCCAGGGCCGTGAGCCAATGAATTCGCGGAGCAGTGCCCTGCACACTCGACAGCGGTGCCCGGGTCTGGGAGGCTCGGGTGTGAGCCTGCGATCACCGATCCGCATGCGCTCGGCTGCCGCAATTTGATACGAACCGACTACCGACCGATGGAGAATCATGAGCACCGGATTTCTGACGCAAGCTCTTCCCCTCATCGCAGCACCAATGGCGGGCGGCGCGACAACAGTTGAGCTCGTGCGGGCGGCGAGCGGGGTCGGGGCTTTTGCGTTCCTCGCTGCGGGCTACAAGACGCCCGAGGTGCTTGCCGCAGAGATCGCCGCGGCGCGCGAGCTCAGTGAGACGGCGCCCGCAGGTTTCGGCGTCAACTTGTTTGTGCCGAGCGCCGATAAGGTCGACGGCGCAGCGTTTGCGGCCTACGCGCGCGAGCTCGCCGGCGAGGCTGCGTTGTACGACACCGAGCTCTCAGACGTGCCTCGCGACGACACCGATTTCTGGGACGAGAAGGTCTCGCTGCTGTGCGCTGATCCCGTGCCCGTAGTGTCGCTCACGTTTGGGCTCCCGGCGCCATCAGATATCGTAAGGATCCAGCGGGCGGGTTCAGCGGTGCTGGCGACGGTCACTTCGGCCGATGAAGCACGGGCCGCCGCAGAGCATGGCGTTGACGGACTAATCGTGCAGGGTCCGGGTGCCGGCGGGCATTCGGCGGTGTGGGATGCGACCCAAACCGTGGCCGACGCGCCGACACTTGAGGTGCTTCGCGCGGTGCGCGCGATCACAGATCTGCCGCTCGTCGCAGCGGGCGGGGTTGACGGGCCCGAGTCCGTGCGTGAGTTCATACACGGAGGCGCCCAGTCGGTGGCTGTTGGAACGCTGCTGCTGCTCACTGAAGAGGCGGGCACCTCCTCAACGCACCGTGGTGCACTTTCCTCGGGCGCGTTTACGGAGACGGTGCTCACCCGGGTGTTCACGGGCCGACCCGCGCGTGGCCTCCGCAACGGATTTGTGGAGCGCCACGCGGCACACGAAATCACTGCGTATCCCGCGGTGCACCACCTCACCAGAGAACTGCGAGGCAAGGCGCTCGCCGCGGGCGACACTGACCGCGCCCATCTCTGGGCTGGCACGGGATTCAGAAGGGCCCGTGCCGAACCCGCCGCAACGACTATTGAGCGGCTCACCCGAAAGCTCTAGTTGTTTGCGTGCGGGATGGAGAGCTGCGTGCGTGCGTACCTGGAGGCTGTGCGGTCGTGAAACTGAACGCCGCGAGGTTGGGAGGTGCGCGTCTAGGCCTGCTTGGTGAGCAGGTCGTAGAGCTCCCGGTAGCGGGCGTACGTCTGCTCAACGATCTCGGCGGGCAGAACGGGCGGCACGCCTTGCTTGTCCCAGTTCGAGGCCAGCCAGTTGCGCACGATCTGCTTGTCGAACGACGCGAGGCGCTCAGCGCCCGAGAGGCTTTCATCGAAGTAGGTTGACGCATCCCAGTAGCGCGAGGAGTCGCTCGTGAGCACCTCGTCGGCGAGTACGAGCTCGCCTGTCACGGGATCCTTGCCGAACTCGAACTTCGTGTCAGCGAGCACCACGCCGCGCTCGGCGGCGAGTTCGCGAGCCTCGGTGAAAATCTTGAGCGAGGCGTCACGGAGCGCCTCCGCGACCTCCTTGCCAACGAGCTCAACCGACCGTTCGAACGTGATGTTCTCGTCGTGCTCGCCAAACGGTGCCTTGTATGCGGGAGTGTAGATGGGCTCGTCGAGCTGATCGCCGTCTGAGATTCCCGCGGGCAGCTCGATCCCGCATACTGCACCGGTCTGCTTGTATTCGGCGAAGCCCGACCCGGTGAGGGCGCCGCGCACGACGCACTCGACTGGGTACATCTCGAGACGGCGCGACACGACCGCCCTGTCGGCGACTGCGTCGGGAACAGCGGGGGCATCACCCTCGATCGCGAGGTGGTTCGCGAGGGGGATGCGTGAGAACCACCAGTTCGACAGCGCAGTGAGGAGCGCCCCCTTCCCAGGGATTGGCGGTTCGAGTACGAAGTCGAACGCGCTCACCCGATTGCTCGCGACGACGAGCAGGTACGGGGAGGTCGCAGCGTCGGTACCCTCCGGTACGTACAGGTCGCGCACCTTCCCAGAGTAGGTGTGTGACCAGCCGGGCAGCGCAAGGGGAGTGGGAAGTGCGTTCACGCCCCCATTCTCCCACCTCATCTCGCCTCACCGCGTCACAGTGTTGCTTCCTTCGAGGTGCGCCGTCGCGAGCGCGAATAAGATGAGTGCAACAGATCTGGAGGGTGAGTGCCATGGCGGTTGTCGGACCGGTGATTGCGCGGATGCGGGCAAAGGCGTCGCGGGAGACCGCGTGGCAGTACATCGCTGACCCCGAGCTCCGCGCTGAGTGGTGGCCGGACGTCGAGCTCGACGTTGTCTTTGGCGGCGCTGTCGCCGAGCGTTGGAGCGCTGAAACTGCGGAAGCCGCGAGCCGCAACGCTGTCGGCACCGTGGACGTGCTTATCGAGGGCCACGCGCTCGGCTTCCGGTGGCGCGACGGCGATGACCCGCACGAGACTGCTGTGCTCATTACGTTCCGCTCGCAGGGCGACGAGACGGACATCATGGTGACTGAGACAGGCTTCGGCGTCTTCCCCGATGCCTTCGAGCGCACCGCCGACGCTCAGCAGAGCTGGATCGATCTGCTCACCGACTATGTCGCGGTTGCCCGTGAGGCCTCAACCGAAGCCGTAGGTGCGGGGGACGAGGTTGCGGCAGGGACGGTCGAAGCGGCTGACGGTGCCGACATCGATCAGGATCAGCTCGCGGAGCGCAACGAACCCGCAGCGCCTGCGGGCGTAACTGAGGGCGGCGAAGCCGCTAAGGCGGAGGTGGTTGATTCGGCTGGTTCGGATGAGACGGCTGATTCGGCTGAGATGGCTGACGCGGATGATGTGCTCGGCTTGGCTGAACTCGGTGACGGTGCTGAACTCGGTGACGGGGCCGAACTCAGTGGCGAGGGCGCGGAGGCCGAGGTCGCTGAAGCTACGGAGACTGCCGAACTCGGTGAGGAGGATGCGGAGGCTCAGGTTGCTGACGCGGTTGGACCCTCCGGAGAGGGCGGAGACGGTGCTGACGACGCTGAGGACACTGACGACATAGGCGGCCCCGACGAAGCCGACGACACCGACGCTCTGTCTGAGATCGAATCGCTGTTCGACGCCGACGAAGACCAGGGCGCCGAGTCTGAGATTGACGACTCCGAGGGCGCCGAAGTCGGCGGTGAAGAAGAAGACGAAGGCGACGAGGAAGACAAAGCCCTCGATTTTGACAGCCTCATCCGCGGGGACCTCGGGGACAAAGCGTAGCTACTTCCTAGGCGCCCCCCGCTGACGGGGGTTGAGGCAGGCCTGTCCGGGTCCCGCGCAAATCTGACGGCGCCAACCTGACCGCGACGACCTGACCGCGCCAACCTGACCGCGCCAACCTGACCGCGCCAACCCCACCGTATGCAAAAGCCCGTTCGTATGCCCAGATCGAGTGATTCGGGCATACGAACGGCCTTTCGCATGCGTACTGCGAGTGCCGGCCAATGTGTACTGCAAGTGCCGGCCAATGTGTACAGCGACTGCCGGCCGCTGTGCACTGCGAGCGCCGGCCGCTGTGTACTGCGCGTGCCTGGCGCCGGCAAGGCGTCGGATCCAGGGAAGCTACGCCACGCGCTCCGCGATGTCGGTGCGGAACTGGCCACCCTCAAGATCGATTTCGTTCATGGCGGAGTAGGCCCGTGCCCGAGCTTCCGCGAAGTTCTGGCCGCGTGAGACGATGCCGAGCACGCGCCCGCCGGTTGCGGTCCAACCACCGGCTGGGGTCCGCGCGGTGGCGGCATGTACGAGGTGCACGCCGGTGACTGCCTCGGCTGCCTCAAGCCCGGTGATCTCCCGACCTGTCGCGACGTCACCCGGGTAGCCTTCGCTCGCGAGCACGACGATCATCGCGGGCTCCTCTGAGAACTCGGGGGCGGGCAGCGACGCAAGGTCGCCCTGTGCTGCAGCGAGCAGGTACGCACTCAGCGGCGACTCGAGGCGGGCGAGTACGACCTGCGTCTCGGGGTCGCCGAAGCGAGCGTTGAACTCGATGACCTTCACGCCCTTTGGGGTAACGATGAGGCCGCAGTACAGGAGCCCAATGAACGGGGTGCCCTCAGACTCGAGCTGCCGCACGGTTGGGATAGCAACGTCTCGCTTGATCTCCTCAACGAACGCCTCGGTGCCACCAGGCAACCATGGCAGCGGCGAGTACGCGCCCATGCCGCCGGTGTTGGGGCCCTGGTCGCCGTCGAAGATGCGCTTGTAGTCCTGCGCGGGGGTGAGTGCGACAACGTCGTGACCGTCTGCGAAGAAGAACAGCGAGACCTCCTGGCCGTCGAGGAATTCCTCGACGAGTACCTCGCCGTGCGGCGCCCAGGTAGCGACGTGGTCGATCGCTGCGTCGCGATCTTCAGTCACAAGCACGCCCTTGCCAGCGGCGAGCCCGTCGGCCTTCACGACGTACGGAGCACCGAACTCGTCGAGCACCGAGCCGGCTTCGGCAGCGCTCGCGACCTTCGCCGCGCGACCGGTAGGCACGCCTGCCTCGTCCATGATGCGCTTCGCGAACGCCTTGGACCCTTCGAGCTGGGCTGCGTCGGCGTTCGGCCCGAATACTGGAACTCCGCCTGCGCGCAGCGGGTCAGCCACGCCTGCGACGAGCGGTGCTTCGGGGCCGACGATGACGAGGTCGAAGCCGCGATCCGAGACAAACTTTGTGACGGCGTCGGGATCGGTGAAAGCGAGGTCGACGGTCTCGACGCCGCTCGCGGCGATGCCGGCGTTGCCTGGGGCGCAGACGATGCTGTGCTCAGCGTCTTCTGAGAGCAGGGACAGGACGATGGCGTGTTCGCGGGCACCCGGCCCCAGGACGAGAATCTTCACCCTTCAAGGATAGTCTGAGCAGATGGCCAGACGTAGGATTCAAGCGGCAGACGGGCTCGCCGCGCTCGCCGCAGTTGAAGCGGGAAGCACCGACCGCACTGACGTCGCGACGTCGGTGCGATTCCTCCTTGAAGAGCTCGCTGAACTCGCACCGGGGAAGTCTGTCGAGGTGCGTGTGCCGCCGTATGGCGCGGTGCAGTGCGTGGGCGGGCTCACGCACACGCGTGGCACGCCGCCGAACGTCATCGAGACTGACGCAGAGACCTGGATCGGGATCGCGACTGGCACGCTCGACTGGGACGAGGCGATCGCCTCTGCGCGCGTGCTCGCGTCGGGTTCGCGAGCGAACCTCGAGGGGCTTATCCCAGTCATCAGCCGCCGCAGCTGAGTATCGCGCTCGGGGCCCGAGGCGGCGCCGACCGTCGCTTCGATGAAACCCACACGTGAAACCTGAGAGAATAGCCCCATGTCAAGCGAAACTCAGCAGTCTGTCGAACTCCAGCGATCGGTGCGCATTGGCCGGCTGTTGATCGTCGGTGCAATCGCTGGTGCGGTCGTGGGCGCGCTCGTCACGACGCTCTACAAGGTGCCAGAGGGTGCCCTGTACTCGATCGGTCAGATCGCCGGGTTCATGCTCATCATTGGCGGCGCTGTTGGGCTCACGCTTGGTGGACTGCTCGCCCTGATCCTGACCGCCGCCGCGAAGCGAAAGCGTGGAACTGCAGTTCTCGAGCACACTGTTGTTGTTGACGAGGGGCTCGAGCCCGCGGCCGACGAGGCAGCATCGACTGACGAAGCGGCCGCCGGTACCGTTACCGATGTCCCCGCCGAGCAGCCGAGCGATTCCGGGAGCGCTGAAAAAACTGAGGAAGAACGCGGCTGACGCGCAGCACTCTGTGCAATAATCAGCCAGTTCGTATTGAAAGGGGCTCGTCATGATTCAGGGACTGAGCGGACCGCACCTCATTGTTATCGTCTTCATCATCGTGCTGCTGTTCGGCGCACCGAAGCTGCCTGCGCTCGCGAAGAGCCTCGGTCAGTCGGCGAGGATCCTGAAGCGCGAGGTCTCGAGTGACGACCCTGTTGACGGTGAGGGTCAGACCTCCGAGCCCACGAAGCCGAGCGGTACCACCGGAGCAAACTAGCGCTGGAGCCGGGTGCGCCTCGGCCAAGCTCAATCCCGGACCGGTACGTTCTCTCAGGGTTGTCCGCGCGCCAAACTCCGATCTGCGGTAGTTTTGTCGGAAGCGTTGAACAGCGAGGAGTGCGTTAATCATGATCGGCAACATGGGTGGTCCCACCCTCATCGTCATTGTTTTCATTGTGCTGCTGTTGTTCGGTGCGCCGAAGCTGCCGGCGCTCGCGAAGAGCCTCGGCCAGTCAATGAAGATCCTGAAGAAGGAAGTTCGCTCGGACGACGATTCGACGACGAAGACTGACGACGCCCCCAAGGGTGATGACAGCGACGCCCCGAAGAAGAGCGAGTAGCGCACAACCCAGAGTTTTGAAGCCGCCGTGTTTGTTGCAAACGCGGCGGCTTCGCTGTTTCGCCTCAGTCCGCGTGCTGACCCTTCGATCCGCCAGCGACAGCCAAGGCCCATGCGACCTCGACGAGAGTGTCGAAGTCTCCGAGTGAGGACTCCGTCAGCTCCTCGAACTTTTGCATCCGATAGCGCAGCGTGTTGGGGTGTACAGGGAGACTCTTCGCGGCTGCATCGACGCGTAAGCCGTGCTCGATGAAAGCGCCAATTGAATCGAGGATCAGTGCCCCGAACTCACCTTCTGCAAGCACAGGATCGATGTAGCTGCGCCGCAAGAACTCGTTGAGGGCGGGCGACGCTGGCACGCCAATACGCCAACTCAAGTCGGCGAGAGTGCTCCGCCCCGACCGGCCCAAGAGCTCGGCCGTTGCCTGCAGCTGTTGGGCGAGCCTGTACGACTCGGGAAGCATCTGCCATTCGCCAGGTGAGCCTTCGGAGTAGCTGATTGTTGCGGGAAGAGTCTCCCCGACCGCGACGTAGCCGATGGCTCGGCCCTGGTCCAAGAGGAGTGTGTCAGGCAACGGTGCTGGCAGCGGCACGGGGAGCGGTGCCGTCACGATCGCGCGTACGGGTCCGGACCCCGCGAAACGGGAGCCCGCGGCCCGGTGCTCGGCGTCGGTGAGGTCTCCAGTGAGCAGACGCCGAACGAACTGCTCGAGCTCCTGCTTTCGCGCGACTTCGTCGGCGATCTGGATTTCTCGGTACGCGAGCGAGATTCGCGCCGAGAAGGTGTCGCCAAGATCCCACAGGAGTGTCGACGCGCGCAGCGCGACCCGGGGGTCGAGCCCTCGCTCCCCGGTCAGCTCAATGACGCGGTTCTGGATCACCCGCAGCGACTCGCGGAACCCGCCCATGATGTCGGTGATCGACAGCCCCTGGGCCAGCCGTTCGCTTGTTGAGAGTGCAGCTTCCCAGATTTGCTCGGGCGGCGGGCTGACGCCTGATCGGAGCGTCTGGATTGCGAGCGCCCGGTTTCGGTGAACGGCCTCGATGAGGTCTGCTATTGGCACGCTGGCATACGCGGGAAACTGAGACCTGCCTCGTTGGATCACGGTCTCCGCGATTGAGTCGTCTCGTGAGAGCTCCTCGAGGATCTCGTCGAGTCGCTCAGCGGCGGTGGCCGCTGTGGGCTCGCGGTGGTCTGGCCTTGGCATCGGCACCCCGATCGTCGTTGGAGAAAAGCATGGCTGGGCTGCAAAACTCTTGGAATTCTAGCTATTGCTTGGATGTTTCGACAACGCCAGACTCATTCCTGAGTGAAACGCATAGCCAGGAGAGCCCCGAACAGGCAGCCGCTCTTGGAATTCAACAAGGAGGTTGGCGTTGGCCGCACACACAGACTCATTGGTGCCTAGCGAGGGCAAATACACCGATCCGCTTCCGCAGCCCAGGCCGCTCAACGGCCCGAAACAACTCCTCGCTGCGTCCGTTGGGAACGCCGTAGAGTGGTTTGACTGGTACATCTACTCGATTTTGGCGATCTACTTCTCGACACAGTTCTTCCCCGCCGAAGCCGAGAGCAGTTTGGTGCCGCTCCTCGGAACGATGGCAGTTTTCGCAGTCGGCTTCTTCGCCAGGCCACTTGGCGGGTTGCTCATTGGCTACCTCGCTGACAGGTTCGGACGCAAACGGATTCTTGTGCTCACTGTGCTCGGCATGGGTATCGGCTCGCTCATGATCGCGTTCGCCCCGACCTACGCCCAAATCGGCGTGTTTGCGCCCATCATTCTTGTGGTGGCTCGCCTTGTGCAAGGGCTTTCAGCAGGCGGCGAGTACGCCGCAAGCTCGGCGTTCCTTGTCGAATCCGCGCCGGCAGGGAGGCGCGGGTTCTACTCGAGCTTCTTCTACATCAGTGCGACGGCTGCGAACCTGCTCGCGATCGGTATCGCCGCGCTCCTCACCAATCTGCTGACCGCTGAAGACATGGTGTCCTGGGGCTGGCGCGTGCCATTTATCATCGGCGCAGTCGCGGCATTGATCGCACTGTGGGTGAGGTCGCATGCGGAAGAGACGCTCCGCGAGGATCAGGTCGCCGCGTCGGCTCACACGTGTGGCAATACTGAGCGGGTGAGGGTGTTCTCGTTCTTGAAGCACCACCCAAAGAGCGTGTTCTTTGTGTTCGGAATGACGGCATCGTCGGCGATCGTCTTCTACATTTGGACGGGCTTTCTCCCGACCTACGCGAATATCGCGGTTGGCTTCGACGTGAAGCAGGGCCTGACCGCGAGCCTCATCTCGCTCACCTGGTTCCTGCTGTTGCAGCCTGTCATGGGCGCACTGTCTGACCGCTTTGGTCGTAAACCTCTCCTTATCGCGTTTGGTGTGTTCTTCACCGTTGCTACGGTGCCGTTGCTCGGCGCACTTGACGATTCCTTCGCAAGCTTCCTGGCTGTGCAGCTTCTTGGCGTGACATTCATCGCTGCCGCAACCTCGATCGTTCAAGCGGTCTTCAGCGAGCTCTTCCCGCGCAAACTGCGCTCTGCCGGAATCGGATTCCCATACGCGGTCTCAGTCGCGCTCTTCGGAGGCACCGCGCCGTACGTGGCGACATGGATGGCATCGCAGGGGAACATCAGCGGCTTCGCCTGGTACATCTCCGGCATCAGTCTGGTCTCGCTCATCATCATGTGCTTCGTCCCCGAAACCTTCAAGAAGGAGCTCAACTAATGAAGCTTGCCCCGGTGTGGATCGCTGGCGCGGGGATGACCCCGTTCGGAATCCACCGCGATCTGACAGTCAAGAACCTCACGGCGATGGCGGTGCGCGAGGCGCTCGCCGATGCATCGGCGACGACGGCGGACGTCGAGGCTGTGTTCTTCGCGAACACGACGCAGTCGCCGCTGGAGGGGCAGCACATGGTACCGGGGCAGATCGCCTTGCGAGAGCTTGGAATTCAGGGTGTGCCCGTCGTGAACGTCGAGAACGCGTGCGCAAGCGGAGCCTCGGCATTCCATCTTGCGGTGGCGTATGTGCGCTCGGGGGCCGCCGACATCGCCCTCGCCGTCGGAGCTGAAAAGATGAATGTTGAGGATCGGGCGCTCGCGATGTCGGTGTTCGACGGTGCATACGATGTGAGCGCACCGGATGAGCTCGCGCGCGTGCTCCGAGAGCTTGGCGGAGTGGCGGACCCGGCATCCGGCCCGAGCTCGAGCTTTATGGACATCTACGCGGCGATGGCGCGAAACCACATGGACACGTTCGGCACCACGCAGCGGCAGCTCGCGGTGATTGCTGAAAAGAACCACCGCCACTCGGTAGAGAACCACCGGGCGCACTACCGCAAGCCTATGAACGCCGACGAGGTACTAGCGGCACGGGCACTCGCATTCCCGCTGACGGTGCCGATGTGCGCACCAATTACCGACGGCGCCGCCGCCGTGCTCGTCTGCTCGGAGCGCGGCATGGCTCGCCTCCGGAGCACCGCCGGGGTGCGCGTGCTTGCATCGGCGCTCGCGACCGGCAGCGACCGCGACTTCACGACGTTCGAGGGTCACGTGAGCGGAGCGGCAGCCCGCCGCGCATACGAGCAAGCCGGGCTCGGCCCCGACGATGTTGACGTCGCAGAGGTGCACGACGCGACGGCGTTTGGGGAGCTCCTGCAGCTCGAAGTACTTGGATTCTTCCCGCCGGGGGAGGCGGCTGCTGCCGGTGAGCGCGGCGCGACGAGTATCGGCGGCGCGCTTCCCGTGAACCCTTCGGGCGGTCTCGTCTCGAAGGGCCATCCGCTCGCCGCGACCGGTCTCGGGCAAATCTTCGAACTCGCGGAGCAGCTCAGGGGTCGCGCGGGATCGCGTCAGGTGTCGGGCGCACGCATCGCGCTCGCCGAGAACGGCGGCGGGTTCCACCGCGGCGAAGAAGCAGTGGCCTCTGTCATCATGTTGGGAGCACAGTAACGATGGTCACCGCAGTTTCGTTCTTTGACCGCGGCTGGCGGATCAACCCAGACAAGCCTGCCTACGTCTCCGCAGATGAGTCGTGGACGTTTGACGAGGCGCGGCGCATGTCGAATCAGATCGCCCGCAGTCTCGCCGAGCTCGGCATTGCGCAGGGCGGCAAGGTCGGGGTGCTTTCCCCGAACGCGCCCCTAGCCTGGCTCTGCGTGCTCGCCGCTTGGCGCATCGGCGCCGTGTGGGTACCGCTGAACCCCGATCACCCAACTGACGAGACCGCGCAGCTGCTGACGCGTTTCGGGGTCGACGTGCTCGTCTACCACCCAGAGCTCGACGAGCACGTGGCGCAGATTCGCGGGGAGGCGCCTGGCGTCAAGCATCTGGTGTCGCTCGGGCCAGCCGGCGGCGACCCCGGCGACGTCGACCTCACTGCCTGGGCGAGGAGTTTCCCGGACACCGCGCCCGCCTTCGACGTCAGCGCCGACGACGTCGCGGTCATCGCACCGACTGGCGGCACGACGGGCCTGCCGAAGGGCGTCATGAACACGCACCGCAACGTGTCCGTGATGGTCGCGCATCAGATGCTCGCGATGCAGTACGGGCAGCACGACGCCCAGGTGAACCTCGCCGCGGCGCCGATGACGCACTCCGCAGGCTTCTCATCGCTGCAGGCATCGGCGCGCGGCGGGACGACCGTCATTATCCCGCGAGCGTCGACCGATGCCGTGCTCGACGCGATCGAGACGTACGGCGTCACCGAGCTCTTCCTGCCGCCGACGGTCATCTACCGGGTGCTCGACCGCCTCGAAGACGAGCAACGAGACCTCTCATCCCTCCGCTACCTGCTCTACGGCGCTGCTCCGATGTCGACGGAGAAACTGCGGCGTGGACTCGAACTGCTTGGACCCGTGTTCCTCGAGGTCTACGGGCAGATGGAGGCAGTCGCCGCGATCAGCTTCAAGCTCCCGCAGGATCACCTCACGGAGACAGGAGAGATCGCAAACGCCGAGCGCCTCGCGTCGTGCGGCCGCCCTGGCCCGCTGATCGAGGTCACCGTCCGAGACCCGCTCACGTTCGTGGAACTGCCCGCGGGAGCGACGGGCGAGATTTGCGTGCGCGGTGATCTCGTCATGAAGGGCTACTACGAGGACCCGGAGAAAACCGCCGAGACGATCGTCGACGGTTGGCTTCGCACTGGCGACCTGGGACATCTCGATGCCGAGGGCTACCTGTTCATCACCGACAGGTCGAAAGACCTCATTATCTCTGGCGGCTTCAATGTGTACCCGAGCGAGGTCGAACAGGTGCTGTGGGGCCACCCGGCTGTGCTCGATTGCGCAGTGATCGGGGTGCCGCACCCCGACTGGGGCGAGCAGGTCACTGCCGTCGTCGAGCTGCAGCCGGGAGGGGGCGCGTCTGAGGCCGAGCTTCGCGCCCACTGCCGAGAGCTGCTCGGCGGGGTGCGCACTCCGAAGCGGGTGTACTTCACTGAGCTGCCGCGGAGCACGAACGGCAAAGTGCTGAAGAAGGAACTACGCGGCGGGGGCGAATGGATCGCGGATGCCCTGCTGGGGTCCTCGAACGCCGAGAGCCGCAGCACGCGGCAGAACGGAGACGCACATGCGAGACCTTGACGGAAAGATCGCGCTCATCATCGGCGCCGGAACGGTCGGCGACGAGATCGGCAACGGCCGCGCGACCGCGCTCCTGATGGCGAGGCATGGCGCGCATGTTGTGTGTGTCGACCGCGACGAAAGCCTAGCGCGTCGCACCGCCGAGATGATCGTCGACGCGGGCGGTGCCGCGGAGAGCTTCGGAGTCGACGCGACCGACGAGGCTGCTGTCGCGGGCCTCGTCGGTTCGGTGATTCGCGCACACGGGCGAATCGATGTGCTCGATAACAACGTTGGGATCAGTCTCCTCGGCGGGGTCACCGAGGCGTCAGCCGACGACTGGGATCGCGTGCTTGCCGTGAACCTCAAGACCGCAGTGAACGCGATGAAGTACGTCATCCCGCACATGGTTGGCCAGGGGTCGGGGGCTGTCGTGAATATTTCCTCGATCGCCGCGCTTCGGTGGGGCGGGACTGCGTACGCGACCTACTACACGTCGAAGGCCGCGCTCACCCATTTGAGCCGGACGACGGCCCTTGAGTTCGCCGCAGCGGGCGTTCGCGTGAACACTGTCTCCCCGGGGCTCATCAAGACGCCGATGGTCGCGAACACCGCTGGCCTCGCGAGCGCCTACGGCGCCGAGAGCGTCGAGAAGATGTGGGCCGAGCGCGACAAACAGGTTCCCCTCGGCCACATGGGAGATCCGTGGGACGTCGCGGAGGCTGCGCTCTTCCTCGCGAGTCCGCGAGCGAAGTTCATTACCGGGGCCGACCTGGTTGTCGATGGCGGAATGACAGTGCGCGCGGCCTAGTCCCCTGAACGGGAGCGGGGTGTCGGGCATACGCCCGGACACCCCGCTCGCGCTATGTCAGCACCCCGGCTAGCTCGTCTGCGTTGCCTCTACCCAGGCGAGGTATTCCTCGTCGATGTTCCCCGCGATGTATTCGCCGGTGAAGCAGCTCTCCTCGAGCTTGGTGACAGTGTCCTGGCCCGCGAGAATCGCGCGGTTCATGCCTTCGACAGTCTGGTAGATGAGGTGATCGGCACCGAGCTCGGCTGCGATCTCGGCTGGCGTCCGGCCGTGCGCGATGAGCTCGTCGCGCGATGGCATGTTGATGCCGTACACGTGCGGGAAGAGCACAGGGGGCGCTGCCGACGCGAAGATCACGGAGCGGGCACCGGCTGCGCGAGCCATCTCGACGATCTCACGCGACGTCGTGCCGCGTACGATCGAGTCGTCAACGAGCAGCACGTCTTTACCCTTGAACTCGATGTGCATCGCGTTCAGCTTCTGGCGCACGCTGCGCTTGCGCACCGCCTGGCCGGGCATGATGAAGGTGCGGCCAACGTAGCGGTTCTTGAAGAACCCCTCGCGGTATTCGATTCCGAGGTTGCGGGCGAGCTGCATCGCAGCAGGGCGGCCTGAATCAGGGATCGGCATGACGACGTCGATGTTGACGCCAGGCAGCTCCTCGCGGATCCGCTCGGCGAGCACGTCGCCCATGCGCAGTCGCGCGTCGTACACCGAGATGCCGCTGAGCACCGAGTCGGGGCGCGCGAGGTAGATGTACTCGAACGCGCACGGCACGAGGCTTGTGTTTGGGGCACACTGCTGCGACATCATGGTGCCGTCGCCGCGGATCAGGATCGCTTCGCCAGGCTCGACGTCTCGTACGATCTCGTAGCCGCCGGACTCAAGCACGAGCGACTCTGACGCGACGACCCACTCGTCGGTGCCGCTTTCAGAAGTGCGGTGCCCGAGGACGAGGGGGCGGATCCCCTTCGGGTCGCGGAAGGCGACGAGGCCGTAGCCCGCGACGAGCGCGATCGCTGCGTAGGAGCCCTCGACGCGTTCGTGGAGCCGCGTCACGGCCTGGAAGACCTGTTCGGCGTCGAGCGAGAGCCCCTTGATGCTCGACTGGAGCTCGTTCGCGAGCACGTTGAGCAGGAGTTCGGTATCAGAGTGGGTGTTCAGATGGCGACGATCCACGTTGTAGAGCTCAGCGGTGAGCTCACGGGTGTTCGTGAGGTTGCCGTTGTGGACGAGGATGATGCCGTAGGGCGCCCCGACGTAGAACGGCTGCGCTTCTTCTTCGCGGGCGGCGTCGCCCTTCGTTGCGTAGCGCACGTGCCCGAGGCCCACGTTGCCCATGAGCTGGCGCATGTCGCGGGTGCGGTACGCCTCGCGAACCTGGCCCTTCATCTTCGACATGTGGAAGAAGTCACCCTCGAGGGTGGCGATGCCTGTCGAGTCTTGGCCGCGGTGCTGCAGAAGCAACAGGCTGTCATAGATTTGCTGGTTGACGGGTTCGGACGAGACGATACCGACGATGCCGCACATGTTGCGAGTTCGCTCCACTTGGGTAGATGTTGGCGCCAGACGACGCAGCTAATAGTTTCCCACAACTTCCGCCATGTAAATGATGGGTGAACGCAGTCTGCGCGAAAGGCGTGCCGATTCTCATGCCCACGGCAGGGTACCCTTATTACCGTGAGCGAAAACTCGTCGATCTATGCCCAGTCCGGTGTTGACACTGCCGCCGGAGACCTCGCTGTCGAACTCATGAAGTCGGCGGTTCAGCGCACCCACGGTCCGGAGGTGCTTGGAGGGGTTGGCGGCTTCGCCGGCATGTTCGACGCCTCGGCCCTGACCGGCTACAAGCGCCCGCTGCTTGCGTCGTCGACGGACGGCGTTGGAACGAAGGTCGCGATCGCTCAGGCGATCGACAAGCACGACACCATCGGTCAGGATCTTGTCGCGATGGTCGTCGACGACATCGTCGTTGTCGGCGCGAAGCCGCTCTTCATGACCGACTACATCGCCTGCGGCAAGGTCGTCCCCGAGCGGATTGCCGACATCGTTCGCGGCATCGCCGAGGCGTGCGAGGCGACTGGCACCGCCCTCGTCGGCGGCGAAACTGCTGAGCACCCGGGCCTGCTTGGCCCCGACGACTATGACGTTGCGGGCGCCGCGACGGGCGTTGTCGAGGCTGACCGCATGCTGCACCCCGGTCTCGTGCAGGACGGTGACGTCGTCATTGCGATGGCCGCGTCGGGGCTGCACTCGAACGGCTTCTCGCTCGTGCGCCACATTCTTACTGACAAAGGGATCGGGTACGAGCAGCACTCGGCCGAGCTAGGCGCGAGCTACGGCGAGGCGCTCCTGACTCCGACGGCGCTCTACACCGCGCCGCTGCTTCGCGTACTCGAGGATCCGTCGACGCAGGGCGCGGTTCACTCGCTTAGCCACGTGACAGGCGGCGGTATCGCTGCAAACCTCGCACGCGTGTTGCCTGTTGGTTCGTGGGTTGAGGTCGACCGCTCGAGCTGGTCGCCCCTGCCCGTCTTTAGGCACCTCGCTGACCTCGGCGGTCACACGCTCGAATCGCTTGAGGGGGCATGGAACCTCGGCGTTGGCATGTTCGCAGTCGTCGCCGCGGACAAGGCGCCGCACGTCGCAACAGCCCTCACCGCTGAGGGGCTCGATCCCTGGATTGTTGGCACGGTCTCGACTGCTGCTCGCGATTTCACTGGTTTTGAGCAGGGCGCCAAGGGCGTCGACGGTGGCGCCGTTCGTCTCGTCGGCTCATACAGGGCTGCGTAGGCGAATCAGGGGGCGTGGAACCGTCGCGTATTCACGCGAAGGTTCGACGCTCCGCCGCCGAGCGGGTGAGACGCTCGTCAGACCGCCCGCGCGATGAGCGCGGTGGCGATCGCGGCGAGGCCCTCGCCACGGCCAGTGAAGCCGAGCTTGTCAGTAGTCGTGGCGCTGAGCGATACCGGAGCGCCAACAAGCTCTGACATGACGCGCTGGGCCTCGTCCCTGCGAGGCGAGAACTTTGGCCGGTTGCCAACCACCTGCACCGTGACGTTCACCGGCCGAAAGCCGTCGGCCGCGAGCTTCGCCAGCGCGAGCCTCACAAACCCGGTGCTCGCAGCTCCCTCGGTCGCGGGCTCGTCAACTCCGACGAGGCCGCCGATGTCTCCGAGCCCAGCCGCGCTGAGCAGTGCGTCGACTATCGCGTGGCAGACTGCGTCGCCATCGCTGTGACCCGAGAGGCCTGGCTCGCCGGGCCACAGGAGGCCGGCGAGGTGAAGTGGGGCCGACTCGTCGTAGGCGTGGACGTCGAAGCCCGATCCCACGCGAATGTCTGGAAGTGCCGTCATCGTGCGTCCCTATTCGTGGCAGCGAGCAGCGCCTCAAGCAGGGTGAGGTCGCCAGGTGAAGTGAGTTTGTGTGCGAGGGCTTCGCCAGGCACCGTGCGGACAGTTCCGCCTGCGCGCTGCACGACCTCGGCGTCGTCTGTCGGCTGGCTGGCTGCGCCTCCCAGGGAACCGGTGCCGAGCCTGTCGTGTGCGGCGGCGAGAAGCTCCCGCGGGAAACCCTGCGGCGTTTGCACCGCCACGAGCGGCGCCCTGTCAACTGTTTCATGGACGATCGAATCGTCCCCAACGCGTTTCAGGGTGTCGACGACGGGTAGCGCCGGGATCACGGCGTTACCGGTCCGCCTGACCTCCGCAGCCACTCGCTCGAAGAGCGTGGCAGGGGTGAGCGGCCGGGCTGCATCATGCACGAGCGCAACATCGACGTACTCGGGGAGTGCGTCGACGCCGAACTTCACTGACTCGTGTCGCTCGCGCCCACCGGGGGTGACCGAGATCTCCCAGTTTCCGCCAGGCGCGGTTGCCCCAGCGACTTCCCTGAGCGTCTCGTCAGCGAGCTGCTCGGGGACAACGATCACCAGGTGGCCGCCCGCGGGGAGCGAGGTCACCGTGCTGATGCAGTGCTCGACGAGGGTGCGACCCCCGAGCTCGACGAATGCCTTCGGCTTTCCGGCGCCGAGGCGCTCGCCGCGCCCGGCCGCGACGAGCACGACGCCGATCCGGGACACCTCGTGCGGATCGCGCGAATTCGTTTGATTGTCTCGGGCACCTGTCATGCTGCAAGCGTACCGGGAGGTGTTCCCGCGCCTCGTGAGCTATCCTTATTGACTACCCGAGCGGGAAACCGCCGGAACATCTGAATAGACATTTCAATATCCAGGAGGACACCGTGAAGATCGATCTTGCAATGCTGCGAGGGCTCGAACGCGAGAGGGAGATTCCTTTCGAGGAGCTCGCTGAGATTATTGAGCAGGCGATTCAGACTGCATACGTACGTCACGCAGAGAACCAGGCGCTCCCGGTACCCGCGACTGAAGACGTGCGCGTCTCGCTGGACCGCAAGAACGGTGAGATTTCTGTGCTCGTGCCCGAGCACGACGACGACGGCAATGTCATCGGCGAAGCCTACGTGACAACCGACGAGTTTGGCCGGGTCGCGTCGAGCGCGGCGAAGCAGGTCATCAACCAGCGCCTTCGCGATATCTCTGACGACGCTGTCCTTGGCCAGTTCAAGGACAAGGAAGGCCAGGTCGTCTCTGGCGTCATTCAACAGGGCCCGAACCCGCGTATGGTGCACGTCGACCTCGGCGAGGTCGAGGGAATCATTCCACCCGAGGAGCAGATCCCGGGGGAGGAGTACACGCACGGGGCTCGGATTCGCGTGTACGTGACGAGCGTGTCGAAGGGGCTCAAGGGGCCGCAGGTTGTTCTCTCGCGCACCCACCCGGGCCTCGTGCGCAGGCTGTTTGAGCGGGAGGTGCCGGAGCTCGGTGAAGGCCTCGTGGAGATCGTGTCGCTCGCTCGTGAGGCTGGCCACCGCAGTAAGGTCGCTGTCCGCGCAAAGCAGGCCGGCATCAACGCGAAGGGCACCTGCATTGGCGAGATGGGTAGCCGCGTCCGCGCGGTAATGAACGAACTCGGCGAAGAGAAGATCGACATTGTCGACTACTCGCCCGAGCTGCCGAAGTTTGTCGCAAACGCCCTCTCTCCGGCAAAGGTGACTGACGTGTTCATGATCAACGAATCGCTGAAGCAGGTTCGCGCGCTCGTGCCCGACTTCCAGCTGTCGCTGGCGATCGGCAAGGAAGGGCAAAACGCCCGCCTCGCCGCGAAGCTGACGGGCGCCAAGATTGATATTCAGCCCGACTCGATCATGAACGACTAGGCCCCGCGCCACGAAAACCTCGCGTGTCCCGGGCAGCGCGGCTGAAAAGCCGCCTGCCTGGGGATGCTCGCAGCGGGAAGCTGGTAAGATGGATCCGATTCGGACTTGCGTTGCCTGTAGAACACGGGCGGCGCGCGCGGAACTCCTTCGAGTGGTGGTGCGTGACGGTCATCTGATTATTGATGAACGTGCGGTGCTGCCAGGGCGAGGTGCCTGGGTGCACGAGACCGCAGAATGTATGAATCTTGCAGTGCAGCGTGGGACCTTCACGCGTGCACTTAGAGCGTCGGGGAAACTCGATGGTCAATCACTAGAGAACAGGCTGAAAACGCTGATGGACAAGTAATGAGCGGCTCACGATGAGACCCGTCCGTTAATTTTGGTTCTCGCCTGTCTGGCGTGAACCCAGACAGGAGAAAAGTGGCTAACCCACGCGTAAGCGAGATTGCCAAGAAGCTCGGTATCGAGAGCAAGAAGGCAGTCGAAATTCTGAACGATGAACTCAACGAGTTCGTCAAGACCCCGTCCTCGACGATCATGCCGCCTACAGTGCGCAAGCTCGAGGCGTTCGTCAAGGATCACCCCGAACTCGTAAAGAGCGACGAGGGTGCATCCGAGGCTGCCCCTGCAAAGGCCGCAGCCCCGAAGAAGCCAGGTGCGGCGCCGAAGCCCGGCCGTCCCGGCCCGAAGCCCGGCGCACCTGCCCCGGCAGCTCCGGTTGCTGAGACCCCCGCGGCTCCTGCAGCACCCGCTGCTCCCAAGGCGACCCCCGCTCCGGCAGCCCCGGCAGCGCCCGCTGAGGCCCCGAAGGGAGAAGCTAGCGCGAAGCCAGGTGCTCCCAAGCCCGGCGGCGCTGCGAAGCCAGGCGCTGCGAAGCCAGGCGCTGCGAAGCCAGGTGGCCCGCGCCCAGGCAACAACCCGTTCGCGTCAAGCCAGGGCATGGGTATCCCCCGCCCGCCGCGTCCAGGTAACAATCCGTTTGCGTCGAGCCAGGGCATGGGCGGCAATCGCCCCAACCCAGGCAATATCCCCCGTCCTTCCGCTCCGCGTCCAGGCGGGCAAGGTGGTCCCGGCGGTCGTCCAGGCGGCCCGCGTCCCGGTGGGGCTCCGCGTCCCGGTGGGGCTCCGCGCCCCGGTGGCGGTGGCGGCTTCAACCGTCCAGGTGGCGGCGCAGGTGGCCCCGGCGGCGGGTTCGGCGCTCCGCGCCCAGCAGGCGGGTTCGCAGGCCGTGGCCGTGGCGGTCGTGGCGCTGGCACCGCTGGTGCATTCGGCCGTGGCGGCTCCAAGAGCAAGGCACGCAAGTCGAAGCGGGCGAAGCGGGCAGAATTCGAGATGCGCGAGGCGCCGTCGCTTGGCGGTGTCAGCGTACCCCGCGGCAATGGCTCGACTCCGATCCGTCTGCGCCGCGGCGCATCGCTCTCAGACTTCGCGGACAAGATTGATACGAGTGCATCGAACCTCGTGACAGTGTTGTTCCACCTTGGAGAGATGGCAACTGCGACCGAGTCGCTCGACCAGGCGACCTTCGAGATTCTTGGCGAGGAGCTGGGCTACAAGATTCAGATCGTCTCGCCCGAGGACGAGGATCGCGAGCTCCTTGAAGCCTTCGACATCGACATCGAGGCTGAGCTTGAAGAAGAGGGCGACGACGTGCTCAAGCCGCGTCCGCCTGTCGTCACCGTTATGGGTCACGTCGACCACGGTAAGACCCGCCTGCTTGACGCGATCCGCAAGGAGAACGTCGGCGGTGGCGAGGCCGGCGGCATTACGCAGCACATCGGCGCCTACCAGGTGCACACCGAGCACGAAGGCGTTGAGCGCGCGCTGACGTTCATCGATACACCGGGTCACGAGGCGTTCACCGCCATGCGTGCACGTGGCGCCCAGGTCACCGATATCGCAATCCTCGTGGTTGCGGCTGACGACGGCATCATGCCCCAGACGATTGAGGCGCTGAACCACGCGCAGTCGGCGAACGTGCCGATCGTGGTTGCGGTCAACAAGATCGATAAGGAAGAGGCGAACCCAGACCGGGTGCGTCAGCAGCTCACCGAGTTTGGCCTCGTGTCGGAGGAGTGGGGCGGCGACGTGATGTTCGTCAACGTCTCGGCGAAGAACAACGTCGGTATCACTGAGCTACTCGAGGCAGTTCTGCTCACCGCTGACGCCGGTCTCGACCTGCGCGCAAACCCAGACAAGGAAGCTCGTGGCGTAGCGATCGAGGCGAAGCTCGACAAGGGCCGCGGCTCCGTCGCGACAGTGCTCATCCAGTCGGGTACGCTTCGGGTCGGCGATGCGATCGTTGCAGGCACTGCCTACGGCCGTGTCCGTGCGATGCACGACGAGAACGGGGATCCCGTGCTCGAGGCGCTCCCGTCGCGCCCGGTGTCGGTGCAGGGTCTCTCGTCAGTGCCCCGCGCAGGTGACAATTTCATCGTCACATCTGAAGACCGCACGGCCCGCCAGATCGCTGAGAAGCGTGAAGCAGCGGAGCGCAACGCGATGCTCGCGAAGGCTCGCAAGCGCATCAGCCTTGAAGAGTTCACGAAGGCGCTTGAGGACGGCAAGGTTGAGTCGCTCAACCTCATCATCAAGGGCGACGTGTCGGGTGCCGTTGAGGCGCTCGAGGAATCGCTCATGAAGATCGAGGTGGACGATTCGGTCCAGCTCCGCATCCTGCACCGCGGCGTCGGCGCGATTACCGAGTCGGACGTGGATCTTGCAACGATCGACAACGCGATCGTCATTGGCTTCAACGTGCGCCCCGACGTCAAGGCTCGCGAGCGTGCTGCGCGCGAGGGCATTGATATCCGGTTCTACAACGTCATCTACAACGCCCTTGATGACATTGAGGCATCGCTCACGGGCATGCTCAAGCCGGAATACGAAGAGGTCCAGTCGGGCGTTGCCGAGATTCGCGAGGTCTTCCGCTCCTCGAAGTTCGGCAACATCGCCGGTGTCATCGTGCGCTCGGGCACCATTACCCGAAACGCGAAGGCACGCGTCATCCGCGAGGGTGTCGTTATCGCCGATGGCCTCGCCATCGAGTCGCTGCGTCGTTTCAAGGACGACGTCACGGAGGTCAAGACTGACTTCGAAGCCGGTATCGGTCTTGGCAAGTTCAACGACATTCAGGTCGGCGACGAGATTGAGACCACTGAAATGGTCGAGAAACCGCGCGGCTAACACGTCGAGCTGAACGAGGGGCCGAGGAAGCGATAGCTTCCTCGGCCCCTCGCGTCTTTTCGGTGGCGTTTCGAGCCGTATGCTCGAAGCATGAACGATTCTGAACTTGTCACCCGTGTCCGTACCCTCGTCGAGACGATGTATGGCGGCTACATTGGCGGTGACCGCGGTGCGATCGACGCGCTCCTCGATCCTGATCTCACAATGTTTGACTCGGCGAGCCCTGCGCTCATCAGTGGTATGGACGAGCTGAACGCCGTGAGGGCGGCCCGTGGGACCGACAGTAACGACTCCCAGGAGGCGCGCACTGAGACCGCGCTGACAGCAGGGCGCTTCACCGCACGGCGCATCGGCGACGTGATCTCGGCGACCTGGTGGCTTCGCATCGACGCTGTCGACGCGAATGGCAAGCCGGTGATTCCCGAGGTCGTTCGAAACTCGGCTGTGCTTGTCGATACTGCCGGACCGCTCCGCATCGTGCAGCTGCACGAGGGAGTCGTGCAGCACTTCGGCGGGCCCGAGATCGCCGGCCTGCCGAACGTGTAACCGGTGAATGAGTGCAGTCGCAACGCCCCCGGCGCGGGTAGGCTTAGAACATGAGTAATCCACGTGCAGGGAAGGTTGCCGAGCGGATCCACCAGATCATCGCTCGCCGACTCGACAAAGGGCTCCGGGACCCGCGGCTCGGGTTCGTCACGATCACCGAGGTGCGGGTGACAGGCGACTTGCAGAGCGCGAGCGTGTTCTACACGGTCTACGGTGACGAGGCAACGCAGACCGACACCGCGGCCGCGCTGAAGGCAGCGACAGGCATGCTCCGCAGCGAGGTTGGCAAGCAGCTTGGCACCAGGCTCACGCCAACGCTCGAGTTCATCCACGACGAACTGCCGTCTTCCGCTGAGCACCTGAACGAGCTGCTCGCGGAAGCGAAGCGGCGCGACGATGCGGCTCGCGAGCTCGCCGTTGGCGCTACTTACGCTGGCGAAGCAGACCCGTATGAGAAGCCGCGCACTCTCGAAGACGCCGTGGAAGCCGACGATTTCGACGATGACGACGACAGCGAAATCGACGATGACTTCGACGAGGAGGACGAGGACGGCCTCGACGAAGAAGAGCTCGAAGACGACGAGGAACGCGACTAACGCTCCACAGCTCGTTCGGCCCCCTGGATGAGTTTCCAGGGGGCCGATTGCGTGTGGCGGCGCCGGGCTGACCTACGGGGCGATCTCGTTTTCCTCGCCCGGTTCGACGTAGCTCGCGATGCGCGAAACGCCAATGACGGTGTCATCTTGCAGCTCGAGTTTCGAGCGGAGCGCGCGCCCCGCGAAGCCTGCGCGAAGATTCACGCGGTCCCACTGCTCGTCCATGATGAAGACAGTCTCAGTTGACTTGATGCAGTCCCACTTCGCGAGATTTGTCGCGACGAGCTCGTGGATTGCAGCGACGTCAGCGGCGCGAACGAGCAGCATGCCGTCGTGGCTTCCAGCCGTCACTGCGAAGTACTCGAGTTCTTGGACAGTCGGGAGACGCTCGCGAAACTCTTGCCACCGCTGCTGTTCGAGCGATACGAACACGAGCGCCGCAACACCGAAGCCGGCTGCGCGGAAGTCGAGCGTTGCTGTGAAGCCGGTAATGACGCCGGCCTCGACGAGCGCGTCGTAGCGCTGGTACGCATTCGACCGGGAGACCCCGAGTTGCTCTGCCATCGCGGCAATTGACAGTCGTCCGTCGCGCCGCAGCAGATCGACCATTTGAATGTGGATGTCATCGAGTTGCATTCTGTACTTTCAGTGTCGTTCTGCGCCGTTGCTAGGTGGACCTTCTGCAAAATATACACGTATAGTGCGGACATATTTCGTTGTCTGGTTTCCAAGTTGACACAATAATCCCGTATCGCGTAATTTCTGTACAGAGTTATCCAAAGAGGGATAGCACGATGGAAGGCCACAAATGAAGCACTCGATGAAGCGCGTTTTCGCCGCGACCGGCCTGGTCGCCGCAGCTGCGCTTGTCCTCTCCGGCTGTGCCGGGGGCGCAAAACCCGACACCGGTGAAGCAGCAGGAGGCGGCAAGTCAATCGTCGTCGATGCTTCCTTTGACCTGAAGACCGCAGACCCGGGTCGCCAGTACGAGACGACGGGCTCGATCGTCGCGAAGGCGCTCTACGAGACACTCCTCACGTTCAACGGTGAAGACGTCACCGAGCCAGTCGACGGCCTCGCAAGCTACGAGATGAACGAGGACAACACAGTCCTGACGCTCACGATGAAGCCCGGCGCGAAGTTCTCTGACGGGTCTGACGTGACTGTCGACGACGCCGTGTTCTCGCTGACCCGTGTGCAGGGAATCCTCGGAAACCCGTCGTTCCTGCTCGAGGGCGTCAAGGTTGAAAAGACTGGCGACGACACACTGACACTGACCTCGGAGACTCCGAACCCCGCGCTTCCGTTCATTCTGCCGAACCCGGCGCTTTCGGTCGTCAACCAGGAGGTCGTCGAGGCGAACGGTGGCTCGGCAGACGAGTCTGACGACGCTGAGGCGTTCCTCAATGGCCAGTCGGCAGGCTCGGGCCCCTACATGCTCGAGTCATTCGACGCTGCGGCGCAGGTCGTCTTCAAGGCGAACCCCGAGTACACGGGCGACAAGCCTGCGTACGACCGTGTCGTGCTCCGCAACGTCGAGGGCCCCACGCAGAAGCTCAACGTCGAGAAGGGCGAGTCGCAGGTTGCGCTCGATCTGAACCCTGACCAGGTCGCTGAGCTCGCAAGCGCCGACGTGAAGGTTGTCTCGAACCCGTCGCGCTACATGATCTTCCTGCTGCTCAACCAGAACCCTGAGATCAGCGAGATCACAAGCAACCCCGACTTCCTGCAGGCAGTCAAGCTCGGGCTCGACTACGACAAGATCGTCAGCCTCGCGGGCGAGGGCTCGGTGCGACCGGGCGGACCGATCCCGTCGCTCTTTGTCGGTGCGATTGACGCGAAGCAGGGCAACCAGCGCGACGTCGACGCTGCGAAGGCTGCGCTGAAGAAGTCGGGCTACGCCGGCGAGAAGGTCACCCTGAACTTCCCGAACGACATCACCGTCCAGGGCCTGTCACTGCAGAACGTCGCCGAGGCCGTACAGGCACAGCTCAGCGAGGTCGGCATCGAGGTCGCTCTCGCTCCCGCTCCTGTCGCGACCGAGCTTGACGCGTACCGCAACGGCACCGAGACGATTGGTCTGTGGTACTGGGGCCCCGACTTCCCGGACGCTTCGAACTACACGGTGTTCTCGCCGGGTGAGCTCGTTGGGCTCCGCTCAGGCTGGGCTGCTGACGCAAACCCGAAGGTCACCGAGCTCTCGAACGCGGCAAAGGCTGCGACCGGTGAAGATCGCGCACCCGCCTACGAGGCATGGCAGGACGAGCTGAACGCGAGCGGCCCCTTCGTGCCGCTGCTGCAGCCCGCGCAGAACGTGGTCACGTCGCCGTCGATCGAGTCGATCACGACGAACCCCGTGTGGACAGTGGATCTTGCCCTCATCAAGTAACAACAGCACCGTCGCGATCCGGACGGCCGAACGTGCCACACGGCGGGGGATCCCCCCGTTCGTGCGGTACGTGGCCGTCCGGCTCGGCCTGACGGTCCTCCTCATGTTCGGGGTGACTATCGTCACCTTCGTGCTCACCAACCTTGTGCCTGCCGACCCCGTGCAGGCAGCGCTGGGCGAGCAGGCCGCCGCGAACCCTGAGATCGTCGCGAAGTTCCGCGCCGAGAACGGGCTCGACCAGCCACTCGTCGTGCAGTACTTCACGTACCTCGGCAACGTGCTTCAGGGGAACCTCGGCGTCTCAACGCAGACGCGTATGCCCGTCGCTGACGAGCTCGCGGCAGCTTTCCCTGCCACCATTGAGCTCGCGCTGTCTGCGATTGTGTTCTCAGCAATCATCGGCATCGGCCTTGGGCTGTGGGCAGCGCTCAAGCGCCGCACGTTCGTCGACCAGATCATTCGCGTCGTGAGCCTCATCGGGCTCAGCTGGCCGACCTTCTGGCTCGCGCTCGTTGTGTACTACGTCTTCTTCTTCGTGCTCGGAATCTTCCCCGGCTCAGGCAGGCTCGATCCGACGGCGATCGCCCCGCCTCACGTGACGGGGCTCTACACGATTGACTCAATCGTTGCGGGCCAGTGGGGTACGTTCTGGGACGCGCTTTACCACCTCGTGCTTCCGGCTTCCGTGCTTGCCCTCTACACGATCGGCCTGCTGACACGATTCGCTCGTTCGGCGGTGCTCGAGGTCCTCGACATGGACTACGTGAAGGCCGCAACCGCGAAGGGGCTGCCGCGGCGCACGGTCGTGTTCGGCTACGTCCTGCGCGGCGCGATGGTGCCGATCATCACGGTGCTCGGCCTCGCGTTCGGATCACTCCTGTCGGGCACAGTGCTCGTTGAGAAGGTGTATTCCTGGCACGGACTTGGCGAGTACTCGTTCTCTGCAGCTACAAAACTTGACCTGCCAGCAATCATGGGTGTTGGCCTCGTCGTCGGCATCGTCTACATCGGACTGAACTTCCTCGTCGATGTGCTGTACGGGGTCATCGACCCGAGAGTGAGGGTCTCATGAGCTCCGACATCTTGACCGAGCGCGCGAAAAAGCGCCGCTGGCTGAAGATTTCCCCGGCGTTTCGCACACCGCTCGCGCTCACTGGCGTTTCGATTGCGCTGATCTGGCTTGTCATCGCGATCTTCGCTCCGGCGATTGCTCCCTACGATCCGCTTGCGCAGGCGTTCGAACGCCTGCAGCCGCCGAGCGCTGCGCACCTGTTCGGTACCGACGCTGTCGGCCGCGACGTGCTCAGCCGAGTGATTAGCGGCGCGCGCATCTCGATGCCGCTCGCGCTTTCGCTCGTCGTCGCATCAATGATCGTTGGTGGCACGCTCGGCGCCATCGCCGGGTACTTCGGCAAAGCCGTCGACGAAGTGATTATGCGTATCGCTGACCTCGTGTTCGCGTTTCCAACGATCATCCTCGCGATGGTCATCACCGCGGCGCTTGGCCCGAGCCTCACGAACGCTGTCATCGCGATGCTCATCGTCTCGTGGCCCGCCTACGCTCGTGTGACAAGGTCGCTCGTGCTCTCCGCGCGCACTCAGGAGTACGTCATTGCCGGGCGCCTGCTTGGCAACGGCCCGTTCACGTCGCTTCGACGCGACATCCTCCCGAACGTGCTCTCGCCCGTGTTCGTGCTCGCGATGCTCGACGTGGGAACCGCGATCCTGCTGCTCGCTGGCCTGAGCTTCCTCGGGCTGGGCGCGACCCCGCCGACGCCCGACTGGGGCGCGATGGTCTCTGACGGTGTGCAGCAGTTCTCGTCGTGGTGGATCGCAGCCTTCCCCGGCCTCGCAATCTTCACGGTCGTCATGGCGTTTAACTTCATTGGGGATTCGCTGCGCGACTCCCTCGATCCGCGTGCACAGGACGCGGTGCAGGGGAGGGCAATGTGAGCCACTCAACAGTTACACACGACGGCGCACGCGAGGTGTCGGTCGACGAGGGGCTCGCGATCCGGGATCTCACCGTCGCGATTGGCGAACGCGAGATCCTGCACGGCATCAGCATCGACCTCATCCCGGGCCAGATCACCGGCCTCGCCGGCGAATCAGGATCGGGCAAGTCTCTCACCGGGCTTGCAATGCTTGGCCTGCTTCCCGCGAATGCGCGAACGGGCGGCGAGATCCGGTTCGGTGGGCGCAACGTGCTCACCCTTCCCGAGCGCGAACTCGGCAAGATCCGCGGCCAGGGTATCGGAATGGTGTTCCAGGATCCGACAGCGAGTCTGCACCCGATGCTCACCATTGAGCGGCAGCTGACCGATCACCTCCGCGCCCACACCGGGGTGTCGAAGGCCGAAGCTCGCGAGCGTGCGCTCGAGGCGCTCGGCAAGGTGAAGGTGCCGATGCCCGAGACGGCGCTGAAAAAGTACCCGCACCAGTTCTCTGGCGGGCAGTTGCAGCGCATTGCGATCGCTGTCGCGATTATTTGCGAGCCGAGCATCCTCATTGCAGACGAACCGACGACGGCGCTTGACGTCACCGTGCAGGCGGGCGTCTTGCGCCTGCTTCGCCAGCTCTGCGACGAGATGGGCCTCGCCGTGATGCTCATTACGCACGATCTCGGCGTCATGTCGAGCCTCGCCGACCGCATCTCGGTGCTGCGGCAGGGGGAGATTGTGGAGGAGGGGACGCGGTACGACGTGCTGCGAAACCCGCAGCACGAGTACACCCGTGCGCTCATCGACGCGCTCCCAAGCCACGAGGGAGCGGGAGCCGGCCCCGTCGACGCTGTCGATGCGGCGGGCAACGAACAGGAGGCGGATCATGCCTGAGCAGAACTCACAGTCAACGAACCCGGCCCTGCTCAGGATCGACTCGCTTTCGGTGCAGTACAAGCTCCCCGGCAGGGGCGTACTGACCGCGGTGAACGACGTGAGCTTCGAGCTGCCCTCCAAGCGCGTGCTTGGCCTCGTCGGGGAATCTGGCTGCGGCAAGTCGACGCTTGCCCGCGCGGTGTGCGGCCTCGAGCCGATTCACTCGGGCAGCATTCGCTTCAACGGTGAGCCCATTCGCACGCTCGGGATGCGCACGCGCCCGAAGGATCTGCTGCGCATTCAGATGGTGTTCCAGAACCCGTACGCTTCACTGAATCCGCGGCGCACGGTTGGCGCGCAGATCGCCGATGGGCTGCGTATCAACCCGCAGAAGGACTCCTGGTCTGTCGCTGGTCTCCTCGAAGAGGTTGAGCTGCCGAGCGATGTGCAGAGTCGGTTCCCGCACCAGTTCTCTGGCGGGCAGCGGCAGCGCATCGCTATCGCTCGCGCAATCGCGTCGGGGCCGCAGCTGCTCATCGGCGACGAGCCCATCGCATCGCTTGACGCGAGCCTCCAGGCGAAGGTTGCGAGCCTCATGCGGCGACTCGCTCTCGAGTCGGGAGCGTCGATGCTGTTCATCAGCCACGACCTCGCTGTCGTGCGCACAATCGCAGATGAAGTTGCGGTCATGAACAAGGGCGAGATTGTCGAGCACGGACCTGTGGAACAGGTGTGGCGTTCGCCGCGGGACCCGTATACGCAGCGCCTACTCGCGGCGATCCCGGCAGTCGACGGCCTTGGCACACTGCCGGGCCTGCCCGACGCCGCGTAGCGAAACGGGGCCCGGGCGCCACTGCGCCGCCGGTGGCCCTACAGCCACGACACTGCAGGCTTCCTGCCCTGGGGGACACCCCGGGCAGGAAGCCTGCAGTGTCGTTAAAACCGCCGTGCGCTAGAAAGCGCGGTAGAAGCGCCTGCCCTCGACTCTCGGCGGCAGCGCCAGCAGCACAATGTGGGCGATCCACCCGAATCCCGGAACCAATATCACGAAGAACAGGGGGCCTGGAAGGTTTGCGTCGTGCAACCGCCGCCAGGTCACCGCAAGCGTCGGCACAATGAGGCCGAGCCCCGCAACGGCAAGCACAAGCCCGAGCATTCCGTTCACGACGGCTGCAGCCTGGTACGAGGCTCCCGATATGGCGTATGAAGCGGTTTCGATAATGTTTGCGAGAGTGCCCGCGACGAACCACAGTCCGAAGCATGCGAGCATCACCCACCAGTACTCGCTGCGTGACGCTCGTCCCGAGAACGACGCGTAGTTCTTGAAAAAGCGAACGATTGCCTGCGCGAAGCTCGCGCCGTACAGCGGGCGCGCCAGATCGTCGGGCGAAGCGGCGCCGTCAAAGGGCTCCCCGGGGCCCGGGATCGCGAACCCTGGCGGCATCGCGGGCGGTGGGGCGTAGGGTGGCGCCTGCGGTGGCGCGTAGCTGAAGCGCTGCGTCGGCTGCTCCTGCGGCTGCACCGGCTGCACCGGCTGCACCGGCGACGCATAGCGCGGGCGAGTGGGCCCCACCTCGGACCCGTGATGTTCTGGTGTGCCCGGTGTCTCTGCCATCTGAAGCCTCTCTTCGGAGTGTCTCCCTAGATGCTACGGGGTACTCACCATGCGGGCGCAGCCAACAGCTCGGCGTGAGGGGCTGCGTGACGCCGCGTGGGGTCGGCGACGAAGCACGCCTCCAACCCCGCGAGCGTTCAGACTGACAGCGGATCCGCAGCGGGAAAGCGGATGATCTGGCGAAGCGCCTCACCGTCTGCGAGCGCGTCCATTGCCTCGTTGATGTCGTCGAGCTCGATTGTCGCCGAGATGAGCGCCTCAAGCCCGAGCTTGCCCTCTCGCCACAGCTGCGCATAGCGGGGGATATCGCGACTCGGGACGGCTGAACCGAGGTAGCTGCCAATCACTGTGCGGGCCTCGGCGGTGAGCGTCAGCGGTGAGATCTCGCTTCGCGCGTCAGGGGCAGGAAGCCCGACTGTGACAGTGCGCCCACCCGGGGCTGTGAGCTCGTACGCCGACTCAAACGCGCGCGGGTGACCCGCGCACTCGATGACGACCAGAAACCGGATTCCCCGCTCGAGCGCCTCCTGCGGCGTGAGGCACTCGACAGCGCCGGCTGCGGTTGCGCCGGGAAACTTGCCCGCGTTCGCGTCGATGCCGACGACGGGGTGCCCCTCTGCGACGGCGACGAGAAGCGCCGCCATGCCGACGCCTCCCAGCCCGACGACAGCTACTGTCTCGCCCGCAGCGGGCTTGCCAGCGTTGACGACCGCGCCGCCGCCAGTGAGCACAGCGCAGCCGAGCAGGGCGGCGATATCGGCAGGCACATCGTCATCGACTGCGACGACACTGCGCGCATCAACAACGGCGTGGGTCGCGAACCCTGAAACACCGAGGTGGTGGTTGACCGGGGCGCTGCCGTGGAACAGGCGCACGTCGCCGTTCATGAGCGTGCCCGCGGAGTTCGCGAGTGTGCCGGGTTCGCAGGGGAGCAGTCCGTCGGTCTTGCAGGCTTGGCAGGCGCCGCAGCGCGGCAGGAACGTCATCACGACCCTGCGCCCCACGAGGCCGTCGTCTGCCGCCGACCCGACTGCCTCTACTCGGCCGGCAGCCTCATGCCCGAGCAGCATTGGCAGCGGTCGCGGCCTGTTGCCGTCGACAACTGAAAGATCCGAGTGGCAGATGCTTGCGGCTTCGATGCGCACGAGAAGTTCGCCAGGGCCTGGCGCCTGCAGTTCGAGATCACGGATCTCGATGGGGCGGGAGGCGGCCCAGGGACGGGGGCTGCCTGAGGAAGTGAGGACTGCGCCACGAATATTCGTCATTGAGAATTCCTTCGGTTCGGAGACAGACGTACGTGACACTCGGGAGCCGAATAGTAGCGATTCCGCTCACAGTGCTCGCGCACGAAAGAATGAGACGCGTGATTCTGGAGGTCTAGAACGCTGAACCCATAGTACGAAACTTGCGGGTCGGAGAAAAGCCCTCGGAATCGTTTTCGGAATTGACGGCGGCGAGCGTTCGGTGCTAACTTCAGGGCAACAGGGCAAGAATCAAAGAATTCCTGGTATGGAGTCTTTGTCTTGCCCTCTTTCTGTTGTGACCCCTTGCCAGGTATGACAGAGAGGTCATTTTCATGGCAACACAGATACTTCGCGGGATCGGCGATGTCGTCTCGTACATCGACTCGCGTACGCAGATTCGCGGCCGTGCCGGCTGGATCTGGTGGCTCGCCCTCGGCGGGCTCTTCCTTGACGCTTTCTCGAACTCGGCGCTCTCTGCGGGCCTCGGCCCCATGACGAAGGACCTTGAGCTCAGCGCGGGCCAGATCGCACTGCTCACCTCGATGGCGTCCTGGGTCGCACTCGTGTTCAACCCGATCGGCGGCTGGCTCGCAGACCGCTTTGGCCGCGTCGGCCCGTTGCTCGTCGCGAAGGTACTCGCAATGGCGGGTGCGTTCATCGCTGCCTTCGCTCCGAGCTTCGAGTTGGTCGTGGCCGGTCGTTTCTTTGTCGGCGCCGCATACGGCATCGACTTCGCGATCGCTATGGCCCTCCTCGCGGAGTTCACCCCAGCTCGGTTCCGCGCGCGGATCAACACGTGGCAGGGCATCTGGTACACCGCAGTATCGTCGAACCTCATCCTCGCGATCGGCTTCCACAACATGAATGTTGGCGATTCGATTTGGCGCTATGCCGTCGGCACAGCCGGCATCGTCGCGCTGCTGCTCTTCATCGCCCAGGCGGTGAAGCTCGTCGAGAGCCCGAGCTGGTACGCGCGAAAGGGCAGGCTCGATGAGGCCGCGCGATCGATGACCAAGATCTACGGCGAAAAGTTCGAAGCGGCTCCCGAGGCCGAGCGCATCCCCATGGAAGGCGTTGCGACCAAGGGCATTGGCAACGTCGCGCTCATCTTCCGCGGCATCTACCTGCCGCGCACGATCCTCGCGTCGACGGTGCAGATGGGCCAGTCGCTGCAGTACTTCGCCGTCGGCTGGTACCTCCCGATCATCTCGATCGCAATCTTTGGCGAGGGCGACTTCGTGCTCGCCACGGTTGGCACGCTCGTCTTCAACGCGTTCGGCATCATCGGCGGCTTCACCTCGCCGCTCATCGCGAAGAAGCTCGGCCTTCGCCGCGCCTCGGCGATCGGCTTCTCGCTCGTGTTCGTGATGCTCGTCATTCTCGGCCTCGCATTCAACACGATGCCGCTGTGGCTCGCGTTCATCGTGCCGTCGCTGTTCATCCTGTTCCACTCGGGCGGGCCCGGCGCGAACGGTAAGAGCCTCTCGACACTGTCGTTCCGCAGTGAGCTGCGTGCGACAGCCAACGGCTTCATCGGCGCGATCGGCAGCCTCGGCGCGGCCCTCGGCCTCGTCGTGTTCCCGATCCTTAAGGAAGATCTCGGGCTCGGCCCGACGTTCCTCATCCTCTCGGCAGTGCCGTTCGTCGCGGCAGTTATCTGCTGGGTGATCAAGTGGGAGCCGAGCCGCGCTGACTTCAACCCGGACGAGGAGCCCGAGGCCCCGCAGTTCCGCGACGCAGTCACCACTCGCTAAGACAACGACGCAAAGGAGTACGCGGTGAAACAGGCAATACTCGCAATCGACGAGGGCACAACTGGCACCCGTGCCGCCTGGGTGACCGCCGACGGTGACGTGGGCGGACTCACCTACGAACGGTTGTCGGTGAGTTCCCCACGCCCCGGGGTCGTGGCACAGAGCGCTAGCGAGATCCTCGAGAAAACGATCCGTACGCTGCGCGCCGCATACGCTTCGGCGCAGGAGCACAGGCTGCATGTCACAGCAGTCGCCATCGCGACGCAGCGCGCAACCGCGACGCTGTGGGACACCGCGACGGGTGAGCCCGTCGCGCCATCGATGGTGTGGCAGGACACCCAGTACGCGGCGGATCTCGCAGCGCTCTCGGATGAGTGGGACGCTCGGCTGTGGCCGAGCATCGGCCGCCCCACAGGCGTGCGCAACGTGTACCTGTGGGCAGCACGGGTGCTCGCAGACCCGCAGCAGGCGCGCGCACGGGAATGCCAGGCACGGAGCACCCTCGCGTTCGGCACCGTCGACACCTGGCTGCTGTGGTCGCTGTCGAACAGGCGTGAACTCGTCGCCACGGCAACGAACGCGGTGAGTTCGGGGGCCTACCGCCTCGCAGACCACAGCTACCACACCGAGTTCATCGAGGCGCTCGGCTTCCCACTCGAGCTGCTGCCAGAACTGCGCGACGACGTCTCAGACTTCGGAACGCTCCGCCCCGAGATTCTCGGCGTCGAACTGCCGATCGTTGCGGCTGCGGGAGACCAGCACGCTGCAATGGTTGGGCTCGGTGTCATCGACAAGGGCGACGTAATGTGTGTGCACGGCACCGGGTCGTTCGTCGACCTGAACCTCGGCACGCACCTGCCCGAAAACGACGGTCGCTATCAGGGCGCGTTGAGCCTCGTTGCCTGGCGCGAAGCCGGTATCTCCCGCTACTCGATCGAGACTTTTACCTCGACGACAGGCTCCGCCATCGACTGGCTCGTCGACAAGCTGCGCCTGTTCGACTCGGGCAAACACATCAGTGAGCTTGCCGCCAACGGGCGCATGGGGTCCGTGCACTCGGTGCCGGCGCTCACGGGTGTTCGCATGCCGAGCGTGAACGCTGGCGTCGGCGCCCTTATTGGTGGTCTCACAATGTCGACAACCCGCGAGGACGTCGCGCTCGCCGTGCTTGAGGGCATCGCCCAGTCGGTCGGCTGGAGCATTGATGCCGATAAAGAGGTTGCCGGCGTCGAGATCGGCAAGGTCAACATCGGCGGTGGGCTTTCGAGCTCCGACCCGCTTGTGCAGTTGCAGGCCGATCTCACGGGTGTGCCGCACCACCGGTTCCGCGACACGGATAAGGCGTCGCTGCGCGGCGCGGCATTCCTCGGCGGGGTGAGCCTCGGCGTGTGGGACTCGCTCGCAGACACCCGTGAGCTGCTTGGCACCCCAGACGTGTTTGAACCCCAGATGAGCCCCGATGAGCGCGAGGAACGTGTCGCCCTGTGGCGGCAACGCGTGCTCACCGAGATGGAGCTCGCAGACGCAAGAAAGGAATCGACTAGGGAATGAGATTTCCTGAAAAACGCGCAAATACAGAGCGCCAGAGCCTGTCCCCAGTGGAGGCTCCCGCGCTCAGCAGAGCGAACGCAGTTCGCCGCATGGAGGACGCGACCTTTGACGTCGTCATCGTTGGCGGCGGCATCACGGGGGCATACGCTGCGCTCGACGCGGCCCTCCGTGGGCTGAGCGTCGCGCTCATTGAGAAAGACGACTTCGCCTCGGGCACATCGAGCAAGTCCTCGAAGATGATCCACGGCGGGCTTCGCTACATCGAGCAGGGCAACCTGCCGCTCGTGCGCCACTCGCTGCTCGAGCGCCAGCGGCTTCGCCGCAACGCCGGCCACCTCGTGCAGCGCCTCCCGTTCCTGTTCCCCGTGCTCTCGGAAGACGGCGTCTTCGACCGCAGGCTCGCCTCGGGCTTCGAAGCGCTGCTCTGGACCTACGACTTTGCGGGCGGGTGGCGCGAGGGCGTACTGCACCAAAAGCTCTCGAAGGAGGAGGTGCTCGCGCAGAGCCCCCTGTTTGTCGCAGACAAGCTCGAGGGCGGCTTCATGTACTACGACTCGCGCGCTGACGACGCACGGTTGACGCTGAACATCGCACGCACCGCGGCCTTTCACGGCGCTGCGATTGCGAATTACGCGAAGGCAACCGACGTGATGCGCGACGGCGGCAAGGTCTCAGGCGTCGTCGCTGAGATCGACGGCGGCGAGGTGCAGATTCGTGGCCGCTCGGTTGTCATGGCTGTCGGCTCCTGGCTGCGCGACTGGGACGGCACGAGGCCCGGAACCGACAAGCCAAACATCCGCCCGGCGAAGGGCGTGCACGTGTCGGTGCCGTGGTCGAAGATACAGAACTCGTGCACGATTACGATCCCGATCCCGGGCCGTACCCGCCGCGCCACAATCACCCGCTGGGGCGATACTGCGCTGCTCGGCACGACCGACGAGGACTACACGGGCGACCTCGATGCCGCGCGCTGCACGCATGAAGAAATGAACTTCCTGCTCGACGGCGCCATGCACGCGCTGCGCACCGAGATCAAGCCGGAAGACGTGCTCGGCTCGATCGCCGGCACCCGACCCCTCGTCGCGGCGGCGGGCGGGAAGACGCTCGACGTGAAGCGCAACCACGAGATCCGCACGGACTCAGACGGCCTCGTCACGGTCGTCGGCGGCAAGCTCACGACCTCGCGCCACATGGCCGAGCAGACTGTCGACGCGGTACTCAAGGTCCTCGGCGAACGCGCAAAGTGCCGCACGAAAAAGGCGTACTTGCTTGGCGCTGCAGGCTACGACGGCCAGGCCGCCACGGCATCCGGCGGGCTGCCGGCTCACCTCGCCGAACGCTTCGGCACCGAGTCCAGGTTCATCTCGCAGATGATCGCCGCGGACCCCGCGCTCACCGCACCCGTCGTCGAAGGGCTGCCGTACATCGAAGCAGAGGTCATCTTCGCGGCCCGCTACGAGATGGCGCACACAGTCGATGACGTGCTCAGCCGCCGCACTCGCTCGCGCCTCATGGCGCGCGACGCCTCGGGCGTCGCGGCTGGCAGGGTCGGCGAGATCCTCGGCCGAGAACTCGGGCTGAGCGACTCAGAGATTGCGGCGCAGGTCACGAATTACAACGAACAGATCCAGATAGAAAAAGCAGTGCTGATGGGAGGCACATCGTCATGATGAGTCGGGAAGCGGTTCGCCGCGGATACAACAAGAGGAACTACGTCGTCGGGGCACACACCCCTCCCGGCTGGGCCCCTGAAACTGTCACAACCGAGCAGCTGAGCGGATCGCTGCAGGCAGACGTCGTGGCGGTGCCCGAGACAGTTGTCGAGCAGCTGCGCGGCATCGCAGTAGCTGTCACAAACGACGCGGCAGACATCGTCGCGAACACCCGCGACTGGTGGGCGCGCACAATGATCGCAGAGACGGGCGGGGAGCCAGCGATCATCGAGGGCGTATTCGTCGAGGTTGATTCGGTCGAACAAATTCAGCAGGTCATGCGCCTCGCGAACGAGCACGGCATCCCCGTGACAGTGTCGGCTGGCCGCTCGAACGTCACCGGCGCGGCCCTGCCGCTGCGCGGCGGCATCGTGCTCGACGTCTGCCGCCTGAACCGGGAGCTCGATTTCGACGCCGAGAGCCAGATCGTCACCGTCGAAGCAGGTATGTTCGGCGACGTGTTCGAGGAGCTCGTACAAGAGAAGTACGGCATGACGAGCGGCCACTGGCCCTCCTCCTTTGGAATCAGCACAGTCGGCGGCTGGGTTGCCTGCCGCGGGGCGGGCCAGCTCTCGACCCGCTACGGCAAGATTGAGGACATGGTTGCCGGCCTCGAGGTCGTGCTCGCAGACGGCTCGCTCATCACGGTTGGCGCCGCCGGCCGCTCCGCTGTTGGCAGCGACCTGCAGCAGCTGTTCGTCGGCTCGGAGGGCACGCTCGGCGTGATCACCTCGGTGAAGCTCAAGCTTCACCGGCTCCCCGACTACACGAAGGCGATCGCGTTCGGGTTCCCCTCGTTCAAGGTGGGCCTCGACGTCTGCCGCGAGATCCTGCAGCGCGGGGCCACCCCCGCGGCGCTACGCCTGTACGACGAGCTCGAGAGCGGTCTGCAGTTCGATATGCCCGAGCAGAACGTGATCCTCATCGCCGACGAGGGCGACCCGAAAATCGTCGATGCGGTCATCGCGATCTCCGAAGAGGTGTGCCGCCAGTACGAGGGAGTCGAGCTCGACGGCGACGCACTGCTCGAACGCTGGTACGAGACGCGCTACCTCACGGGCAAGAGCGCCGAGGGCTTTAAGCGCAGCGCCGGCTTTGTGGCTGACACCCTCGAGATGAGCGGCGCATGGTCGGCGCTGTCTGACGTGTACAACGAGGTCGTTGAGGCTGTGCAGGCGCTGCCAGGCACGCTCCGTGCCTCGGCGCACCAGTCGCACGCATATACGGATGCCGGTTGCGTCTACTTCTCGTTCCGTGGCGAGGTCGAAGACCCCGCGAACCGTGCCGAGTGGTACCGCGCGGCCTGGGACGCGGCAAACGAGGTCATCGTGCGCCACCAGACGACGCTCAGCCACCACCACGGCGTCGGTCTCGTGCGTGCGCCCTACATGGCCGAATCGCTCGGTGCCGGGCTCGACGTGCTGCGAGCGATCAAGGCTACGCTTGACCCCAAGGGCATTCTGAACCCCGGAAAGCTAGGGCTCTAACTCCTATGACCGCTTCAAGGCGTGAGGCACAGATCGATCCGGTGCGTCGCGCGCGCCTGAAAGAACTCGTTGGCCTGCATACACGGCCGGTGATTGCGTCGGTTCTCGACCGCCCACACCTTGAAGCGTTCATCGAGTCGTCGGCGCAATTCTGCTTCCTCGCGCAGACCGACCTCATCGAGCTCGAAGCGGCGATCGCGCGAATCCACGAGCGGCCCCGCAAAGTCGTGTTCGTGAACATCGACTCGATCGTCGGTCTCGCGCAGGATCGCGGCGGCGTTGACTACCTGGCCCGGCTCGGCGCGGACGGCCTCCTGACGACCCGCGGATCGCTGATCCCGCGGGCCCAGGAGGCCGGCCTGCTGACAGTGCAGAAGCTATTCATCACCGATCGCTCAAACATTCAGCGTGGCGTCGCCGCGGTGCACGGGGCGAAGCCTGACCTGTTGCAGCTCATGCCAGCCCCTGTGCTTCCGTTCGTGGCAGGCCACGAGATCATGCGCATTCGGCCGGTCGTGGCCTCCGGGTTTGTGACATCTCCTACCGAGGTCGAGGCGGCGCTGTCACACGGGGCCGTCGGGGTCTCGACGAGCACTCCAAAGCTCTGGGAGTACGAGCGCGCGGGTTAGCCGCCCACACCCTGAATCTGTCCCCAAATACGTCCCCACTCGAAGGAGACCACAGTGTTTACAGTCATCGCCCGCTACTTCGCCTCACCCGAGACCGCAGACGAGGTCGCGGCGCTGCTGCCGCAGCTCGCCGCCGGCAGCCGCACGGAGCCAGGCAACATCTCGTACACGATCACGCGTGATCTCGAGCGCCCCGAAGAGTTTGTGATTGTCGAGGAGTACGCCTCGGCAGCCGACTTTGCGGCGCACCGCGAGACCGAACACTTCACGCAGATTGGGCTCGGCACGATCATTCCGCTGCTCGTTGAGCGCAAGGTCGTGACGCTCACGCCTGCGGAGTAGGCCGCAGGCGTATACCCGGGTGAGGCCCTGACCACGGCCTCCACCCGGGTATACGCCGGCACGCAGCTAGTTTGTGCGCATGCGGCGGGCGGCGAGCAGTGCGCCTCCAGCGCCGAGCGCGACGACAGCGAGCACACCGACGCCCGCGAGCACGGCTGATCCCGTGTTGGCAAGCGGGTCACCGTTTGCCGTGTTCCCCTGGGTCGCTCCTGTGCCCGGTGTATCCGGGCTGTCGGTGCCTGGCGTTGTCCCAGGGTCCGTGCCCGTGCCGGTTTCAGGGTCGGTAGAGGTTTGCCATGCTGTCAGCGCTGCGGTGAGCTCGTCGGTTGCGGCGTCGAGTGCGCTCTGTGGAACATTCAGCGTCCCTTGGATCTCTTCTGCCTCGGCAAGTTCGGCGCGGAGTTTCAGCTCGGTCTCGTCGCCCGAGGCGGTTACTCGGGCCTGAGTCGTCGCAGCAGCGTCGATCGCGGCGTGTGCTTTGGCGATCGCCGCGGCAAGACCGCCGCGGTCAACGGGCACGAGGTGCGCGGCGAGTTCCTGAGTCGCGTCTGCGATTGCCCACGCTGCCGCATCCGCCGCATCCTGCGTTGTGGGCGCGGCTTCGATCCGCGACCGCAGCTCTGCCGCGGCGAGTTTCGCGGCGGAGACATCTGCTACGACGACGTCGAAGTCAGCGGGCTCAGCGGGCGACAGCACGCCGAGAACTCGCTCGACCCTCTCGACGACAGCGGTCGCCGCGGTGGTTGCGCGCTCGATCCCGCTGCGGTCGATGTCGCCGGCGGTGAATGCGAAGCTGCGCGGGGCGCTCGCGTTTCCGTAGGAGTCGTACGCCGTCAGCGTCGCCTCGTAGCTGCGGCCAGACTCGAGCGTGCGGTCAATCGGCTGGCCGACCCTGTCGCCCGCGCGCACGGCAAGCGGAATGTCGAGTACTGCGGGCTTCGGGGCGACAACGTAGTCGGAGTAGATCCTCCCGTTCGCAGGCACAAGCGTGGTTGTCGCGCCACTCTGAGCATCCTTCACCACGAGGGTGTACTCAGAGGTGAACTGATCATCGCCGGCCTGGGGGAGCCGCAGCACAGGCCCACTCTCGGTCTGACGCACTGTCGGCTGCTCTTCGCCCCAGGTCGGCGCGACCGCGTTGCGGTTCGCCTTGGTGTACGTGAATTTCGCCTGAGTCTCGGCCGGGGTCGCGCCCCGGGCGATTGTCCAGGTCGGGCCGGCGAGCGAACCGGAAGAGTTGAAGGGTGGCTTCTCCTGGAAGCTCCAGACGCCCTCGTCAGTGTAGGTGCGGCCTGGGTCGGCCGCGTAGTTAATCCTGTCGATCTCAATGCGGTCCGCGTAGACGTCGACGACGACTGACTGGGCAGTCGGGATCGTCGCGTCGCGGGCGAGGCCCGGGCCGAACGCCTGGAACTTCCCATCGTTTTCCCCGTATGACATCGACCCCTCGTTGACCGAGGTGAAGTCCTCTTGGTGGATCGAACGCTCGTCGGTGATGTTCAGGTGGGAGTGCCCCGAGAAGTAGACGACCTGTGGGAAATCGCTGAGGTTCTGCTTCAGGCCGGAGTTGGATGCCTGCGCGCCGTCCCAAACTGTCGCCGGGATCGGCCTATGGCCGAACACGAAGATCGGCTGGCCCTGAGTGGCGGGATCCTTCGAGAGCGCGTCGAGCCTGCCGTACAGCCAGTTCGCCTGTGCGATATTCCAGGCTTCGGTGTTCACTACGAAGGCGGGGAAGCCGCCAATCTCCGCTTCGTAGTAGCCGGTTTCGCCTGGGAACCAGGCGTCAGGGTACTGCTCGGCCATGCGGTAGACACGGTCGTCGTGGTTGCCGAACGACATCATGATCTTTGTGTCAGTCATGCCTGTGCGCGCGAGGTTCTGTTCGAGCATGGTGCGCGGGTACTGATGGTCTGACGCGGTGTTGAAGTGGTTGTCGTTGATCTGGTCACCGTTTGAGATGATCGCGTCGGGGCTCGGCATAATGCGCCGTAGCGTGTCGAAGTAGCCCGTCCACTTGTCCCACGACGGACCGGTTCCCGTTGAGAGATGGATGTCACTCATAACGGCGAACTGCGAGAGTGGCTCCTCAGCAGACTTCACGAGAATGCCCCGGATGGTCGGGAGGCTCTCGGCACGGTCGGTGAACGCGACCGCGGTGACGTTCGAGGTGCGTTCGACTGCGATTGGGCCGGTAGCCAGCTGGCTCTTTCGGGTCGGGTGGGTGCCGTCAAGGGTGTAACGGATTTCCGCGCCGGCCTGGGCGGTGAAGGTAATGCTTTGTGGGCCGACGTAGCGGCCGCTCTCGAGGCTCGCCGCGGGTGCTGCGACTTCGCTCTGGGTGACCGCTGCTGCAGCGGTCGCAGTGGGAAGCGCGGCTTGCACTCCAAGAAGCGCGACGCCCGCGAGCGCTAGCCCCGCAAATCTGCCGATTGACATGGATTCCTCTCTTTCGTGCGCCGCGTGAGACGCTCAGGTATCCAAGTTGTCTATACAGCGTGGCCGCAGCTCGACGGCAGCGTGACGGTGCCATGAATTCTGCTTCACTCGTGGTTCACCGCCCCGCTCGGATTATCTCCCCCGGAGAGTTGGCAGTTGTGGTCACTTGGCGAGCGCCCAAGCGACCACAACTGCCAACCCGAGCGGGGTCGGAGGCTGGCGAGGAGGCCGGGAGGCCGGGAGGCTGGGAGGCCGGCTGGGAGGCAGGTGGGGGAGGCCGGCGAGGAGGCTGGGAGGCCTGCGAGGAAGGCCGGGTGGCAGGTGAGGAAGGCCGGGTGGCAGGTGAGGAAGGCCGGGTGGCAGGTGAGGAAGGCAGGGCGGCAGGTGAGGGAGGCAGGGCGGACGGCCACAGCTGAGGGAGGCCGGCTAAGGGAGGCGGAGCCCGCCCTCGAACTCGACGACGAGCCCATCGGCGATGAGTGAGTCGAGGGCCCGTTGCGGCTGGGCCTCGTCGCGCGCTTCGCCAACGCGGCCCCCCTCGGCTGCGGCCGCGAGCGCCGCCGCAGGATCGACGGCCTCCGTCGCGCCGCGGAGAAGCTGCATGATTTTGCCACGCGCCTGCCTGTCACTGCCCTCGAACGATGCCTGCTTGGGTCGCTTTGTTGGCGCATTGTCTGGGTAGCCAGCGCCCCGCCACTCGCAGAGCTCGGCGATGGGGCATTCGCCGCACTTCGGCGCCCGGGCCGTGCACACAGTCGCGCCGAGCTCCATTGCTGCAGCGTTGAACACCGCCGCCGCGTCGCGCTCGGCTGGCAGCAACGCGGTCATGTCGTCGAGGTCGCGCGGGGCCGGCATGCCTGCCGCAGCCTTGCCGTGCACGGCGCGCGCGATCACGCGGCGGGTGTTGGTGTCGACGACTGGGTGCGTGTCACCAAACGCGAAGACCGCGACCGCCCGTGCCGTATACGGGCCGATTCCGGTGAGCGCGAGCAGCTTGTCGATGTCGGCGGGCACCTGGTCGCCGTGCCGTTCGGCAATCTCGACTGCGGCCCGGTGGAGCCAGAGCGCACGACGCGGGTAGCCAAGCCGTTTCCACGCCCGCACTGCCTCGCCAGGTTCGTCGGCGGCGAGCGCAGAGGGGGTGGGCCAGCGATCCATCCACTCGAGCCAGTGCGGTATGACCCGCTCCACCTGGGTCTGTTGCGACATGAACTCGGAGACGAGGATGCCCCACGCCGACGTCTCGGGCGCGCGCCACGGCAGATCTCGCGCTGCAGTGCCAAACCAGTCGATGAGGGCGTGGCTCATGGCCGACTGTTTCGCCGCTGGCTCCCGAAGACTTCCCACCCCTCGAGTCTACGAGGCGGCGCGGTGTCGGGCCGTCCACCGGCGTTAGGCTTGGGGGGTGAAGTTTGCAGATATGCCGCAGGGCGCGATCTTGCTCGTTGACAAGGTTGAGGGCTGGACGAGCCACGACGTTGTCGCCAAGAGCCGTCGGGCTCTCGGCACCAAGAAGGTCGGCCACGCCGGCACCCTCGACCCGATGGCGACGGGGTTGCTCGTGCTCGGTGCGGGTCCGGCGACACGGCTACTGACGCACCTCGTCGGGCTCGACAAGACATATACGACCACGATCCGGCTGGGGCTCTCGACTGTCACCGACGACCGCGAGGGAGAGATCACTGCTGCGGCCCCGGCGGGTCTCGTCGCTGAGGTATTCGCGAATCAGGATCGCATCACCGCCGGCGTCACAGACCTCACCGGGCCGATTGAGCAGGCGCCGAGCGCTGTGAGCGCGATCCGTGTCGACGGCAAGCGTGCTTACGATCGCGTGCGCGCGGGCGAGGACGTCGTGCTGAAGAAGCGCCCGGTCACGATTCACGGGTTTGATATTGGCGAGCCGCGGATCCTGACAGTGCCGGGACCAGGAGGCGAGCCCGTCGAGGTCATCGACTTAGACGCTGTCGTGCGCTGCTCAACTGGAACGTACGTGCGCGCGCTCGCACGCGACCTCGGCGAGAAACTGGGAGTCGGCGGCCACCTCACCGCGCTCAGGCGCACCGCCGTCGGGCCGTTCTCTGTTGATGCGGCGACGCCGCACGCACAACTCGTCGGCGATGGCACGGTTGCCGGTGACCCCGGCGTTCTGTACCCGCCGGCGGATATCGCGCGCAGGCTGTTCACAGTGCTTGAACTCGACGCCGAGGAAGCGAAGGATCTCGCGAACGGGAAGCGGCTGAGTGTCGATCCTGAACGGCACGCGCCCGCCCCGCTCGTCGCGGCGATCTTCCCCGGCAGCGATTCGGATGCGGCGGGAGACAGACTTGTGGGCCTTGTCGAGATCAAGGGCGGGCGCAGCCGCGTCATCACCAACTTCCCGTCACAAGAAACCGGAGGGGCAGCATGATCGCCTGGTTCAGCTACGTCACGATCGCTGTCTCGTTGGTCGCCGCAGTGATGTGCGCGGTGCAGGGGCTGCGCAAGCAAGCCCCGAACGACTACACGATGGGGGCGACGGCGCTCGTCGCGGTACTGCTCGTCGTGCAGGTTGTGATCTCGATCGTCGCGCCGTTGGCTGGCAACGCGCCTGTCGGTGACCCGCTTGAGTTCTGGATGTACCTCATCGTCGCCCTCGCGCTTCCCATCGGTGCGGGCTTTTGGGCGCTCATCGACCGCACACGGTTCGCGAACCTCGTGCTCGCGGTTGTTGGGCTGTCTGTCGCGGTCATGACGTATCGCATGCTCGTGATCTGGGGATAGTGGGCGAGTACACTCAAAGGGTGAGTAACGTGGCAACTAGTGCAGAGACAGAGCAGCGCAGCGAGAAGATGAGCGGGCTTGGGCGGGTGCTCATCACCGTCTACATCATCCTCGCGATGGCGGCGACGTTCCGCTCGGTCTACCAGATCATGACGAAGTTCGACGAGGCTCCGCTCGCCTACATCCTGTCTGCAGTGTCTGGTGTCGTGTATATCGTCGCGACGATTGCGCTCATTCGCCGGGGCCGTGGCATCTGGCGGCCAATCGCCTGGGCTGCGCTGCTGTTCGAACTCGTCGGCGTACTCGTCGTTGGCACCCTGAGCATCACGATGCCGCAGCTCTTCGGGCACCCGTCAGTCTGGTCGTTCTTCGGCCAGGGCTACGGCTTCATCCCGCTCGTACTCCCGATTCTCGGCCTCATCTGGCTCTCCAAAGAGAAGCAGACAGTCTGATGCAGCTATTCAGCGCTATCGACGAACTCCAGCCGGAGAACTTCTCCACTGGCTCGGTCGTCGCCGTCGGCAAGTTCGACGGCGTGCACCGTGGACACCAGGCAATCATCTCGTCGCTGCTGCGCACGGCGCGAGCTGAGGGGCTCCACTCTGTCGTGTTCACCTTCGCGAACAATCCACTGAGCCTGCTGCGGCCAGAAATCTGCCCGCAGCCGCTCGCTAGCAGGGCCCAACGCCTCGAACTCGTAGAGAACGCTGGCGTCGACACTTGTGTCATGGTGCAGTTCGACGAGGCGTTCGCGTCGATCCCAGCGACTGAGTTCGTCGAACGGGTCCTCGTTGGCCAGCTGAATGTGCGCCATGTGCTCCTTGGCGAAGACTTCCACTTCGGGCACCGTGGCCTCGGCGACGCGGCACTTCTGCGCGAGCTCGGGCCGAAGTTCGGTTTCACCGTTGAGGTCGTCGCGAGTGTTGGCGACGACGAAGACGCGGCCGTGTCCTCAACGATGATCCGCGATGCGGTGCTGTCCGGTGACCTTGTGGCCGCGCGCGCAATGCTTGGTAGGTGCCACGCGGTGCGCGGCGAGGTCGTACATGGCGACGCCCGCGGCCGCGAACTCGGCTTTCCGACAGCGAACCTCGGCGGGACCGTCGAGGGGCTTGTTCCCGCGCACGGCGTCTACGCGGGATCTGTCGTTATCGACGGGCGCGAACACGACGCTGCGATTTCGGTCGGTGTGAACCTCACCTTCGAGCCTGAGGGGGAGCCGCGAGTGGAAGCGTACGTGCTCGACTTTGCTGGCGACCTGTACGGCAAGCAAATGGAGGTGCGGTTCGCGAAGCGGATTCGCGAGATGCTGCCGTTTAGCTCCGTCGAGGCGCTCATCGAACGGATGCACGAGGACGTGGCTGAAACCCGCGAGATCCTCGCTGCTGTCCGCGAGGGCTGACGTCCGAGGGCTGAACAGAGAGCGAAGTTCGCGCTTCCCGGGCGCGCCCACAAGCATCGGGTGGTAAGATCGGGGCATAGTCGAGAGACGTGTGACTCGAATCCCGTGCAACGTGCGGCTCAGATTCTAGACGCTCGACCGGCTTCGCCCCGAATACGGTAGGGGCGCATGCTACGTGTCGCCCCAGTTCGGTGCGTCACGCACAGATCCTCCAGGAGAGCAATTGGCAAGCAGCACTGCCACCCGCCAGCCCGCAAAGCGTCAGCGTTCCGGCGGAGCGCGTAAGCACGCGCACAACGAGGGCATCATCCCGCTCCTCGCGCGCGCTGTGCGCGAGGTCGAAGCGTCCGCTCAGCGCGGCAAGGCGAGCCCGCAGAACCGTACGAAGTTCCAGGTCATCGCTCTGCTGATGCGCGAGGAGCGCGCTCGAGTGAAGACCGAGGAGGGCGTCAGTGACACCGAGCGTGCCGAGACGCTCAAGCGCCTTGACGGTGTCGCCGCGATCCTCGCAAAGACTGCCGCCCGAGACACGAGCCTCATTACGCTGCTCGAACCCGGAGCGACCATCACCGATGCGACTCGGCAGCTCAAGCGAAAGATGCTCGTGCAGGCCGGTATCGAGGTCCCCGAGGAAGCGCCCGCAGAGGCAGAACCCGCGAAGACCCTCGTGCCGCCGGAGCTCGCAGAGCGCCAGGTCGAGCCCGCGCGGATTCACTCTCGCATGCTCGCAAACCCCTTCCTCGCGCCCTCGCTCGAGGCGCCCAAGCAGCCGACACCGGTCGTGCGTCTCGCGAACTGGGAACTTCTCAACCCGCTCCTCAAAGCATTCGAACAGGGCGGCGGCGGGGCAGCCTGCATGGAGCTCCCTGAGGCGCCCGTGCCCGACAGGCTCGCCCCTGCCGGGCTTGAGCTTATGCCCCACCAGGCGCGCTTCCTCGCAAGCGTTCGCGAGGGCCACCGCAGCTTCCTGCTTGCCGACGAGCCCGGCCTCGGAAAGACGGCGCAGTCCGTGCTCGCCGCCTCCGTCGCAGACGCGTACCCGATGCTCGTCGTCGTACCAAACGTCGTGAAGATGAACTGGGCGCGTGAGGTTGAGCGCTGGACCCCGCAACGGCGTGTCACAGTCATCCACGGCGACGGCGAAAAGATGGACGCGTTCGCAGACGTCTTCGTGGTGAACTACGACATTCTCGACAGGCACCTCAGCTGGATCTCGCGCTTCGGGTTCAAGAGCATGGTCGTCGACGAGGCTCACATGATCAAGAACACGCATTCACAGCGCTCGCGCAACGTGCTCACGATCGCCGAGAGTATCCGGGAACGCACGCGCGGGTCCCAGCCGCTGCTGGTCGCACTGACAGGTACCCCGCTCATCAACGAGGTTGATGACTTCCGCGCCATCTGGCGCTTCCTCGGCTGGACCGACGCTGACAAGCCTGGGCCCGAGCTGATGGCCAAGCTTGAGAACAACGGCTGGACGCCGGCCGACCCGCCATTCTACCCTGAGGCGCGCCAGAGCGTCATTGAGATGGGAATCGTGCGTCGACGCAAGATCGACGTTGCTCAGGATCTCCCCGCGAAGCGCGTCGTTGATCTTCCAGTAGAACTCGACGACGAGGCGGGTCGCGGGATCCGCGCCGCCGAGGCGAAGCTCGCCCAGAAGCTGTACGACCGTTTCGCCACGGTCAAGGCTGGCAAGCTCGGGCAGAAGCTCTCGGACGAGGCGATCATTCGGATGGTCGCGGCTCAGGAGCTCGAAGAGTCGAACGCTTCTGCTGACGGGCTCAATGTCTTCACGATGGTGCGCGAGATCGGCATCGCCAAGGCTGGCCTCGCCGTTGACTACACCGCGCAGCTCGCGCGATCGGTCGGCAAGGTCGTGTTCTTCGCGAAGCACATCGACGTCATGGACCGCGCCGAAGCGCAGCTCGCCGAGGCAGGCCTGAAGACGATCTCGATTCGAGGCGAGCAGAGCTCGACGTTCAGGCAGGAGCAGATCGACGCGTTCAACAACGACCCCGAGGTCTCGGTTGCGGTGTGCTCGCTGACCGCGGCAGGCGTCGGCGTGAACCTGCAGGCCTCCTCAAACGTTGTGCTCGCCGAGCTGAGCTGGACGGATGCGGAGCAGACACAGGCGATTGACCGCGTCCACCGCATCGGGCAGGAAGAACCCGTCACCGCCTGGCGTATCATCGCGGCGCAGACGATCGACGCCCGTATCGCGGAGCTCATCGACGGCAAGGCGGGCCTCGCGGCACGGGCACTCGACGGTGCGCCGGCGGCAGAGGAGAACGCCGATCCCGTGCAGCTGCTTGCGCTCATGAGTGTTCTGTCGCGCGCGGTCTCGGCGGCGGAGAACGACTGAGTTCTCAGGCGCGCGGGGCCTGGCTGTTCCGCGCGCCAAAATGGCGCGAATCTATGTGTCTGTAGCATTCGTGCCACCGCTAGCATGGTGACCATGCGTATTGGTGTGCTCTGCTCGGGCGGCGATAGCCCGGGCATGAATGCTGCGATTCGTGGCGCCGTGCTTCGCGGCGTCGACGTTCACGGCTTCGAGATGATCGGCTTCATCGACGGCTGGCGAGGCTTCCACGACGGCGAGTTCGTCGAGCTTGACCGCCCGACAGTGCGTGGCCTATCGCCGCTCGGCGGCGTCTTCATCGGAACGAGTCGTGTTCCACCGTGGGAGGCCCCAGTCACGCCAGAGGCGCTCGACGCGCTGAGCGCAAAGATGGCGGGCTACGGTCTCGACGGACTCATGCTCATCGGCGGCAACGGAACCCAAACCGTGTCTTCGATCCTGTGGGACGCAGGTATCAACGTCGTCGGCCTCCCGAAGACGATCGACAACGACCTCGCGGGCACCGACTACACCTTCGGTTTTGACACCGCAGTGTCGATCGCTTCCGAAGCCATCGACAGGCTCCGAACGACTGGAGACTCCCACCGCCGCTGCATGGTGCTTGAGGTCATGGGCCGCGACGCCGGGTGGATTGCGTTGCACGCGGGCATGGCGGGTGGAGCGCAGGCGATGCTGCTTCCCGAGTTCCCCGAGAGCCTCGAACAGGTGTGCGCCTGGGTCGCCAACGTGCGCGACCGCGGTCGTTCCGCGCTCGTCGTTGTCGCTGAGGGGTTCAAACTTGAGGGTTCAGATGACGCCGTCACTCGCGATGGGCTCGATGGCTTTGGCCGCCCGCGCCTCGGGGGCGTCGCCGACATGCTCGCGCCCCTGATCGAAGAGCGCACAGGTATCGAGACGCGCTCGACGGTGCTCGGGCACGTGCAGCGAGGCGGCTCGCCCACGGCGTTTGACCGCGTGCTCGCGACGCGCTCAGGCATCGCCGCTGCCGACGCAGTGCTTGCCGGGGACTGGGGCAAGATGGCTGGCCTTCGCGGCGACCGGATTGAACTCGTGCCCTTCTCAGAGGCCGTCGGCAAGTTGAAGACGGTGCCGGAGGCTCGCTACGCGGAGGTCCGCCTCAACTTCGGCTGACCTGCGCCCGGCCTGCGCCCTGCGGCCTTGCGGCATGGCGCGGCATGGCGCGGCCCGTGGCCCGCGGCCTTGCTGCCATGCGGCCCCGCGCGGCCTGCGGCCCGCGGCCTGCCCGGCGCGGCCTTCATCTCGCCCCGCCGCCTCGGCCCGACCCCACCAGCCCAAGGGACAGCCCGATGTACACAGTTCCCACAGAAGCACACGACTTCTACGCGCAGAAGTCGTGTTCTTCTGTGGGAACCGTGTACAGCCGGGTCTGGCTCGCTGCAAGGGCCGGGATGGACCGGGTGGAGGATCGGGTCTGACCTGGTCTGGTCTGGTCTGGTCTGGCGGAGGGTCGGCTCGGACGGGTCCGCTGCAAGGGCCGAGCTGGGCGGAGGATCGGGTCGGGCCGGCTGCAAGGGCTGCGCCGGGCTTCGCTGACTAAGGTAGGCCCTTCAAGAACGCGGTTACGCGCGGACCCCAGCGCTCGTTCGGCTCCCCAGGCACCCGCACCCCGTGCGCTGCCAAGAGTGCTCCGAAGCGTTCACGCGAGAACGCCTCGGCGGAGCCCCACCGGATGGGGCGCAAACCGGTGGTGCCCGAGATCCAGTCGGTGCGGCGTTTCTCGGCGAGGACGATCTCTGCCGGGGTCTGTCCGCGGAGCATTGCAGTGTCCAAGTATTTCTGTTTGCCGTCTGCTTCTCCCCAGAAGCCCGTACCTGTCAGCCGGAAATCGAGAAAGACCTCGCCCCGACCTGCACCGCGCACCCCGACCTGCAGGTCAACGTCGACGCCGAGCTCCACGAACCGTAGCCGCGAGAGGCTTTCAAGCGGCGAGTCTGCTCGCGGATCAGCCAACACGGCGACGGCTTCAATGGCTCGACTGCCTGGCCTGCCGCGCAGCGACTCGGAGCGCCGAAGCATCCCATCGCGCCAGGCGTGCACCGTGGCGGCATCTATCAGCCGCCCGACCCGCGCTATCTCACTGAGGTGCGTGTCTGCGCTTGCGAGCGCGATCGTGAACGGGCCTGCACGTGCGAGGTCAGCGATTGTTCGGTCGGCCGTCGTCCGTCGAAACCTTTCGCAGCTGTCGACGTCGCTCGCCGCAAGCTCGGCGCGATGGCGAACGACCGTGGAGCTCGGTGATGAGGGGCGCGTACGGGACACAGTGACTTCCACGACCCGCGAGTTCGAGCCTGGACCCGCAGACGTCTGCCGACGTCCCGCGTCACGCAGCCACCGAGACAGCGCCGGGAACCCATGGAGCAGGGCAGCACTGCCATGGGAGAACACCGGGGGCCTCTGAGCGCTGCCGTGCGCGGCGAGCAGTGCCGCCAGATGTCGCGTCTCAGCCGACGCTGACTCCCAGAAGCTGCCAGAAATGTACCAGCCTTGGCGCAGCCGAACGAGTGACGAATTTCGAGTGGCGGCCGCGATGTCGCGCTCACTGACACCCGAGCGTCGCAGCTCAGCGGCACGGAGCAACTGGCCTGCGACGGCTTCGATCTGTCGAGAGGATGGCACTCGGATAGTCTGACCGAGTTATCGGCCCTCCGAGGGGATACCCACAGGCGGCGCGCGATGCCGGGGAAGCTGGGGTGGTGTTGACGAGGCTGCGATGCCGGGGAAGTGGGGGTGCTGTTGACGAAGCCCCAATGCCATGGGCTGCGGTGTGGCGGACGACGTCAGTGACGCCGGGATGACCGATGAAGCCCCGAGGCCAGACAGGCGCCGGGGCTTCATCGACGAGGGGCGGGTTACAGCCCCAACTTGGCCTTCACGTCGTTCAGCGAGGGGTTTGTTGCGGTCGTACCGTCGGGGTAGACAACCGTCGGAACTGTCTGGTTGCCGCCGTTGACCTGCTCGACGAGCTCTGGCGTTCCCGGGGTGTTCTCGATATCAACCTCGGTGAAGCCGATGCCGGTGGCCGAGAGCATCGTCTTGAGGCGCTTGCAGTACCCACACCACTCGGTCGAGAACATCGTGATGGCCCCCGCCTCGGGGGTGAAATCTGAAATCTGTGCGGTGCTCATTGCACGCTCCTCACTCTGGTTGCCAGCGGCTTCGCCTGTCCACTCCAACATACGCTGCTGACGCGATATTCCTGCGGTGAGAGCGCGAAGATGAACGGAAGGTGAACGACCAGGGTCTAGCTTGACCGAACCATTGCGAGGTGCCAACATTTAGTTAGCGCGCGCGTGAACGGCACGTAAACCGTTGTGAGCGAGCACGCGATGAAACTCATCAATTTCTAACGCCGAACGGAAGGCGCCGGTGGAATTCACCCTCATCGTGCTGCTAGTTATTGCGCTGGCACTCTTCTTTGACTTTACGAACGGCTTTCACGACACAGCCAATGCGATGGCAACTCCCATCGCCACTGGTGCGCTCAAGCCGAAGACCGCCGTGCTACTTGCGGCAGTTCTCAACCTCATCGGGGCATTCCTGTCGACGGAGGTCGCCAAGACGATCTCTGGCGGTCTGATTCGCGAGGGCTCTGACGGCGGGGTGCTGATCAGCCCCGAGATGGTTTTCGCCGGCCTCATTGGCGCGATCGTCTGGAACCTCGTGACGTGGCTCTACGGCCTTCCGTCGAGCTCGTCTCACGCCCTGTTCGGTGGCCTCATTGGTGCCGCGGTTGTTGGTGCGGGTTTCTCGGCGATTGATGGCGGCGTCTTCATGTCGAAGATTCTGCTGCCTGCCCTCGCGGCTCCACTCACCGCAGGCCTTGTCGCGTTCGCCGCCACTCGAGTCGCCTACGCGATCACCCGCCGCCATGACGGCCGCAAGGACGGCCGCGGCCGGTTCAGGTACGCCCAGATCGCGTCGTCGTCGCTGATCGCTCTCGCGCACGGCACGAACGACGCACAGAAGACGATGGGCGTCATCACGCTCACCCTTGTCGCCGCCGGTTTGCAGGATCCCGGTACGGGGCCGCACTTCTGGGTCATCGCAACGTGTGCGATTGCGATCGCGCTCGGCACCTACTCGGGCGGTTGGCGAATCATCCGCACCCTTGGCGCGGGCCTCACTGACGTGAAGCCTGCGCAGGGCTTCGCGGCTGAGACGTCGACGGCTGCAACCATCCTCGCGTCCAGCCACCTCGGGTTCGCGCTCTCCACGACCCAGGTCGCATCGGGCTCCGTCATTGGTTCGGGTCTCGGGCGCAAGGGGTCGACGGTCCGTTGGCGGACTGTGGGTCGTATCGCTTCGGGCTGGCTCTTTACGCTTCCTGCAGCCGCGATCGTTGGTGCTGTCGCCGCCCTGATCGCACACCTCGGCACCTGGGGCATCATTCTTGACGCTGTGCTGGGCCTGTTCTTCATTCTGTTCATCTTCTGGCGTTCGCGCCGCAACAAGGTTGACGCGGGCAACGCGATCGCCGTGCCCGACGTCGCCGAGTCTGGTTATGCCGTGCGCATGGGCAAGGGCCGTGTCAAGAAGGTTCCGACGAAGACCGGCACTGTTCCGCCGCTCACGCCTGTCGCGCAGTCGGCGGTGCGCTCTGACAAGGCGAAGCGCGCGGCCGAGAAGGCAAGGCGCGAGGCCGAGAAGGCTGCTCGGAAGGCAGCAAAGAAGGCCGCGGCTCAGAAGCAGCGCGAGGGAGGCAACGCATGAGTGATATCAACTGGTTGGCGTTTCTCACGGTGTTCGGCGCCGCGCTGTTTTCGGCAGTGTTCGTTGTCGCCCTGTACTCGCTTGGTATTCGCTTCTTGGCGACGCCTCCCAAGCCCGCACGCAGGCCTGACGGATCGATCGAGCCCGTCGGCCCGGACCGCGACGACGAGGACGACGACATTGACGAGGAGGCTGGCCGTCCGCTGTGGGCGACAATCGCCGCCAACACGTGCTTCGCTCTGTCGGTCGTCGCTGTGCTCGTCGGCATCTACCTGATTGTGCCCGCGCTTCACGGCTAGCCCGCACACAGCGAACTGCGCCCCTGGTCCTGTTGAAGGCCCAGGGGCGCAGACTATTCTGGGCGCATGAGCTTTACCGCAATTGATCGCATCCCAGGGATCGTGGCTGGTCTTCGCTACACGTTCGACCAGGGGGTGACGCGCCCCGAGTCGTGGCGGTGCGAGCAACTGACGCGGCTGCGCGACCTGCTGCTCGAGCGCGGCGCCGACTTTGAGCGTGCACTTTTCGAAGATCTTGGCAAGGCAGGCACCGAGGCGCAGCTCACGGAGATCGGGTTCTTAGTTGCAGAGATCGATCATGCGCTCTCGCACCTGGGGAGGTGGATCCGGCCGCGCCGTGTTGGGCTCCCGTTGGCGCTGCAGCCCGCTCTGGGGAAGGTGGTTCCAGAGCCGCTCGGCGTCGTGCTGGTGATTGCGCCGTGGAACTACCCGCTCATGCTCGCGCTGTCACCGGTGATTGGTGCACTCGCCGCGGGCAACTCGGTCGTGATTAAGCCGAGCGAGCTCGCGCCCGCGACGGCCGAACTCATCTCCCGGGTTATCCCAGACACGCTCGACAAGCGCGCGGTCGCGGTTGTCGAGGGGGCGGTGCCCGAGACCACAGCGCTCCTCGCCGAGCGATTCGATCACATCTTTTACACGGGCAACGGCAAGGTCGGCAGGATCGTCGCCCGCGCTGCCGCAGAGAACCTCACCCCCGTCACGCTCGAGCTCGGCGGGAAGTCGCCCGCCTACGTCGATGATTCGGTCCCGCTCGATGAGGCGGCGAAGCGTCTCGTGTGGGGCAAGTTCATGAACGTCGGGCAGACCTGCGTCGCCCCCGACTACGTGATCGGTTCACGTGAGGTGCTTGCGAGGCTCGCGCCGCTGCTCGCCGACGCCATTCACGAGTTGTATGGATCGGCGGCACAGCAGAACCCCGACTACGGGCGGGTCGTGAACCGTGCCCAGTTCGACAGGCTTGTCGGTTACCTCGCTGATGGTGAGGCAGCCGTCGGCGGTCACTACGACGCTGAAGCGCTGCACATCGACCCGACGGTGCTCACCGGTGTTTCACGTGAAGCGCGAGTGATGCAGGAGGAGATCTTCGGGCCGATCCTTCCGCTCGTCGAGGTTTCCGATCTCGACGATGCACTTGCCTTCGTCACGGGTAGGGACAAGCCGCTCGCCGCCTACGTCTTCAGCGATGATTCAGACGTTCGCAGGCGGTGGGAGCGCGAGACGAGTTCTGGCGCCCTCGCGTTCGGCGTTCCGGTGATGCACCTCACCGCTCCCGAACTGCCGTTCGGCGGGGTCGGCGAGAGCGGTATGGGCGCCTATCACGGTGAGCTCTCGTTCCGAGTGTTCAGCCACGAGAAGGCTGTGCTCGCGAAGCCGCTGCGGCCCGACACTCTCGCGGCGACTGTCATGCCCCCATATACCGCCGCGAAGGATGGCGTCGCGCGGAAGTGGCTGCGGAAGCTCCTCTAGTGGGTGCGAGGGGTTCCTGGCCGCTCACCCACATACGTGCATATGGCGATCAGTAGACTGTGCACGTGGAAGAGCCAAACAAGACCCCGGACGCGGTGTCGCCGACTGAGCGTGCCGAACAGGAGCTGCCGCTTGGCATCCGGGTCGCCGCCGCGTGGTCCTGGCGCCTCATCATTATTGTTGTTGCCGCCGGCGCCCTGATCTGGGGCATCGTGCAGGTGCGGATCATTGTGATTCCGCTGCTCATTGCGATCCTCCTCACTGCGCTACTCAACCCCGTTGTTGATTGGTTCATCAGGCGCGGGCTTCCCCGCTGGTCTGGCGTTGTCGGCGCGCTTGGCGTGTTCATCGCGGCGCTGTGGGTGCTCATCTGGCTTATCGTGACGCAGCTGCGCGACGGCTTCGGGGATTTCTCGAAGCGCTCGGTGGAAGTCTGGAACGAGATCCTCGATTGGGTGCAGCACAACACCCTCGGGATCCCTGTCGACCAGCTCGACGACCTGATGAACCAGGCGCTGCAACTGCTCGAGAACAACCAGGGCACACTGTGGACGGGCGCGCTCGGCGTTGCAACGACCGCAACCCAGGTCGCCACGGGCCTGCTGCTCACGATCTTCTCACTCATCTTCCTGCTGATTGATGGCAAACGCATTTGGTATTGGGTTGTCGGCTTCGCCCCTGCCCGAGCGCACGCGGCGTTTGACGCCGCTGGCCGCGCCGGCTGGGTGTCTGTCGGGCAGTACGTGCGCGTGCAGATCTTTGTCGCCTTCGTCGATGCTGTCGGTATCGGGCTCGGGGCGACGATCCTGGGGGTGCCGTTTGCGATCCCTGTCGCGATCCTCGTCTTCCTTGGTTCGTTCATTCCGTTCCTCGGCGCGATCGTGACTGGCGCGCTTGCCGCGTTCATCGCGCTCGTCTACAACGGCCCCGTGACCGCGCTCATCATGCTTGGCGTCGTCGTGCTCGTGAACCAGATCGAGGGCCACGTGCTGCAGCCGCTGGTGATGGGCAATGCGGTTCGGGTGCACCCGCTCGGCGTCGTACTTGCCGTGACGACGGGTACTCTGCTCGCTGGGATCCCTGGCGCACTGTTTGCGGTGCCGATCGCGGCCGCGGCGAACACGATAGTGAGCGTGCTCGTGAAACGACAGTGGGAGTCAGGTACGGACCCGGCGGCGGAGTTCCATCGAAAAGACCAGGTCCATCGCGTCGCGAGAGCGCGCGCAAAAGAAGCAGCGAAACACGCGCGGAAAGGAAACATCGCATGAGCGACGCCTACACGGCCCCAACGCTTGAAGACTTTGAGCGAGCCCTTGAGCGGGTGCATCGAATTACGCAGCGCACGCCGCTTGAGACGTCACGATTCCTTGCTGGGATCAGTGGTGCGCCGCAGGTGTACCTGAAGTGCGAGAACCTGCAGCGCACCGGAGCGTACAAGCTTCGTGGCGCGTACAACCGCCTGCTGCAGCTCACTGAGGAGGAGCGGGCGCGCGGCGTCGTCGCGGCCTCGGCCGGCAACCACGCTCAGGGTGTCGCGTTCGCCGCACGCGAGCTCGGGATCAAGGCAACTATTTTCATGCCGAAGGGCGTCGCCCTGCCCAAGCTGCAGGCGACCCGCAACTATGGCGCAGAGGTGCAGCTTGCGGGTGACATCTTTGACGAGACAGCCGTGGCCGCTCAGGAGTTCGTCCGGGAGACTGGCGCTGTCTTTATCGCGCCGTTTGATGATCATGCTGTGATCGAGGGGCAGGGGACTGTCGCGCTCGAGATTCTCGAGACGGCTCCCGAAGTCGAGACAATTATCGTGCCGATCGGTGGTGGCGGCCTGATCTCTGGCGTTGCCGCCGCCGCAAAGCAGTGGGCAGCGAAGCACGGCAGACCGATGCGGATCATCGGTGTGCAGGCCGAGAATGCTGCGCCGTTCCCGGTCTCGCTTGCGGCTGGCGAGCCCGTCACCGTGAAGACGTCGCCGACGATCGCGGACGGTATCGCAGTCGCGAGACCAGGATCGCGGAACTTCGAGGCGGTGCGCGAGTACGTCGACGAGATCGTCACTGTGAGCGATGACGACATCGCCCGCGCGATCGTGCTGCTGCTCGAACGTGCGAAGCTCGTCGTTGAGCCAGCAGGCGCCTCGGGTGTCGCGGCGATCATCGCCGACAAGGTGCAACTCACTGGCCCGACCTCGGTGATCCTGTCTGGCGGCAACATCGACCCGCTGCTGCTGCAGCGCGTTATCGGCCACGGCCTTGCCGCCTCGGCGCGCTACACGAAGTTGCGCATTCTGTTGCCCGACGTTCCCGGGCAGCTCGTGCGGACTGCCTCGATCGTTGCCGAGCAGAACGCGAACGTTGTCGAGGTCATTCACACGCGCCACGCGACCGAACTCCCGGTCAGCGAAGTCGAACTTGAGCTGCACATTGAGACCCGCGGCGCGGAGCACGGCGAGGCTGTCGCTCAGGCGCTCCGCGATCAGGGCTACCAGGTGCGAGTCGGCGAACGCTACTGACACGAGGTATAAACGTCAGTGCCCGGGAGCTGGATAGCTCCCGGGCACTGACGTTTATGTGGACTGTGCGTGTTACGCGTAAGTGTCGACTGCGAGCACCTTCACGGGAATCTCCTTGCCGTTGGGTGCCGTGTAGCTCGCCTCTTCGCCGACCTTCAGCCCGAGAATGGCAGCGCCGAGCGGGCTCTCAGCACTGTACACGTCGAGGTCAGAGCCGTCTGCGAGGTTGCGGTTTCCGAGGAGGAACCGCTCTTCGTCACCAAACACCTCTGCGGTCACGACTGTGCCGACAACGACGACGCCGTTGGCCTCTGGAGCTTCGCCGACCGTCGCGTGCTTGAGGAGCTCGGTAAGGTCGCGGATACGCGCTTCCATCTTGCCCTGCTCGTCTTTCGCGGCGTGGTAGCCGCCGTTCTCCTTGAGGTCCCCCTCCTCGCGAGCCGCCTCGATGCGGGCCGCGATGTCCTTTCGGCCCGCGCCGGAGAGTGCGTCGAGCTCGGACTGCAGGCGGTCGAATGCCTCCTGCGTGAGCCAGGTCTGCGTGGTCTCGGCCATGGTGTCCTCGTTCCTTGGGGGAAGGTTCGCCCACCGAGGGAGAGCGAACCCGCTGATCTATGACGAACGCCCCGTCGAGCAGGGCGTACGGCACAAGGGTATCAGTGCAGGTTGTGCTGGCTAGCGTTCGACGGGCCAGCACGCCTTCGCGTGGGCCGCCGTCGCCGGCCCCAGCGTGACGATGTCAACGCTGACGGTCTGGGAGCGGCCATCGATAACGGGAAGGTCTACGATCTTCCACCCGACGGTTGCTTTCGACGTGTTGAGCGCCTCGACGGCGCAGCTGACGGCAACGCCGGGGTCGGCGTTCACCTCGAACTTGGTGCTCGCGCTGAAGGCGTCGCCAGGGCCGCCCTCGTTGTGGAGTGTGAAACCGATGTTCTGGAACTCGGTGGTGCTCTGCCGCCAGTTTCCGAACGCGATGACGAGTAGCCCGACCAGAATTGCGACCGAGGCGAGCGACCAGCCGATACGCCGATCCCACCGCTTGGAGCGGCTCGCGCCGTAGCGGTCGGCTACGGTGTCGCTGGCGGTTTCGGTCACGGGGAACCTCCGGTGTGTGCTGGCTAGACTAGTCCCGTGCCAGCGTATCGGGATCGCATGATCGCTGCATGTGAAAGGACGCCCATGACGCTCAGATTGATCGCCGTACACGCGCATCCCGACGACGAATCGAGCAAGGGAGCAGGCACCTACGCCCACTACCTTGACCGGGGCGTCGAGGTGCTGATCGTGAGCTGCACGGGTGGAGAGCGCGGCGACGTGCTCAACGAGCTAGCGGCCCGCGACCCGCGGAGCCGCCGCGATCTCGCCGGCCTGCGACGCAGCGAGATGGCCCGCGCACAGGAAATCATCGGCTTCGAGCACACGTGGCTCGGCTACGAGGATTCGGGGCTTCCAGGCGAGGGGGAGGATATCCCCTCAGGATCGTTCGCCGACGTGCCGAAGGAAGTGTCGGCCGAGGCACTCGTGCGCGTGGTTCGCGCGTTCAAGCCGCACGTGATGATCAC